>CAUZRQ010000142.1:0-12972 GCA_963582065.1 Planctomycetota bacterium | reverse complement strand
CGTTCGCCGTTGGCAACGGCCTGGCGGATGACCTCGACCACGGTGGTCGTTTTTCCTGTTCCCGGCGGTCCATGGATGATCGCCAGGTCCTGGGCCGCAAGCGCAAAGGCGACGGCCTGGCGTTGTGAATCGTCGAGATGCTCGGCGCCGTCGGGTTCCAGGTTCTCGTCAAACTCCGGTTCGCCGTGGTACAGTAACACGTCGCGCAATTTGGCCAGCCGACCGGTGGCACGTTCAGCCGCATCTAATGCCTCTCGTTGCCGTTTGCGAGTGATCTCGTCGGGAGTCATGTCGACCCGGAAGCTGTCGCCCTCGGGCCACTTGTTCAACGCCACCTCGATGTGGTCGCGACGACGGGCGCTGACGACCCCGGACAAGGGGCGGTGATCCTGTTCCGAGGAGAGTGACACAGGGCTGCCGACCCGGAAACGGTGCCAGGGAAGCCGTTCGGGGGCGTGCCGCTTCTGCAGTGTCAGTAGGTAACGCCCTCCCAGCCCGGTCGTGTGACTGGTGATCACCATGTTCAGCAGCGTGGAGCCGCTGCGTTCGGCCTCTGCCGGTGTCAGTCGATTCCGACGGGACTCCATGCGTTGCTGTTCGGCCTCGCCCTCCAAATCCAGCCAGCTGCGGAAGTTGTCAAAATGGGCGCGTGGGTTCAGCGGTGAGTTGCGTGACGCCATGGCGGCGGAGCATAGTGACCTGCTGGCGGGATGGCCATCGAATCAACACGCGGTCCGCCGTGCCGAACTCAAACGGGCCTCAACGGTCCCTGAGTGAGTGGCCTACCGGACCACTCGAGCGGTGCGAACTCGTGGGGGCTTGACGGCATCGGTCCAGGCAAAGAACAGGGCGTCGCCGAAGCGTTCCATGCGGGGAAAGCCCGACGAGCGGCTTGCCAGGGTCCCCGTCAGCCGTCGAGACGGTGTCGTGGTTCCGTCCCGGTGAACCACGCGCCAGCGAATTTCGGCAGCCTTGCCGTCGACCTTCAGCCATGACACCGCGGCGGTGTCGGTATCGATCAGGACGATGTCGACCCGCCCGGACGACGCACCATCGTCAACACGAATCGTCTTGCCGAACGTCTGCGCCGTATCTTGAGAGAATCGCACCCGGACCTCCGGATGTTTTTCGACGTTGGTGAACCACGCGACTGCCACCGACTTGCGGTGGGTGTCGATCGATGGGCCGTTGACCGGGCAGCCCTCGATCACCCAGTTGTCGGCATGCACTCTTCGAGATCGCCGCACCCGTCCGGCGTTCAGTGTCGAGGAGGTGATGTCGCGGACCTCACCGGCCAGCCGGTCTCGAAACACGACGAACGGGTCGCCGTTGTCCAGGACCACCGCACCGGTCTGGCAGCACTCGCAGACCCGCTGGTCGACCACTCGTTCAACGCCCAACCGCCCGTCACGATCCAGCGTGCAGTAACGCAATGCCATCTCGCCTCCCTTGACGATCATCTTGCGTCCGTCGAGCCAGAACACTCCAAAGGTCGACTTGTCCACCGGGACGATTGACACGAAGCCGTGTTCGGTAGGTGTGCCGTCACGGTGTGGCGAGACGGGTTTCGACCAGGATCGGCCACGGTTGTGCGAGAGACTCAGCTTGACGTCATAGGAATAGGTTCCCGCCGAGCTCTTCTGCAGCCAGTGGGCGACCAGGGTTCCATCGGGCAACGCGCACAGCGAGGGAAAGTCGGCCCAGTTGACAAACCAGTTGTCACCGGCGGCGATGTGTTTCGGCTTCGACCAGGTGCCGGTGTTCCAGTGCGAAAATTTCAGGGTGGCCATTCGTCCGGGGCCCCGTTCGATCCAGCTCAGGTACAACCGACCATCGGATCCCCGCAGCAGGTTGGGTTCGCCACTCTGGCCGACCGCGGGGCAGGGCACCTCGGTGGCAGTCTCGGCGGCGTTTGCCGTGATACACAACAGGCTGCAGGCAACGAGAAACTTCACGATGGCTCTTTCCAGCACCCCGACGCTGATACGGCCGGGGGGAACGGAGGAAGGAGATTGTCGCCGGCTCATCCGAGCAATTCGTAGATCGGGTCGCCGTGGTAGATGTGGTGAGGACGATCGAGCTCGTCCTTCCAGGCGGCGGTGTGTGGGATGCCCAGCGCGTGGTACATCGTCGCGGCCATGTTCTCGGGTTTCTGAGGCGAGGAGGCCGGGTAGCCGGCGATGGCGTCGGAAGTGCCGACGACCGTGCCACCCCGGATGCCGCCACCGGCGAAGAATACCGTCTGCACCGCACCCCAGTGGTCACGACCGGGCTTGTAGAAGACCTTCTCGAGTGTCGAGAGTTTCGGCGTGCGGCCGAACTCGCCGGCCATCACGATCAGGGTCGATTCGAGCAGGCCGCTGGACTCCAGGTCGTCGAGCAGCGCACACAGGGCGAGGTCGGTTGGCGGGAAGAGCTGGTTCTTGAGTCGTGAGAAGGATTCGCCGTGGGTGTCCCAGGTCTCGTTGTTCCCGAGGTTCACCTGGATCAGTGGCACACCGGCTTTGGTCAGCCGGTAGGCCATCAGCAGCGACCAGCCGAAGCTGTTGGCTCCGTAGCGGGCCTGGGTCTTCGCATCGGCCCGGGTCACGTCGAAGGCGTTGCGGATCCTGGGGTTGGTCAACAGCGAGATCGCCGTCTGACGTTCGCGGTCGTAGGATTGGGCCTCGGCCGAGTCGGCCAGCCGCCGGCGTTGGTCGTCGAGAGACCCCAGCAGGGTCCGGCGGGCGTCGAGCCGACCGCGGGTCAATCCGGCCGGCAGCTTCAGGCTGGGCGCCTGGAAGACCCGGGCATCGGGCTGCCTGGGCGGGTTCCGGGTCGAATCGGCCATCGAGTAACCCGGATAGGCACCTCGCCACAGCGGGTTCCCGTACGGCGAGGCCTCGATGAAGTACGGGTCGCGTTGGGAGCCCATCAGGCCACCGTACAGGCCGGGGATGGTACCACCCTGCCAGTGCACCATCCGATCAGGAAGCACGATGGCCGGCGGCAGGTTGTTCTTTTGCGGGGGGATCGAGTAGCCGGCCACCGACATGATCGAGGGAAAGTCGGTTGGCCGCGGCACCCGGTCGCCCTTGAAGCCGGGGGTGGCACCCGAGTGGCCGGTCAGCATGAAATAATGACCCAGAGTGTGGCCGTTGGTGCGGTGGGTCATCGAGCGGACCAGACCCCAGTGACGGCTGCGCTGGGCCAGGCCCGGCAGGTGCTCGCAGATCTGCACGCCGGGTGAGGCGGTCTGGATCGGGTTGAACTCGCCGCGAATCCCGTCGGGAGCGTTGGGCTTCAGGTCGAAACTGTCCTGCTGGGCCAGTCCGCCCGAGAGAAAGATGTAGAGGACCGTTTTGGCCGAACCACCTCCGGGTGCCAGCTGCTGCGAATCGGCCGCCCGCAACGCCTGCAGGTGGTTGGTTCCCAGCCCCATCAGGCCCAGGGCGCCCGCCTGCACCGCCGTACGGCGAGACACCGGGGCGTGTTGCCAGGGGAAAACAGCATTTCGCGATTTCATGGATCCGGTTTCTCTCGAATACACAACTCGGTCAGTTTACCAAGTCAGCCCGGTCGAGGAATCGCAAAACCGGATTTGGCTGCAAACGAGTGACCGCCCGCAATCTGTGTCAGCCAATCAGCGGGTGTTTCGCCAGTGCAGACGACACTCCAGCGGCCAGTCGGTACAGATGCCGTCCATGCCGCTGGCGCGGGCCTTGTCCCAGATGTCGGGCCGACGGTCGCCGATCTTCAGGCTCAACCAGACCTGCTTCTTCAGTTGATGAGCCTGTGCCATTTCCTCACGACTGGGGACGAAGCCGACCCAGAGACAGTCACCCAATGGATCTTTCAGCGCCGCGGCAAACTGTGCGGAGTCGTAGATCTTGACGATGGTGGTCTTCAGCTTGCGGCTGGCCTTCTTGAAACGGCGACTCGAATCGGCCGGCTGGCCGAACGCGAACAACTGGTCGAAGAGATTGTGCTTCTTGACCACCCGCACGATCTTCTTCTCGATGTCCGGCGAGATCACCTTCATGTTCAGTGCAATCGTGACCGGTTTGCCTTGTCGTTTCTTGATGGCCGAGAAGGCCTCGTCGAGAGTCGGTACCTTCAGGCCGCGGAACCGGGGATGGAACCAGCCGCCGGCGTCGAGCTTGCGGATCTGGGACAGGGTCAATTCGCCGATCTTGCCGGTGCCGTTGGTCGTGCGATCGACCGTGTTGTCGTGGATGACGACCAGTTTTCCGTCGCGGGTCTGGTAGACGTCCAACTCGATCGAAAGACCCAAGGCAACGGCAGCTTCAAAGGCCGGCACGGTGTTTTCAGGAGCATGCCGGACGAGGCCACGATGCGAGAGCATGATCGGTTCGCGGGTGACGGAGGCCTGTTGAGCGATGGCCGGCGGGCATGACGCGGAGACAACCATCAACGCGAACGCGAACAGGGGAAGGTGGACCTGGCGAGGGGGCAAGAAAACTGTGGGCATGAAAAACCTGCGTGTTGGGAGACCGTGTCAATCAGGAGGTGGTCTCTGGAGACTAGCCTCTTGGCTGCACACATGCGAACCGGGCCGGTCGGCTCAGAAATCCGGTGACCAGGTGGTGTAGAGTGTGCCAATCAGCTGAGCCAGGTGATTCGGTGATGACTGCGATGGAAGCAGAGGGCGTTTTCTCTCATAGTGAGACCGCCGGTGGAGACCCCGGGGAATGGCCCGATGAGCGTTCAGACCAATCGACTGACACAGCTGCTTTGGTGCGTGTTGGTGCTGTCGTGTACCGAGCCACTCGAAGCGGCCGATCGCTTTGTGTTGGTCGAAGGTGATGTGGTTGTCCTGGCGGGCGGCACCAACATGGTTCGCCTGCAGCAGGCCGGGCATCTCGAAGCCGCACTCAGCCGTGCCTTCGCGTCGGCTCGGCCGAAGTTTCGGGACCTGGCGTGGGAATCCGACACGGTGTTCGGGCTGGGGACCGTGATCGAACGCTGGCGGCCCGATGGGTTCGGGAAACGAGATGAGCAATTCCGCCGAGTCGGCACGACGGTGGTGATCGCCCAGTTCGGGCGGATGGAATCGCTAGCCGGCCGAGTGGGACTCGAGAGGTTCACCGCTGCCTACGGCGAACTGATCACCGGGTGGCAGAAGCAGGCGAGGTTGATCGTGCTGGTCACCCCGTCGCCATTCGAAGAGCCGCCCACCGGGTCGATTCCCGACCTGTCGACCAGGAATGTCGACCTCGAGTTGTACGTGCAGGCTATCGCGAAACTCGCTGCCGACCGCAAGCTGGTCCTGGTAGACTTGTTCCATCGGTCCCGCACCGGATTGACCGATAACGGCATGCACATCAAGCCGTCGGCCCAGGCCCATGTCGCCCACGCGATTGCCGGGCAGCTGGGTGTGGAGTTTTCCCTGGAGACGTCACAGGAGACTCTGCGCAGGGCTGTCATCGAGAAGCACCGCCTGTGGTATGACTACTGGCGACCGGCCAACTGGAAACTGCTCTACGGTGACGACTCGCGGCGGCAGTTCACTCGTGGAGGTGCCAAGTATATTCCGTTTCGCGAGGAATGGCAGAAGCTGTTGCCGTTGATCGAGCGAGCCGAGCAGAGGGTGTGGACGGTCGCCGATGGTAAGCCGGATCCCGGCGCCAAGCGGCCCAGGCCCGAGGTGCTGCACGCGGCGCCGCAGGCGGACATCAAGGCCGAGTTGGCGTCGTTCGCCGTTCCCAAGGGCTTCAGCGTCAACCTGTTCGCCTCGGACACGCACGGGCTGACCTCCCCGCTTGCCCTGCGGTGGGACCCACAGGGTCGCATGTACGTCGCGGTGACCACGACCTATCCGCACGTATTTCCCGGCGACCTGCCCAACGACAAGATCATCCGGCTCGAAGACACCGACGGAGATGGCACGGCGGATCGCTCGAGCGTGTTCGCCGAGGGACTGAACATCCCGACGGGAATGGAATGGGGCGACGGGGGACTCTATGTCGGCCAGAACACCGAGATCCTGTTCCTCGAGGACACCAATGGCGATGGCCGAGCCGATCGGCGTCGCGTGCTGCTGGGCGGGTTCGGCAACGGAGACTCGCACCAGACAATCAACTCGTTCATCTGGAGTCCCGGCGGCGAGCTGTATTTCGGACAGGGAGACGGCTGCGAGTCGCGGGTCGAGACGCCCTGGGGGTCGAGCGACCTGTTCCAGGCCGGCTTCTATCGGCTCAGGCCACGCAGGCTGCAAATGGACCCGCTGCTCGATTCCTGTATGGGACCGGGCAACCCGTGGGGAGTGGCCTTCGACGGCTGGGGCCAGATCTTCAGCATCGACGGGGCCGGTGGAGTCACCTACCTCTCGCCCGGCCAGGTCCCGACGACTCACGTATTGAAGCTCCGACGTATCGGTAATCCCGGTGGCTACTGCGGGATCGGATACCTGGACGGCCGGGGTCTGCCCGAGTCGATGCGTGACAGCTTCGTGATCGGCGACTTCAAGCCGAACCGGGTCAAGCGGTTTTCAGTCCGGCCCGATGGAGCAGGATTCGCACTGGACTGGAAGGAGCCGATCCTGCAATCGCGCCACCGTAACTTCCGCCCGGTCGATGTGAAGCAGGGGCCTGACGGGGCGATCTATGTCGTCGACTGGTACAACCCGGTCACCTGCCACCAGGACGATGCCTACCGCGATCCCAAACGCGACAAGGCGCATGGACGGATCTGGCGGTTGGTTCACACCGAGTCGGCTCGGTCGGTCCCCAGGCCGAAGAACCTGGCGAAGGCGCCGATCGGCGAGGTGCTCGAGGCGTTGAAGTCGCCGGAGCACTTCAGCCGCTACCAGGCCAAGCGGGAACTGACGAACCGGGATCCGCGCACGGCCGCACTGGAGTTGGACCGCTGGGTGGCGGCATTGGATCCCAGGGATCCGCTCTACGAGCATCACCTCTACGAGGCACTGGGGGCACTGGAGACACTCGAGGTGATTCGCCCGGGATTGCTCGAGCGATTGCTACAGGCCCGGGACCATCGCGCCCGTGCCTACGCCGCTCGAGTTGTCGGGCGCTGGCACGATCGACTGGATGATCCCCTGGGCCTGTTGGCCGAGCGGGTGGTGGACGAGCATCCGCAGGTGCGGATGGAAGCGGTGATGGCCTGTGCGGCGATCCCGCGGTCGCGGTCGATCGAGGTGGTCGCCCGCGTGGTCGAGAGGCCCAGTGACGAATGGATCGACTACGCCTTCAAGCAGGCGGTACACCACCTCGAGCCGCATTGGCTGCCGGCGTTTGAGAAAGGGGAGCTGTTATTCGAGCGACCCGCCCAGTTGGCAGCGGTGCTGAACGAGGTCGGAGGCCGGCAGGCACTGGGGAGCCTCAAGAAATTGCTTGACGGCGAGGGCCTGGACCGGGCGACGAGGTCCGCGGCGATCGCGGCGATCCTGGCGGTGGGCAGTCCTGATGACCTGAGGCTGTTTGGACTCGACGCGAAGAGGTTCAGTGACAGGGGTCGCTACAACGCGGCACAGCATGCTCGGGCACTGGGTCACCTGGTCGAGGCGGCCCGAGTCCGCAACGTCCGTCCTTCGGGCGACCTGGTCGCATCGCTGGGTGGGTTGATCGGGCAGGACCACGCCGGTGTCCGGATCCAGGCGTTGAACCTCGCTGGCATCTGGGAGGTTGTCGGGACCCAGGATGCGGTGCGGGCCACTGCCGGGAACCCGGCGTTTTCGGTGCCGGTTCGCGAGGCGGCTTTTGGCGCATTGGTGGCATTGAAGGCACGCGGCGGCCGCGGAGTACTGGAATCGAACGCCAGGGCCCCGCACCCGCTGCCATTGCGGGCGGCGGCCATTCGAGCACTCGCACCGCTCGATTCGCAATTGGCGGCTCGGCGTGCGGCCGAGCTGTTTGGAGATGGCGGCCTGCAGGCGGCGGATGCCAGGTCGACACTGGCGGCGTTCGTGAACCACAAGGGAGGTGCCGCCGCGTTGGCGACTGCGATGAAGTCGAGCATGTTGAAACCCGACGTGGCCCGGTTGCTGCTGAAGTCCCTGTTTGCGACCGGCCACTCGGACCGCGACCTGCTCGGGATCCTCAACCGCTCGTTGGGTGCCTCGGGCAAGCCGCCCGAGTACAGCGAGACGTTCGTGAAGCAGTTGGTCGGGGATGCCGCGAAGTCGGGAGCCGTGGTACGGGGTGCGGTGCTGTTCAAGAACCTGGCCTGCGCGTCGTGTCACCGGGTGGGAGGCAGCGGTGGCGAGATCGGGCCGGACCTCACCGCCATCGGGACCACGCTGTCACCACAGCGGATTGCCGAGGAATTGCTGTGGCCCAACCGCCAGGTCAAGGAGGGCTTTTCGGTCGTCCAGGTGGTCACCGTGGATGGAAAGATCCACCAGGGCTACCAGAGAAAAACGAAGGGCGGTGGGGATTCGGATGACCTGGTGCTGCAGGACTTGGCGACCAGGAAACTGGTGACCTTCAAGAAGGAGAACATCGAATTGAAGAAGGTCACCGGCAGCGTGATGCCACGTGGCCTGACCGCGGTGCTCTCACGCCAGCAGCAGCTCGACCTGCTCCGTTACCTCTCGGATCTCGGCAAGATCCGCTAGCGACACCGCAGGCGGGTGCCGCGTCAGGGTTTCGTCGCCGGCTTGGGGTGCCTGAGTACGAATTCGCCCGCCAGTCGGTAGGCGTCCCTGATGGCGCTGTGGCCCAGGCTCGGACCCACGACCAGTTCGATGGGAACCGGCTTCCCGGGAGACGCCTTGGCGGCCGCCTGCACGAATGAGCGGACCGTGGCGATGCAGTCGTCGGTGCTGACGCGTGGGTCGGCGTTGCCGATGCTGATCCAGACCCGGCGTCCGACGAGCCTGGAGGCAAGTGCCGAGGCGTCAAACGGTCGGGTCTGCTTTGCCGTGACACCGTCGAATTCCCGCAGAGCCCGCAGGTTGGTGACCGGTGAGACGCACACGACCGTGCGGACTCGAGGATCGGAAGCGGCAAAGTGCAAGGCACAGAAACCGCCTCGAGAGGTGCCTCCCGCGGCAACCTGCCCGGGATCGGTGTACTTGTTAGCGACGAGCCAGTCGAGTACGTCACGGCAGCGGTCGGTAAACGGCTTCACCGGGTCCTGGCCCAGCTTCACCCGATGGGCCCAACCGGAGAGGGCCGGCGGCTCATCGGGTTTGTGGTCACGTCCATGGCAGGGCGGATCGAGCGTGACGAACAGCCACCCGTGCTTGGCCAACTGACGCCCGGTCTCGGTGTAGACCGGGAGTTTCGCCATGTCGTCGACCGCGGTGGCGAAGACAAAAAACGTGGGGGCCGGCGATCGCGGCTTGTTCCCAAACAGCCCAAACCGAGTCCCCGAGGTCGTCTCGATCACCCGCATCTTCACAGCATCATCGGCCAACACCGGACCGACCCCAACAACCACCCACCCCAGCAAAGAGATCAAGAGACACTTCATGGTCCAAACCAATTGGAGTCAGAGCTTGAATAGTGAATAGTGGCTTACGCAGCTTCGCTGGTTTGTCGAGTCATCGGCCACTATTCACTATTCAAGCTCTGACCCCAAGGGTGGGATGAACGATGAGACTGATATTTGACGGGCATGCCGACCTGGCGCTTTATGCGGTGTCGTACAACCGTGACCAGACCGAGTCTGTGGCGGTGACGAACGAGCGTGAAGCGGGGATGACCGACACGTTTGGCCGTGGCTGCTCGGCCAACAGCCTGCCGGAGATGCGCAGGGGGGGAGTGGGGATCTGCCAGTCGAGCCTCGCGGCCCGGGTTGCGGCAGATGCGAGACCGACATTGCGGACCGACCTGAATTTCGGCACGCACCGTATGGCCTACGCTCATGCGCACGCCCAACTGGCCTACTACCGAATACTCGAACAGCAGGGCGAGGCGAGGCTGATCCGTACGGCCGAGGAAGTGACCAGTCAGTGGCAGAGTTGGGAGGCGGCCTCGGAGGAGGAACGTCTGGAATTGCCGATCGGGATCATCGTGGCGATGGAGTGTGCCGATCCGATTGTCGAACCGTCCCAGGCCGAGTTGTGGTGGGAGGACGGGTTGCGGAGCGTGATGCTGTCGCACTTCGGTCACAGCCAGTACGCAGCCGGAACCGGTGTCACCGGGCCGCTGACAGAAAAGGGGGTCGAACTGCTGACCGAGTTCGAGCGGCTGGGCATGATCCTGGACCTGTCACACACCTCCGAGGAGTCCTTCTACGAATCGCTCGACCGGTTCAGCGGCCCGGTGATCGCCAGCCACAACAACTGCCAGGCGCTTGTGCCCGGCGATCGCCAGTTGTCCGACGACCAGATCGGTCGGTTGATCGAGCGGGGTGGAGTGATCGGGGCGGTACTGGATGCCTGGATGCTGGTCCCCGGCTGGGTCCACGGGACGTCGAAGCCCGAGGAGGTCGACATGGGAGCGGTGGCTGACCACATCGACCATGTTTGCCAGCTGGCAGGGAACTCGGGTCACGCGGCGATCGGCAGTGACATCGGCGGGACCAATCACATGCCTCACGATCTCGAGACCACGGCCGACCTGCAGAAGCTGGATGGGCTGCTGACCGATCGCGGCTACAACGACCGCGACATCGACAACATCTTCCACCGCAACTGGCTGGGGTTCTTCGAGAGGTTTCTGCCCTAGAGTTCCGAGCGAGCGGGTTACCCGATCAGTTCGTCGATCGGGGCACCGTGGTTGAGCACGGGGATCGGGCGGTCCTGGTCGTCCTGGAAGACGGTGTGCGTGTCGATGCCCAGGGCGTGGTACATCGTGGCGAAGAGGCCCTCGGCATGGATCGGACGCTCGATGGGGTATCCGCCGATCGCATCGCTGCTGCCGACCACCTGTCCCGATCGCAGGCCGCCGCCGGCAATGAGAGCCGAGAAGCAATCGCCCCAGTGATCGCGGCCGGCGTTGTTGTTGATCTTGGGCGTCCGGCCAAACTCGCCGATGACCATCACCACGGTCTTCTCGAGCATGCCGCGGTCGGCCAGGTCGGCCAGCAGCGTGGCGACGGCTCGATCGATCGGAGGCAGGAACTTGTCGAGTTTCGTGAAGTTGGTGGCGTGGGTGTCCCAGTCCTGCCGCAGCCCGCACTGGACCAGCGTAAACGCGACACCGGCTTCGACCATGCGGCGAGCCAGCAGGGCTGACTGGCCCCATTCGTGTGATCCGTACCGCTGGCGGGTGGCCGCGGTTTCTCGAGAGAGGTCAAACGCATTGCGGACCTGCTGTTGCAGCAGCAGGTCCATGCCCCGCCGGGTGAATTCGCGGATCTGACCGATCGCGCGGGCCGCGGGTTCCTGGTGACGGAACTGGTCGAGGACCGAGAGCAGCTGCTGACGCTGCTCGAGTCGGGGTGGCGAGATTCCGTCCTGAAGTTTCAGGATCGGCACCTGGAACTCTTCGGTCGTCGAGGCCGGCAGCTGACCGCTCTCGAAAGGTTCGTGCTGCGAGCCCAGGTAGGCAGCGGCTCCGAAGGGTGACCCGACGTACTCGTGATGAAAACTCCACGGGATCCCCACGTACGCCGGCATCCCCGCTTGGCGGGTGCCGCGGAGCCGTGAGACGATGGACCCGATCGACGGTGTCTCGATCACTGCTCGAGCCGTGCCGTCGCGAGTTCCCATCCGGCCGGTCAGCATCTGGTGTTCTGAGGGCGCGTGACTGTTGTTGCCGTGGTGCAGCGAGCGGACGACACTGAATCGAGCCGCCTCGGCGGCCAGCATTGGCAGACGGTCGCAGATTCTCAGGCCCTCGACTGCCGTGTCGATGGTCCCGAACTGGCCGCGAACCGACTGAGGTGCCTCGGGCTTGGGGTCGAACGTCTCGTGGTGAGACGGACCGCCGTCGAGGAAGAACATGATGCAGGAGGTGTCGGAGCGGGGCTCCGTGGGAGGAGCAGCCAGTAACGAGCCGCCGGCGGTGCCCAGGCCCAAGCCGCCCAGTTGCAGCATCGTCCGTCGTGACAGCAGCGAGAGGTCCGGGCCAGTGAAGTGCATCCGCGTAGCCTAACGCCCGGGGCACCTTCGAGACAATCCGATTCCCGAATCCCGCCCGGGCTTCGGGTCCAGGGACGAGTTCGGATTCAAGTAGCCCGGACACCCGGCTAGAATAGGACGAACGCATTGACGTGCTTTGATTCGACGGGGACTTCATGTTCGGGCTTTCGCGATCGGGTGTGTGGCTGGTGGTCGGGGTGATGTCGGCGGTGTGCCTGCCGAGTGCCACGGTGGCTGCAGAGGGCAAGCCGCTGACCTTCGAAAGTGACATCCGCCCGATCTTCAGGTCGCATTGCTACGACTGTCATGGGGCAGAGAAGCAAAAGAAGGGGAAACTGGACCTGCGGCTGGCCCGGCTGATGCTCGCCGGAGGCGAGTCAGGGCCGGCGATCGTGGCCGGGGATCCCGGCAAGAGCTTCCTGGTCAAGCGGCTCAGGGAAGGCTCGATGCCGCCCGGTGACATGAGGGTCAGCGACGAGGAGATCGAGAAGATCTCGAGATGGATCGCCCAGGGAGCCAAGACGGCTCGTCCCGAGCCCAAGGAGATTGGTGAGGGCCTGGGAATCACCCCCGAGGAGCGGTCCTGGTGGGCGTTTCAGCCGATCTCACGCCCCGCATTGCCGATCCCGGTGGGCCAGGAACGGGTGCGGACTGCGGTCGATTCGTTCGTACTGGCTCGACTGAAGGAAAAGAAACTGGGTTTTGCCAAGGACGCCGACCGGCTGACTCTGGTTCGTCGCGTCTACCTGGACCTCGTGGGCTTGCCGCCGACGTATGAGCAGGCCCAGGCCTTCATCACCGACAAGCGGGCCGATGCCTACGAACGGTTGATCGAGAGTTGTCTGGGGTCAGATCACTACGGCGAACGCTGGGGCCGCCACTGGCTCGACGTGGCCGGCTACGCCGACTCGGAAGGCTACACCAACGACGACCGCGTGCGTCCCTACGCCTACAAGTACCGCGACTACGTGATCCGGGCC
>CAUZRQ010000141.1:0-13024 GCA_963582065.1 Planctomycetota bacterium | reverse complement strand
CTGCTTGTTGCGGACCATGCGGATGATGTCGTAGCGCTCATCCATCCGGTCGCGGGCTCCGTAGACATACCGCCTGGGCCGCTTGAGGTCACGGCCGAGGAAGGCTTCACCCTGGACGTGGTCGGGCACTTTCAGTCCGGCCAGGTTCAGGACGGTGGGTCCGAGGTCGATCGAGCTGACCAGTTGATCGGTGACGGTGCCGGGCCGTCCCTGGTCTGGTGCGACTCCCCCGGCGCGCCGGTACTGTTCGGGGATCCTGACGATCAGCGGGATGTGCGTGCCCGAGTCGTACAGCCACCGCTTGGCCCGGGGCAGGCCGACTCCGTGATCGGACCAGAAGAAGATGATCGTGTTCTCGTAGAGCCCGTCGTCCTTGAGTTGCTGGATCAGGTCACCGGCCCAGGCATCCATCGCCGTGATCAGCTCGTAGTTCCGCTTCCAGTCCTCTCGGACCACCTTCGTGTCGGGGTAATACGGTGGCAGGGTCGACAGCGCGGCGGGGTCCTGGCGCTGGGCGGGTTTCAGGTTGGCGGTCACCGCCTTGTACTTGGCCGACCCGGCGATCCCGCTCTCGTGACAGCCGAGGAAATTGAACACAGCAAAGAACGGCTGGTCCCGCTTCGGCCGCTTTCGCCAGTGTGATCCCTTACCCCGGGACGAGTCCCAGGTCTCGCGGGGATGCTTGAACTGGTAGTCGGTCTTTGAGTGGTTCGTGCAGAAGTAACCGGCCTGGCGGAGGTAGACCGGGAATGGCTTGATGAAGTCCGGCAGCACCGCCGTGCATCTCATGTGATGAGTGCCCAGGGTGGTCTGGTACATGCCGGTGATGATGCCGCTGCGACACGGCGAGCAGACTCCGGCGGTGGTGAAGGCGTGTGTGTAGCGGATGCCTTCGGTGGCGAGTTGATCGAGGTGCGGCGTGATGGCGTGGGGGTCGCCGTAGCAGCCCAGGTGTGGGCTGATGTCCTCGGCCGAGAGCCAGAGGATGTTGGGAGGCGAGATGTCGTTGGCAGGTGTGGAGTTCGGCAGGGCCAGAACTGCCGCACATGCCCAACCGATGAGAGCCGTCCACGTCGCAGGGTGTCGAGTCTTGCTCTGCATGAGATTCCCCCCTCCTGCCCACCGGGTGCGACGCGTGTCGAGTTGCGCGGGACCGTTGTCAGTATCGTAGGCGGTTCACTCTGGGCGTGACACCAGCCATGACAATCCACCCGCATGATGCGGCAAGCTCGATGGGACGCACCGCGGTGAGACCGATCGGCTGCGGGCGGGGGTGGGGGTGGGGGCTGCGAAACGCAAATGCAGAGAGGGGACAGGCACCCCCGCACGGCGGGTGAGCCTGTCCCCGGTTCCTGGAAGAAAAAGGGACCGATGCCCGCCTGATGGCGGACACCGGACCCCAGGGCGGGGATCAGGATCTCTTTCGTCTGGGCACTTCCGAGACCTGCGGGAAGAGCCGCTTGATGGCGTTGATCGAGTCCTCCTCGACATCCGACGCGTAGTTGGCAGCACGCGTGGCCAACTGCAGCAGGTTGCCGATCAGTTCCCTGAGCACATCCGGAGGTACATCGCCTTCGAATCGCATCAATGCTCGAACACCCTCGCTGGCCGTCTTACGGATCGCTCTGTGAGTCTTGTCGCCGAGCGATTGGATCGTGTCGATCGCTCGAGCAGCCAACGCACGTGCACGCCGGTGCTCGCCGGCATGCTGGAGTCGGCGGATCCGAGGAACCGCCGTCTCGACCACCGCGTCCATCGCGTCGGTACCCCGGAAGGTGACCGAGACGATCTGACGGGCGTACTTGGCATAGACATCGAAGACATCGTCGCAGTCGTCAGCTCGAGCTTCGCCAGGAAGCACGAAACCCGTTGACAACATCGCAACACCCAGCAGCAGCACATGAAGTTTTCGCATGGTCGCAGTTCTCCAGAACGGAAGAAGAAGGGAGTGAGAGGTAGGGCTCCGGTGAATTGGAGCACCCGAGTCAGATGGTATTGACTGGATGCAATCACCATGCCAAAACCACTTCTTCCGAGGAGACGTGTCGTAACTACTTGTATATGAACAGGTTGTGATTCAATTTTTCCGGAGGCCCATTCTGGGTCTCCAGACCATCGGGGCCTGGCCGACTGTTGCATTTTGCAACAGTCAGTGAATCAGGCCGCTTCAAATGAATGCAGCGGCGGTAAAGACGGCGACCATGATGACGCCGACGAGCAGTTTGGAGAAGGTACCGAGCACCCGTCCGACGAGCGCGCCTTTTCCGGCGGCGAGTCGTTCCGGCTGGCTACGTCCCTTCCACATCTCGCCCAGGTAGGCTCCGCCCCACGCCCCGGCGCCTCCCCCCACGAGTGCTCCGATGAGTGCTCCAACCACCGGGATCAGCATTGCGACCAGCAGGGCACCCAGGAGGCTGAGGGCGCAGGAGCCGACCAGTGAGAGCAGGATGGCTCGTCGGCTGGCTCCCTGCCTGGCGGCTCCGGTTGCTCCGGCCGCGAATTCCATCAATTCGCCCAGCAGCGCCAGACCGGCGAGGACAGCGACCGTGTCCCAGCCGACGCCTGGGCCGTGTGTCGAGGCGTCCACGGGAAAGAGCCACGCCAGCGCGATGGCCAGGACGATGATGCCCCAGTTGCCTGGCAGCGAGAGCAGGTTGGCGAGCCACAGCAGGACCGACGCCAGTACGGCCAGGGTAGCCAGCACGTAGTAGGTGGCGTCGATCATGTCGTTGCCGAGTGGAAGAGGATCAGGACGGATCGACCGAGTAGTTTTTCGGGCACCTGGTGATGGCATGCACCTTGCGTTCGGTCCTGGTGATCGGGTGGTTCTCGGCCTCCTTCGCCAGCCGGGTCATGTTGGGATACCCGGCGGCCTGTTCGTTGGCCCATTCGCGGGCGAACCGGCCACTGCGAATGCCGTCCATCGCCTTCCGGATGCGGTCCTTCATTGCCTTGTTGGGCAGTTGTTCGGCTCGGGTCAACGAGCCATAGCGAGAAGTCGGTGAATGGAACCGGGCCTGTCGGACGATGCCATCGAGCGCCATCTGTCTGAAGATCTCAGAGGCTTCGCCCGACGCGCAGTACTCGATCAACGCCACTTCCGGCGGGATCCCCGCTTCCACGGCCACCTCGTAGGTCAGCAGCAGCGCCTGGGTAAACAGCGGCCACAGTCCCTGTTCCCCGAGCAGGTTGACATCCGATTCGTCCTCGAAGCGGCACTGAAACACTCCGGCCCGAGTACACCCCACGGCCTTGGCCAGGGCCAGAACGATCTGTCGGGCCTTGCCCGAGACGTCCTGCCAGACGGCGACGAACCCCGGCACCCCCTTACCCGCCTCGTACGCTTCACGGACCGTCACGCCCATGGCTCGAGGCGACATCATGATCACGTCGATGTCATCCGGCGGCACAATGCACTCGAAGCGGATGCCGTAGCTGCTGGCAAAGTCCATCACCTGCCCGGGCAGCAAGTGGTCCCGGATGTGTTGCTCGTAGACCTGCTGCTGGATCTCATCGGGGATCGCGATGATCAGGATGTCGGCCCGCCCAACGACCTCGCGAATCGGTGCCACGTCGAAGCCGTCCTCGACGGCGGTCTTGTAGTAGCGGTCCTTGCGGTTGCCGATGATCACGTCGCAGCCGCTGTCGCGGAGGTTCAGTGCCTGGGCCCGGCCCTGGTTGCCGTAGCCGAGCACGCCGATCGTCTTGCGGCGAAGAGGCGAGATGCTGACGTCCTTGTCGAAGAGAAACTTGCTCATCAGGCGGTGTTCCCTGGAGGTTCGGTGAGGTCTATGGGTTGTTGGGTGATGCGCTGCGATCGTTCAGCTTCAGATCCGGGTGACCCAGGTCGAGCTTGTACATGATCTGGTTGTAGTTGTAGCGGGGTGTCTTCTGGTCGTTGCCTGAAAACAACGCGGTGTAGGTGCCCTCGAAGAAGATGACCCGCCCACCGTGCTTGTCGAAGTACGGGTGCTGCGTGGGGTTGTAGAAGCTGTACTTCTGGTGAGTGACGATCTTGCGAGCGTTGTTCCAGGGCCCGACCATCCGGTCGGCCTCGGCGTACCAGACCTCGCCAAGAAACGACGAGCCGTACTGCTGGTTGCCGATCATGATCCACTTGCCGCGGAATTCGTTCCAGCAGACCGAGCCGCGGTGAACCAGGATCGGTTTCGTGTCATCGTCGAACAGTTGGAACAGCCCTTCGGACGCCTTGATCTGACCCTGCTTGATGAGCCGGGCCTGCAATTGGGGCGTGAATCGCACCGTGTCGGGCTTCCAGCCCCATTTCAGTTTTCCGTCAATCCGCTCGACGCTGTTCGACATCTTGCGGCTCCCGGCCGCCAGGCAGGTGTACGCCCGGTAATTCGACAGCTCGGCCAGTTTCTTGGCCGTGGCCTCGACCCGCACCAGCGGGAACGGATCGCCGAAGTAGACATAATCGACGCCCTGTTCGGTCCTCTTCAGCGGGTGCCCGAAAGGGAATAGCGGAGCCTTGAGATCGAACTCGACGACCTGGGTCCATTTCTGTTTTCCGGCATCGAATTCAATCAGTCCCCGCTGGTAGACCGACAGGGGTGGCTTGATCTTGACGTACATGCCGAAGAGCCGTTCGCGGCCCTTGTCCTTGAGCGTGACGAGGCCATTGATCCAGGTGGGTCCCTTGCCGGGCAGCCGGGCGGTCGGCTTGGCGAAGCCGGCCTGGGGGGCCTGTTTGGTCGTTGCCAGGAAGTACTCGAGATCGACTCCCGTCTCGGGATCCAGCCCACCGTGGCCGGGTCGTTTCGAGGTGGCTCCGGGGACATGGAAGTTGCCCAGCGGATAGGACGGCCGGTGCGTGTCGCCCCAGAACCAGTAGATGCGGTCGCCCAACAGAGCGGTGACGACGCTGTCGGACCCGAAGACCTGGGCGTTGAGGACCGGTTGGCGAATCGGCGTAGGGTGTCCCAGCAGTTGGCTGTCGCGGTAGATGCCCGCCCCGGTCACCCGATAGATCCGTTCGGCGATGTTCAGGCGCTTGATCTTCAGCGTGGCCTTGCCTCCGGCGGAGACCTGCAGCCGGGCTCCCCGGTAGCCAAATGCGTCCTTGGCGAATTCGTAGCCATGGCTGCTGACGTGGAAGAAGACCCGCTGGTTCATCAACCCCGGTTCGTGAAAGGCGACACGGCCGGCCGAGTCGGTGTAGTAGCTGATGTTGTTGACGGTCCGCAGTTGGACCAGCGGCACGCCTCGCCCTGTCGCCTGGTCGACGACGTGGATTTCGAAGTAGCGGGTCTCTTCGGCTGCCGACGCGTTGGCCGCGACGCACCCGGCCAGCAGTGCCAGGGCACTTCGAGCGACGAGCGTGGTGCGGGCGATGGATCGCATGATGTCTTTCGGCTCTTGAATGGACCTGGGCACGGTTCAGCGAGCGGGTGTCGACGCGGGGCGGGTCCTGAGGTCGAGCCACATTTTCATGGTCCGCGAGACGAGTTCGGCGGCGTCCTGTTGCACGAAGTGGCCCGAGCCGGGAATGGTGACCAGCGTCAGGTCTTTCTCGACCCATAGCCAGGTGTCGTTGAGTGCCCCCGGCAGCAGGGCTCTGTCGTTGAGCCCGTGGAACATCAGCACGGGGGCCTTGACCTTCACGACCGGCGACTTGTCTTCGGTGTAGGGCAGCCGGGGGTAGTTCCGCTTGTAGTAGTTGAGCATCGCTTCGAAGTCGGATCGCCTGAACGCTTCGACGTACCTGGCCCGGGCCGCCTTGTCGCGGACCCATCTCGAGAGTCCTTCGGCGGAGAGCAGCTTGTGGGCTCCGGGCAGTTGGAAGTCCCGGGCGTAGGCACTGTTCTTTTGTTGCTGCGGGTTGTTGGCCAGTTCGCGTGAGAGGCCCCGGGGATGCGGCAGGTTGAGGATGATCAGGCGGCTGCATTGTTGGGGCAGTGACATGGCGAATTGCCACGCGACCATGCCACCCCAGTCGTGGCCGACGATGGTGGCCCGTTTTCCCCCGACGTGCTTGATGACCGCTGCCACGTCGCCGACCAGTAACTTGACGCTGTACTGCTCGATGCCCTTCGGCTTGTCGCTGCGGTTGTAACCCCGCATGTCGACTGCCACGACCTGGTAGCTGTCGGCCAGGGCCTCCATCTGGTGCCGCCACGTGTACCAGTAATCGGGGAAACCGTGGATCATCACGACCAGTGGGCCCTTGCCGAGCGTGACGTAGTGGATCTTGACTCCGTTACTGTCGGCGTGAGCGTGCCGCACCCGTTCGTGCAGCGACTCGGCGGCCCCTGCCGTGGTCGAAAGGCCCAGGAACAGGATGGCGAGGAATTGAAATGGGCGTGTCATGACTGGTCCGTTGTCTGGAAGTCACCGAAATTGGTTCCGCGTGGTTCCCCGGATGGGCGAAACACGACTCAACTGACGATGATCGTCGATTGAATGGTGATATTCGACTGTGTTAGTGGTGGTGACTGGAAATCCCGTCGGCCGTGAATCGTTGGAGCGATCGGATGCGTGTTGTTTGTTTCGGCGTGTTGTTTCTGTTTGTCCTCCTCGCGGTGCCGTTGAACGCGGCGAAGAAGATCGATCCCGAGAAGTTTCGAGGGACGCTGACGACCAGCCAGGGTGGCGGCGTTGTCTACTATCGGACTCATCCCTTCAACCGAAGCCATCCGTCGGTCCGCCGTGTTGTCATCGTGGTGCATGGCCTGGGCCGGACGGCCAATGGCTACTTTCGCGCGGTTTACGAGAGTGCCCAGGCCGATCATCGGGGAGTGGGCACGGCGATCGTGGCTCCCCGGTTTCCCATCGCGTCCGACAATCCAGCGACCGGGTTGCACACTTGGACGGGTGGCTGGGCCATCGGGCATCGCTCGCTCGCCCCGAAGCGGATCAGTTCTTATCGAGTGATCGACGAGGTGTTCGATCGACTCAGGGATCGGAAGCGGTTTCCCAACCTGTCCCAGGTCGTGCTGGCAGGGCACTCGGCCGGTGGCCAGTTCGTGAACCGGTATGCGGCGGGAGGCCTGGCCAGGGTCAACCAGGGGGTGCGGTTGAAGTTCCTGGTGATGAACCCGTCGTCCTACATTTATCTCGACAAGCGGCGACCGGTTCCGGGAAAGGCGGGGATGTTCGCCGAGCCGAAGGGCGTCAAGGACTTCAACCGCTACAAGTACGGAATGGATAATCTGAACGTCTACATGAAGGCGCGTGGCCGCGAGGCGATTCTCAAGCAGATGCAGGCTCGACGCGTCTACTACCTGGGCGGTACGCAGGACATGGGCTCGAAGAACCTCGCCACGAGTCCGCCGGCGATGGTCCAGGGCCGGCATCGTTTCGAGCGTTGGCGGAATTACCGGATGTACGTGAAGTTGTTTCCCGAGTGGTCCAGGAACGCGGTGTTCCGGCCGGTTTCGGGCATTGGCCATTCGGGGAGTCGGATGTTCAATTCGGCGGCGGCGAAACAGGTTCTGTTTCACTGAGCCGACCGCCCTGTCGTTTTCGGTGGTGGCCGCGGGGAACTGGACAGAGAAGCGGACGATTCCACCGGACCCCGGCACGGGATTACTCGAGAAACGGGCGATGGCCGGGGAGGTCTCGTCGAGGAATCCTGTAGAATCGTGTCTAGGATCCCGGCTGCGGTGCGGATCATGGATAGTACGGGTGATCTGGGCTTGGCCAGCCAGCCATCAAGAAAAAAGGGAATGCGACAGATGAAGCCTTCGACAATGCTGATGGCCTTGGCCATTGCGTTCCTGCTGGACCGTGTTGCCTCCGCAGATGATGGGACAAGAGACGCTGGCGCGAGTCGGTCTGCGGCGGTGCAAACCAAGGACACCGCGAAACCCAAGCGGGCCTCGAAGGTGGATCTCGAGAAGTTGGCTACCCAGTTGAAGGCCGCCGTGGCTAACGGGAAGCTGACCGAAGAGGAGGCGGTGGCTCGCTACAGGAAGGCGGCTGCCGGAGCCGACGGCAAGAAATCCACGGCCGGGTTCCAGCAACTGGCGCCGGCGGCCTTGGTCGCGAAGCTGACTTACAAGGGCAAGAAGGGCAAGGATTACATTGTCGTCTTCGAGGTCCCCTCTAGGGATGGTGAAGAGGAATCGAAAATCGTGTTCGTCGGTGAGCGGTTCCGAAAGCAATTCGCCAGGACGAAGGTTGGTGTGATGACATCGATCGTGGTCGGTGGTGCAGGCGGCGGGGCCATGGCGATGAAGGGCAAGGGGGCCAAGAAGGGTGGAGCTAACACGTTCTATTCGATCGTCATCGGACGCCTGAAGTCCAAGGATGTCGAGTTAGGCGAATTCACCCTGGAGGTGGATTACATCACGGCGATCTACGGCGACCGGAGCCTGAAGCAGACGGTGCTCGGCAAGACAGTCAAGGTGGTCGGAATTTCGGGTGCCTGGCTGGATACCCTGCTGTTGATCAAGCGGGGCGAAACCCTGAAGTTCCGTTCCGGGACGCTCCAGGGCACGACGTTCTCGTTGTCACCGAAGGCCACCGTGCTTGAACGGGCCGTTCCGTTTGATCCGGCGACCTACCCGGTGCCGGCCGAGTCGTTCCGCGGATTCCGTGGTGTGGTGGTCGGAACGATCACCGAGAAATCCGAGCAGGGCTACGAATTGACCCTGAAGATCAACTCGATCGAGCGATCTCAGAAGAGCAGCCGGGCCACCAATGCCAGGGCAAGCGTTGGTCGATTGATGAGCATGCGAGGATTTTTCGACCAGGAGTTTCGTACGAAGTTCGGTGACCTGAAGATCGGTGATCGGATTCGGGTGGGCGCTGTGCACACCGACCCGACAGTCGATTCGTTCACCGTGGTCGAAGAGCTCCAGAAGCTGTCGGCAAAGCCGGACGGGGCCGAAGGAAAGTCGGGCAAATGATCAGGGCATCCGGCTGGCGGATTTCCGGTGGATCGGGTTCCCGACGGGTCGCGGGCCTGTTGACGGTTGGCGCCGCGGTGTTGCTGCTGGTCGTTTGCCTGGGACCGGTCCGTGCAGCTGACACCCTGCGACCGGTGTCCGAACGTTTTGCCGGGTCGGATATCCGCGAGGTGCCCGATTTCCAGAAACACGTCATCCCGCTGCTGGGACGGCTCGGCTGCAACTCGGCCAAGTGCCACGGGTCGTTCCAGGGAAAAGGTGGTTTTCGGCTCTCGCTGTTCGGTTTCGATTTCGCGAGTGATCACGCGGCGCTGTCTGCCGAGGCCACCTCCGAAAACGGGACACGGGTGAACAGGTCGACGGCGGCCGCCAGCCTGGTACTCCGCAAGCCGACACTGAAGACCGACCACGAAGGAGGCAAGCTGCTCGAGGCGGGAAGCTGGGAACACCGCCTGCTGCTGCGATGGATCGAGGCGGGTGCCAGGGGCACCGGGAGGTCCAAGGCCCTGGTTCGCCTGGATGCTTCACCCCGTGAGATCGTCTTCGGTGACAATCAGTCCGAGGTGTCCCTGGAGGTCGTGGCCACCTGGAAAGATGGAACAAGTGAAGACGTGACCGGCCTCTGCCGGTTCCGCAGTAACGACGACTCGGTGGTCACCGTCGATTCGAAGGGTCGCTCGGTAGTCGCCGGCATCGGCGACACGCACATCGTGGTGTTCTACGACAACGGGGTGACGGCGGTCCCGATCATGCGGCCCCGTGGCGGTCGATCGCTCGAGCCGCCTGGCGGGACATTCGCCAACCCGATCGATGGGTTCGTCGCCGCGAAGCTCGCCAAGCTTGGACTGGAACCGTCGCTGGTGTGCAGCGATACCGAGTTCCTTCGCCGGGCGAACATCGACATCACCGGTTCGCTGCCGGCTCCGGACGAGATCGAGGCGTTTCTTGCCTCGAAGCGTCCGGACAAGCGGTCGCGGAAGATCAACGAACTGCTCGATCGTCCCGCCTACGCCGCGTGGTGGACCAACAAGCTGTGTGATTTCACCGGCTGCAGCCCGACGGCGCAGACCGACGTCCTGGAAGTCGGCCAGGCGATGGCGATCCAGTGGTACCGCTGGGTGCATCGCCGTGTCGCCGACAACGTGGGGTACGACAGGCTGGTCGAGGGCATCGTGCTGTCGGAGGGACGCCAGGGCGAGCAGACCGCCGGTGAGTATTCGGCCGAGATGTCCTCCTACGTCCGACGCCAGTCTCCGGTCGACTTCTCTCAACGCCCGACGATGCCTCACTACTGGACCCGCAACAGCATCAAGGAGCCCAGGGCCAAGGCGTTGGCATTCGCTCACAGCTTCCTGGGGATCCAGTTGCAGTGTGCCGAGTGTCACAAGCACCCGTTTGATCGCTGGACGCAGCAGGACTTCACCGAGTTCACCCGGTTCTTCGAGGGCGTGGGATCGCGTGGCGGCCGGGTGGGGTTCCCGCAGTTCGCCGCGGCACGGGCCGGAAACGTCATCCGCTGGCCGTACCTGGTGGCCCGGACCGCGGAGACCCGCGAGTTGCAGTTGCTGGGCAGTGGCAAGGTGCGGCTCGAGGCGGGCGGCGATCCGCGGCGTCCGATCATGGAGTGGATGCGGGATCCCGGGAACCCGTGGTTCGCGCGGGCTTTCGTCAACCGGGTCTGGGCCAGTTATTTTCACAAGGGCATCGTCGATCCTCCCGATGCCTTCACGCCGGCCAATCCGCCCAGCCATCCGGCGTTGTTGAAGTGGTTGACGGCCGGCTTCATCGACAACAGGTTCGACATGAAATGGCTTCACCGGCAGATCGCCGGCAGCCAGGCGTACCAGCGGAGCTGGAAACCCAACGCGACGAATCGCCGGGACCGCCGGAACTTCAGCCGTGCGATTCCCCGGCGACTGCCGGCCGAGGTGATCTACGACGCGGTCAAGCAGGCCACCGCCTCGACGGACAAGCTGCAGGAGGTCCGCAACAACCTGCAACGCCGCGCGACCGGGTTCCTGTCGATGCGGATGGCCGGGACCTACGCGATGAACGTCTTCGGCAAGCCATCCCGGTCGCTCAACTGCGACTGCGAACGGGTCAACCAGCCGTCGCTGTTGCAGGCGGTGTTCCTGCACAACGATCCGTTGATCCGGATGCGGTTGGACGAGAGTGGCTGGATCGACGAGGTGGCCGAGGTTTCGACCGGGCCGGGGGCCCCGGCGACGGCGGCCGATCGGGCCAACTGGATCCGGCTGGCCTGGCTCAGGACGGTGGGTCGGCCACCGACTGCGACCGAGGTGTCGCGGGCCGAGCGGTACCTGGCGACATCCAGGTCGATTCCGGATGGATTGCGCGACCTGTTGTGGGCACTGATCAATACCAAGGAGTTCGTGCTGAATCACTGATCCGGCCGTCGTTGAGACGACGGGAGGTTTCGGATACCCGGCACGATGAAGAGCATGAGTTGGCAGCTCGATTCACGAATCTCACGCCGGACCCTGCTGCAGGTCGGTGCCCTGGGCGCCGGGCTGACCCTGGCCGACGGCCTGAGGCTGCGGGCCGCGGACAAGCCCGGCGGCGGCCTGCGGTCGGCGATCTTCGTCTTTCTCGAAGGCGGGCCGTCTCACCAGGACACCTTCGATCTCAAGCCCGAGGCCGCGGTCGAGTTCCGGGGCGAGTTCCGCCCGATCAACACGTCGGTGGCGGGGGTGCAGATCTGCGAGCAGCTGCCGATGCTGGCCAGGGACTTTGGCCGCTACGCGATCGTTCGCGGTGTGACTCACAACCTGGCCGACCACGGGATCGGCAAGAAGTACGTGCTGACCGGCAACCTGCCGACGCCGGTGCTGCAGTATCCCGAGTACGGCAGCGTGGTCGCCCGCCAGCATCCCTCGGCCCGTGACCTGCCGACCTACGTGGCGATCGACGAGTCGTTCGTGGGGCCGGGTTACCTGGGTACGCAGTACAGTGCGCTGACGGCCGAGAAGCCCCGGCACGGCTTCCCCTACCGTGTCCGCGGCGTGACGCTGGACGACGGCCTGACGGTGGCCCGCTACAGCCGTCAGAAGCAACTGCTCGATGACCTCGACACCGCCTTCCGCGGCTTCGAGAAGCTCGACGACGAGGTGCGTTCGCTCGACCGGTTCTCCGAGCAGGCCTACCAGATCATCAGTTCCCCCCGCACCCGCACCGCCTTTGATCTCTCGAAGGAGAAGACCTCCGAGAGCGACCGGTTCGGCAAGCACGAATTCGGGCAGACGCTTCTGCTGGCATGCCGCTTGATCGAGGCGGGCGTGCACTTCGTGACCGTCCGGTTGCGGCCGGCCGAGTTCGACTTCGACACGCACTCGAACAACTTCTCGAAGCTCCGCACCCTGTTGCCTCCGTTTGACCGCGGCCTCTCGGCCCTGCTCGAACGGCTCGAGGACCGGGGCCGGCTCGGTTCGACATCGCTGTTCGTCACCGGCGAGTTCGGT
Organism: Planctomycetota bacterium; assembly: GCA_963582065.1. Classification (GTDB taxonomy): domain Bacteria; phylum Planctomycetota; class Planctomycetia; order Planctomycetales; family Planctomycetaceae; genus UBA8437. Next base: position 672 of record CAUZRQ010000141.1, on the reverse strand, counting down.
CGCACCCCGCGGGTCAACGGCGGCGGCGGCCGGGATCACTGGGCCCGGGCGATGTGTTCGCTGTTGGCCGGTGGAGACATCCGGGGTGGCAGCGTGGCCGGTGCTTCCGATGCGACGGCCAGTGCTCCCAGTGGCGACGGCTACTCGCCCGATGACCTGGCGGCGTCGTTTTTCCAGAACACCGGCATCGATCCGAAGACCGAGTTCCAGACCAACGTGGGACGACCGGTCACGCTGGTGCGGAACGGATCGGTGATCGAATCGCTGTTTGCGTAAGGCCCGGTTTGTCCGAGTTCCTGCTCACCTTCGTTCCCGACTGCCGTGGCCTGGGAATGTTCCGCTCGGCGGTGCTCGCCTCGGTGTTGCTGGTCGGCAGCCCGATCCCGGGGTTGGCCCAGGGCGAGGATCAGCCGGGCGAATCGTCGCCGGCAGTCGCCGAGGGATCCGACGAGACGGAGACCCGGGGCGCCGCGACGGATCTCTGGGATGCCGCGTCTGTCGGGGATGTCGAGGCAATCGAGCGGCAACTGGACGCGGGAGCCGACATCAATGCTCGCCATCCGGCTAAAGGGAGCACTCCTCTGATCGTCGCGGCATTGCTAGGCCACGTCGATGCCGTCCGCGTGCTGCTCGACCGGGGCGCCGATGTGAACGCCCGTGGTGACGACAAGG
>CAUZRQ010000140.1:0-13116 GCA_963582065.1 Planctomycetota bacterium | reverse complement strand
GTGTCGAAGCCGTGCTCGACGGCATTCTCGAATTTCAAATTGCCGAGGTCGAGGAAGCACGCATGCTCTATCGTCGTTGTGAGTCAGCCAACAACGACGGTGCGGGGATCATGTCAGTCGACGGAAACCTGCCCGGGCCGGTGGTCTGATTGCGGCCCCCCCCGGCGCACAAACCGCCAGGTCCGAACCCGGGTCGGCTGGTCAAGCTGGTTCGGGCCAGGCAGCCGCTCGTTCACTAACGGCTGTTGACGTAGAGCTTGACGTTGTGAGTTGCCCGGCCGCCGGCGACGATGTCGGGCCGACCGTCTCCGTTGAAGTCGGCAACCACCAGGTCCTCTGTGGCGACTCCACCGGCATCGACGACGTGCTTGGTCCACTTCGTGCCCGACTTGTCCTTCGCATCGTACACGTTGACCCCGGGGACCTTGGGGGTGTCGCTGTGTCCGAAGACGATCTCGTCGTTGCCGTCCCCGTCGACGTCGGCGGTCCACAGGGCGTGCCCACGGCGGAACCCTTTGTCGATGACGTGACGTTGCCAGAGTGCGTTCTTGCCCGCGGCCGGGCGGGGAGGTGTGTAAACGACCAGCGCCGTGCCGTGCATCGGTTCGACCGTGGCGATATAGAGCATGCCTCCGGCCAGCCGACCTAGCTTGATTTCACCGGCACCGCTCTGGTTTGGGTTGGCTCCCTTGGCTCCGGTGCCCAACTTCTTCCTGACGAAGCCACTCTTGAGGCTCTGCACCACGTGCACACCCTCACGACTGGCGACCAGCGTGTCGATCCTGCCGTCCTTGTCGAAATGGGTGTGCCAGTGGTTGTGGACCCGGTTGAGTTCGTGGTTGATCACCGTCGGCTTCCAGCGTGACTTGGCCGGTTCCTTGGGGATTTCGAAGGCCAGCAGCCGGATGCCACCGCCGACGGTGGCGTTCAGGGGCGAGACGACCAGTTGGGCTCGGCCCTTACCCAGCACGTCGGCAAACCGCATGCGATGAGTCCATCGTTCGACTCCGATCTGGTGCACCTGCCAGGGCGCATCGAGCGACTTGCCGCGACGGATCCAGTGCAGTGTGCCCTGGCCGGTCCAGCCGGCACCCAGGGCGAAGTCGATCTTGCCGTCGCCGTCGATGTCCATCGGGGCGATGCAGACGTTGTCGCGCGGCGTCTGGTCCTTGATCATCACGTGCGGTTTCCAGTCGGGAGCCTGGTACCACATCACCCGGTTCTCGCTGACCGCGACAATGTCGCGTTTCCCGTCACCATCGACGTCGGCGTGCGTCACCGCGTAGCAGACCTTGCCGATGTTCGCGTCGATGACCTTCGGCTTGAACTTGGGGAAGGCGTCCTGGGCACAGGCTGCACACTGCAGTCCGCCCACGAGAATCGCTGTCACGATGCCGGTTCGCATTTCCGTTCCTCACGGAGGTGAATCATCGTTGCCAACCGCAAAGCGTATCAGCCGACCGACGCCGTTTCACTCGTGCCCACCGTTGGGGCCACTTTCGTGTTTGTCTTTTTCGGGTTCTTGGCACTGACCACCTGTAGTCTCAGGACGGCCTTCTGCAGTCGGCCATGCTGAGAAGGCGCGATACGGTCCAGCTTGAAACGCATGAGCACGTGCTCGTAGGACGACCAGGCGTAGCCGTTGGCCTTGAGCGTCGGTTGAGAGAACGAGGCCTTGTTGGTCGTGCTGACCCATCCGTCGACGACATCGTCCGCCCCCTGGGTGGGCCCGGTGTCCTTCTCGGTCTTGTCGGCGGGCATCTTCGCAGCGGGTGAGGCAACCTTCGTGTCTGCTGTCACCTCTTTCTGCAGTTGCCCCTGGCTGCTGCCGGACTCCGCGCGTGGCCTTGCTGGTTGGGTTCCTGTACCACAACCGGACATCCCGACAACCAACAGCAGCCCCAGCAGGACCTTCACCACTTCTCCACCAGTCTCGGACATGGGGCTCAAGTCTCCCGACCGCAGCCCCGGCGTTCCAACTCCGGTGCCGCCATGAGAATCTGACGTGTCCTTGTCCGTCACCAGCCCAAATTGGCAGAATGCCAGGGGCCTTGCCACGTGTTCATGGCCGGGATGATGTGAGGGATTCTTTGGTGAGCCAGTCCACGACGTTACAGCCGCTGTTGCCCCGCAGTAAACAGGGTTGCCACTTTGTGGCGTATGGAGACTGCTGTATCGGTCCACCCGAGCCTGGACGTCGGCACGAAGAACACCTCGCGGCAGTGCACCGGGTCATGCATCGGCTCGATCCTCGTCCCCAGTTCGCCTGCTTCCTCGGCGACCTGATCTGGGGCCTGACACCGGAGCATGGGCCCAATCACGACGGCGAGGCCCTGCGTCAGGAGTGGGCTGAGAAGCTCGCGCGTGAGATGAAGCCGCTGGCCGATCTGGATGTTCCCGTCTTCCGGATCCCCGGCAACCACGACACGATGACGCCGGCCAGCGAGATCGTCTGGAGAGAGGTGTTTCACGAGATGCCTCAGAACGGTCCGCAGGGCCAGGAAGGGCTGACATGGTTTGAACGGCAAGACGACCTGCTGATCATCGGGATCAGTGTCTACGCGATGAACATGGGCAGCCCCTTCACCATGATGGGCGGACGAGTCGACCACGGTTGGGTCGACCGAGTGCTCACCGAACACTCCGATGCAAAGTTCAAGCTCGTCCTGGGACATTCGCCGGTTCATCCGGTCAACGGCCACAACGCTCCGAAATGGGGCATGCTGCGCGAGTTCGGTGAGCCGTTCTGGGAAGTGCTGGTCAGGCACGACGTGACCGCCTACCTGTGCAGCCACGTGATTGCGTTCGACATCCAGGTTCATGACGGGGTACCCCAGATCACCACAGGTGGGGCCGGGACCAGCTCGGGGCCTGGTGGATGCATGCCGGCACCGGCCGAGTACCATCACTGCGTTCAGCTTGCCGTCGATGAGCTGGGACTGCGCGGCCAGGTCCTGGACACCGTGGGCACGGTTCGCGAACAGTTCCAGTGGCCGCTGCCCCGTGATGGAGTGATCGAATGGTCGTTCAAGAGCGAGCCGCTGGCGGCCAGTCCGTCCCGAGTCCTGCTGAGGGGTCATTCCGCCAATGACGCGTTTCCGCGGATCCACGTGTCTCTTGATGGATATCAGCCACGTCTGAATGTGGCGCTGTACGACCCTGCAGATGTCTACCCGAACTCCTGGCATGGTCCCGAAGTGGACATCGGTCGACCGTTCGAATTGACCGTCGCCATTGATCCCGCCATGGGGCCTGGGGGTGTCCTGGCGCGGGTGGGAAACGGGCCGTATTCGTCGCTGGAGACCGATGTGCCTCATGGCTACAAGGCCAACGGCTGGCCCGAGACATGGGAGACATCGACAGAGATGCAGGTTGCCAGTACCTCGGGTCAGGATTCTTTACGGTGAGAACCAGATGCAACGTGTCGTGAATCGGCCTGTTCGGCAACTTGTTGTCGCGGGACTGTCGGCTGGCATAGTGCTGCTGGTCGGCTTTGCCTCCTCTTCACATTGGCGAGCTGTCGGTTCCGGGCAGGAGGGCCCGAGCTCGTCGCCGGCTCTCTTGCGTCATCCGTATCTGCAGAAGGGGACCAGTCGTTCGATGGGCATCGCCTGGATGATCGACGATGAGCAGCCCTGTTCGGTGGAATTCGGCCTGGCGCGGAAACTCGGGCAGGTGGTCGAGTCGCCGGAGTCCCGGCGGATGCACTTTGCCGAGATCGCCAATCTCGAGCCCGACACGCGGTACTACTACCGCATTCGGTCCCGGGGCACCTGGCTGACGCCGAATGACGAGTCGTATCACTTCCGGACGCACGCGGTCCAGAAGAACAGGCCGTTTTCATTTGTGGTCTTGGGAGACAGCGGGCAGCCGGAAACGGGGGACCAGTGTCCGGTGGCCGACCTGCTGTTGGCACTGAGACCGAAACCGGACTTCATCATTCATACCGGTGATCTCTCGCAGCGATGGGCTCTCGATGAAGCCGAGTACGATCTGCTGACGTTCGGGGTCTACCGCGACATGCTCAGAAACACACCATTCTATCCGACGCAGGGGAACCATGACTGGGTGACCGACTGGGAGCACGGTCTGGATCCGCTGTACCCTCGCTATTTCAAGCCCGGCAAGCTGGACAGCCGGTTGACCGAGCGGTTTGACATGCCGTTCTGGCGAGTGTTTCACAGCCCGCGTGACAACGAGGCGCGTCACGTCGGCCCGTTCAGCTTTCGCTACGGGAATGCCGTGTTCGTATGCGAGGCGGGGGCTGGAAAGGGGGCGGGCCGGTCGTTGGCCGAAAAACGGTTTGCCGACGACGATGTGACATGGCGTTTCTTCTACAGCCATTACTTCGGCCTCTCCGGCAATGCGGTGCCCGGTGGGGACTTGAGCTGGGACCCGCCGCTGCCCAATTGTGACATGACCTTCCGTGGCCACATTCACGTCTACAGTCGCTCGGCCCCATACGGTCCACATCAGGCCGTGGACCTGCTTGTAGGATGTTCCGGTTCGAATATCGGCAACTCGTACTTCCAGGCCATGGTGACGCCCAAGAATCCCCACGGGTTGCGGCCGGGCATCACCGAATGGAACGAGAAATGTCCCCACCTGGTCCACGTGTTGATCAACGGTCCGAAGTTGACGCTCAAGTCCTACTATCCCGACGGCCTGGTGTTCGACTCGCTGGTGATCGACAAGTCCGGCGACAAGAAGAAGGTCGTTGGCATGCGGCCCGACCAGCACCCGGTCCATCCGTACTGGCAGCGAGGACTGACGCCCCTCATGAAGAAGCTCTGGGTCGACGAGAATCCCAAGTGGCGTTCGCTTGGCTCAGGAGCGTGGCGGTACGTGGGGCAGGAACCGCTCGAACGCCTGGGCCGGACCATTGGCCGTCGAAGCCGTTACGTCGAGCCTCGTTTTGTCCTGCCGCGGAGACGAAATCACGCACCCCCGGCTGGGTTGCCGCAGGCTCGGATCGCCATCAAACAGCTCATGTCGATTCACTACCGCCTGGGTCGCCACGAATGGGACCAGACCACCTACGGTTACTTTCAGAGCAGGTTTCGCCACCTGTTCGGGAACGGCGTCGAATCGTTGCCCTGGCTCGTTTTGTTGGCCGGCGACCAGGCCCTTTCGGTCAAACAACGCCTGGGTGCGCTGGGAGGGCTGGGCGTACTGGCCCGGCGTTCTCAGGTGGCTCGAGACCATCTCGTGAAGTTCTCGGCCAGCGATGACTTCAACATCCGATTCTCGGCCAACATCATCCGGGCGTGCTGGCTCGGCGAGCGTCAGGCTCTGGATGATCTGTTCGACTGGATGAAACGAGAGTCGACGCGGAAGCCGCCGAATCCACAGTTCAGCGTCAATGCGCCGGGCCATTACGGGAACCCGATCTTCGTGCTCCGGCGGTTCACCTTTCCGGCCCTGTTCAGCCTGGAAAAGGAACACGACTATTCGGAATCACGGCCAACGATCGGCGAGTGGATCGAGTTCTACGAAAAGAACAAGACCCGTCTCCAGTATCACGGCGCTGAACAACGGTACAGGCTCGTGCGTTGAGCGTTGAGCGTTGAACGAGACAGGTGCGTTTCGCCCGGACGGAGATCAATTGCTGACTCCGGACTTGGGCAAGTGCCTTATCGGAGTTCGGCGGCACCGGCGTCGGTGATCCTGGTGCGGCGGAGGTCGAGCTCCATTACCTCGCTGTTGTCATTTCGCTTGATCTTCGCTCACAATTTTTCCACTTTGGCAACCGGTTCCCCACGTGGTTTCCCATTGTGTCGAGCGTTTTCGAGAGCAACCCGCCATGTCGACCATTACCCCAGTCGCCAAGAAGCTGACGAGCAATATCGAGAAGGTCATCATCGGTAAGCGACAGGAGATCATCCTGTCGCTGGTATCGTTTTTCTGCGAGGGTCACATCCTGCTGGAGGACGTGCCGGGTGTGGCCAAGACGGTGCTGGCCCGGTCTCTTTCGCAGAGTGTCGGTTGCAGCTTCAAGCGGGTTCAGTGTACGCCTGACCTGTTGCCGACCGACATCACCGGAGCCTCGGTCTTCAATCCAAAGACGACCGAGTTCGAGTTCCGGCCGGGTCCGCTGTTCTCGAATATCCTGCTGGCCGACGAGATCAACCGGGCCACGCCACGGACGCAGTCCGCCTTGCTGGAAGCCATGGCCGAGCGACGCGTGACCGTCGATGGAATCACCTACGAACTCGATCCGCCGTTCCTGGTGATCGCCACGCAGAACCCGGTGGACCACGAAGGGACATTCCCGTTGCCCGAGGCACAACTGGACCGCTTCCTGATCCGGTTGAGCCTGGGTTACCCCAGTGCCGAGCAGGAAGCTCAGTTGCTGGACAGGTTACGCAGTGGTCACCCGCTGGACTCGCTGGAGCCAGTGGTTTCAGTCGAAGAGGTCCTGAGTTGTCAGCAGGCGATCCGCGCGATCGAGGTCGATGAAAAGGTGCGGGACTACATTGTCCAGCTGGTCCAGGCGACCCGCGAACACGAGGACGTGGCCCTGGGGGGAAGCCCTCGTGCGTCGATCGCCCTGTACCGGACCGCCCAGGCCCTGGCTGGAATTCGTGGACAGGAATTTGTCACGCCCGATGAGGTCAAGCGGATGTTGCGACCCGTCCTGGGCCATCGCCTGATCCTGAAGGCCGAGAGTCGGCTGAGGAAGGTGACGTACGAGGAGGTCCTGGAAGAAGTCCAGGACCGGGTGCCCGTGCCGGTGTTGTCCGAGGGAGGGACGGCGTGAGGTGGATCCTGGTTGCTGTCTTCCTGCTGCTGGCGGGTTACCTGCTGCAGCTGGAACTGCTGGTCTACGCGATGTGTTGTCTGCTGGGCGTGATCCTGGTCAGCCGCGGACTGGCTTTTGGCTGGTTAGGCCAGGTCAGTGCAGAGCGGGTCTGCAATCGCGCACGGGTGCAGGTCGGTGAGAAAGTGGCCGTCGTGCTGACAATTCGGAACCGCGGCTTCTTCCCCGTGCCCTGGTTGTTGCTGGAAGACTCGGTTCCACTCGAGGCCTTACAACAGCGACCTCCACGGATGAAAATCGAAGGTCAACGCCTGCGGATCTTGTGGCTCAGGGGACGCAGCGAGCAGGTCGTGACCTACCAGCCTTCTTTCCTGATGCGCGGGTACTACCAGCTGGGTCCCTTGTTGATGGAGAGTGGTGACCTGTTCGGGCTGCACCGGCGTTTTCGCCTGGGAGCCGATCCGCACTTCATCCTCGTCTATCCCCGCATGATCAGTCTCGATGACTACGACGTGGCCTCCCGGCGGCCGGTCGGCGAGGTGCAGCTGACTCACCGTCTCTTCGAGGATCCGACCCGAATCTCCGGGGTGCGACGTTACCAGAGCGGGGACCCGATCTCGCGGATTCACTGGCGGGCCTCGGCCAGGACCGGCCAGTTGCAGAGCAAGACCTTCGATGCCTCCACCGTGGCTGGGGCCACCCTGATTCTCGATTTTCATCAGGACGGCTTTCCTGATTCGGAGGAACCTCACGCGTCAGAACTGATGATCACCACCGCGGCGTCATTGGCCAACACGTTGTTGCAGTTGGGTGAAAAATGTGGCGTGGTCAGCAACGGACGCGACGCGGCGGACCGGGTCCGAGCCGAGGGGTTCCGCATCGAGTTTCGGACGCGGAGCGGAGCACGGACCCAGTTCGGCATGCAGGATCGTTCTGATCGGCTCGAACCGGTCATGGTGCCGACACAACACGGAGACGACCAGTTGGTGAGGATCCTGGAGGCACTGGCACGGCTGGAACCGACCGATGGTCTCAGTGTCCCCGAACTGTTGGCCGAGGCGACCGGGCGGATTCCTCGAGATGCCACGGTCATCGCGGTGCTGTGTTCGGTTTCGGAGGAAACGGCGATCGCGCTGGGACACCTGCGGCGGCGAGGGTATTCGGTCCTGATCGTGCTGGTCTGCTACGACGATACCCGATTCCGTGAGGCCGCAGCGAGGTTGCTGGCCCAGAACCTCGCTGTCCGCCGAGTGGAAAGCGACGAGATGCTCGGAGAACTCTGTCGTCAGCGAATGGTGAGCCGGGTATGAGTCGTCGACGTAAACGAAAACGACGCACGCTGGCCGATTATGTCGGCACCGCCATTTCGCCTGCGCTGATCATCGGCATGGTGCTCAGCCTGACACTGTTCCTGTTGCAGGTGATCTACACGGGCAAGTTTGAAGGAGGATTTCGCTGGGTCCTCGTCTGGTTCGTGATTGCGTCGGTGTTGATTGCCCGCATCTCGATCGAGCAGGGATCACAGGTCGCGGGCGTCTTCGGGACAGCCCTGGGAATCGCTACAGCGCTGGTGACGATGCTCTTTGCGCCCGAGACAAAGTCGGGGGTCAATTCGGTGATCGTCGTCTGGGGACTGATGATTCTGATCTGGTGGTGTTCCAGCAAGCTGACCTGGGATTGTACTTTGATCGATGACAGCCAGGATGCTTCCGGTGAAGGGCTGCTGCAAGCCGCCGGACTGCACAACATCGATGGAGGTGGTGAGGGAGAACTGGCCAGTCCCGAAGAACAGCATGAAACGACAGCCGGCGATGTGCGGATACCGGTCTGGAAGCGGGTCCTGTTCAACCGGGCCGCTCGTGCCGACAAGCCCCATTCGCCAGGCATGTGGATCGTCTACGTCGCGCTGGTGGGACTGCCCGTCATGGGGGTTGGCCAGCGTTGGCTCGAACGAGAAGAGCAGGCACTGGGCTTTGTCTTGCTGTTTGCGTTTGTCGCTTCGGCGATGGGGCTGCTGCTGACAACGAGTTTCCTGGGCCTGCGTCGATATCTCCGTCAGCGCAACCTGCAGATGCCCGGCAACGTGACCCGGTCGTGGCTGGTCACCGGAACGGTTGTGTTGCTGGGGATCCTGCTGGGCGCCCTGCTGGTTCCACGACCGGGAGCCAGCTATTCCGTTGATGCGATTGTCAAACGGTCACTGGTGGACGATTCGCCGGATGATCTGGTTGCTGCAGTGGCAGACCCCGGCTTGGATATGCACGGCCCGTCCGACAATTCTGGCAGGACCGGAAAACGTCGTGATCGGCGTGCCAGGAACGACGGTTCACAGGAAGGCGGCTCACGGCAGGACGGTTCACGGAAGGGCGGCTCACAGCAGGGCGGTTCACAGGAAGGTGGCTCTCGAGAAGGCGGCTCACAGCAGGGCGGCTCACGAGGCGGTGGTTCGTCCGGTGGTGGATCGGGTGGTGGTGGTGGTGGAGCCGCCGCTCCGCCACCACCGCCAATCCCGGCATCCAGTCCATTGGATTTTCTCTCTTTTGGTGGGGCCGCGTTAGTGCTGGTGATCCAGGTGGTCAGTTATCTTCTCTTCGGCCTGTTCGTGCTGTACATGCTCGTCAAGCACGGCCGGGCAATGTGGCTGGCGCTGCTGGAGCTGTGGGCGGCGTTGACGGGGATCTTCCGGAGAGGTGAGTCGACGGATGCTGAGGATGGTTCCGAGGAAACCCGGGAAGAGGTTCCGGACTTTGCCGCTTACTCGAACCCGTTTTCCGATGGCACGGCGTTACGGGCGTCGCCGACCGAACTGGTATGCCTGACGTTCGAGGCACTGGAGGCGTGGGCTCGGGCGGTGGGGCAGGGGCGTCTGCCGGACCAGACCCCCCGGGAATTTGCCGATGGCCTGTCCCGGGCGCACCAGCAGGAAGCCGAACCGATCCGTCGCCTGGCCAGCGACTATTCCCGAATCGCCTACGGGAACCGAGCTCCTGCCGAAGAGTGGCGCGAGGGCCTGGACCGACTGTGGTCGTGGATGATCATGTCCCACAAGTCGCGGCAGCACGTCCCGGCGACAGATGTTGATCGTGAGTAAGCCCCCGCAGCACGCGGGAGACGGAACTCGATCGCCTGCTCAACGCTGTGACGCTTCTGCTCCATCTCCAGAGACTCCTTTCCGGGGCCTTGTGCCCCGGCGGGATTCTCTCACATCCGCTGGCACCATTTCATGGGAAAAGGTCAACGACTCTGCAGTTGGGCAACGCCTGCTTTTGTTCGGCCACCCCCTCGTCGGTGACCCTGGTGGCCTGGATGTTCAGATAGCGCAGGTTGGTAAGTCCCATGAGGTGTGCCAGACCCGCGTCGGTGATTTCGGTGGCGTCGAGGTAGAGGCGCAGCAGGTTGGCCAGGCCCTTGAGATGCACCAATCCGGCATCGGTGATTTTGGTTTCGCCGAGGTTAAGGTCCGTCAGCTTGGTCATCCCCTTCAAATTCACAAGTCCAGCGTCGGTGATCTGGGTGCCATCGAGGTCGAGGAAATGCAGATTGGTCAGTCGGTTCAGGTGCACCAGGCCTGCGTCGGTGACCTGGCTGTCGGACAGTGCGAGAAATACCAGATTGTCGAGTTCTGACGTTACTCGCAGTGAATTGTCCGTTGCCCATTTCGACAGAGTCAGGCTGGTGATTTCGCCCGCGTCATTTCTGGTGATATTACGAGACACCATCGTGATCTGATGGTTGTTCCAGATCCCCGTTGTCATCAATCCACCGAATAACACCAGCAGCGCAACCGGGGCTGCGAAATGTGCTTGGTGAAGGTTCAGGATCCAGCTCCCAGAAGGTGCAGCAGCAGCGGGTTGATCAGTTTGAGCGGATGCATCGCTTGCGACGGGTGTCGGTTGTTTTCGCGGTGTCAGCCGATATCCGGCCATGCCCATGACCAGCAATGTGGTCAGCGGCTGTGCGCCCAAACCCAGCAAGAGGAACAGGACGGAGAGCATGACTCTTATGGGCTCGTCTAGCGGCCTGCTGAAGTGCAGGAGCAACGCAATGGCTATGCCCACAACCAGGGCAACTGACAGCGGCAGTGTCCATCGACGACGATAGAACATCGAGTCCGCCAGTCGGGTCAAGGTCAGGCTCACGGCCAGTACCAACACAACTAGCGAGCCTGCCCCGACCAGCGCCGCAATTCCAGCAATGGCCAACAGGCTGTCGAGGAGTCCGCTTTGATCTGTTTCCAACGCGGACCATGGAAAGCTGTCTTTCAACAGCATTAACACCCCACCCCAGGTTGCCACGACAATCAGCATGCCACGCGTCAGAGAGTCATTGCGTGGCCCGGGTGTTCGTCCTGGCGTCGTTGGCTGCAAAGCGATGCGCCACCCCAGAGACGGGATGACTCGCAGACAGAGTAACAGCGTTACCAGGACGATCCAGGCAACGAGCGGTGCCACGGAAAATCCCAATATCTCTGAACCATTTCTTGGAAAGTCGGGATTAATTTCTTGGAAAGTCGGGATTAATACGTTTCAGGATGAGAGTGAAGCTAAGCCAGTTGGGCGCGGCCATGGCACCCCATCCCGGAATCCGCAGCGCCCACGGACTCGATCCCCATCCGGCCCACAACGCAGTCAGAAAAAACTGCGAGTACACGGAAATCGCAGCAGCGACTCCTGTGTCCAGGGGGTTTGCTGGATCCCCGATGTGTCCAGCAGTGAAGATCATCACGCACAGCGTGATCAGGTGAAACACGAACAGTCCAGGCAGGACGTACGGTCGCAGCCTCTGCACTGCAAGTTCCCTCAGCGTGTGTCAGGCGAATCCAGATGACACCAATATAGAGGCCACCGCGACGCGGATCCCCGCGAGATCACATGTTGATCTCGTACCCTTTGCGGTTTTCCCTTGAAAGCAATGAGTTCGCTTCCGAATCGCCCACAATCTCGCGTTGGACCGGATCCCACTCGAGCTCACGGTTCAGTCGCAAGGCAATATTCGACAGGTGGCAGATTTCCAGCATTCGGTTGTGAGACCGAACATCGGAAATCGGTTGTTTCCGGGATTTCATGCCGTCGATGAAATTCGCGGTGTGGTTCTCGGCCACCGGCCCACCGTAAACATCTTCGATGGCGTCTTCGGGGAGCGGATTGTCCTTGAGATCGTCGACCGGCTTTCCGACGATCTTGCCGCGATTGACGAAGAAGCGTCCCTTTGTTCCTTCAAACAGAATCCCGTTGTCCCCTTCGTTGGTAATCAGCAGCTCAATATCGCCGGGCATGTCAGCCCGAACATTGAACTTCGTTGCGATGTTGTATTGATCGTCTACCAGCGGATGACCGTCCTTGTACTCGACGGCCAATTCGTAATTGACCGGAGTCACTTTGCTCGGCCCGGTATCGCTTGCACCGATCGCCCAGCAGGCAATATCAACGTGATGCGCGCCCCAGTCGGTTAGTTTGCCACCCGAGTATTCGTGCCAGTTACGGAATGCGTAATGGCAATTGCTGTAGAGCGGCACGCCTCCACCGTAACCTTTCCGAATTTCGGGCAAGGCCCGATAGGGAACTTTGGGGGCCGGGCCGAGCCAGAAGTCCCAGTCGAGACCTTCGGGAACTGGAATGACGGGAATCTTCGGCGAGGGACCGAAGCCACCGATCCCGCAGGTTACTTTTTTGACCTTTCCGATGCGGCCGGCACGGACCAGGGCAATCGCTTTCAGGAAGCGTTGCCCCGATTCCGTCCGCTGCATCGTACCGACCTGGAAAACGCGTCCGGTCTGTTCGACCACTTTTTCAATGAGCTTTCCTTCCTCGATCGTCAACGTGAGCGGCTTTTCGCAATAGACGTCTTTACCGGCGAGCATCGCCTCAACAGCAATCTTGGTATGCCAGTGATCGGGAGTGGCAATCATCACGGCATCGATGTCTTTGCGGTCGAGGACCTTGCGGTAGTCCTTGCAGGAATCCGGTTTCTTGCCTTGGCGCTTCTCGACCTTTTTGACGTTTGCTGCCAGGACGTTCGCATCCACGTCTGCCAACGCCGCAAAACTGGCGAACTTGGTGGATTTTCTGGTAATCGCCCAGCCCTGGTTTCGTAGACCGATGGTGGCGAAGACGGGACGTTCGTTTGGTGACTGATTACCGGCGACTCGGTTGCCCGATGAGAGCAGCAGACCGGCGGAACCGGCAGCCATGCCTCCGAGAAACTGACGGCGTGAGGATTGAAGGTTCGTAGTCATAAAATGAAGTCCTTTCAGGTGGTGCGCCGATCCACTGACCTACCCCAACGTCCCCCGGCGTTCAACTCGCCAGACCCGAACCACGCTTCCCGGCGGCGGGCGGCGGGGACGGAGGAGATGA
>CAUZRQ010000139.1:0-13525 GCA_963582065.1 Planctomycetota bacterium | reverse complement strand
GAACGAGCATTGGTTCGAGTCGCTGGCCGATGCCCAGCAGAAGCTGGACGACTGGCGACAGGACTACAACGACGTGCGTCCGCACAGTGCCCTCGGGCAGCAGACGCCACGGGAATTCGCGGCATCAGGAGCCCTGGCATGCCAGGGCTCCTGATGCCGGATTCCTAACATTCCAACTGGATCAAGGTTGGGGTGAGGGTCAATGACCTGAAACTCTCTCATTCGGAGTGGTACAAGATCTGGGGGTAGGTCACACCCACACCGAGGTTATCATCGGCTCAACCGACCGTTGGTGCGGTCGGAATCAATTCCATCTGGGAAATGTCGGTTGGTATCCGTATGGAGGGATTGCCGCGACCCGCCCTTGGTGCGCAAGTTTCGGTGACGACTTCAGAACACGTTCATGTCTCAACGATTGTCGCTGGCGACTCGTTCTCGTCGCAGCATGCGCCGGTTGTGCATTTCGGTTTGGGAAGTTCAACGCAGGTGAAACACATCGAGATCAAGTGGTCGAACGGCAAGACAATTCGGATTCCAAACCCGGCAGTCAATCGATACCATGGAATTCGACCAACCGACGTCGCCAAGCCTCGATGATTGGCTTCTCAACTTCGTTGCGGCCCAAACGCTCAACCCAGATGGGTATTGTCGTCTTGCTCCTTACTCGGACCGAAGACCGGAAACGAAATAGCCGATCCCTTCAACCACATGAAGTCATCAGGTTCCGCCATGCATCCGAGATTCCTGCAAAGCAAGCGTGCAAACACAATCACGCGATTGATCGTGCTGTTTGTGATCGGAATCACTGTCGCGGTCAGTCCCGGTTGTAGTCGTGGTAAATCTGCCCCACCACCGAACGAAAAGACCTACGTTCTTGGTAGCCACGAGCGGATGCTCGAAACCCTTCGTCTGATTAAGGAGCAGACACCGGACCGACATCCATACCTTGGAAATGCCAACCTGCGGCGAGCCAGGAATCAACTGAAGTCACTGCCTGCCAGCGCACCCGATACGGATCGCATTAGTCTCTATTTTGCGATTGGTAATCTGGAGTTGCAGTTGGGAGAAACCGACAAGGCGATTCAGCATTTGTTGAGTGCCTACACGTTGGCAACGAAAGCCGACAAAGGGTGGTTGGCAAAGGACACGGAGTTTATCGTGTTTCGTCTTGCTGTCGCGTATCTGCGGTGGGGAGAAACCGAGAACTGCGTGCATTGCCAGACTGGAGAAAGCTGCTTGCTGCCGATTCGGGAAAGCGGCATTCATGTTAAACAGTCAGGTTCGCGGAAGGCGATTGAATACTTGGAGATCCTCTTGGCGAGAGCCCCAGACGATCTCGCCGCGCGGTGGTTACTGAATATTGCTTACATGACGATCGGAGAATATCCAAGCCGCGTGCCGAAGAAGTTCTTGATTCCTCCCTCCGTCTTCGAGTCCAAAAACAAATTCCCCCGATTCGCTAACGTATCCACGGGAATGGGTTTGGATACGTTCAGCCTCTGCGGCGGTTGCATCGTCGATGATTTTGATAACGACGGCTATCTCGACATCGTCGTATCGACTTGGAATACGTCGGGACAGCTTCGCTACTTTCGGAACAACGGCGACGGGACGTTCACCGAACGTTCCGAAGAGGCAGGCTTCGTCGGGCTGTTTGGCGGTCTGAACCTGGTGCAGGCCGATTACGACAACGATGGCGACCTCGACATCCTCGTTTTGCGAGGTGCTTGGTTGAAGTCATACGGCGAGCAGCCGAATTCCCTTCTTCGTAACGACGGGCACGGTCGCTTTCGCGATGTGACGTTTCTTGCGGGGCTTGGCGAGCATCACTTCCCGACGCAAACCGCCGCTTGGGCCGATTACGACAACGACGGTGATCTCGATTTATATGTGGGCAATGAGGGGGCTCCAAGCCAACTGTTCGAGAACCGGGGCAACGGAAAATTTCTTGACGTCGCGATGCTGGCTGGCGTAACAAATCGAAGAAATGCGAAGGGAGTTGTCTGGGGCGATTACAACGGAGATCGTTTCCCCGATCTCTACGTTTCCAATTTGGGCCAGCCGAACAGGCTCTTTCGCAACAACAAGGACGGCACGTTCACCGACGTGGCGAAAGACGTGGGTGTCGAAAACCCCACGAGGAGTTTTCCGTGCTGGTTCTGGGATTTCAACAACGATGGCATGCTGGACCTGTTCGTTTCTGCGTTCTCAGCCAGCGTCAGCATATTCGCCGCTGACTTTCTGGGATTGCCGCACAAGGGAGAAGTCGACCATCTTTACCAGGGGGACGGTCGGGGTGGCTTTCGGGAAGTCGCGGGACCTCAACACATTGGCCGCGTGACGGTGGCAATGGGGTGCAATTTCGGCGACCTCGACAACGACGGGTTTCCTGATTTTTATCTGGGAACCGGCTACCCCGGCTACGAGGCACTCATGCCCAATCGGATGTTTCACAATCAGGGAGGAAAAGGGTTCTCTGATGTCAGTTCCGCCGGCGGGTTCGCCCATCTTCAAAAAGGCCATGCCGTGGCGTTTGCCGATCTCGATAATGACGGAGACCAGGATATCTTTACGGAATTGGGTGGGGCATACCCGGGAGATGCTTTTACAAACGCCTTATTTGAAAGCCCCGGCTTTAATAACCATTGGATCACCGTCAAACTGGTCGGAAAAGTGTCCAACCGCTCCGCGATTGGTACACGGATTCATGTCCGTTTCAATGACTCGGGAACAAACCGTAGCGTCTACCAATGGGTCAACAGCGGTGGCAGTTTCGGCGCCAAGCCGCTCCGCCGAGAAATCGGCCTCGGAAAGGCGACAACGATAGAGACTCTCGAGGTTTTCTGGCCGAAGACTGGCCGTACCCAGCGATTTCACGACCTGCCCGTCGATCAGTTCATTGAAATTACCGAGGGGGACGACGACTATCGTCAACTTCCTCTCAAAGCCGTTGAATTCCTGCGGAAAAAGAGATAATCCTCGATCGGCCTTGCTTTGTTCGACTTCACGTCGTCATCGATGGGCGGACCCGCTTGGCTGGTTGGTTTCAATTCTGATTGCACGAAGCTGAAATGCCCAAATTGTGGTCAACCGGTTACCCGCGTCAACACAGGCGAGAGACAAGCCTGAGGGACGGTGAACATCCCCCAGATGCACCCACAGACGACCACAACGTCCGGCCCACGGCATCCTGCGGTCCAAATGTTGCCCGCGTCACCGCGAAACCTTGCACTTCGGCAACGCAGCTTGGCGCCTATTACACCGGCGGCAGCAAGTCCTCGGCGGCTTTGGGATGGCCATCTTGGATCGATTTCAGAATACGCGTGACGTCAGACATGCCCGAGATTGCAACGTCAGACGATTCTGATGGCCCATGAATTGGTCGGAGTACGCCGAAGTTCTGTCAACTCAACCGTTGAACTAAACCGCTACGCGGTGGGTAAGGGCTAAGAGGGCATCGCGACAGTGACACGCTGAATGGCGGTGGCGGGGATGATTGGCTGCATGGAGGTACGCATGCCGACGCGATCAGTGGCTGGAGAGGTCGCGATGTTCTTATTGGAGCAAACGGCGACGACACGCTGATTGGTGGCCAGGGGGATGACTCGATATGGGGTGGCGCTGGAGACGACGTTGCCATCGGTGATGATGGTCGGGATGACACGATTTACGAACAGGACACCGACTTCATCAATGCCGGTGCCGGTCTTGATACGGTCCGCGCAGCTGAGGGCCACGACAGGGTGGAAGACCACGCCAGTCAAATCGACGAGACGTTTGAATTCTTTGCCGACTGGATCGAGCGGGTGGCCTAGCCCGCCTGCGGCGGATTGAACAACCCGTGCAGCTTGGCCGTGCAGCCTGTTCGTTCCGTGGTCCGCCGCAGGCGGATCATCCTGAGCGCAGCGAGGGATCTCAAGCGGTGGGCTGGACGGGAGGTTGAGATCCTTCGCTGCGCTCAGGATGACAGGAGGAGCTCGGGATGACACTTGAGTTGCTGTTTCCGGAAGAACCTGAGTTATTCAACCCGCTGCAGGCGGGCCAGGGGGCCGTTTGAGATCGGGACAGGCACCTCCGCTTGGACAGTCAGGCACAGCCTGACCTACAAAATGCCCGTAGGTCAGGCTGTGCCTGACATCCGATCCCCCAAACCGCCACGGGCGGGGCTGCGGAGCCAGTCCCAGGAATGGCCCGCCTGCGGCGGGTTGAGAACGCCAAGCCGATCGGCCTGTTTACTTCTGACCAGCAGTGGCCGTGGCAACGGGCGTTGAGGCAGGGACATGTGAAGAGAGCGATTGTGCAACCTGGTGCGAGATGAAACGCTGGTAGACGTCCGGCGACGACAACGGCAGGTCAGGCTCTGTGGAAAACCGAGGCTCCGCACGCTGCGGGTTTTCATGACCCAGAGTCTGCTGCAGAAGCGCTCTGGCCGCTTGGCCACTACGGCAGCCGGCTGTGTCGTTCGGTCAGATCAAGTTGGCAAGGCCTCGCAAGTGACTGACGGTCTTCGGCAGATGTTGCCGAGCCAGCGTCTCCAGGAATTCGTCCGCGGTACACGGCGGTTTGCCCAGACTGGCTCGCTGTTGCTTCGCCGCCGCACACACCGCACCGGGATTCAGGTCAATCAGATGGGTGATGAACTCGTCAGGATGCTGGGCTTCGAGGCCCAATGGTCCCAGAACCTCTTGGGGAAAGTCCTTGAGGTTGCACGTCACGATGACAGAAGCTCGCGTGCGAATGGCAGCGGCAAGGACATGCCGGTCGTCTGGATCTGGCAGCGTCAAACCGTCGATCAACGGCTCGTATCCCGTCACAACGCAGTCGCGAACGTGACTGTTCATCAGGGTGCGCGTCCGCTGCAACTGTTCCGCGGTCAGATCCGACCGATTCTGGAGCAGGTTTCGGATCCACTCGTCGTGAATCTGCTCCGTCCACCGCGGACGGAGCAGATCGGTCAGCGCCAAACGCATCAGGAAATCGCGCAACGGCGCTGGGTCGAGCACGCAGGCGTCGAAGAGTGCCGTGAATGTTGCCATCATCCGTGACCGAGCAGGTGTCAGTAGCCCATGTCGAGTTCCTGGGCCTGCGCTGCCATCTCGTCCAGCGCCTCGATTCGTTTGCCGTCAATCTCGTGCTTGTAGGACATGAGGTCGCGGAACAGGATTCGACGATGTGTTCCCACCTTGCGGAACGCAATCGCTCCCTCCTCAAGCTGTCGAATCAGGAACGGACGGGATACGTTCAGCAAATCGGCAGCCTGCTGTGTTGTCAGTTCGGCATGAATCGGGATCAGCGAAACGGTGTCGCCTTTGGCCATCGCTGAGAGCAGGTCGACCAGAAGGCGAACGGCGGCGGCTGGCAGTTCGACCTGTTCGTCGGTCTCTGCAATGCGGACCTTGAGATTCTGGTTAAGGAACCGTGCCAGACGATGGCTCGATGCCTTCGCCAGTCGTACATCGTCAACCGTCGGTGTCACCGGTTCGTTCGCGATTAGCGTAGCCATTTCCAATCCTCCATGTGCGTCTCCCCCCAGTGTGTCGTTCAAACGAAACATTCGCAATAAGCGAAATATACGAAAAGTCTTGTTATTCGAAGCGCAGTGCGAACCAGGGAGTCCGTCCACGTGTTGCAAGATGCCGCAAACCGTACCGTGCCAAGCGGATCCGGCGATGCGGCGGCTGATCTCCTTGAGGATCAGCCGCTCGGCCAGATCACGCCGAATCGTGGTTCGGCACGTGCAGGTGCCGCTGTGGCGACTCGGGCACCCAAGGTACCGGCCACCCGCGCAACTGACGTGAAAGCAGGATCCGCATTTGCCGCAGCGGAGCAGGCCGGACAGGAGGTGCCTCGGCTGACCGCTGGCTTGGCCAACCCGCGACCCTTCCACGCTCCGAATTCAGATCGATCCGGAGACATCCGGCGGCGTGTCAGCTGTTGACGATGTTGACGTAGCAGTGGACATGCGGCAGCACGCGGTAGTTCCAGATGAACCCGGGTCCTTCCAGTCGCCAGTAGTTCCATCGCACCTGGTCGTCGGTGCTGCGTCGGTCCTTGTAGAAGGCGAGGTGAATCTGCTTCATGCCCCCGTTGGCCTCGACGATCTGCATCACCTCGCGGGCGTCTTCCTGGCGAAACGGCGAGAGCAGCGTCCGCATCACGCTGGCGACCAGCTTCTGCTGGTCGTCCTGCAGGGCCTGGAAGGCGATCCCGGGCCGAGCGGTTCCCGGTTTGGGGAACTGGAAACCCCGTTCACGGTCGCCGGGGTTGCGGGCTGCGGTGGCGATCTTCCGCTGGGCCGGGTTCAGTGCGTCCCAGACCGCCTGGACCTGTTGTGTCTGGTACAGGTAGACGTTGCGCTTGTTGTAGCCGTTGACGCTGTGGCCATAGTAGATCGGTCCGCCGAACGCCGTGTCCGGCTCGGTGTTGCCGTCGCAGCGCAACGTCAGGTGATGCCCGCTGAAGACCCACGAGTACTTCTGGTCGTCGCCCGGTTCGCCGAACAACGCGCACCCGGTCCGCTCGAACGAACCGCTGTTGTCCCACCTGCCGTATCGAGTGATCCGCTCCCAGGCGTCATCCCCCGAGAGCAGCGAGAACACGGTCCTCTGGACGAGTTCCTGCTGTGCGTTGGTGAGATGCGTGTCGAGCCGTTTGCCGAGGATGGCGGAGTTGTAAGTGCCCAGCCGCGACAGCTTGCCGTCTCGACGCTTGTGGTCTCGTGGCAGCACCAGCTTCTTTTTCTGGTCGTCCGAGAGCGAGGCATGCAATTCGCGAATCAGAGCCTCGGCCGGGCGAGCGGCACGGCGTTCGGCGGAGGCGGGGGTGAGGAGCAGTCCGGTGGACGCGGCACCCGCGACGGCGGTACCGAGGAATTCTCGGCGAGTCTGGCGACGGGAACGAGGTGCCCGCACATCGAGACCGTTGTCGCAATCGGGACAGTAGAACTCGCTCTCATTAAGCATGGTGTCGTCCTTGGAGAATGCCGGGCCGGAATCAGAATGCGTGAGCGCCTAGAACCCCACTCCACAGTTGCCCACTCCGCAGCGGCAGCTTGAGCCGCAGCCGCATTTGGGGCACTTGCACTTGGGGTGCGAGCAATTGCACAGCGACTTGTTGTAGAAGACCGCGCCGTTGGTCAGGTACTTGCCCTGGAAGACCAGTTCCAGTGCCTGCCCCAGGTAATCCGTCTCGGGTTTTTTCTTCTGCCACTGGTCGTGGGCCTCGCCGGCATAGCGGAGCTTGCCGTCGCTGTCGAAGACGAACACGTGCGGAGCCGGAGCCGACTGGACATTCAGCGCCGCCCGCAGCCGACCCTCGGCGTCGTCAAACAGCCGCACCTTGCGGGCGTCGGTCTTCTTCCAGAACTTGGCCAACTCCTCGAACGAGTCCTTCTTGTTGCCGACGATGGCCATAAAGTCGACCCGATCCCCGTAGGTCTCGAACGTCTTGGCCAACGCCTTGAAGTACTTCGGGTCGGCCTTGTAGTCCTTCTTGCGACCCGACGTCAGGTTGACGAAGGCGATGGCCAGCGGGCGGTTCTTCTTCGTGAGCGACTCGAGGCGGTGTGACTTGCCCTTGGTGTCGGTCAACTCGAGGTTGCCCGGCATCGGCTTGCCGAAGGGGAGCCCCGAGAAGCGGCGGCTGACGACGACCGACTTGGGCGGGAAACCGGCCTTCCGCAATTCGGAGACCAGCTCGTCGAGCCGTATCACGTCGTCGCCGGTGGCTTCGAAGGCCAACCACAGCTTTTTGGGGCCGTTGAATGTCGGCTTGGTGTGGTAGTCGCGGAACGCTCCGCTCTTGACCCAGCTGACCCGGGCCACGGCCGCCTCGATCGCCTTGCGGCCATTGCTGTCGGCCGCCGGCCGCACGGGCTTGGGCACGAACGGTTTCTTCGCCGCCGGCTTCTTGGGCTGCTTGGCGTCCTTTTTGTCGTCCTTCTTCGGATCCTTCTTCGGATCCTTCTTCGCGTCCTTGCCCGCCTTCTTCTTTTTCTTCTTCTTCTTCTTCTTCTTCGGCTTGGGTGGCTTCGAGTATTCGACGTCGCCGCAGACATGAGCGAACTCGATCTGGATCCGGATGTCTCCGAACCCTCGCAGCCGCACCTGTTGCGGAATGCGACCGCTGTTGCGGAACTCGTTGAGCAGCGGCTTGATGTTGGCGTACTTGCGGTCGGCGATCCGCAGCCTTGCGATGGTGGTCTTGTCGAGATCAACGCTGGTGCGGCTGGCCCACTTGTGACCGCTCAGCAGACTCTGCACATCGGTGCCAATCGCGCTGGTATGAGCGAACTCGAACTCGATCAACGGGTGACTCGATGAGCCGCCGACAACCGGTTTGCCGGCGGGTCGCGTAACCAGCGCCGCAGCCGCCTTGGGCATCGCGACTCCCTCGGGCAACAACCAGGCGTGTAGCGGTGCGGTGCCGTCTCGGGCGAGCAACTCGAGCAGCCCGGCCAGTTCGAGTCCTCCGGCGGCCTTGGGATCGGGAGCGATGTTGATCCCGCCTCCGACGACCTGGACCGAGTTGGCCCACTTGAGTGTTTTGAGCAGTTCGGCGGTGCGATCGCGGCAGACCAGGCACTGTTCGGCCTCCTCAGAACCCTTCTCGGCCTTCCACCTCGGCAACTCGACCCGCAACCGATCTCCCGACCGGGCCCTGGACGTGATCCGTGTGACCTCGATCCCCTGGTCCCGCAGACGTGAGCGGAGTCCCCAGAGATCGAGGGGCTGGTCGGCTCGGAGGTAGACGATGGCCCGAGGAGTCTTCGGGTCCGGATGCGGTCGGACTCCGGCCAGCCCCGGCACCTGGCCCAGCGCGGCGTGCAGGTGGGCGACGCAGCCCTGCTGGTCGCAGAGGTGCCCGAGCGTCAGTTCGAGTGAGCCACCGACGAGCGCGACTCCGGTGTTTGAGGCGAGGGTTGTCGGTGGAGCCTTCTTTTTCGGAGTCTGCAGCACGACCTCGAGAGTCCCCTCGATCGTCCTGGGCTGCTTGTCGTCCCCATCGGTCGTCTCGGTCTTGAACGCCACCATCACCATGGTCTCACCCGCTCTGCGCTCAACCGTCTCACGCAACAGCACCACGTGCCTTGTGGTGAGAGGCCCGGAGTCCTGCGGGGCTGCGGCATTGGCGAAATCACCCTCGGGCGCCACTCCGGCGGCCGAGGCGTCCTTGAGCGAGAGGCCGGGGGTCGTGACCCGGCGAGACTTCTCGGAGGTCAACTCGACGACCAGCCGGATCGACGGCGGATTCGGCGTGGCGGCGGCCTTCTTGGCGGCCCCCTTTGCGGGCTGGGCCGGGATCTCAACCTTCAGCCGTTCGGTCCACCCCTTCAGTGTCAGACCTTTGGCCCGCACGATGCTGGTGATCGGTGAGGACTGCGTGACGGTGAAGGGAGTGTCGTCGTAGCGTTTCAGGATCGCGGCCAGGTTGGCCTTGCCCGGCAGGTAGCTGATCGTGGCATCCTTTTCGTCGTAGCGGACCACGACCTCCAGGACTCCGGGAAGCCCAGACTGGGCTTCTTTGACCGCAAGCGGTCAGGAGACGCGTCAGATCATGCCTTCGACGTGAAGCACGACCTGGGCGTAGTTGTCGGGCTTGGCCTGGGTCGCCTGCTTCGAGTCAGGCGTGTCGGCGAAACCGTGAGCCACACCGAGTGCCGACGTGGCAACGGCGGCTGCGAGCAGCAGGAGTACGCGCATGGTGGACTCGCTGTGAGATGAGATGGTTCGAGTCTACCCGTCCAGCGCGGTGCGAGCTAGAAATTCTCACTCACCGAATCACCACCCTCCGCAGCTGCCCGCCCAGCCCCCCCAGCCCGCCGACCCGGTTGCTGCCGTCGGTGGGATGGACCGCCAGCGAGTAGGCCCAGCCCTGCAGGGCCGGGAGATCGTGGGTCACTTTGACGTTGACCGGGTCGACCACTCGCACGTGCCCATCGGTGCAGGCGACGACCACCCGCGACCCGTCGGGCAGCCACGCGACATCGAGTGGCCTGGATGCCAGCCTGGCAAACCGGACCATGCGGCCGATCGTCGGTTGCCAGAGCCTCACGGTTCGGTCGTCGCTGACCGAGGCCACCATCGGCAAGCCCTCGATGCCCGGCCGCAGCGCCAAGTTGTGGACACGTCGCGTGTGGATGCTCAGGCTGCGTATCAACTCACCGGAACCCGGCTTCCAGACTCGCAGGCTCCGGTCGATGCCGGTACTGACCAGGAGGTTCTGTTTCTTCAGGAAGCAGAGCGCGGTGACGCCTCGGGAATGGCCTTCGAGTCGTCTCAGGCGCGACCCGGGTATGGTGTTCCACAGGCTGACGCTGTGATCCAGGCTGGCTGCGGCCAGGTCGGCGTCCCCGAGCCAGGCCAGTCCCATCACCGAATTGTCGTGGCCGCCCAGTATTGCCAGCGACTTGCCTTTCGGCCACGAGAAGATCTCGACCGAGCCGTCCTCCGAGGGAGTACCTCCCGCGACGGCCAGTCGATCGCCTGAGGGTGAAAAGGCGACATCGTGCAGGTTGAGGGCCCTGGCCTTGATCGTCCTGGTGCGTTTGAGCGCCGGCCAGCTGTATTCCTGCAAACCGGCCTGCGAGCAGGCGATGGCCGATTTCCCATCGGGGGCAAAAGCGATCGATGTGATCGGCGGCTCGGCGGCCTCGGCCCAGTTGACCAACAGCCCCAGCACCAGTACCAGTACCAGTACCAGTCCGAGAACGGGTTTCGAGTTCACGATCATGGTCTGTCGCGATGCGTGCCTGAGGTTGCCTCAACCAAGCGGATCTACCCGATCAGTTCCTCAATGACTCTGGCCTCGTCGCGTCCGACGCGAACCGGGCGGCCGTCGGCTGTGTGCAGTTCGCGGCCTGGGTCGATGCCCAGCAGGGTGTAGATGGTCGTCGCGAGGTCTGCGGGGGTGACGGGGTTGTCCTTGGGGGATTCCCCCAGCAGATCGCTGCTGCCGATCACCTGGCCGCCCTTCACACCTCCACCGGCCAGTGCGACGCTGAACACGTTGGGCCAGTGATCCCGTCCGCCGTTCGCGTTGATCTTCGGTGTGCGACCGAACTCGCCCATCACGATCACCAGCGTCTCATCGAGCATGCGGCGATCCTCGAGGTCACCGATCAGCGCGGTGAGTGCCCGATCGAGAGCCGGGAGCGGGGCATTCCGGTCGGTGGGGTATCGTTCCTTGAGCTTGAGGATGTCCTGGTGCGTATCCCATCCTCGGTTGTTGACCGTGACGAAGGGGACACCTCGTTCGACCAGCCGCCGGGCCATCAGGCAGCTGGGGCCGATGGTGTTCCCCTGTCCGTACCGCCCTCGGACTTCCGCGGGCTCCTGCGACAGCGAGAACGCCTGCTTGGCCCTGGGCGAGGCGATCAGGTTGTAGGCTCGCTCGAGGTCCGGGTCGGTGCCGGTGGTGGCCGCGGCATCCCGAGCACGAGCGAAGTCGTCGAAGGCCCGCACGATCAGGCGGCGACGATCCAGCCGCGCCAGGTCCAGACCCTTATAGAAGTCGAGGTCGCGGACCTTGAGGTCGTTCCTTTTGGCACCTCGCCTGCGGGAATTGCCGGCCACGGCAAACGGTCCCGTGGCGGCCGGCAGGTAGCCGTTGCCCGAGACCTTGCCGGGGAAGTTGGGGACGGCGATGTTGGGCGGCAGCACACCCGTCGACGAATTCAGGTGCGCAACGGTCGCTCCCATCGTGGGATAGACCAAAGCCGGCGACGGCTTGTAGCCGGTCATCATGTAGTGAGTGCCGAAGTTGTGTTCGCCCAACGGTGAGGTCATCGAGCGGATGATCGCCAGCTTGTCGAGCATCCCGGCGGTCCGCACGAGGCACTCGTTGATCCGCACTCCCGACACACGGGTGGGGATGCTCCCCAGCGGGCCACGCACTTCCTCGGGAGCACCCGGCTTGGGATCGAAGCAATCGATATGGCTGGGGCCGCCATCGAGCCAGATCAGGATGCAGGCTTTCGCTTTCGGAGACACGGGGCTGTCGGCTGCCCATCCGCGCTGCAGGCGGAAGAAATCGCCCAGCCCCAGGCCCAGGGCCGTGAGCCCTCCAACCCGCAGCAGGTCGCGGCGGGTTACCCCGTCGCATCGTCTGTCGCTATGCATCAGCCTGTCTCCACTTGCTCAAGCGGCCACCCGCGGGCAGACGCTGATGACGATACCCTGATCAGTGGTTGGTAACAAATTCCCGGCAACACAGCAGCCCCCACACGAAGTCTTCGAGGAACTCTCGTTTCCCGTCGGCCGTGGTGATCGCGTCGAGTTGCTTCTTCCAGTGTCTTGCTTCCCGCTCGTTGGGGTGTCGGCTGAGTGCCACCATATAGAACTCGCTGACGATCTCGGTGGGCGACTTGTTCGCCGCCAGCAGCTTGCTCAATCGGCTGCCGGGAACCCGGATGCGGGCATTGATCAGCGGCCCGTTGAAGAGGTGCAGTTTCTGGGGCAGGCCCCCGGCGGTTGCCGTCGAGCTTTCACACGACTCGTCCCGTCCGCAGCGGCCGAGAATGTCGAGTGACCGGGAGCTGGTGGTCGGGTCGACCAGGGTCACGGCACGTGTACCCCGGGGGGCCTCGCCATACTTGTCGGCCACACCGAGCACATCCGAGATCGCGTCGGCAAGCACCTCGGGTTCCAGAGGCTGCCAGGCGGCGTGCGAGTAGAAACGGTCGTCGGTCCGGTTGCCGGGTATCGCGTTGGCACTGCGTGAGTAGGTGGCGCTGCGGGCGATCCGTTTCAGAGTGTGTCGCAGCCGAAAACCGTGCTTGACGAAGTCGTCGGCCAGCTTGTCGAGCAGAACGGGATGAGTGGGCGGGTTGGTGGCCCGGAAGTCGTCGGCCGGTTCGACCAGCCCACGCCCCATCATCCTTTGCCACAACCGGTTGACGATCGCCCTGGCGAAATACGGATTCTCCGGCCGCGTCAGCCACCTCGCCAGTTCGGCTCGGCCATCGACGACCTTGCTCGAGAGGAACCCCTCGCCGGGGATGCGGGGGACGGCCGTCTCGAGAGTTCTCGGATGAATCACCGTCCCGGTCGGCTTGACCGTTATCACTCGCCCGGTCTCGATCCTGGCAAAGATCGCAGCGAGCCCGTGGTAGTCGTCCTGTGTCCAGCGGTCCAGCGGATGGTTGTGACAATTTGCACACCGCAGCCGGCTGCCCATGAACAGCTCGCTGAGGAACTCGGCCTGTTTTCGCGGGTCGCCGTTGGTGCGGTAGAAGTTGGCGGGGCCGTTGGTGTGGGTGTCGCCGGAGGCCAGGATCACGCTGCGGGCCAGTTGGTCGTAACCGACTCCGCGACGAACCGAGTCGGCGAGCCAGCGGTGGTACGTTTCGGCGCCCTGGCTGTCGTTGGGCTGAGGACGGATCCGCAACAGTCTCGCCAGCTGCAGGGTCCAGTACTCGGTAAACGCGTCGGATTTCAGTAGCTGCTCGAGCAGCACAACCCGCCTGTTCGGACTCTCGTCGGCCAGGAACGAGCGGATCCTGTCGGTGGTCGGCAACCGTCCGGAG
>CAUZRQ010000138.1:0-13629 GCA_963582065.1 Planctomycetota bacterium | reverse complement strand
GCTGTTTCAACCGCGCGCCGAAGCTGTCTATCGGCGCTGAAAACGTGCACGCAGCTGCCAACTCCTG
The DNA here is from genome assembly GCA_963582065.1 of Planctomycetota bacterium. Classification (GTDB taxonomy): domain Bacteria; phylum Planctomycetota; class Planctomycetia; order Planctomycetales; family Planctomycetaceae; genus UBA8437. The sequence continues at coordinate 13,562 of CAUZRQ010000138.1, read as the reverse complement.
GGACAGTGCAACAACCCGGTTGGCAACGCCACTCCCGAGAAGCATCGATGAGAAGCATCGATGAGAAGCATCGTGGCCGAGCGTGTGCGAAGCAAATGGAGCTGGGACGGGCGCATTGTAATCCACAACTGGTTCGCATTCCACAAACCGACATCTCGAATGCGGGGGCCGTGGTTCGAGCCTGGCGGATTGAACACCGGGGCCCGACTGGGGAGACTGGGGAGTGATGGTTGGTGAAGGCCGATGACCGGAGACACGTGATGAGACTGTTGCCGTTGCTGCTGCTGGCGGTGATGGCCGGTTGCGGCGCTCCGGAGCCTGCAATGGAACCGGTTTCCGGTCCCAACGCCGACCAGGTATCCGGTCCAGGTGTCGATCCGGCTCCCGATCCGGATGTCGATCCGGCTCCCGATCCGGATGTCGGGTTCGGGCTTCGCATCGATTTCGATGACGACAAGGGCACCGTCTCGGTCATTCGTGACGGCAACGAAGAACCGATTCTCACGCAGAACGCGCGGCCTGATTTCCGCCCGTACATCCACCCCATCGTCGCTCCCGATGGCAACGGCATTCTCACCGAGTACAGCCCCGGCCATCACAAGCACCAGACCGGGCTTTACTGGGGCTTCACCCGCGTCAACGGTCGCGACTACTTCCACCACCCCGCAGGCGACTACTGGAAGCGGAAGTCGGTGACCGTACTCAAAGACAAGGGCCCTTCGGTGCAATGGCGAACGGTCTACGATCTGCTTGATGCTCAGCAGGCCCCCATCCTGACCGAAAGCCAGACGTGGGAAATGCGAGCGATTGACAGCGAGTATCTTCTCGAACTCACGTGGAACGGAACCGCGCAAACCGATGTCACCATCGATCGGTACAACTACGGCGGCCTCTTCCTGCGGATGCCCTGGAAGAGGGGCATAGCCGGTGAGGTCGTCAACGCATCGGGCCGCCGAAATGGCGAGGCCGAAGGCCGCCGCGACGCCTGGGTCGACGTCGGAGTCCAGGTGGCCGGACGTGACGACCTGGCACACATCGCCATTTTCGATCACCCGGGCAACAAGGGGTTTCCGCAACCGTGGCGGGTCGACGGCCAGTTGGGTGTCGGTCCGGTCCGTGCTCGTCTCGGCGCGTGGAAGATTGCTGAAGGAACAAGTGAGACGATCCGGCACCAGTTCTTCGTTTACACCGGAGACCGAAACGACCGCAGGCTCAACCAAAAGTGGAGCGAATTCACCGGCCTGGCCGAGCGACCGGAGGTTGGAACCTCCGCCGCTGCGGATCGCCCGAATTCGCAGGAACCGGACCGGCTTGCACTTCTGGTGAAGACGCTTGGCGAGACGGAAGATTCTGCCATTCGCAGTGCATTGATGAGTGGCATGCTGGATGGGCTGGCCGGAAGACGAAATGTCGCCCCCCCGGCGAGGTGGGCGGAGTTGAGTGCCAGGTTGGCCAAGAGTGACGATGCGGGCGTCCGCGGACTGTCGCAGCAGCTTTCACAGGTTTTCGGGGACAGGAACGCGTCGGCGCAGGCAATCGCCACGGTGAAGGATCGGTCTCAGAGTGTCACGTCACGACGATTGGCGTTGCGTTCGCTGTTGAATCTCCAGAACCAGGACGCCTCGGACCTGCTGGAATCGTTGCTGGATGAACCCGCTCTGACCCTCGACGCCATTCGCGGGTATGCGACGGTCGAGAACGCGACAGCGCCCGCGGTGTTGCTGGGGCGTTTCGAGAAAATGCCGCCCGAACAGCGGCGTGCGGTGGTCGAGACTCTGGCGATGCGGAGACGTTATGCACTGAGCCTGGTCAACGCGGTCAAACAAAAGACGGTATCTCGAGACGAGATTCCGGCTCACGTCGCGCGTTCGCTCAACAACCTCCTGGGCGATCAATTCGTGAAGGTGTTCGGCGAAGTGAAGCCGGTTGCCAAGGACCGCCAGAAGCTGATCGCCAGGTACACGAAGATGCTCACACCCGCCGCGATCGACAAGGCGGATGCCTCTCGCGGCCGAGCCGTTTTCAAGAAGACATGTGCATCATGCCACCTGCTTTACGGTGATGGCGGAAGGATCGGCCCGGACCTGACCGGGTCCAATCGCGCCAACCTCGCCTACATCCTCTTGAACAGCGTTGATCCCAGCTACGACGTTCCGGACGCATACAAGATGGTCACGATCGTGACGGTGGACGGCCGCGTGCTCAACGGGATTGTTGCGGAAGAGGACGGGATCCGCGTGGTACTGAAAACAGTCGAGCAGCCCAGGGTTGTCGTCGCCAAGGAGGACATCGATGTGCGGAAGGTGTCGCCCAAGTCGATGATGCCTGACGGACAGTTCGAGAAGATGAAGCCGCAGGAAATCACCGACCTGATCAAGTACCTGGGGACGCTTGAGCAAGTGGAGATTGCCCGATGAACGAAACGCGCGTCTTCAGCAGATGGCGGAGCCTGTCGGTTTTCGTTCTGGCGATTTCGATTCTTCCACTGGCAGAGGCCCAGGAGTCACGAAACAAGCTCCCCAAACGGCAGCACAAGAGCAGCAACGCGCCGTTCCTGAAACCTGCGGAAGCTGTCAGGACAATGTCGATTCCGAAGGGTTTCGATGTTTCCGTCTTCGCGGCCGAGCCGGACATTGCAGAACCGATCGCCTTCTGCTTTGACGACCGTGGACGGCTGTGGGTCGCCGAGAACCTCAATTACCGGACACGTCGCCAGCACACCGGCGACAAGGTCAGCCGGATCCAGATCCTGGAAGATGCCGACAGCGACGGTGTCTTCGACAGCAAGAAGACGTTTACTGACAAGTTGACGTTCACGTCGGGACTCGCCTGTGGATTTGGCGGGGTGTTCGTCGGATCGCCGCCCAACCTGACCTTCATTCCCGATGCCAATGGTGACGACAAGCCGGATGGCCCACCACAGGTTCTGCTCGATGGCTGGGGCATCAACGATCGGCACGAGACGCTCAACAGTTTCATCTGGGGTCCTGACGGCTGGCTTTACGGTTGTCACGGCGTGTTCACGCACTCTCGTGTCGGCAAGCCGGGTGACAACGACGCAAAGCGGCAGTTTATCGACGGGGGAATCTGGCGCTATCACCCGACGCGGAAGACGTTCGAGATCTTTGCACGCGGGTTATCCAACCCCTGGGGATTCGACTTCAACGATCACGGCCAGGCGGCAGCCACCTGCTGTGTCATCCCGCACCTGTTCCACATCGTCCAGGGAGGCGTGTATCACAAGCAGAGCCGGCCTCACGTGAATCCGTACGTCTATGACGACATCAAGACGATTCGCGATCACACGCATCTGTCGGCTCACGGCGGAGCACGCTTCTATCTCGCCGACACTTTCCCGACGAAATACCGCAACCGGCTGTTCATGTGCAACATTCATGAGCACGCCGTCCTGACCGATGTGCTCGAGCCCAGCGGTTCCAGTTTCATCGGCAAGCATGGCGATGACTTCATGCCGACCAATGACCTGGCCTGGGTCGGATTCAGCGTCGAAATCGGCCCCGACGGCGGCGTGTACATCCTGGACTGGCACGATACCGATGTCTGCGGCAATGCGGTGAAGTTCCCCAACAGCGGTCGCGTGTACCGCATCATGCCGCAGGGCGCAAAGGCAATTTCTCGCCCCAATCTGAGGGCGCTATCCGACACCCAACTGGTCGCACTGCAGACGCATGCCAACGACTGGTACGTTCGGCAGTCACGCCTGTTGCTGCAGGCCCGTGCTGCGGACGGCACGCTGGACAAGTCGCTGGTTCACTCGCACCTGCAAGACCTGTTTCAGTCGGTTCCCGGCACGCCGAAACGGCTGCGGGCCCTGTGGGCTCTGCAGGTCACCGGATGCCTGGATCAAGACCGCCTGGCGGCGTTGCTGGGACATTCGGACGAGTATGTCCGCAGCTGGGCGATTCAGTTTCTGTGCGATGCCAGTCGGGTGAACGCGTTTCAGGACGCGAGCAAATCCATGCATTCGCCGGTTGACCAGTCGGTCCTCGATCGGTTCGCGGTCATGGCCAACAACGAACGATCTCCGGTCGTGCGTCTCTACCTCTCTTCGGCGGTGCAGCGGTTGCCGTTCGCAGACCGCTGGCCTGTCCTCAAGGGACTTGCCTCTCACGCAACAGACGCTGCCGACAAGAACCTGCCGCGGATGTACTGGTTCGGCCTGGAACCGATGGTTCCCGGTCATCCAGGTCAGTCGTTGCGACTTGCCGTCGAAGGGAAGATCCCGGTACTCCAGAAGTTCGTCGCCCGACGGATGGTCACCGGAGACGCTGCGGTTGCCGTCAAGCGTCCGCGACGACAAGTGAAGCAGGATCCCGAATGGCAATGGACGATCCAGAAAGTGGCTCCCGGGTTCAAGGTCTGCAATGTCGGGGAAGGCGGAGTGGTGCATCACCGGGTGTTCCGCAACGCGACCGCGGTTCAGACACATCCCCTGAACCGCAGAACACCCAGCAGCCTCGTCCGCGAATTTCGGGTCCCCGAGAACAAGAAGACGAGGCTGAACATGCGGGTCAGTCATCACCCTCACGGGGACTGGCAACTCAGAGTCGTGGTTGCCGGTGAGGTCATTGCCGAGAAGATCATCGGGTCCAGTTCGGTGTCCGACGATGAGTGGCTTGATGTCACGGTCGATCTGACCAGGTTCGCCGGGCGCAGGATCAGGCTCTCGATCGAAAATCGTCCCAACGACTGGCGCAACGAGTGGGCCTACTGGAACCGGGTCTCGGTCGTCAGCGAGTGATCGTCGTCAAAGTGCCCGGCCGCCGTTTCACGTGAAGTTCGTGAACGTCATGAACCGGAAATCGGGGCCGGTCACTCCCGGTGACGGATCGCTGTACGCCTCTTGTTTTCGTTCCATCGTGAGGATAGATTGACCGCGAACCAGTAACGCCGGGACCGGCCGCAGAGTGCCTTCTTTCCCGGCGTTTGCGTCGTAGAGACCAACCGAGAAGCCTCAAAAAGTGAGCACTCCGACAAGATGGACGTGCGCGCTGACCGCCTGTGCCATCGGTGTGATCTACCTGGTCTGGCCGTGGGTTTTTCGGCCGCGCGGATCGATTGTTGCGGTAACTGGCGTATCGGTGCGCGGAGTGCTGCCCGGGGAGTTCGAGAGCCACGAGCGTCTGATTCTGTGCTGGGACGAGGATGTGTCACGGCTGGCGACCCAGCGGGGCGTCAAGAACCACCAGCGAACGGCCATGTCGATCGCCGTGAAGGCCGCCCAGCATGCCGTTCTGACCGAGGTGGTGAAGTCGACCTGGGACAAGCTGCCGGTCACGGTTCTGGTACAGCACGATGCCTCGCGAAAACAGGCTGAAGAGGCGTTCGCGGATGAGGGAGTTCCCGCGGGTTCGGTGGAGTTCGAGGAGGTTCCCTTTGACACCGTCTGGGTCCGGAACTTCGGCCCGCTCGGGGTTCGCAGATCGGCTAACGAGCAGTCATCCAAACCGCTTTGGGTGCTGGCTGACAACCAGTTTCGACACCGGGATCAAGACAACCGGTTTGCGAAAATTCTGGCCGAGTCGTTTCAGGTGCCGGTACTGGAGATCCCGCTGTTTCTGTCGGGCAACGTGCTGAGTAACGGGGACGGCTTGCTGGTGACGACCGAACATGTCGCCGAAATGAACCGCCGGCGTGGCTACAGCCGAATGGAACTGAGTCGGATTCTGGGAGAGTGTTTCGGGGCGAGCCAGGTTGTGTTCCTGGAGGATCCGCGTCAGGAGCCCAATGCGCATGTCGACATGTTCTGCGTCTTCACGTCGGCGGATACGATCCTGATCGGTGAACATACCGGCCAGTACGACCAGATTGACGCCGCGATCTACGACCGGAACGCGGAGTTGCTCGAGCAGGTTCGCACTCCGAACGGTCCACTGAAAGTCGTGCGAATCCCAATGCCGGCCCGCCGGCATCACGACATCTGGGGGGGCACGTACACCAACGTGGTGTTCCTCAACAAGGTTCTCCTGGTGCCCACCTACCGCGAGATCGAAGCGGATCTGCAGGAGAAGGCGTTTGACGTTTTTCGTCAAGCGCTGCCCGGCTGGCAGATTGTCGGCATTGACTGCAGCCCGATGATCATCAACGGGAGTGCACTGCATTGCGTCACCATGCCGATTTTTCAATGGCCGGCTGCCGCAAGCCGTGTTGTGCTTCCCTGAGGTTGCAGTTGCGCTGCCGGGGACATGATCACACGCGGCTGATGTCACCTCACCCGGGTTGAGATCCCGGCCTGGCCGTTGTGGGCGATAACGTCGTGGTGATCTTCCGCCGGGTGATCGTTGAGAGACTGACGCAACGGCTGTTACCATCGGTGTGAAAGTCAACGGATCGGCTCTCGGCGGTTGGGTGACTTCGAGGAATACCGCATGAGTCACGTCGGCCTGTTCGACCAGAATTCGCGAGGATCTCTTCGCAAAGCCGGCGTGGTTCTCGGGAGTCTGCTGGTGCTTGGCGTTTCCGCCTGGCCCACGATGGTTGCCGCCGCCGATCCCGTCGAACAGCAGCACTGGTCGTACCGTCCGATTGTTCGTCCGGATGTGCCACGAACCGGTCGTGACGGCCGGGCCAGGAACGCGATCGACTCGTTTGTGTTCCGGCGGCTGGAAGCGGAGGGAATCGCCCCATCGTCGATGGCCAGTCGCGAGACATTGATCCGCCGCGTGACACTCGACCTGATCGGGTTGCCGCCGACTCCGCAGCAGGTCACGGAGTTTCTCAACGACATGCGACCGGGTGCCTACGAGCGGATTGTCGACCGTCTGTTGGCTTCTCCGCACTATGGGGAACGCTGGGCGCGGCCGTGGCTCGACGTGGCCCACTACGCCGACAGCGACGGTTACCTGACCGACCAGCTGCGGCCGGTTGCGTGGAGATTTCGGCATTGGGTCGTCGAGGCGCTCAACCGCGACATGCCCTTCGATCGGTTCACGATCGAGCAGCTGGCCGGCGACCTGCTGCCGGGGGCGACGACCCAACAGAAGATCGCGACGGGGTTTCTTCGCCAGACCCTGAGCAATCGGGAGGGTGGAGCCGACGTCGAGGAGTTTCGGGTGATGCAGGTCAAGCACCGGGTCGCCACCGTCGGCACGGTGTGGCTCGGGTCGACGGTCGGCTGCTCGGCGTGTCACGACCACAAGTTTGATCCGATCACCCAACGCGAGTTCTACGAACTCTACGCGTTCTTCAACTCGGCCGACGAAGTGAACATCGACGCCCCGTTGCCGGGTGAACTGGAGCCGTACCGGGAGAAGCGGCCCGAGTACGATCGTCGACGTCGGGAATTGATCGATCCGCGATCCGCGGAGATCGAGAAACTGCAGCGGCGGTGGGAATTGCGGCTGCTGGAAGCCAACGCGAATCCGGGACAGGACTATCGCTGGGACCGGCGATGGGAAATCCTGGGACTGATCTGGAGACAGGGGCTGGGCGAGGGGCAACTGGAAGGGCAGGAGATCGTCAAGCTGGCGCCGGCCAGGCGGTCCCGATCGCAACGCGAGCAGCTGTTCGAGTACTTCCTGAGGTTCGGAGCCGATATCGATTCGCAGCGTTTCAGTGAACTGGGCCTGGGCCAGATCAAAAGCGGCATCGACACGCTGAACCGGGAACTGCCGCGGCTGAGCCGCGCGGCGACCGTCCGCGAAACACAGAACCTCCGTAAGACCTTTTTCCAGAACCGGGGAGTCTACAATGATCGTGGGCCGGTGGTTGAGCCCGGCACGCCGGGTTTCCTGCCGCCGATCAGCAAGCCGCCGCAGCGCAACCGCCTGGCCCTGGCCCGGTGGCTTGTCTCTCGAAACAACCCACTGACGTCACGCGTCACTGTGAACCGGGTCTGGCAGGAGTTCTTCGGTCGCGGCCTGGTCCTGACCTCCGAAGACTTCGGCATCCAGGGAGAGCGACCGACTCATCCCGAGCTGCTCGACTGGCTGGCCGGCCGGTTCATGGGCCAGGGCTGGAGCACGAAATGGCTGCACCGGCAGATTGTCTGTTCGGCCGTTTACCGGCAGTCATCCCGTGTCCGGCCGGAACTTCGGGAACGCGATCCGGACAACAGGCTGCTGGCACGGCAGTCGAGCCTGCGGCTGACGGCCGAAGCGATCCGTGACAGCGCGTTGGCGGCCAGCGGCCTGCTTTCCAGGAGTCTCGGTGGCCCCAGTGTCCGTCCTCCGCAATCGGCGAGCACGGTGATGGGAGGTTTCGGCACGAGCGGCTGGAAGGTGAGTGCAGGAGACGGTCGCTATCGCCGAGCGCTCTACATCTTCATCAAGCGGGCCACGCCGTTTCCCCAGCTGGCGACCTTCGACGCTCCGAACGCTCGCGACTCCTGCACCCATCGCGAGCGTTCCAACACGCCTTTGCAGGCGTTGACGTTGCTGAATGACCCGCTGTTCTTCGAAGCCGCCAGGGCCCTGGCCCGACAGGTGCTTCGTGAAATCGACGGCGGTGCTGATCAACGAATCGACCACGTGTTCCGGACCTGTACCGCGAGGCTGCCCAGTGATCTCGAGCGACGTGAACTGGTCGCCGGTCATCGGCGATTGGCCACGGTGCTTCGGCGGGACCCAAAGGCGGTTGCCGAACTCGTGCCGGAAAAGATCGAGGGCCTCGATCCCGTCGAGGTGGGTGCGTGGACCGGTGTCTGCAGCGTGGTGTTGAACCTGCACGAGTTCATTACGCGGGATTGAATCATGACTGCCGAAGAACTCCTCGCCATCCAGGATCGTCGCCGGTTCCTGCGCGACGGCACCTGTGGGATCGGCACGGTCGCGTTGTCGGGGTTGTTGGCCGAGGACGGTTTGGTGGCCCAGGCCGCCGGAGAGAGTGACTCGTTTCTGCCGCGGGAACCGCACCACGCGGCGACGGCCAGGAACGTGATCTTCCTCAACATGTCCGGTGGACCCAGTCAGCTGGATCTCTTCGACCCCAAGCCCCGGTTGCAGCAACTGCACCGCAAGCCGGTCCCCGCCTCGTTTTTGGCCGGTCTGAACGATCCGGTCATCAAGGCCGGTGCCACGGTGATGGCGACGCCGCGGACGTTCTCCCGTCACGGCGAATGCGGCATGGAGTTCTCAGACCGGTTGCCTCATTTGGCCGGGCTTGCCGACGACCTGTGCATGCTGCGGGGCATGGTCACCGACACGGCGAACCACCATCCCGGCCAGTTGTTGCTCAACTGCGGCACGCCGATGTTCGGTCATCCCAGCATGGGGGCCTGGGTCAGTTACGGCCTGGGCAGCGAATCGCGGAACATGCCCGCCTTCGTGGTACTGACGTCGTATTCCAAGCCGGCCTCGCTGGTCGGACCGTCACTGTGGACGAACGGGTTTCTCTCGTCGTCCTATCGCGGTGTGGCCTTCCGCAGCAAGGGTGAACCGATCCTGCACTTGGAGAACCCGGCGGGGGTCAGCGACATGTTCCAGCGCGTCCGGGTGGACGTCGTGCGGAGACTCAATGCCCTGCGGTTGAAGGAGACCCGGGATCGGGAGATCTCCTCCCGCATTGCATCCTATGAACTGGCTTACCGGATGCAGACCGAAGCCCCCGACCTGCTGGACTTTTCCGACGAATCGGCGGCGACACTGGAAATGTACGGGTTGAATGACGAGACGACGCGGTGGTACGGGACGAATTGCCTGCTGGCCCGGCGGATGATCGAGCGGGGCGTCCGGTTTGTTCAACTGTTTCATTCCGACTGGGACCACCACCTGGATCTTGACAAGCTGCTGAAAGTCGACTGCCGGATGACCGATCGGCCGGCGGCGGCCCTGTTGACGGATCTGAAACAGCGAGGGCTGCTCGATGACACGCTGGTGGTCTGGGGAGGTGAGTTCGGGCGGACACCGATGAACGAGGTTCGCCGAGGGAATTCTCCCGGGCACCAGGGCCGTGATCATCATCCGTTCGGTTTCACGATGCTGATGGCTGGGGGTGGCGTGCGGGGCGGCCAGGTGGTCGGCGGGACCGATGACCTGGGGTATCACGCTGTCGAAGACCGGGTGCACATCCATGACCTGCAGGCTACGATCCTGCATTGCCTGGGACTGGATCACACGCGGCTGACCTACCGGCACCAGGGCCGGGATTTCCGCCTGACTGATGTGGGTGGAAACGTCGTGGAGAAGGTGCTGGCCTGATGAATCGCATTCAGCAGATTTCTCGGCCGGCGATCTCTTTGACCTCTTTGAGTAGATCGTTGCTTGGGGTGGTCGCGGCACTTGTCCTGGTTGCGGCTGCTCCCGCAACGGCCCAGGAGATCGGCTACAGCGACTGGAAGGCCCGCTGCCTGAAAACACCGTCCAACCGAACGCTCAAGGGGCGGTTTCCCGACAAGGACCAGTTGCCCCTGAAAGAGTTCCGGGTTGTGCAACAGCTGGTGGAGAAACTGTTCGGTCACATCAAGCAGGCCGAAATTGCCCGGTTGCCGAACTGGATCGGAGAGAAGCCCGACCCCGCGGAGTTCTTCGACACGCGTCGTGCCTACTTCCTGCGGTCGGCGATTCGATTCCAGCCCTTCGCACAGAAACTGGTTGCCGAACCCGGTTCGGAGATGATCTTCCACGGCGATTTTCACGGAGATATTCGCTCGTTCATTTCGACTCTCGAGTGGCTGAACCGCAGCGGCCGCATGTCGGGATTCCAGATCAAGCGGCCGAACACGTACCTGGTCTTTCTCGGCGACTACACCGACCGCGGCGCTTACGGGGTGGAGGTGATCTACACGTTGTTGCGACTGAAACTGGCCAATCCCAATCGCGTGTTTTTCGTTCGCGGGAATCACGAGGATTTTCAGTTGACGGCCAGGTACGGTTTCCTTCGAGAGGTTCGCGCCAAGTACGGCCGCACCACGACGCCGCTGTCGATCTGGCGGATGTACGATTTCCTGCCTGTCGTGATTTATGCCGGCGTCGGAAACGACTTCGTTCAGTGCAATCACGGCGGCATGGAGCCCGGCTATGATCCGCGGCCGTTGCTCAACTCGGACGGCCGACAGCGTTTCCAGATGCTGGGAGAACTGGCCCGTGCGCGCTTCCTGGCCGAGCATCCCGACTGGCTGGACAGTCCGGACGCGAAGTTGAAGCAGCTTCTCGACACAAAGATGCTGGATTTCCGCCCGCGATCGCCGACCGTGCCGCTCACGATCGGGTTCATGTGGAGTGATTACTCGGTGTTCGCCAATGACCCGGCCCTATCTTACGACCCGCGGCGGGGCGCGTTTGTCTTTGGCCGGTCGTCGACAAACTACCTGTTGGGACAGGCCAGTGCCGGGCGGGCCAAGCTCCGAGCGGTCTTTCGAGCGCACCAGCATTCCAGCGTTCCCAACGCGATGATGAACCGGCTGATCGCTTCCAACGGGAGCTTCCGGCACTGGCAGGCCACCGACGACAAACGGCGGGCCGGTGCCAGCCGCGCGGATCTGAAATCCATCGTCGAAACGGGCCGGAAGCGGCCGGTTCCCGACCGGTCCGTCTGGACGTTCAACGTGGCCCCCGACAGTGTCTACGGCGTGGGCAATTCCTACGCGTTCGACACGATTGGGATTCTGCACACCGGAAAGTCGTTCCGGGACTGGCGGCTCGAAGTCGTCAACGTGCCGGTCTCGGTGGACTGACTCGCGAACCACCGCGAGCACCTGGCCGGGAACCACGGGTCGCGAGCGGACCACGTTGTTTCATCTGTCTTTCTTCTTGCCGCCCAGCGACAGCAACCTGGTTTCTGTCCGGAAGTACATGACGCCGCCGGCGACTGCAGGTGTGGCAAAGCTCGGTTCACCCAGCGGCACCTTCGCGAGCAGTTCGTACTTCTTACCGGCCGCAACTACCGCGACCGTCCCGCGGCGATCGACACAGTAAAGTGATCCGTCGACCCATACGGGTGACCCGTAGTAGCTGCCTCCTACGCGTTCACGCCAGACGACGTCACCGGTCGCTGCCACGATGCAGGTCACGATTCCAGAATCAGACCAAAGGTACGCCAACTGATCTTTGACGATCGGTGTCGGTGTCAATGGTGCGGCTTTCTTGATCTCGTATTTGATCCGTGGCTTTGTGTCTTTGTCACCAGCTTGAACGGCATAGATCACGTCACCGGACACGCCACGACCATGGGAACCAAAAATCAAGTCGCCCGCCGTCACCGGAGATGCCACCGTACGGCTCGGAAGCAGACGGGATGTCTGCCAGTTGACCTTTCCGGTTCGAATGTCCACTCCGGTCAGACCGAAATACGAATCGAGAAATACCAGTTCCCGTCGCCCGTCTTTCAGTGTTCGAACGCAGGGCGTGGCGTAACCCGCCAGGTACGTTTTGTGTTTCACCTTCCAAACGGTCTTGCCGCTCTTTCGATCCACGGCCATCAGGAAACTGTCGTGTACTGTCTTGTCCGGGTAGGTCTTCGGCAAAACCCCGATTCGGATCATGAAGTTCGGGTCCATTTGCACGTTCGTCAACACCACCAGGTCATCGACGATGACCGGTGATGTCCCCGCGCCGTTGATCGCCGTGTGTGGCCCGAAATCTCGTTCCCAAGTGGTCTTGCCTGTGCGATCGAGTGCCAGCAGCGTGAGCTTCTGGGGGTCGGCCCATGTGACCACCACGCCGCCAGCATCCGCGGTCGGTGTCGATGAACCGTAGCTGTTGGAACCATGAAGCCGATGTTTCTTCGAAGAGAAACTCCGCTTCCAGAGGACCTTGCCACTGTCGACATCGACACAGACGACGATTCGCTCGGCGGTGCGTTTATGACCACACACCACGTAGAGCCTCTCGCCAACGATCACTGGTGAGCCGTGACCGTGTCCGGGCAGTGCGGTGGTCCAGTTGTAATCCTCTGCATTCCACCTCACCGGCACGGTCGTAGCGTGGCTGATCCCTGTGCCATTGGGACCACGAAACCGTGGCCAGTCAGTGGCGGCTGAGTTTGCTCTGCGTTTCGAGTTGTCGTTGGCCGGTGTGTCCTGTGCGGCCACACTCGTGGTGCAGGTCCCGGCAATCGCCACGGACAGGACAAAACAAAGTGCCAGTTGTTTTGCTGTGGCCACACCAGTTCGCGGCGGGCGAACAACTCCACTTGCGTCCACCTCGGACCCGGAACACGGTTGTGTCATTGGGTGAAATCCATTCCGTGGTTGTCACTCGGCGTCAGCCGGTCATCGTCCCCGTCACCACTCGGCCAAAGTCCGCCGACTCTAGCTGAACAGGTCGAAGATCGGTTCACCCGAACTGACGGGACGCGTGAAACCGTCTTTGCCGAGGCGAAGGTCCAAAGGCACGTCCATGGCGTGGTAGATTGTCGCGCCAAGATCCTGTGGACGGACCGGCCTGTCCTGGACGAATGACGCGGTCTTGTCGGACTTGCCGTAGACCTGGCCGCCCTGGATGCCACCGCCGGCGACGATAGCCGAGAAACACTTGGGCCAGTGCTGGCGTCCGGGGGTCGTCGTCCGCTGATTGATTTTTGGCGTCCGACCAAATTCTCCGACGCAGACAACCATCGTGTTCTCCAGCAGCCCGCGGTCGTCCAGGTCCTCGAGCAAAGCGGAC
>CAUZRQ010000137.1:0-13658 GCA_963582065.1 Planctomycetota bacterium | reverse complement strand
GCGATCTGCTGCTCGCTGTAGCGCTTCCGCTTCATGACTCGATCCTCCGTTTCTAGAATGCAAGTTATCCGAAACACTCACATTCCGCGTGGATCAGGAAACGGGGAGAACGTCAAGCGGCCGGAGGTCGATGGATGGCATGTCGTTTCCAAGCGTCTCGAAGAGCAAGGACTCGAGTCTCAGATGCCCCGACTCCGCGAAGCACTGCACCACCTGCTTGGTCAACGCGGGAGATGAGTCGGGGGCACAGGGGGCTCGGGGTCAACGCTTGACAATTGGCATACTTTGGGCTCTCGTCGAGCCGCAACGCGAGTTGTCGAGTGTCAAGATGTGAGCCCGCTGCGATTTCTTGGGTGATGTGCTCGGGCGGCTCAACGAGGCTTTGTGGCCGGAGGATCCAACGATGCGTACGACCATTCAAGTTATCTGTTGCCTGGTTCTCTCGTTGACTGTGTGCGACCCGCTCAGCGCAGAGAACTGGATGCGGTTTCGGGGTCCCAACGGCCAGAGTGTCTCCAGCGAGAGGAATCTTCCGGTCACGTGGTCCTCAAACGACAACGTTGCCTGGAAGACGAGCATTCCGGGCAACGGCTGGTCGTCTCCGATTGTCTACAAAGAGCATGTGTTCCTCACGACAACCACTGAGAAGGGCGTCTCCTGCCGCGTCATCTGCGTGAATCGAGCAGATGGGAGTATCGCATGGAATACCGAAGTTCACCGCCAAAAGCCCGGGGCAAAGCGGAGCAAGAATTCCTATGCCACCCCGACGCCGGTTACCGACGGCAAGCTGGTATACGCGGTCTTTTACGACGGAACGGTTGTTGCCGTTGACTTCGCCGGCAAACGGGTCTGGAAGAGCACGGAGATCAAGTTCTTCAGTCTGCATGGTCTCGGTGCGTCGCCGGTGCTGGCTTATGGCCAGCTGATCATGCCGTTCGACGGAAGCAGTCGGAAGGAGACTCGTATCGGCTTCAAGGTTCCGTGGAAGAATGCGGTCGTTCTGTCATTGGACGCTGCCACAGGTGCGGTGCGGTGGAAGGCGAAGCGAGGCGAATCACGTGTTGGGCACGTGACTCCGATTTTTGTCGACGGTGGTGCTCAACTTGTGAGCGCCGGTGGCGACCGTGTGCAGGGATTTGACGCGCGGACGGGAAAACGAATCTGGTCGATCTACAGCCAGGGCGAAGGCGTGACTCCTTCACCGGTGGTTGCTGATGGATTGATCATTACATCATCTGGATTCGAAGCCCCTACGATCCGAGCGATTCGGCTCGGCGGAAAGGGAGATGTCACGAAGACGCATATCGCCTGGGAACAAAAAAGGGGCGTGCCTGCACTGGCATCGCCACTCTATGTGGCTCCTCATCTCTACACGATCACGCGAGACAATATTCTGCATTGCCTCGAGGCGTCGACCGGAAAAGTCGTTTGGGTGCATCGGCTAAAGGGTGTGCATACGGCGTCACCCGTGTTGGCCGATGGCAAGATCTACATCCTGTCTGAAGACGGTGTCACGCTAGTTCTGCGGCCAGGACCTCGGTACGCAGAAATCGCTCGCAACAGCATCGACGTCAAATGCCTCGCATCGATGGCCGTCTCCCAAGGGCACTTCTACATTCGCTCTGCTAAGCGTCTCTACAGTATTGGAACTTCGTCCGACCGATAGCACCAAGCTGCGCTACTCCACCGATGTTGACCTCCGTGCGGTGCAGTGGGCTGCGGTGGGCGTCTTTGGAGGCGGGACAATCGACAAGATCAATCCCAAGGCAGTTCTCGCTTGGTCTCTCGTCGGCTTCGTCCTGGTCTCGGCCAGTCGCTCAATCGCCGCAGAGAAAGCTCTCGTGGCTTACTACGCGTTTGACGAAGGCTCTGGAACGGTGGCGGGCGACCTGAGCGGGAAGAGGAATGACGCAACGATTCATGGGGCAGCGTATGTCAAGGTGCACGACGGTTACGCCCTCAGTTTTGACGGCAAGGATGACTATGTGGACGCAGGCGGTCATGCAAGTCTTGTCGGCATCACGGGAGATTTGACGATCGAGGCCTGGGCCATGAAGGCCAGCCCGCTCGAAGACACCACGCTGGTGTCCACGTCCTTTGGCAGGAACGATCTCACCCGGCGAAACACAGACCGTATCTCGAGAGGTCGGATCGTGACATGAACGCAGCAGGGGACCACAAACTGAGACAGCCGGGTTTGGCCAGCCGTGCGGCCGGGTTCGTTCTGGGACTTGCCTGCCTGGCGACGACCGCCTTTGCCCAGCAATCGCTGGTGAAGAACTCGAGTTTCGAAATCGACGTCGATGGAGATGGCGTACCGGATGGCTGGACGCATGGGCCGGGCCACTACGGCCGCTGGCAGGAGAAGGCGAAGAAGCAACTGGGCACCGGGGCTCTCGCCGCTGATCGCGGTGCCACAGGCCAACGCAGTATCCGCATCTCGGTGCCCAAAGATAACGAGGGCAAGTACTGGAACCAGGGTTGGGAGGGGATGTCGTATCGGCAGAAGGTGACGACCAAACCGATGACAACCTACACGGTCTCCATGAAGGTCCTGAACCAGGACGCCGAGGGACTGGGTGATTACGGCTTCCTGTATGTCATGGCGGGCGAATTCCGCGGAAGCGAAGCCTTCGCCGAGATCCGCTTCGGGCACAAGCCCGGCGAAAAATGGATCGAGCGGTCGGTCACATTTCAGACCGGTCGCTACTCAACGTACACCGTGCTGTCGGTCGAAACGCGTTGGAATATCGGCACGATCTTCATCGACGACGTTCAGTTGCTTGAAGGGGGCGAACTGAGTCAGAGCCCGTGGGACCAGCCGGTCCCTGACGACAGGCTGCTGAGGGTTCGGCACAAGTTCGAGCGACCCGACGGTGCGGGAGTCCTCGCCCGCTTCGAGGCCCATCACGCGGCCTCCGAGAAGCGTTATCGCGGAGACGGGAGCTGGGAGAGTCGGGCGACACTGGCGGGGAAGCCCGGCGGTGAGAAGCAGCCTCCGGATCTGCGTGCGACCTACCAGAGAGTGGAGGGCTACCTGGGAGCCCACGCCGCCACCTCGCGGCCCATCTACCTGAAACGGGCCCGCGAAGGGGCCGACTTCCTGCTGAAGGTCCAGCAGGAAAGCGGGATCATCGGCGACAACTACTACAGTTCCGGGCAGGGAGGCGTGGCACTGATTCATGCGTGGCAGGCGACCCGGGACCGAAAGTTTCTGGACGCTGTGGGTCGTGTGGTCGAACACTTCAACCGGGTCGAGCCCTCGTGGAATTACAACTACAACATGATGCTGACCGAGGCCGCTATGGCATGGGCAGAGGCAACAGGCCAGTTCGCCAAGGTCCAGGCCAAG
This sequence comes from Planctomycetota bacterium, assembly GCA_963582065.1. Taxonomy (GTDB): domain Bacteria; phylum Planctomycetota; class Planctomycetia; order Planctomycetales; family Planctomycetaceae; genus UBA8437. The sequence goes on along the minus strand of CAUZRQ010000137.1, from coordinate 10,306 downwards.
CTGCAGACCGAAATGCTGCAGAGTACGCTCCGCGAGCAGCGACCGTGGGGCGGCTGGGCCGGGCACAATTCACGAATCGGATATCACTGCGCCAACATGTCGGCCTTTTGCCAACTGTACCAGTCGCTACCCGGCGACAAGAAACACGACAAGATGCGGAGAGTGCTCAGAGAACGCGTCGTCGTCGCCCTGAATCGCATGATCCGGGTACAGGTGCCCGAGGGCGGCTTTCCGTTCGTGCACGGGCAGCCAGGAACTGCCCGGCAGAATTCCGGAATCACCGGAGCGTTGATCCGCGTGCACGAGACATTCGAGTTTGAGGAGGCCAGGCAGCTGCTTTTCGGTCAGATGACCTATCTGAGTACCGACGCTTGCGGAAAGTACTTCTGGCTGCCCAGCAACCGCAATCACCTCGAGATGTCTCTGCTGCATTCTGAGGGTATGTACCTCAAATGGGCCAGGAAACACCCCGCCGGTACTGCGCCGTGAGGCTGAACGGTCGCCTGTCAGACTGCTGAATCACGCCAGGTGCTGGGTTCAGGGACTGGCTCCGAAGGTGCCTGTCCCGAATTCAGATGCCGCGGTGGTTGGAAAAAAGGGGTCAGGCCCCGCCTATGTCGGACTTTCAGTCCTCCATATGCGGCGTCTGACCCCGACCGAAGTGGCTGGCGGCGTCTGACCTGCCCGCGAAGCGTCAGCCGCGTCTGGTCGAATCGCAACTATTGCCTGAAGTTCCGAGTGGCAACGGACGATATGCGAAATGTGAGGGTAGGGATGGATCCACGTTGAAACCACTCATCTGGTTGCTGTTGCTGCTGCCTGCCGGCCTGGTGTCTGGCTGCGCGCACACCTCCACGCAACGGGCAGTTCCAGAGGCCCTCTACCTGGAAGCCGTCACCGTCGCTCAGAGCGAGATCGTCGGTGGCTGGCGGCCCACCAGGCTTCGCGCGGACGCCGATACGCGGCTGCGTTCCACGGCTGCGACAGAAGACGCCGGCCTCTCGACACTCGAGTCGTTCGAGTCATTGGCGATCTCTGCCAACCCGACAATCGCCCTGCACCAGGCTCGCGTCGACGCGGCACAAGGGCGACGGTTGCAGGTCGGACTGAGACCCAATCCGTTTGCGGGGCTCACGGGCCAGGAGATCGGCAACGACAACTCGGCTGGCCAGTTTGGAGCGTTCCTCGGCCAGAAATACGTGCGGGCCGATAAGCTGCAACTGAACCGGAATGCAGCCGAGTGGGAGGTGAAGCGGGCTGAGCAGGAATTAGCGGCCCAGCGATTGCGTGTGCTGACCGATGTCCGACGCGCGTTCTACTCGACACTCGTCGCCCAACAGCGAGTCAAGGTGGCCCGTGAACTTCACGACATCGCACACCAGGCAGTTCTCAAGGCCAGGGAACTCATCAAGAACCAGCAACCCCGCACGGTTCTCACTCAGGCCCAGATCGAAGCGGCACTCGCCACGTTGATGCTCGAGAACTCAAGGACGCGGCGGGAGGCAGGCTGGCGGAGACTGGCGAGCCTGCTCGGGCAACCGAGGCTTCCGCGGCAGGAGGTCATCGGCGACCTGGATGCCGACGTTCCGCAACTGGCCTGGAAAGAGGCGCTCGAACGATTACGGCTCGAGAGTCCCGAGTTGGCCGCCGCCGCCGCTGACGTCGAGCGCACCCGCTGGGCGCTGCAGCGGGCCAACGCCGAAGGGACTCCCAATCTCACACTCCAGGCCGGCGCCAACTATGACTACGGGTCCAGCGATCCGTTCGCGACGGTGCAGGTGTCGATGCCGATCCTGGCTTACGACTGGAACCAGGGCGGGATTGCAGAAGCGGAGGCCGACGCGATCGTGGCTCGCAAGAGCGTGGAGCGGGTTGAACTGAGCTTGAGCCACCGCCTGGCAGGCGTCTTCCGGCGCTACGAACAGGCTCGCCAGCAGACGTCTCGATACGGCGACACGATCCTCGGCAAGGCCAGAGAGAATCTCGACCTGAACCGCCAGAGCTACGAGAGCGGCGAATCCAGTTACCTGGCCGTCCTGACCGCCCAGCGGTCCTACTCGCAGGCCCGACTGGCTTCACTCAATGCGCTGGAACAACTCTGGGTCGCTACCGTCGAAATCCAGGGACTGCTGCTCAGTGGAAGCCTCGAGTGAGGTCTGGTTCTGATGTTCCGGTTCGACCCGGCGACCCAGTCGCAATTCGCCCACCCTGCCCAGTTTGCTCTTGGCACGACAGGTTGGACCGTGAGATAGTCGGGGCAGAGGCTCACCAGGTGGAGATTGGCGGCGCGTGCCGTTTCGAGCATGAAACGACTGTGTCAGAACGGGTTGGCGGTACTGATGTCCTCAGCGGTGCTCGCAGCAACGCTGATGCCGCCGCCGGTGTGCCACTCGCACGCGGCAGCAGATACGCCGCATTCTCATACTCCCGATCAATCCAACAGTCCAGAGCATGAGCAGGTGGCCGGCGAGAGCCACTCGCATCGCGATCTCGGTCATGGTACCGCGAACCATCATCACGGGTCCGCTGCGGATGGCGCCGTTCGACCCTCGGCAGCGGCGGACGGCGCAGAAGGATCTCATCGCGAGGCGGCTCATCTGCACCTCACCCTGATCGGTTTTGCCTTCTCGCTGTTCCTTCCCGTTGGCAGTGACTCGCACTCCCTGGATCCGACCCGCCCTAAGACGTTGCTCGCCGTTGTCCTGCTCGATGACGACGTGATGCGGGCATCGCGGGTTGAGTTGATCGGTGCTGACGGCGTCCCGGCCGCAGTTCCCGGCGAGACGCCAGTGGCGGTTTCCGCTGCATCGAGTCTTCGGGTTTCGGGAATCGATCCGCTTCTTCTGTGTGACAGTGCGCGCTGCGAACGCTCTGGTGTGCTGCTGATCTAGAGCGGCGACTGTCTCTCGCGCCGGTTTCTGCTGTCGTTGCCCGCGATCCGTGTCGTGCAATGGCCGGGCAGTCAACAGCGGCGTGGTCGGCTCCTGTTGAGCCCCGGGGCCCGGAAGCTGAGGTCGGGTCCAGTACTACCTGGTTCCTTCTCGTCGTGTCAAAGAGGTGACGTCATGCGATTCCCCAAACCAGTGCGATGGCTGTCGGCGGTGGGCGTCCTGGCGGTGCTCGGCATTGCCGCCTTCCTGTCGCGGGACGCATGGCTGCCGCTTGTCCTGCAGTCGCCGGTCGCCTTGGCACCGCCCGAGGAAGCTTCCCGGGAGGGCGACAGCGTGGACGTACTGAAGATCAGTCCCCAGGCACGTAAGAACCTGGGGCTGGTGTCCAAGCCGGCACGGATCGGAGCCTACTCCAGAAAGATCCAGATTCCCGGTGTGATTGTCGATCTGCCAGGACGATCCGATCGTGGGGTCACCTCCCCGGCCGGCTCTGTCGTCACACAGATCCACGCGGTCCCCGGCGATACGGTCGAGCCGGGCGAGCGACTGTTCACGCTGCGACTGCTCAGCGACTACCTGCAGACCGCCCAGAAGGAGCTCTTCCTGGCGACGCGTGAGACGCAGATCGTCACAGAACAGCTCGACCGCCTGCGGCCGTTGGCCAAGACCGGGGGCATCGCGAAGTCGAGGATCATCGACCTCGAGAACCAGTATCGCAGGCACGCGGCACTCATCGAAGCCCATCGCCAGGTGCTGCTCACCCGAGGCTTCGTGCCAGGGCAGATCGCCGGCGTCGCACAGGGGAAGTTCGTCAGCACGATCGATGTCCTCGCTCCGCCGGCGAACCGGGCTGCTGCCGCGGGGTCGACCTACGAGGTCCAGGCCCTCGAAGTGGAACTCGGCCACCAGGTTCGATCGGGTCAATTGCTGTTGACCCTGGCCGACCACGCTTCGCTCTACATCGAAGGCCACGCTTTCAAAAGGGAAGCGACCTCGCTGGAGACCGTGGCTCGGGAGGGGTCTCAGGTCACAGTCGAATTCACCGAAGACGATCCCGGTCACTGGCCGCAACTGCAGCAGTCCTTTCGGATTCGGCACCTAGCGAACTCGATCGACACCGCCAGCCGCACATTCGGCTTCTTTATCCCTCTGACAAACCAGTCGAAGACCTACCGGCAGGACGAACGATCGCACCGTGTCTGGCGGTTCCGGCCCGGCCAGCGGGTGCGGCTGCATGTGCCGGTTGAGCAGTTGGAAAACGTACTGGTGTTGCCTGCTGCCGCGGTGGTTCGGGAAGGCCCCGAGGCCTACGTGTTCCGGCACAACGGCGATCTGTTCAACCGGATTTCGGTGCAGGTCGTGCACGAGGACCGGCTCAACGTCGTGCTCGCCAACGATGGCAGCGTGACTCCCGGCCTGTATCTCGCACAAAACTCAGCCGCGTCGCTGAACAGGATCCTCAAAGCTCAATCGTCCAGCGGCATGCCGGCCAATGTCCACGTGCATGCTGATGGCACCGTCCACGAGGCTCACTGAGGCCCGGAGAGACTCAAATGCTCAACGCCGTCATCCGACTCGCACTTCGTTATCGCGGTCTGGTCGTCGTGATCAGCCTGGCGCTGATGGTCTACGGGTCGTACCTGGCCACCCAGATGCCGATCGACGTCTTCCCCGATCTCGATCGGCCACGTGTGATCATCATCACCGAGTGTCCGGGTCTGGCGACCGAGGAGGTCGAGGCCCTGGTGACTCAGCCGCTTGAGATCGCGTTGCTGGGTGCCAGCGGGGTGCAGGCGGTCCGCAGCCAGTCGACGGCCGGTTTGACCGTGATCTACATCGAGTTTGACTGGGACACCGAGATTCGATCGGCACGGCAAACGGTGCAGGAGCGGCTGGCAACCCTGGGCGGTGTGTTGCCCGAGGGCATCCTGCCGCGGATGACACCTCCGGCTTCAATCATGGGCCAGATCGTGGTGGCCGGCATGTATCGCCAGCAGGGGCCGCGAGGTGGTGAGCTGTTTCCGGTGGGCGAGACGCTGCTGATGGCCGAGGTGGTGCAACACGACGACGCTGCTCCCGACCTCTTCGTCTGGAAGCCCGTCGACCGCCATCGCGTCGAGACCTGGAAAGCGATGCCGCTGGGGTCGGTGATCTGGCACACCCGCGCCGGGATCGATGATGCCGCTGGAGATGGCAGTATCCCACCCGGGGCGACCCTTGCTAGCCAGGGTCAAACACACGAGGTCGAATTCCCCTCAGTCGCAACCCGACAACTGGAATTGCGGACGACTGCCGACTGGGTGATTCGGCCGCGGCTGCTGAAGGTCACCGGGGTGGCCGAGGCGTTCATTCTCGGAGGCGACAAGAAGCAGTACCAGGTGCGGCTCGACCCGGCCGCCCTGCTCGAATACGGCGTCACGCTGCAGGATGTCGAGCGGGCCCTGCAGGACAGCAACATCAACACCAGCGGTGGCTTTGCGGTCTCGGGCGAAACCGAGCGCTCGATCCGGATCCTGGGCCGACTGGGTCCCGGATCGCAGCGTGTTGCCGAGGACCTGCGGCGGATTCCGGTTCGGGTCACCCGCGAACGCTCGGTGCTGCTCGAACAGATCGCCACCGTGGTTCCGGCTGCGGAATTCAAGCGGGGCGATGCCAGCGTCAACGGCCATCCGGGAGTCGTCTTCACGATGGTCAAGCAACCCCAGGTGGATACTCGCGACCTGACGGATCGAATCGAAGAGGCCCTGCGCCAGGTGGAAGCCACGTTGCCCGCCGACATCGTGATCAATCCCGAGTTGTTTCAGCTGAGGAATTTCATCGACCGGGGAATCTACAACGTCGGTGAGGCGTTGGCCATCGGCGCCGCCCTGGTTGTGGTGGTGCTGTTTCTGTTCCTGCTCAACTTCCGCACCACGTTCATCACCCTGACGGCCATTCCACTCTCGCTGGTGATCACGATCGTGGTGTTTCGCCTGATCGGGCAACTCACCGGCACAGAACTCTCGATCAACGTGATGACCCTGGGCGGACTGGCCGTGGCAATGGGGGAGCTGGTCGACGACGCGATTGTCGATGTTGAAAACATCTTCCGACGTCTGAAGCAGAACAACTCGCTGGAGACGCCCCGGTCATCGTTGCAGGTGGTCTACGAGGCGAGCCGTGAAATCCGCAGCGCGATCGTCTTCGGCACCGTGGTCGTGATCCTCGTGTTTCTGCCGCTGTTTGCACTCTCGGGCGTCGAGGGCCGACTGTTTGTCCCGCTGGGCGTGGCCTACATCGTCTCAATCCTCTCCTCGCTGATCGTCTCGCTGACCGTCACGCCGGTGCTCTCGTACTACCTGCTGCCCAGGTCCCGGGCGACTCACGCCGGGCGCGACGGCCTGCTACTGCGAGTCCTCAAGTGGGCCGCCTCGTACCTGGTCCGCCTCAGCATGGCCTGCCCGGCGTGGCTGCTGCTGCTGACCTGGATCATCGTCGGTTTCTCGGCCTGGGAAATGTCTCAACTGGGCCGAAACTTCCTGCCCGAATTCGACGAAGGCAGCGTGCAGATCAACGTGACTCTGCCACCGGGCTCGTCGCTGGACGCCTCGAACCGCACCGCAGTGCTGATCGACGCCAAGCTGCGGGAGATGCGGAAGTCTCCGGAGAACCCCGACGGTGAGATCCTGCACTTTGTGTTGCGAACCGGGCGAGCCGAGATGGACGAACATGCCGAACCGGTCAACAGGGGCGAGTACATCCTGAGCATGAACCCCGAGAGTGGGCGGCGGCGTGAGGAGGTCCTCAAACAACTGCTCGACCAGCTGGGCGAGGAGGTGCCCGGCGTGGACATCGAGGTCGAACAACCCCTGGCACACCTGATGCGGCACATGGTTTCGGGCGTCTACGCCCAGATCGCCATCAAGGTCTTCGGCGATGATCTCGACCAACTGCAGCGTCTGTCCGCACGTGTGAAGTCGAGTATCACAAATGTGCCCGGCATCACGCCGCCGGTGATCGAGCCGATCCGACAGACCGAGGAGCTGCACATCAGGTTGCGAGCCGACGACCTGGCCTACCATGGCGTCAGCCGTGGCTATGTCGCTCGATTCGCTCAGACGGCGCTGCAGGGTGAGGTGGTCTCACAGGTACTCGAGGGGCAACGACGCTTCGATCTGCTGGTCCGGCTCGACGAAGCCTACCGCACCGACTACGCCAACCTGGGTCGCCTGCGGATCGATCTGCCCGACGGACGGGGCCAGGTGGAGCTGCGTGAGCTGGCCGATATCGGACCGGGAATCGGCCCCAACGCCGTCAACCGGGAAAACGCCCGCCGACGGATGGTGATTCGTTGCAATACCCAGGGTCGCGACCTGGCCAGTGCGGTGGCTGAGATCAGGTCCCGGGTCGAGAGCCAGGTGTCGCTGCCCGAAGGATACTTCATCGAGTACGGGGGCCAGTTCGAGAGCCAGCAGCGAGCGACACGGACGATTGTGCTGCTGGCAGCCCTGTCGGTCGTCGGCATGTGTGTCGTGCTGCTGATCCTGTTTCCCTCGGTTCGCATCGTACTGCAGATCCTCAACGCACTGCCGACGGCATTCATCGGCGGAGTGCTCGCGCTGGTGATCACCAACCAGTCGCTGACGATCCCCAGCCTCGTCGGGTTCATCTCGCTGGGAGGCATCGCCGTGCGCAACGGCATCCTGCTGGTGACTCATTACTTCCACCTGATGAAGGAGGAAGGCGAGGACTTCTCGCCGGAGATGATCCTGCGCGGGAGTCTCGAGAGACTGGCTCCGGTGCTGATGACGGCATTGACCGCCGGCATCGCCCTGATCCCGCTGGTGCTCGGTGGCCAGGAGCCGGGACGTGAGATTCTCTACCCTGTGGCCACGGTCATTCTCGGCGGCCTGTTTACCTCAACGTTCTGCGAATTCCTGATCCACCCCGGTCTGTTCTGGAAGTTCACCGGCAGGGACGCAGCACGGATCGTCGACCAGGGGGAATCGCGAGATGAACTACTCGGCTAGGAGAACCCAGGCCCATTGGAAGTCGACATTCGTCACGGGTTCCTGCCGACCAGCGGATCCAGAAACCTGTAGAACTCCTTTGTAGCGGGATCTTCAGGCTTTCCGAGATCGTTGTTCAAGCGGCTGTGGTTGGTATCGCGTTTGCCATACGCCCGGGTCGGAACGTCCGCCGCCTTCAGCACGCTCTCAAGACGCTGCGCCTGAGCTCGCGTATCCGGGTTGCCGGCGAAATACAGGATGAGGAACGGCGGAATGTTCTTACCCCTTGCGACATGTGTCACGGCCGAAAAAACGACGTGCTTCTCAGGGTCGTTTCCGAATTTCTGTCGATGGCCAAAGGTGAACATCTTGCCGCCGTAGACCGCCTGCCGGTGCTCGGCGGTCTGGATGATCTTGGGAATGTCGTACGTGTCGCCGTCGATCGGGATGCATCCCTTGAGGACTTCGAAGGGCACGCCTTCCTTCTTCAGGTACTTGTCGTCGATGCAAATCAACGCCGCCAACTGAGCACCGGCAGAATGTCCACCAACAATGATCTGTCGGGGGTCCCCTCCATACCTCGCAATATTGCGGTGCACCCATCCGAGCGAGCTGGCGACGTCGCCAACCAGTTCGTCCATTGTCACTTCCGGCAGTAGACGGTAGTTCGTCGACACAAAGATCATTCCTCGCTCAGCCAACACCTTCGGTTTGAGTGAAACATCCCCCTTGTCCCCCTTCTGCCATCCACCACCGTGAATCCAGAACACAACGGGCAGGCTGTTTCGAGCCTGTTTCTCCGGTGTGTAGATGTCGAGGACGTGCCGCGGGTGACCGTTTTTCAGGTAGGGAACATCAGCGGTCAGCTTCTGGGCAACGGCGATATCGCCAAGAAACAGAAGCGTGAAAACGAGAGCGGCAACTGGATTCCGAATCATTGTGCGGATTCTCTCTGAACGAAGTGCGAAGTGATGGCCAACCAGGTTCTCGACTCTGTGACCTGCCGCCCCAGTCTCCCCACCCCAGCCCCGGCGTTCAACCCGCCAGATCCCAACCACGCCCCCCGGCGTCGGGCGTAGGAGATGAACTCAGCGGCTAAGAGAACTACAATCAACTGGTGAACTCGAACTGAGTGCGACTGGTCGTTCGACGGCCACAGACTTTCCCTTTCCTGCCCGCGTCCCGTTTACAGCAATCTGCTGGAGGAACAAACGATGAGAGTTTCCTGTGCCTGGATTGTGGCCACTGTTTGTTTCGCGACGGCGACGTGTCTATCCGGATGCACCGGCTCGGACCAGCCCACCGCCTCGAGTCCCCCGACGAAACCCGCTGCGGCTCCGAAAGCGGCCGAACACGACCATGACCACCACTCTCACGACGCCGGACCGCATGACGGCACGATTGCTGACTGGGGTGGAGGCAAGTACCACGTCGAATTCACCGTCGATCACGACAAGAAGGAGACCATCGTGTACGTCCTCGACGGAGCGGCCAGCACGCCGGTTGCGGTCAAGGCGGGCACGGTGCTGTTGAGTATCATGGACCCCAAGTTCCAGGTTGAACTGAAGGCCAAGCCGCTCGAGGGCGAAGCCGAGGGCAGTTCGTCCCGGTTCGTCGGGACCCACGACAGCCTGGGCATCGTCAAGGAATTCCAGGGTACGATCAGTGCCGAGGTCGACGGCACTCCCTACGTCGCTGATTTCAAGGAAGAGCCACACAGCCACAATTAGGTCGGGCCGTTCGTGGAGTCCCCAGCGACGGCAATCGCCGGTGTTTTCGATCGATTCCCCCGGGAATCACGAAAAACCTGCTCTCAGACGGCCCGTTTCGCCGTCTTCGGGGTTGAGTTCATGTCAGAATCTCAGGTTGCGTTCTGTCGCGTCATCCACGATCCTCTCGTCAGAACCCTGTTGACGTCGCCCGAAGAAGCCAGATCGGCGAGGACATAATGGTCACGACACTACCGGAACAGGCTGAATCACACGTCGCGGGCGGCTCCGCCCCTCGCGCCAAGGTCCTCGATGGCACTCGGAGGGACTCCGGGATCGGTCGCACGCTGCTGGTGGCGTGCCTGGCCTGCTCGGGATTGGGCCTGGTCGGATGGGCCGGTTGGGCGTTGGCCTTTGACGGACCCAGCACCAACGCGAAGCTGATCTTCTATACGGTCAAGAGGTCGGACCTGCCGATCCAGGTGACCGAGAATGGCAGCCTACAGAGCCAGAAGACGACCGAGTTGCGTTGCGAGGTCGAAAACGTCGGCCGCGAACGCTCCGGTACACAAATCCTCTCGATCGTGCCCAACGGCGAGTACGTCAAGAAGGGCGATCTGCTGGTCGAACTCGACGCCGCCCTGATCCAGGACCGTCTCGACGAGCAGGAGCTTCAGGCCGAGCGGTCACTCAACGAAAAGATCCAGGCGACGGTCAC
>CAUZRQ010000136.1:0-13707 GCA_963582065.1 Planctomycetota bacterium | reverse complement strand
CCGGTCCGGTTGCGGAACAGGAAGTTGGCACGGGTGTCGTTGGCGATGAACAGGTCCAGTCGCCGGTCACCATCGAAGTCGGCTGCGATCGCGCCCAGTCCCTTCCCTTCGGGACGGACGACTCCGCTGGAGCCGGTCATGTCACGGAAGCCGCCATCTCCGGTGTTGATGTACAAGCGGTCCTGCGCCGCGTCGAAGTCACCGGGAAAACAGGGCCTGCCGTTGCTGGCGTCGGGTGGGCACGAGGGCATGAAGACGTCGTCGCCGGCGAGGTAGTTGACGACGTAGAGATCCGGCAGGCCGTCCCCGTCGAGATCGGCCAGCAGGCCGTTGATCGACCACCGGTTTCCGGCAATCCCGGCCGCCCCGGTCGCGTCGCTGTAGGTCCCGTCGCCGTTGTTGATCAGCAGGCGGTTGCCCCCGACGTTGGCCACGTGGATGTCGTCAAAGCCGTCGCTGTTGACGTCTCCCACGCTCACCCCCTGTCCATAGGCGGTCTGGAGCACTCCCGCCTGGTCGGTGACATCCTCGAACCGGCCGTCGGCGGTGTTGCGGAAGAGGCGATCACGAGGCGGCGTTTTCGGGGCTCGCACCGGCGGGCGGGTGGTTGGGCGGTTCGGATCGACCGGTTTGTGGCTGCCCTGGGCCAGGTAGAGGTCGGGCCAACCGTCGCCGTCGAAGTCGATCACTCCCACGCCACCCCCGATCGTCTCGGGCAATCGGCTCTTCTCGATCGGACGGGCCGCGTCGCTGTAATAGAGGAAGTCGAGTCCGGCCGACCGGGCGTCGTTGCGGAAGGCGATCGGTCCGAAGTCGGTCTTCTCGGGGCCGGTGGCCGGCTGCTCTCCCGTCGTATCGAGGGCCCATTGGGGGGCGGGAAGATCCGAGAGATCGACACGGGCAACCGGGGTGAAAAGCTTGATGGTTCGTGGCGTGCCCTCCTTCTCGATATAGGGCCGGAGGTCTTCGAGGTGTTTCTTGGGCCACTGGATGTCCTGGTTGTTGCGCAACACGAACATCGACCATGCCGCCGCTTCCCAGACCCGTCCCATCTGGCGATTCAACTCGACGAGCCGCTGAACCCGCTGCTCGGTTCGCGCCTCGCCGTAACGCGGATCGCCTGCCAGGCCGCGGAGCAGCGTGACCAGTTCCGAGAGTCCGGCGGCACGGCGGCGGAAGTGGTTGGCCTGGTCGGAGCGGCCAAGTCGATCCAGGGACTGGGCCAGCTGGAGGTTGGCGGCCAGGTGATTGGGGTCTCGGTTGAGACATTCCCACAGGCAGCGTGCCGCCACCCGGTCCTCGTCCTGGTGATTCGCCCAGGTGGCTCGAGCGAACCAGGTCCGGGCGTCCTCTTCGGCCGATTCGGGCACCCGGGAATTCCAGTCGAGAAACCGGCGGGCGTCTCCGGTGCGGGCCAGCAGCTGTCCGAGCATGGCCCAGGCCTCGGCCTGGTCGGGGTCCTTGGCGACCACGCCTTCCAGCAGTTCGATGGCCCGGGCGGACTGGTTCTTGACCTCGGCCAGGCGTGCCAGGCCGATCACCGGGACCGGGTCGTCGGGGACGGCCTGCCTGGCCAGCTCGAGGAACTCGTCACGCTGGATCGTCATGTCCCCCTCGCGAGTCTTGAACGACAGCGAGTTGATGACCCATTCTGAGTTGCCCAGCAGGAAGAGGTGCTGTTCGGTGGCCTTGGCGTCGCGGATCACGCTCATCAGGACCTCCTCGGCCGCTTGCCGCCGCCCTTCTGCGGCCAGCAGGGTGATCAGTCCACGTCGGGCGTTGTCCTGGTTGGGTTCCAGGTCCAGGGCCTGCCGGTAGTGTTTTTCGGCCTCACTCAGCCGGTGCAGCCGATGTAAGAGCACATCGCCGGCCAGCGCGTGGGCCATCGCCTGCCGGTCCGGCTGCTTGCTCAGCTTCACCACCTGCAGGAAGCACTCGATCGCCTCCTCGAATCGCCCCTGTTGCACGATGGACTCGCCGCTGACGATCCACGCCCCACCCTGGATCGTCGTGCCCTGGGCCAGGGCTTCGCGGGCCAGTTTCTCGGCCGTGGGAAAGTCGCGACGGTCGAGTGCCTTCTTGGCCCTGGCCAGCACGCTGTCGGCGTCGGTGAGCACCGGCTTCCGCTCGACCAGGCCGGCACACATCAGCACGATCAGCACGCCACCGGCCAGCACCAGCGAAGCGACGATCAGCGGTCCCCGGAAACGGCCTGCCATCTAGACGTGCTCCGTTGCTTGTGATCAAGGCCGGTCGGTGAACGGAATGCTCACCGCGGCGGGAGAGTGATGTCCGTGCCAGGGGCAGCGACCTTGCTGGCAATCTCGTCTCCGTCGCGACATGATTTCACGATAATGCCGGCCTGCCTCTCACGCAATCGGTGTCGAGCGGATCCGGTGCGGATCCAACGAGTTCCATCGGTCTCCATCAACCTGGATTCTATCGTCCTCGAAACCACCAGCCGAAAAAAGACTTGGACGAGCAACTGACACGACAGGCCGTTTCGCTTCCATGAAGAGATCATCCAGATGACGACCGAACACGACAGCACCCCCGGAATTGTGGGCCAGGGCGACTACCGCTACGAACCTCTGCCCGGGTGGGATCAGTTGCCCGAGGGGTGGAGTTACGGCGAGGTGGTCGGAGCAGCCACCGATTCGGCCGGGAACCTCTACGCCTTCAACCGCAGCGAACACCCCGTCATCGTCTACGCCTCGGACGGCAGCTTTGTGGGCAGTTGGGGCGAGGGCGAGTTCGTGCGGCCGCACGGAATCTGGATCACCGACGACGACATGATCTGGCTGACCGATGACCACGGTCACGTGATTCACCGTTACACCACCGACGGCCGCTGCGAACAGACGCTGGGCACACCCGGTGAGTGCAGCGACACGGGTGTCGAGGAGATGAACTACCTGACGATCCGGCAACCGGCCGGGCCGTTCAACCTGCCGACCAATCTCGCGATCGCTCCCGACGGCCGGTTGTTCATCACCGACGGGTACGGCAACTGCCGGGTCCACAGGTTCTCGGCCGAGGGCGAGTACGAGATCAGCTGGGGGACGCCCGGTGACGGCGACGGCGAATTTCACCTGCCGCACGGGATCGACGTCGCTGGTGACGGGACGGTGTTCGCCTGCGATCGCGAGAACAGCCGGATCCAGCTGTTCGACGCCGACGGCGGGTTCATCGAGGCCTGGACCGACGTGGCCCGTCCCTGCGAGGTGTTCATCGACAGCGACGACGTGGTCTACGTCGCCGAACTGGGATGGCACGCGGGACTCAACGACCAGCGTTTCGACGACACCGGGGGTCGGGTCAGCATCTTCAGCCGGTCGGGGGAATTGCTGTCGCGGTTCGGGGGCGGGGCGAACCCGTACGAACCGGGCGATTTTGCCGCGCCGCACGACATCTGGGTCGATGCCAACGGGGACATCTACACCTCCGAGGTGATTGTCTCGGCGGCTGTTCCGAAAGGCCTGGTTGAAGCCGACTGCCCGACGCTGCAGAAGTTCCGTCGCGTCTGACACCCGCGGCGGGGTGGCAGAATCCCCGTCGCACCGATCCCCATCAACATCCGGAAGCACTCGGCCATGGAACACCAATTCGCACCGACTCACTACTTCACCACCCTGGGAGCTCACGAGCCGGTGTTGACGGTTCAGCCCGGTGATTCGATCGTCACGACGACCGTCGACGCCCGCGGCCGCGATGCCAACCGCGACCAGGTCACACCCCGCGGAAACCCGCAGACGGGGCCGTTCTTTGTCGAGGGGGCCGAGCCGGGTGACACGCTGGTCGTGAAGCTCGACTCGATCGTTCCCAACCGCGACTGGGCCTTCTGCGGAACCAGCGTGGCGGCCAACGTTGTGCGGCCCGATTATGTCCGCGAACTGCCCGAGGCGGGGATGGCCGAGTGGGATGTCGATGTCGAGCAGGGGACCGCCACGCTGACGACCCCCGAATCGAAGCTCGGCCACATCATCCTGCCGCTGGACCCGATGATCGGCTGCTTCGGCGTGGCCGCCAAGGGAGCGCAGGCGATCTCGACGGCCACCTCGGCCGAGCACGGTGGGAACATGGACTACCGTGGCTTCCGGCAGGGCGTAACCGTCTACTTCCCCGTCTTCGAACCCGGAGCTCTGTTCTTCCTGGGTGACGGACACGCCGTGCAGGGTGACGGCGAAATCGTTGGCTCGGGATTGGAGATTTCGATGGACGTCCAGGTGACGCTCGATCTGATCAAGGACCACGAAATCGGCTGGCCGCGGGGTGAGAACGACGACGAGATCTTCACCGCGGGCAATGCCAGGCCGCTGGACGAGGCGACCCAGAACGCGACGACCGAGATGCTGAGATGGCTGGTGCAGGACTACGAGCTTGATCCGCTCGGGGCCAACCTGCTGCTGGCCCAGTGCGTCCGTTACGACCTGGGCAACATGTTCGACCCCGCCTACACGATGGTCTGCAAGGTGCCCAGAGAGTTCCTGCCGACGACCGGGTCGTCAGGGGACTGATCGGGGCGGCGACCCGGGGTTGCTCAGCAGCCGCTCCAATCGTTCGGCGATCACCCGTGCAGCGACCGCATGAGCGATCTCGTTGGGATGCGCGTCGGCCGGGTCCACCCACAGGCTCGGCGTGTCGTTACCGGCTCTCCGGGACAGTGGCTCCCACAGGTCGATCACCTCCGCATCGCGGCACGTCTTGGCCAGGTCGAAATGCACCTGTCGAAACGGGTGCCCGGCCAGGTCATGCAGCAACGGGAACACGACGACGGCCAGGGGCGTATCGATCTGCTGGAGTGCCGTCAACGACTGGCGGCAACGCGTCCAGTGAGGGGAATCGGACGCGTTGAGTTCTCGGTAATACGAGAGCGTCGCCGAGTCCAGTTTTCGGCTTGACCAGGCCTTCCAGGACAAGCTGGCCAGCTGCGACCCGGACCACCAGGTGTCGGGCCGACCGGTCCAACGGGCCCGCCTCGATTCGATCCGACGTGGCACACGGACCGGTTCCCGGGTGGAACGGTCGAGTTGAAACAGGCGAGGTTCTGCATCATTGAGCACGAAGGTGTGGACGACCAGGTCGGGGTCGAGGCGACGGGCGTATCGCTGCCAGACCCAGAGTGCGTCGGAGGTGTTGTGACCGCCGACGCCGAAGTTGAAGACCTCGAGCCGCCGTGTCGGCCCGGCACTCAACCGCCGACCGACCCGTTCCACGAAGGTGTCCGCGTCATGGACGCCTTCGCCGAAGGTGACCGAGTCACCGAGAAAGACGATCCTCAGCACGCCGTCGGGCTTCTCGCCGATCGCCTCGATTCGCCCGTCACGTGTCTCCACCAACGGAAACTCCTCGCCACGGAAGCCCAGCGAGTTGGTGGTGTGGACGACGGTCCGGTCGCTGCCGAAATACCCTCGCGGGTCCGATTCGTAGCGGAATCGGATTGTTGTCGTCGGCTTGTTGACGTGGCGGATCCACCCTTCGGCGTCGGGTTCGCCGACCAGCATGAACTGGGGTGGGAAGGTGTGCGGTTCGGGGAAATGGGGCCGGCCGGTCAGCCACAGCGCTGCCTCGGCAACCAGCACCGCCGCGACCAGGCCGATCGCCGTGGCGACCAGCCGTGACCGACGATGGGGCGGGGCCCCCGGCTGGTTCGAATCGCTGACCGTCTCGGTCGTCATTCCTGTGACCCTCCACCGCGGAGCACCGGTCCCAGGGTCTCGACCACCCGGGCGGCGATTCGCGAATGCGTGGCGGGTGTGGCGTGGACGATGTCCAGGAACTGGGACGTCTGTCCCGGCTCGTCGGCCCAACGCTGCATCAACGGGACCAGGTCGAGAATCGGGACCTGGTGCCGCCGGGCGAAGCGGTCGAGCTCGAGTTGCCAGGGTGTTCGTTCGTCGCGGTCGTCGGTCACCTGGAAGCGTTCGCACCAAGAGATCAGTGCCAGGCGGGCGCCGAGTTGCCGCGTACGGGTCCGGATTCGAGTCAGCAGTCCGCGGAACTCTTCCGGAGAAACCCGTGGTCGTCGGGTGGAGGTCCCGCGAGCCGATGGCGGATGGCTCAGACTCCACAGCCGGCCGGCCAGGCGGCTGCCGGACATCCAGCCCGGCGGCGACAGGGCGGCGTGTTCGAGATCGCTCATCCCATCCCACTCGGATCGGTCGTTGAACCCGAAACAGGCCACCACCACGTCCGGCTTCACCCGGGGTCCCTCGTCATCGAGCACCTGGAAGCCCTGGTACAGCGAATAGCCCGGGACACCCGCATTGATGCACTCGAACCGCCGATTCCCGGAGTGCTCGTTGAGCCGTTCTTCGCTTCCCGCCACGTATGCCTGATCCCAGCTCACTCCGTAGCCGAAGGTGCACGAGTCGCCCAGGAACAGGATGCGGGTTTCCCCGTCGGATTTCCGGGGGGCGATTTCGTGATTCTCGCGGAAGCCCTGCCCGTTGGCGATCACCCCGAAGAACGGTCCGCCGGCGTCCGATCCGGATTCGGGCAGGCGGCTGCCGGGCGCCAGTTTCCAGAATCGATCCGGATCGTTGATCAGCACGTCACCGAATCGGTCCAGTTGCAGCTGTCGCAGTTCGAGGGTGTCCTGGGTAAAGCGGATCGAGACGGGTTCGGGAACGGCGATGCGGAGGATCACTTCTGCGACGACAAGCATGCCGGCCACGGTGGCGGCGGCCAACAGCAGGCGTTTGCCGAGTGGCGCGCGGGAGGCGGTTCGGGGGGGCGTGGCGTCGGTCACGCGGGTGAGTCTAATGCAAGCTCGGCGATCGCGCCGAGGTCGAGGGGCGGAGTCCCCGAACCCGGTGACCCGGTCTTGGTTGCTCCGGCGTTGATGGCGTATGCTCGAACCGACCAATTCCCATCGGCAACAGGACTCCCGGGTGGCCAAACAGGGTGAAACGCTGCGAGTCAATCCGCGGGTGGCCACCGGGTTGCTGGTCGGGCTGACAGTGGTGGCTTACCTGCCCGGCTTCGGCGGCGGGTTCATCTGGGACGACGATGCCCACGTCACCGAGAGTCGTGCGGTGGTGGATCCCGGAGGTCTCCCGGCGATCTGGATCGAACCCGGCAGTGTTCCGCAGTACTACCCGCTGACCCACTCCAGCTTCTGGCTCGAGTACCGTCTCTGGGGTGAGAACCCCATGGGCTACCACGCGGTCAATATCCTGCTGCATGCCGCATCGGTGGTCGTGCTGTGGAGGTTGCTGGCCGGACTGGGGTTCTCGGGCGCGTGGCTGGCGGCGGCCCTGTTCGCCGTGCATCCGGTTCATGTCGAAAGCGTGGCGTGGATCAGTGAACGCAAGAACACGCTTTCGGGACTGTTCGCCCTGTTGTCGACAATCGCCTGGCTCGGCTGGTGGCGTGCCGAACCGGGGACGGCCAGTCGAAAGTGGTGGCTGGCCATTGTGTTTTTTGCCGCAGCACTGCTCTCCAAGACGGTCACCGTCACGCTGCCGGCGGCGTGGCTGGTGATCTGTTGGTGGCAGAGTGGCCGGATCGGGCGCCGCGAGTGGCTGAGCGTGTTGCCGATGCTGTTGCTCGCGGTGCCGATGGGATTGGTGACGGTCTGGACCGAGCAGCAGCACATCGGGGCGGGACACCTCGACCTGGACCTCTCGGCAGCCGACCGGCTGTTGATCGCCGGGCGAGCGGTCTGGTTCTATGCCGGCAAGTTGTTCTGGCCGACCGAACTGGCCTTCATTTATCCGCGCTGGAGAATCGACCCGACTTTGATCGGGCAGTGGCTCTACCCGCTGGCGGCGGTGCTGGTGCTGTCGGTGCTGTGGTGGCAGCGATCCCGGGTCGGCCGCGGTCCGCTGTCGGCGGCGCTGCTGTTTGCCGGTTCGCTGACTCCCGCCCTGGGCTTCGTCGACATCTATCCCATGCAGTTCTCCTTTGTCGCCGATCACTTCCAGTACCTGGCCAGCATTCCGCTGCTGGCTTCCGCCGCCTGGCTGATCGTCACTCGCTGGTACGCCACTCTCGGTGGCGCGGCGTTGTTGATACTGGTCGGTCTGACCTGGGTCCGTGGTCCCGTGTTCCTGGACAACGCGAACCTCTGGACCGACACCGTCGCCAAGAACCCCCGATCACCGTTGGCGTTGACCAGCCTGGGCAACGAGCTGGGCAAGGCGGGGTCGCACAAGCTCGCCGAGCGTCGGCACCGCGAGGCAATTGCCGTCGATGACAAGTTCCCCGACGCCTGGGTCAACCTGTCGGTCGAGTTGCAGAGCCAGGCGAAATTCGACGAGGCGTTGGATGCGGCGCGGCAGGCGGTACGGCTGGCTCCCTGGTTGCCGCGGGCCCGGGTCAACCTGGCGTTGGGGCTGGCAGATCGAGAACGTTACGATGAGGCGGTCGAGCAACTCGAGGCGGCCGTGGCCACCGACAGACGGTTTGCCGCCGCGTGGGTCCACCTGGCTCGTGTCGAGTTGCTCAGGAACAACCAACCTGGACTCCACCGCGCCGTCGAGCAGCTCCGGCGTCTCGACTCTCGTCTCGCACGGGACTTCGAGCGGGGCCTGCTGCATGACGACAGGCCGAGCCCATGAACCAGGCGACCGATCCGCTGACCGAAGAGACCGGTCCCGAACCGCGTGGTCGAGGGTCCCGGCGGATGAAACTGCTGGCCGTCTCGCTGCCGTTCCTGCTGCTGCTGGTACTGGAACTGGTCTTTCGCGTCGGCGGCCTGTTTCCCGACACCAGCACCCGCTTGAATCCGGTCGGTTTCGCGGCCGGGACGAACTTCTTCTCCGAGTGGGACCAGGAGATCGAGCAGCCCAAGCCGGCGGGCACTCTGAGGATCTTCGCCCTGGGCGGATCATGCACCTACGGTTTTCGAGTTCACCGGTCGTTCGCCGACCTGATGGTCGAGTCACTCGGTGAGGATGGCGAGCAGGTCGAGGTGATCAACGGGGGTTACCCGGCTTTCGGCAGCCATCGCGTGCTGGCCATCTCGCGTCGCGCGACAGAGTTCTCGCCCGATTGGCTGATCGTCTACATGGGACACAACGAATTTCTCGAGAACGTCTTTTACGATCCCGAGGGATTGGTGGCGAGGATGGAGCAGGCGGGCAGGTTTGCCCGCAGCCTGAGGGTGATCAACGGGGCGAGGTCGCTGCTGGGGGAACCGGTCACACTCGTGCGGAGCCAGTTGCCGGCCGAGTTCTTCGGGAACAACAACTATCCGTTGATCAGGTCGGAGGCCGAGGTGTCGTTGAGGATGTCGTTGTTACGCGAGCACGTGATGCAGATCGTCGAGGTGGGACGACAGGCCGGAGCCCGCGTGGTGATCGTGCCGGCGGTGCCCAACCTGTTGTCCCCACCGGGCGATTCGGTCCACGGTCCGGAAGCCGACGTGGGATCGAGCCAGTGGAGTCAACTGGACCACGACGCCGATGGCCAGTTCACCAGCAGGGACTGGGAGGGGCTGGGGGAGACGGCCAAGACGATGGTCGTCCTCGACGAGCACTACGCGATGGCCCATTTCTGGCAGGGCCTGAGCCTGCTGGGTCGTGGTCGAGTCGAGGCGGGGAGAGCGGCGCTGGTGGAAGCCAACCGGCGGGATCGCCGGGGCACGCGGTCCAACTCGGAAGTGATCGAGACGATCAGCCGGGCGACGGCCGATGCGGGGGGCATGCTGGTGAGAGTGGACGAGTTGTTCCATGGCCCGCTGGAAGCCGAGTTCCGGCGGATGGCCGGGGGTGGAGTGTGCGAACTGTTCGTCGACCACTGCCACCCGACGGTCAAGGGGCATGCCTTGATCGCCGCGGCGCTGGTGGAGGTGGTGACATCCCGGGAGACGGGCACGCGGCGGGGGGCCAGCCGGCCGCCTACAGGCTCTCCAGGAACCGCACCAGGTCCCGCCGCTCCCTGACCGTGATCTCTCTGGGCAACTGGTGCTCGAATCGTCCCAGGATCTCGTCGATCGACTTCGCCCGGTTGTCGTGGAACAGTCTCCGTCGCTGGGAGACTCCTCGCAGTGACGGCGGGTTGGCCTTGGCGCCACCCAGGCCGACGTCGTAGGTGTCCGGCGAGGTGTACAGCGGCGGAGTGTGGCAGCGGCGGCAGTCGAGCGTTTCAAACAGACGACCGCCCCGGCCTATCGACAGCCGTTGATCCGGCGAACCGGCGGCCCGGCCCGGTGCGGGGCGTTCGAGTCCGCCGATGAAGGTGACCAGGTCGTTGACCTGCCCGGGTGTCGGGCGGGTGCCACGCATGGTCGTCGTCACCGAGTGCACGGTCTGGTCACGCAGGGTGCTCATCCGGCCGTCCCACGCCCAGGGACCGGTGTCCAGGGTCCCCAGCAGCGAAAGCACCCGCTTGGCGTTGCCGTAGTGACCGTCGCCGAGCGTGTCGGCCAGCAGGCCGTTGGTGTGGCCGTCGACATGGCAGCTGTGGCAGCTCATCCAGCCGTCCCGTGACAGCCCGGCGTCGAAGAACAGTCGCTCACCGCGTTCGTACGAGGTCCTCTCGGGTTGGGGTCCCAGCGAGATGCCGGCCAGGGGACGGGCGTGTTCGAGGTCGACGACGTCGAGACGGTCGTCGAGTGTCGAGGTGACGACGGCGCGTCGTGCGTCGGGAGCCAGCCACAGGGCGGTTGGCCGCAGCCCGGTCGAGATCCGGGTCAGTTCGAATCGCTCGGGATGCCCGATGCCGACCTGGTGCACACCCGACAGGGCCACCACGAACGAACCGTCCGGTCGGATTGCCAGCCCCGAGGGGTCACCGGCGGCGTGGCCGGCCTGGCCGAGCATCACGACCGATTGACGTCGGACCGGCAGCGGCTTGTCGGAGAGCAGTTCTTTTACGCGGATGCGTCGGAGGTTGTTGGTCATCAACAGGCCCCAGAACACGTCGTTGTTGGTCGTGCGTGCGGCCGAGTTGAGGACCTGGTGCGAGACGACCAGGCGGCGGCTGTCGGGCGAGAGGGCCAGGCCACCGATGTTGTGGCCCGGCAGGCGGTGAACGTATCGCACTCGGGCGGCCGCGGCGTCGACCACAGCCAGTTGTCCGCCGAAAGCATCGGCGACCACCACCGAGTCGGTCCCCGGAAGCCAAAGCAGGTGACGTCCGGGCATCGGCAGGGGCAACTGGCGGGGTTTCGAGGAGGGGGTCAGCGGGAGATCGATCAGGACCAGTCGCTTGGCCCACTTCGATGTCACTGCGACGCGACGGCCGGCCGGATCGATGGCCAGTCGGGTGGGTTCCATCGGCAGGTCGACGCGGGTCGAGGGGTTCGGACGTCCGTTCTCAAGATGGCAGAGAACCAGCTGTCGTCCACCGGCATCGGCAACCAGGGCGCGGCTGCCGTCGGGCGTCAGGACCAGGTCGGCAAGCCGTTTGCCGACGGTCGTTTCATCAAGGACACGCCTGGCCGAGATGTCGATCCGGCTGATCGTTCCACTGTCGCGGTTTGCAACCAGGAAATGCCGACCGTTGTCGACGGTGACCAGGGCGATCGGGCGGCGAAAGCGTGCTGCGAGTGGTTTTGCCTGCGGATCGGCGGCGGATGCCTGGCCAGGCCCGGTCAACAGACAAACCGCCAGCAGGGACCAGTGAGTTCGGCGAAGCATGGTCCGTCGAGTCTAGCAGATCACATGCCCGTTCCCGGCTCCGGTTTGACACCCTGCTCCACCCGCGGCTAGCTTCGCCGGTATGGGAGTCGTCGGTTGGACACTGGTTGTCGGGATCAACGCCGCGATCATCGCGTACGGCCTGTGGAAGTCGCGCGAGACGCAACGGGCCGTTGACTGGATGCTGGCAGCCCGCGGACTGCCGTGGTGGATGGTCGGGTTGTCGATGTTCGCCACCGCTGTCGACAGCGGTGACTACGTGGCCGTTGCCGGGGCTGCCTACCAGAACGGGATGAACTTCATTACCGACTGGTGGCTGGGGATCACGATCGGCTGGATACTGGTGGCCTGGGCGGTCTTTTTGCCGATGTACCGCAGCGGGATGTTCACCAACGCCGAGTATCTCGAACGACGTTTTGGACCCTCGACCCGTGTCATCTCGGTGATCGTCCAGGTGCTGTACCGCACAAACGTCCTGGGCAACGTCGCTTACTCGCTGTTCCTGACCTTCGACATTCTCACCGGCTGGGGTCACCTGACCTGGTACCTGGTGGTGGCGATCGCCGCCGGCGCCGCCATCTACACCGCAACCGGCGGGTTGAAGTCGGTGGCGCTGACCGATTCGATCCAGTCGATCGTGATGCTCGTCGCTGCGGTGGTCATGTGGTGGATCGTTTATGACAAGGTCGGTGGCTTCGCGGGGATGGAGCAGACGCTGGTCGAGGCGGGAGTTGGAGAAGACGTCCAGCGGGCGATGACCCACGTCGGCGATCACCTCGAGGAGGGCGTGCCGTCGTGGCTGGTGATCCTCGGCTGGATCATCACGCTCTCGGCCTATTGCATCGTCAATCACAGCCAGTCGATGAGGATGCTGGCATGTCGAAGCGAGTGGGACGTGAAGATGGCCGCGGTATTCGCCGCGGTGGTCACCGCGGTGGTGATGTGGTTCAACGTCACGCTGGGGATCCTCGGCCGCGGTGTGCGGCCCGATTTGCCGACCGACCAGGCCGACCAGATCTTCCCGATTCTCGTTTCCGAGCTTCTTGTGCCGATGGGCGGCGTGCTGGCCGGCATCGTCGTCGCCGGGTTGCTGGCCGGGGGAATCTCGACATTCGATTCGATCGGCTCGGCGCTCGCCGTCGTCTTCACCCGCGACCTCTATGCCCGCTTCCTGGTCCGGAACGCCGACGATCGCCACTACCTGTGGGTTTCGAGGATCACCACCGTCGTCGTCATCGGTCTCTCGTTTGCCTACATCCCCTTCCTGAAGGTGGGCATGGTCAAGTTCTATCTCGAGATGGTCGGCATCACCGTGTTGCCGCTGATGACGGTCTATCTGGCTGGCATCTTCACTCCGGCCCACCCGGCCAGCGGACTGGTCGGGCTGCTGGTCGGCAGCGGGGTCGGGTTGACCCGATTCCTCAGCGTCCAACTGGCCGATCGTTTGCCGGAGTGGTTGATCGAGCGGTTCGGCGGCGAGTTGCCGATCTGGTGGGCGAACAAGTGGTACGGGTTCCTCTGGAGCATCGGGGCGACATCGCTGGGGATCCTGTTGACGACCCTGGTCCTCGGTCTTGCCGGCCGGGACCGACTGCAGGGCCTGGTCGTCTGGTTGCCCAAGCCACCGGCCGACGACACGGACCGGGAAGACTCCGGACCGCAGGGCAACTGGCTCGAGCAGACCCGGAAGGAACTGGCCAGCCTTCCGAGCCACCCGTTCGACGATCCCGGTGCATCGCTGCCTCTCTGGAAGAGGCCCTGGCTGTGGACCGTCATCGTTCTCGGCGTGCTTGCGTGGCTGAACCTGGTTGTACTCTGGTGATGTCCCCTCCCTAAACAGGATCACTTCTTCGATGATCATTCTCACCGACTACACCGGGAAGGAGTACCGGCTCGAGGACCGTGCCGGGCGATGGTTGCTGCTGGTTTTTCACCGTCACCTGACCTGACTGCCCTGTTGCGAACACCTGTTGCAGTTGCAGCAGGCCGCCGAACAGATCGAGCAGCTGCCGCTGGACGTGATGGCGGTGACGTTCCAGTCGGCCCAGGTGGCCGGAGCGTATGTCGAGCAGACGGGGTGGCCGTGGCCGATGCTGGTCGACACGGAAAGAGCTCTCTA
>CAUZRQ010000135.1:0-13729 GCA_963582065.1 Planctomycetota bacterium | reverse complement strand
CCGACGTCACGATGCACGAGGCCGTATCTCCAAACACGCCTCCTCGCCAAATCGGTTTGCCCGTCTTGAAATCCAGGCAATAAAGTCCTCGCCAGCACCAGTAGACGTGTCCCTTGTGAATCACCGGTGGGCAGAGGCCCGAAGCATAAGGCTGCTTCCAGATCTGTTTGGCGCCGGAGCGGGTAATGTCAATTCGCGTGGTTGAATACTGGTTGTACTCGGCGGAGATGATGACCGAGTTCTTCAACACGGCCGGTGTGGCCACGTTATTGGCAAAGTCCGTGGCCCAGGGAAATTCGGCAACCGTCTCGCCTTCGTGGCCCTGATCCAGGCGGGCGACCAGCAGATTTCGAATTGTCAGAACGGCCAGACAGGGCAACCCCTCCACAACCAGTGGAACCAGTCCGCCGGTGTGGCCGGCAGGATCTTTGGATTCCGAGACCCAACGGCGTTGACCGGTCTTTTTCGAGAAGGCCATCAGGTTCCCTTCATCATCCCCCACCTCGACAATCACGGTCTCACCGGACAGCAACGGAGCGGTCGTGTACCCATAGTCGCGAAGTGTCCTGCGGCCCACCTTGGGACGCTGTGGCACCCGGTAAGCATCATAAAGGTTGAGACTCCAGACCCGTTTCCCCTGCTGCCGCGTATTCCAGCAAATCAAGTCACCATCCGTGCTGAGCGTATAGAGATAGCCGGTTGACTTGTCGTAGCTGGGACAGGAAGAGGGTCCCGAGTAAAGTCCCTTGTCCCCGTCACTCACGCGACCATACGCGGGGCAGGCGTAGGATTGCTGCCAGACAACCTGGCCCGTCTTCGTATCGAGGGCGTAGACGTAATCCCGGCCATTCTTCCAGCCCATCGTGTAGAGGCGGTTGCCGATCACGATGGGCCCACTGCCACCGGAGTTGACGTTGCTGCTCCAGAGCGGCTTGCCGGGGGGCCAGTTGCCACCCCTGAAGTGAGAGGATTCGTTTACGACTCCATTACGACCAATCCCACGCCAGTGCGGCCAGTCATCAGCGGCGACCGAACAAGGCAGAAGACACAACAGGAGTGTCGCGATTGTATTTCTCATACCACTTCTCACTCCGGCACTTCCGAATCTGAATGACATGGTCACCCGCCCTGGCCATCGTCGAGGCCGCTCAGGGTCAGGACCACGCCCCCTGGCTGAAATGAGCCTTCGATTGCTGGGGCTACTCAACGGTTGGATTCATCGACGATCGCCATGTCTCGAAATGGGCACCTAACTCGTCGATGACATCCTCGTTCTGGTCGGCGATGTCGTTTCTCTCTCCGATGTCTGTCCCGAGGTTGTAGAGCTGCCAGGCGGGTGGAGGATTGTCAGAGCCAACCCGTGCTTATCCAGACGAGCAAAAACACGGCCGGCAGAAGCGTCTGTCGAAGAAAAAGCCGGACTCTCTGTTCGCCGTAGATGTTGTCGCAGACTCCAAACCGCTGTTGATATTGCCCCGTCAGCAATCCCATCTGCGATGCCACACAGATTGGGGCGATCACATACGCTACGGTAAAGAGCGTGCCCTCTGCCGCAAGCCGATCAACGGCAGGCGTGATGATCTCTGATTCTCCGAACTTCGGCAGATCGGAATAGCCCATGTCATCTGAGAGGATCAGGATGACGTTGGGCCTTGATTGTATCGCCGTCTCTTTCGCCTCAGCCCTGGAAGCCACCGGCTGAGAAGCGACTTGAGGAAGAGCCGGCTGCGGGGTGATCATCTTCTCCGGATCCGGGCTGGTTGCAGGCTGGGAACCACCACAACCGCACATCACCGCGGTTAGCATCAATTGAGGAAATACTCTCATCGGCTCTCTCTGTGCGTGGGCACAAGCCGACAGTCTCCCCGCCCCGGCCCCGGCGTTCAACCCGCCAGGTCCGAACCCCGCCCCCGGTCAGGCGACGTGGTCAGTTCGGTGTTCGGCAACCAGTTCGAGCAATTCCCGCTGCGGTGCCGCGAACTTCACGATGCCCTCTTCCATCAACACCGTCTCGAGTTGTTCGAAATCCAGCTCGCGGTCAATTTCTTCAAGCACCGCCGATTCGGTCGATTCGTCAATCGTCCGCGTATATGACCGATCGGCCAGGTCCTGGATCGCGGCGTTTGTGCCGGGCGGGTTGGTCTGGATATCGGCACCGGCCAGCGCGGCGACGTACTTGTCGACCGGTTCCTCGGGATCCTTGGTCCCGGTACTGGCAAAGACGATCTGTTGCCTCAGCGGCGTCGGCTTGTCCTGCCAGAACTCGCAGTTGGCCCGGTAGATTCGCTTGGCATTGACGATGCCTACCAGTCTTCGAGCGGCGGTGGAGAGATCGGGATGAGCGTTCGTGGTGTAAACGTCGAGCCGGCTGACAAAGACGCTGTAGACGCTTTTGAAGCAACGCAGGTCGTCGAGCCGCTGGGCACCCCGCCAGGCTGCCTCGCAGGCCAGCCGGTGCTGCCGGTTGGTAAAGACCAGTGTCACGTTGACCGGCACGCCTGCCGCGACGATGTCCTCGAGCGCCATCAGCCCGGCCGGCGTCGCCGGGATCTTGATCATGCGGTTGGGATGACTGTGTGACCAGTGTCGTGCCAGTTCGACGTAGCGAGTCGTCACCTCATCCTTCGAAATGCCGGCATCGGACTCCTCGAGCAGCGGGTCGAGTTCGAAGCTGACATAGCCGTCGTCGCCGGCGGTCCGCTCGAACACGTCGAGAAACGCTGCCTCGGCTCGCGTGACGATGCCGTCGGCCAATTGCCAGGCGACCTGGTGATCGTCGAGGTCGCGGTCGAGCAATTCGGCAAGCTCGGCATCGAACCGACCCGTGCGGATCAGGTTGGCAATGATGATCGGGTTCGAGGTGGCTCCGCTAGCACCGCAGCCACGCGATTCCTCGATCAGCTCGGGGTCGATGCTGTCGAGCCACAAATAGGTTCCGCTGGCGACCAGTGATTCGAGAGGCGTCGGCATCGGTGTCTCGGTGGTGACCTTGCTCCCGGCGATTGTACCAGTGGAAATGGGTGGGGTAAGGTCACTGACCTTCACCCCAACCTTGATCCGGTTCGACAAGTTCGCCGAGATGAACGGACCTTCTATTCAGCCAGTTTCTCGGCCAGGCGGCTACTCAATTCCGCTTCGACGAGCTCGTCAAATTCCAGACCCAGCCCCCGCCGTTCCGATTCGATCATTGCGAGCGTTACCTTTTCCAGATCCACTTGCTGCACACTCGCCCGTTCCATCTTCTCGACGGGAATCGACACACCGCTCTGGAGGGCCATGACCAGGGCATCGATGATCTGATTGACGTCGCTTCTACGGATCCGCATCATGACGATCAGCAACAGCGAAATGCGAATTCCTGACAACAGGCCGCGGGTCCAAGGACGAACGATGTACATGAAGAACACCAACATCGGCATGAAGACGAAAACAAGCACACCTGCCATCACGGCCAATTGAAACTGCACGGCTGGATCGTCTCCTGAATGACCCGACTGGTGACTGCTGAATCATGTTCCGATCCACACAGTCGGACAGCTGCAGCGAACCGCTCTACCTCTACAACAATGCGGCAGGAGCCGCATCGCAAGTTCATCAGTCTTGTTGCCCAAGATAATGGCTGTCGATCAACTCACCCAGTGCAACAAAGCGTTCGGTGTTGAAAACGAGTCGCTTGGCCTGGAGGACGCTCGCCGGGTGATTGACCGGTTCGCAACCATAAGGGTCATCGTCAACCGAAGGAAAGTGCCCGGGAGCCAGCGGTCACGATTCAGGCTGACCCGGCAACACGACCTTCCGAGGAATGCCCCGGCCGACAAGCCCAAGCCATGGGGCACATCACCCAGTTCCTGTTTCTTGGGCTGAGACCATTTCCGGCAACTGTATACTGAGTCTACCTCAGCAGCCGGTCGTTCTTTCGTGGTGTTGCGGGCAAAACCGGCCGTGGGACCCGTGGGGAGTTCTCAGGTGATTTGCGTTACCAACATCACGCAGCACTATGGCGTCAAACCCGTGTTGCGCGACGTCAACCTGTCGATCAAGCCGGGTGAGCTGGTCGGGATTCTCGGCCCCAACGGGATGGGCAAATCGACGTTGCTGTCCGCGATGGCCGGCGTGCTGCAGCCCCAGAAGGGGCACGTCGAGATCAACGGGCAGCGACGGCGGTCGTCGATCGACGCAGAACGCGACATCCGCCGCAAGGTCGTCTACCTACCCGACCATCCGTGGCTGCCACGAAACCGCACCGGCCGCGAATTCCTGCTCTCGGTCGGCCGGCTGTACGAAATCGACGAGCATCGGCTGATCGATCACGTCGAACGGTTGCTGCGACTGTTCGAACTCGACCGGCTGGCTGATTCGCCGATCCGCACACACTCCGCCGGCCAGCAGAAGAAGGTCGCCATCTGCTCGGCACTTGTGACCGAGGTACCGATCCTGCTGCTCGACGAGCCATTCTCCGGTGGACTCGATCCCTCGGGCATCCTAGCCCTGAAACAGGTCCTCAAACGGCTGACCGACGATGACGGAACGATCGTCATGTCGACACCGGTGCCGGAACTTGTCGAGGAACTGGCCGACCGCTTGATCGTACTCCGCGAGGGCATGATCGCCTTCGATGGAACGCTCGACCAAATGCGACAGCAGACCGAAACCACCGGTTCGCTCGGCGAGATGCTCGAGCAACTCGTATTCTCGCAGACGCTGGAGAACATCGAACAGTACTTCGCGGAGGACCGACGGTGACCGGTTGGCTGACTGCCGTGCGGACCTGGCTGCGGGTCGTCCTGCCACCGATGTGGGTAATCGTCCTGTTGGCCATCGTGTACGGCCTGATCAACACCGTATATCACGGATCGAGGTTATTCGGGTTCGCAACGGACTCCTACGATTACGACGCGACGTGCCGCATGCTGATGACCGTCGCCGCGGCGGGGTATGGTGGCTTTCGCGCCACGGTGTTTCATCCTTTCTGGCGTCCGGCGTACCGCGAATGGCTGCTGACGACGCCGTGGGAGCACCCGCAACCGCTGGCCTTCGGACCTGTGCATCTGGTCTGGCAGGATCTCATCGTTGTCGGCGTGCTCGCACTGCCGGTCATGATCCACAACGGTTCGGCCGAGATACCCCAACTCGCCGTCCTGCCCCTCGTCTTTACCTTTGTGCTCGCGTACCTCATCACGCTTACACCGACGTTCACGATGGACGGTTCACAGCACTTCGGCTACGCGATCGCGTTTGGCCTGGCACTGGTCATTCGCACATTCGGTTTCGTTTGGCTGGCTTTGCCGATTGCGATCGCCGTCTACCTGCTGGCCTGGGTCGGTCTTCGAAAGGCACTGGGCCGTTTTCACGAATGGAATCTCGAATGGTTCGCCGAGCATGGACTGACTCTCAACTCGTTCGGCGATCTGCAGGAGCGAGCACGGCAGAAGCTCCTCGGCTGGCCATTCGACCGAGTGAGCCTGAAGAAGTCGCCGTTCAGGATCAGCTATCGCCACGGCATCCTGCTCAGCCTGCTGGCCGGCTGGATCGCGTGGGCCATCATTGGGATCACGTATGACGTGATCTACCGTCGAGACTTCGTGACATCGCTGCTCTCCCGCCCCCACCACCAGCTGGGGCCGTCGATGTTTGTGCTGTGGAAAAACATACTGATCGCGTTCGTCATCTTTTGTTCGGTGTCACGAGCGTTTGTCTACTGCTGGGGCTACCTGCCGCCGCTGAACCTGTTCGGGCGGTTGGTGAGATTCCGCTGGATCATTCCAGGCTACGACCAGGTCATCGTCGCTCCGTTGGGTGCTGCGCTGGTCGCCTACTTCCTGCCGCGGTGGTTGCATGAGATCGGATCGCCGGTGGAGTTCCTGGTGCCCCTGACGATGACAGTGTGCGCGTTGATCCTCATCAACGTCGGCCCGTCGGTCGACCGCTGGCAGCTCACCGGCAACCATCGCGTCGTGCCGGGGATGATTCTCCAACAGATGTCGCAGGAAGTGACGCGTGTCTGATGGTCGCGGTGGAGGATCGCGGCTGCGGGGGCGGGGAGATTGTCCAAGTCGAGTTGGAGATCTCCCCACGGCTGCCAGGCCACCCCGGCTGCTCGTCAGCAGCAACTGACGGCGAGGTGAAGTCGATGGGAACTAACCCACGGGGCAGTACGTCAGATTGACCGACACGACAGCTCCCGTCCGACCCCTCAATTGACGGAAAAACCGCGATGAAGGCCTCCGCAATGATCGCGGCCGCTGTGCTCGGCCTGATGTCCCTGGGCCGAGTCTCTGTTGCCGATTCACCGAGCTGGAACCTGCACGTGGTCCTGGTCGACGGTTCGCGGATCATCGGCAATCCGAAGAACAAGTCGTTGGAAGTCGACCTGGGGTTCGGTGCCCTGGACATCCCGCTGCAACGAATTCGTCGTGCCGAATTCCAGGATGGCAGCCGGACGATCCGCATCGAGCTGACCAACGAGGATGTCATGACCGGAAGGATCCGGCTCAAATCGTTGCAACTGGAGACGATCTTCGGAGAGGTCACGCTATTGCCCAAGCACTGCAAGTCGCTTGAGGTGAGACCGAAGAACCTGCTCGGCTGGCTGCCGACGACCCGGGGACTGGCACTGTACTACTCGTTCGATCGCGTTGGTGACGGCGTGGTGACGAACCTCGCAGGCGACAAGCACCTCGGCAAGTTGAACGGGACAAAGTGGACCAAGGAGGGGCACCGGGGCGGCGCCATCGAGCTGGACCGTTCGACTCGAATCGAAGTCCCGCATGACCCGGGCCTGTGTCCCCCGACAATCACACTGGCGGCGTGGCTCAAACCCCACGGTGACCAGTCCGGGTACCGCGTCATTGTGGGCAAGACGGCCGCGTCGTCGTGGCACGACGGCTACGCATTCGTCCGCATGCCCGGACAAGACAACAAGGTTCACTTCTTCGTCAACAGCTACACCGAATCGATGGCGAAGGCCGAGATGCCCTCGGAGGGATGGTCTCACGTTGCCGGCGTCTGCGATGGAACCAACGTGACGATCTACGTGAACGGCAAGAAAATGGAAACGGTTCCCCTGAGGCTGAAATCCAGGCAACCGCGAGCCGAGGAGTCGGAGGATTCGGCTGGCGCCGCCGAACCTCGGAACCAGGCGATTCGTCATTCGGTGATGCCGCTGTTCATCGGCAGCGACGCCAGGGGTTATGCCTGGAACGGAACGATCGACGACCTGGTCCTGTACAGCCGGGCGTTGTCCTCGACAGAGGTCCTGCAGCTCTACGAAGCGACTGCGAACCAGAGATAACTGGTCGCAGCCCCGGCGTTCAACCGGCCAGGTCCGAACCATGATCGGCGTCACGTCCTTCGGCTCGATTCAATGTTGGGCTGCGAAACCCTGCCAACCCCGGCGGTCGATGCCGTGGGCAAACATCAGCCTCTCACCTGCCCGGAAGATGGGATGATCTTCAGCGTGCCGTCATCGGTCGGACGGAGGCTCAAGGTCGCAGCCCTGCTGGTGCCGTCTTTCAGCTCGATGTCGAATTCCAGGATAATGTCGATCACGGACTTCGTCGAATTGAACTCGATCCCGTAACTCTTGAGTTCCTCGCTGGGACCGGGACCCCTGAACACGGTTCTCTTCCATGTCGTTGCAACGACGTTGTCCCAATCAATCGTCGGGAGGCTCGTCGCGGAGTACTCACAAATGACGGCAGGCAGGTTCGCGAACTCCATGCCGTCCAGTTCTCCGGATTGGCCGACGATCTGCGTGATGTACCGTTCTCCAACTTCCCGTGGGTCGGGTTCTTCGGAGGCCAGGGCACCACAGCCGCAGGGAACGATCGACAGGACAGCGAGTAGCATTACCATTCTCATCATCAGTTCTCCGTTGAGTGAGTTGCGAGCGAAGCTCCGCGATTGCGGGATCCGCACCCTGTTCTCCGAGGAACGCTTCCCGGGCCTGTGTGACGCGAATTCTCGAATTGCGGACGATTTCCTCGGATTCTCCCCTGTGCGCTCGGGAAAAAGTGCCGTCTGCCGGTCTCAAGGAACACGGGTCACTGACGAGACGCCGCGTCAGGCGGAAACGCCGACACTTGGCCGCGGGGCGAGAGAGCCGTTCGTCCGGCTGACTCTAGAAAACGCCATCCAACAGACGTTCAAGCAACCACGCGCCCACCCCGGCACCGACAAACAAAAAGAAGCGGAATACAATCGATGTCTGGTTCGGAATGGCAAACGAGGGTGTCGGAACAGCCTGAGTCGTATCGTTCGCTGACGCCGGTTGTTTCCCCTCGTATTCGGCTCGGATCCGCTCTTCAAGCTGCACATCTCCGGACTTTAGCGCCGAGGCGAATTTGATCCGAAGATTGACCTCTTGTCTCTTCAAAGAAGCGTGAATGATTCCAGCAAACCACGCGAACACGATGACGACCACCACTTCATCGCGCGGCTCGGCTTCCGGTTGCTGCACGGCGGCGAAAAGTAATAGCAGACACGGCAGAACATAAACGACAGCCCAGGCAAAATACGGTTTGTGGTTGCTCCGAATCCCGGCATGTAACCAACCAACAAAGGCCAGATACGGGATACAACACCAAACAAACCATAAGT
This sequence comes from Planctomycetota bacterium, assembly GCA_963582065.1. Lineage (GTDB taxonomy): Bacteria > Planctomycetota > Planctomycetia > Planctomycetales > Planctomycetaceae > UBA8437. The sequence goes on along the minus strand of CAUZRQ010000135.1, from coordinate 5,131 downwards.
TGACGAGGGAGCTTTCTCCGTCGGCCTTGCTGGAACCGCTGCTGTTTGAAGTCGCGTAATAGACCGGAATCCAAACGTACCCGTAAAAGAGCCACAGCGCGACCTGCCCAGCGATTGGCAGATGTCCGAACTTCGCGCTGTACCAAGTAGCAAACGTCTGGCTCTGTGAGGTCGCCGTGGCCGTCGCGCTTTCGGGCAAACTCTGGGGCAGACTTCGACTTTCCGGCGTCACGGTCTCGGGTGAAGCAATCGTCGGCGAGACAGCCGTCCCGGAAGGTACGGCCGAGGGGGGGGGCGGAGGCGGGCCCTTCGGAAACAGACCCTTAATACGAATCGCTTCCTTCCAATCTGGCATTCCCTCTGTCCAGACGTAGTCCTTGCGGCCGAGCTGGCCGGATTGCGCGAGCGCCTTCAAGAACTTGGCGTCGACAGGCCCTATTCTCTGACCATCCTCAAGATAGAACCAATCTGACACAACCGAATGTCCTCGTCGCCAAAAAGTCACGGCAATTGGCGGACCAACGAATTGCCCGTAGGGTGACAGAAACCGTGACAGGGAAAAACGGCCTCGTCGTAAGTCGATCCGGTACGAACAGGATTTGAACCTGCGACCTCTTGACCCCCAGAAACCTGACCCCTTCAACGAACGTCTATTTTCAGCAGGGTTTTACCCCTTCTGGCGGACAAAAGATACCAGCAGGGGCAAACAAACGGGTCCAGCACTTCTCCTGGGCAGCCCCGGCGTTCAACCCACTGAGCGGTGTGCCCGGGATCCGAACCGATCCCCCACGCCTCTTCGGAGTGGTATCCCTTCTCGACGGGACGGGCGGCCGAACATCAGCTAAGCAAAGGCAGCTTCGACGACGCGGGCCAGCGACCGTTCAAGGTCAGCGATGTGTCGCCGGTTTTTCTGGCGTGCGGAAATGTCTAGTGAACGTGTCCGCAGTTCTTCGTGCCGTTGTCGTGCCGCGATGACCAGCGGGTGTCCCTGGATCATCCCCGGAAGAAGTTTGCCCGGGACCACTTCCGTCGGCAGGGCGTCGATGTACCCAAGCCGAACCGGCTTGCGGCGAATCGTTGTCTGCGACTTCTCGAATGCTGCGAACGCTTCAGTGGCTGCTTCCCGCGACCACGCCTGAAATTCAGCGACGTAGTCGTCCAGGTCACGCCGGCACTGCAATTCGTCACGCAGCAGCCCGTGGCGAACCTGCCGCAAACGATCTCGCACCGCCAAGACGTCGATCGATTCGACGGGCTGTTCTCGGACGGCCACCTGCTGGTCGTCGAACTCCTGGCGTCTTTCGCTGATTGCTGTGAATGCCTGATCCAACTTGTCGGCGGTCTTCGAAAGCTCGGCCGGCATCTGGTCATCGCGAGGGGCCCGGGCGATCGTCGTCCAGGCTCTGCTCGCGGTGCAGTTCGTGATGTTCTCCGGCGTGCTCGTCACCCGGGTGCCGTATTTCGCCGAGACCAGCATCTTCGCATTGCTGACCAAGTTCATCGTGTTCTCGGCAAGCATCATGTACATGCTCACCGTCCTGGCGGTGCTGGTCCTGCGGTGGCGTCGGCCCGACGCCGAACGGTCGTTCCGCGTGCCGTGGGGTGTGCCGGTTGCGTACCTGGTGTTCTACAGCTGGTTCCTGAACGAGATGTTTTTCCACGCCCCCGTCGAGTCGCGGGCTGAAATCGGGTTGATCCTGACCGGCGGCCTGGTGTATCTGTCTGGGCGGTCGCTCGAGCGTCGCCGCGCGGCTGCGTCGAACGGGGAGCATGACGGAGACTGAAGTGATGGCCAGGAGCTGCATGGCGCTGCAGCCGACCGAGATCGCCTTGACCCACGCCGCCTCACGGATCTACCCGGCCTTCATCGCCGCCGGCCAGGTGCCCGACGGGGAACGCGATGACTGGATCGAGCGGTCGATCCGTGACGCAATCCGGATCGCAAAGACCATCGACGAGACGATCCAGTCCGACGCCGAAATGGACTGAACCAGCCGGCGGTGAGCAGTCGCCGACGGCCGGTACCTGTGTCGTGTCCGAGTTCAACCCGTTACGGGCCGGTTCGTTGTGGCGACTCGGGTGCCGATGTCGGCGGGACCGGTCGCTTGAGCATCTGGAACAAGTCGCTTTCGGTGGACAGGATCAGGCGTGTATCTCGGCCGAGTGTCTTCTTCAGGACCTCGAGCTGCCGTAAGAACTCGTAAAACTCCGGGGACTGGCCGTAGGCCTTGGCAGTCAACTCGATCACCTTTGCATCGGCGGTGCCGCGAATCTCCGCGGACTTCTTCTGCATTTCGCCGTCGATTTGATCGAGTTCCTTCTTGGTCTTGCCCTCGATCCGGTTCTTCTCCTCCACGGCCTCCGATTCGTACAGCTTCGCGATCCGCAATCGCTCTGAGATCATCCGCAGGTAGACTGTTGCGCGAACCGAGGCAACATAATTGACTCGCTTGATCCGGACCTTGACGAGTTCCATTCCGTACTTGTTCAGATCGACGCCGAGGAGGATCTCAGCTTCGACGTCATCGCGGCCCCTTCCCATAACCTGGTCGGATTGGTCGGATTCGGTGCGTTCGACTTCTTCGGACTCGTAGATGAGTTCGTCGTTGGACTTGCGGACGACATCGATCAGGTTGTGGCGAGCAACAACGTCACGAACGGCCGAATCAACCAGGTCGTCGAGTATTTTCTGCCCACGTTCTTCGGTCCGGACCGTCACGAAGAACATCGCCGGATCAACGATCCGCCACCGCGCCCAGACGTCGATGTCGATCCGTTTCTTGTCTTTTGTCTGCATGCTCTCCGCGGCCCCGTCCCAGGGAAGCAGTCGCTTTTCCAGGAAGTGTGCTTCCTGGATGAACGGGATCTTGAAGCGCAATCCCGCCTTGGTCGTGGCATTGCCGACGGGCCTGCCGAACTGGGTCACGATGACCTGTTTCCCTTCCTCAACGACGTATGTGCTCGCGTACAGAACGACGGCGGCGATTCCGAGGATCAAGAGAACGGCGGAGAAAACCTTGTTCGCCTTCATCGCCCACCTCCACTCTCGATGCCGGGCGGAGGCCCCCCCTGGTCGAGATTCAGTAGAGGCACCACGCCGCGGACTGACTCGTCGATGATGATCTTGCGACCGACCTGGATCAGGACTTCTTCCATGGCCTCCAGGTAAAGTCGTTTCCGGGTCACATCGGGTGCCTTCTCGTATTCGGCCAGCCGGGCGAGGAATCCATTGACCTCTCCCATCGTCTGGAGGACGACACGATTCTGGTATCCCTCGGCCTCGGCGATCGCCCTGTCCTTCGCACCGCGGGCGGCCGGGATCTTGCTGTTGCGTTCACCGATTGCTTCGTTGACCACTTGTTCCTTCTTCTGCCGCGCGCGGTTGACCTCCTGGAAAGCATCCTGGACTGCGTCGGTGGGCGGTGAGGTCGTCTGCAGCTTGACGGTGACGATCTCGACACCCGCCTCAAAGTTGTCGAGTTCCTCTTGAATCAGCCTCTCTGCATCCTTGGCAAGGCGTTCTCGGCCGATCGTTAGCACGGAGTCGATGCTCGAATCACCGACGAGTTTTCGCATCACGGACTCGGAAATATCGCTGATCGTGTCCGGCACCGCCGGGTTCACGTCGAAACGTGTTCCGCTGGGCAGGTTCCTTCGGTTGATCCTCTCGGTGCTGCCGATCTTGAACAGAAAATTGATCGGTTCCTTGACACGGTACTGCACAATCCATTCGACGTGTCCCAGGTTGAGATCGCCCGTCAGCATCTCGGCCACGGCAAGGTCGTCGGACGTCTGCGAGGCGTAGAGCGTCTTGCGGCCCGCCAGCGTCGTTTCAAAACCAAATTCGAGGGACTGGATCCGCCGCACGGGGACCTTGTAGACGATTTCGATCGGCCAGGGAAATTTCATGTGAAGCCCCGGGGGAACCGTGTGTTCCATCCTCTTGCCGAACCGGAGTACCACGCCTTGGTCGCTGGCGTCGATGCGATAGAACATCGTCCCGCCCGCGAGCAAGACGACGGCAACTGCAAGTGCGGCCAGGGCCTGTCGAATTCCCTTACTGACTCGATCCCAGGGAATGTCGGCGGCGGAAAAAGGACGGCCATGGTCAAGCGGCGATGACATGGGGCGCGGGTCTCAGGTTGATAATCGGCAGGCACTCTGGCACGGCCCAACAAGCCGCGCTTCGCCACTATACCATCGAGTGCCGAACAAGTCCGAATTCTTCAGGATTCACTCGGACATTCTCCCATCAACCGCAGCAGCCGCTGCCGCGATCGACGTCTTGTCACGATCCGTGCCAGCTGCGGAGGGGGCGGGAAGTCGTGTCCGGGACATGGTCGTTTCCTTTCGTTTGAATTGCGCAGCAGATGGGAATTGGCCCGATCTCGTGCCGCGTTCGTGGTTTCGCCCGTAACAAGCAGTCCAGGTGTCGCTGGAGTTTCTTCGTCGTACAGGTCGCGCAAGGCGTCGCACGGTTCAATGTCGGGTTCCGGTACGTCCGACGTGTCGGCACCTGTCAGGTGGCGATACCAGACGTGTCCCAGGGTGTCCGACAGCGACTCGACGCGGCCGGATCCGGCTAGGTTAGGCTAAGTGCCTAATCGGCTTATGGTTAGCGAAGTCGAGAGTTCAGAGGCCCAGTTGAACTTTTTGTGTCCTCGGTTGCAAGCTGGGAACCCCACATCGTCCGGCTGGTTCTGGCGGCATGACCTTTTTCCGCATGAGCGGTCCATGCTTCTTTTCTTAGTACGCCAGCGAACACTCACGGCGTAATGATTGCCTCGTTGTTTGATGATCTGTAGGGGAAATACGTGTGAGTCGGTGATGATCAGATCTGTTTGGGATCTTTTGGTTTTGAATTTGAGCGATTCTGTCTCGCAACATTTCAAATTGAAAGACGAGATCGAAGCGCTGTTCAGTTCTGCTTGCCTCTGGCATTCCTGTGGTGCAGGGCAAAGTGAGCCGGAGCGCAGTCAACATGACGGACGCTTGGCACTGAGCTGGTGTAAACGGCGGTCCAAAAGTGCGCCGGGGGTCGGCCCAAAAGTGCGGCACCCGGGTTCAGGAATATCCCGCCTTTCGGCGGGAGTCAAGAGTCTCCTTCAATCTGTGGTCTGACGCCGCTTGA
>CAUZRQ010000134.1:0-14037 GCA_963582065.1 Planctomycetota bacterium | reverse complement strand
CAATGCCCCGATGTCGGGTGGCGAGATGGTGACCCGGCCGTTGCGCTTCACCGGCAAGCGATTGCGTCTGAACTTTGCCACATCGGCCGTCGGTTCGATTCTCGTCGAACTACAGCGTCCCGATGGGACCGCATTGCCCGGCTTTGCACTGAAAGACTGCCACGAGGTGTATGGAGACACGTTGGATCGCGAGGTCGTGTGGAAGAGCGGCAGCGACCTGTCCAGCCTGCAGGAGAAGGCCATTCGATTTCGGTTTGTGCTGAAGTCGGCCGATCTGTACGCGATGCGAGTGGCGACTGCCTGAAACGGCTGTTGTGGCGACGTTTTTCTCGGAACAGCCTGCCCAAGTCGAGGACTCTCCCTTTGCTGTCTCGATGATGTAAGAAATGGCCAGCTTCTCCACCACGATTCGTACCGTTAAGGAACCAAATCGAAAACGAAGATAAAACCCACGCCCATGTCCTTTGACTACCTCGAATTCATCTGTGCCGAGGCTCTGCTCGACGAACCTACAGAGTGTTTCTGATACGCAAATGACACAGGCGATGATGGCGAGCCGTATCCGCTGAGTGTGTGAGACTCAGGCGGAGAGCAACCGGCATCGGATCAGCAGGAACCCGCTAGAGCTTCTTTACCTGCGAAGCTGATGGCCTGCATTCCCAACACCGTATTCGAAGGACAACAACGATGTTAAAGAACAAAGACAAAGTGAGACGGTGGCAGTGGAAAGTCTATTCGATTTGTTATGTAGCGTCATATCTGGGTTTCTTGGTCATGTGGATCGGTAGCAAAGGCACAGAGGACGCTTTGCCTATAACCATATTTCCCATGTTAGTAATGCTCGTACCCATACTTCCAATAATGATACTCACACTGTACAGCACGATGTGTCATCTGGAGAAAGAAGTCGAGATCCTGAAAGAGCAAATGGAATCCTTGAAATCCGACGGTTCAGAGAACTGAGTCCCCAACCATGTCCTTCGACTATCTCGAATTCATTGCCCCCCTCCCTGGGCCGGAGGCCGTGGTTCGAATCTGGCGGGTTGAACGCGCGGCCTGGGTCGGTGGGACAGGAAAGACGACGGCTACTTGTCGTTTGCAGTGCGGAATCCGAACGAGTAAAGCCGTGGAGCCTCGCGACCATTTGCGAGATGGAAGTGGATCTGGAAAGACGTATTCGGGACATCACCGAGGGCACGTTTTCCCCAACGCACCCGGTGACCGAGGGAGTCGCTGGTAATGGGAGTACATTCTTCGCGAGAGAATCCAGGAAGCGTCTGACCAGACTTGGAGTCGATCAACTCAACGTCAATCCGGCTGCCTTTTACACAAGACGCGTTGACGTGCAGTTCGGTGGCATCGCCCCGCACGACGGGAATCGTCGTGACGCTTCCCTGTTTTCGGTCGTCCTCCACGGTCATGTACGTGAATCCGTCAAGACGCACTGTCGCCAAACCGCAGGCCCGTTCCCCTTCTATCCGTTTCGTTCTGCTGAATCGGTAGCCTGAATAATAGATCTTGATTTCGTCCTCATCGACGAGTGGAACGGACGGTGCGATCGAGTCCGAGTCCCATTCGCCGGAAACGCCTCGTCGAATCACCTCAGCTCCGGGCTCGATGTAGACAAAGTTTTCGCCGTCCCGGCTCATCGCCAGTTCGATGTTATATTCTCCGCCGCTGTGTTGGTGCTGGTAAAGAGCCAGGTAGTACTGGTGATACTTCCAAACGACCACGTCGTGAATCTGTGCGACTTTGCCGTTTCTCACGACAGGACGGGCTCGGGCCCATGCATCGAAGACTGGGTTACGGGGATCGGCAGTCCACTCGATTGCGTCAGCACTGTATCCGTAGCCCGCACCGCGACGGTCGTTGTTGAGGCCGAGAAAGCCATAGGCCTTGTACTTTCTGGCAGGGTCCGGTTCATCCGGATCATGAAACATCGCCTGGGGCGAGAATGATGCCGGCATCCCGCCCGGGTATCGAATACCACCCCGGTTCGCCTCGCGCCAGCGAAGTCCGTCGGGGGACGTCCAGAGCGTCCAGGTTTGCTCGTCGACGACTTGGGCAGTGTCCCCCCGCTCCCGAACGGGCCGGCCACCGGTCCACGTCAGTAATTTGTATCGACGGCTCGGGTTCGGATCGGCGGCATCGATGTGTATTCCCGTCGGGACAATGGGGCGGTAGATGGGCGTTGCCGGGAGCCCAGCCACGATGTTCGTATGGTTGTTCGCTCCGAAGGACGACAGCCCCAGCGGTTTTTTCTTGAAGTGAATGCCGTCGGCGCTTTCTGCGTATCCCACTCGAACGTACGGAACGGGCCCGCTCTTCGGCCATTCTGAACCAGGTTCGCGATGCAGACCGGAATACCATGCCCGGTAAACGCCGTCCTGCCTGACCACTGCGACGTTTGCGGCCCCCTGTGAGTCAAAGTCGTTCCGCCGGCCGCCGGCGATCACCGGAGCGGCCAATTTCCGCGCCGTGTTGACTTTCAGTTTGACGCCGTCGATGTGCTGGACCTCCTTCAAGTCCAGGAAGAGGACTTTTTTGCCAGCGTCGGACGTGAGCGAAGGGACAGGAAGCACGTGAAACCTGGCGTCGGGAAATTGACTGCGATGGCCGATTGCGAGTCCAATCGAGGACTTGTCGGCGCCGAGACCGTGTTCCACGCCAAGCCAGTCGATCGACAAGTGGTTGTCTTCAAGCCGAGCGGTGTTCCGTGTCAGCCAGTAGCCATTGAGAATCGGGCTCCATCGTGTGCCCAGCCATCGCGAGTAAAAGACGTGCTGGCGTGTCGAATCGATGAAAAACATCCAGGGCACGCCATGCTGGTCGACGATCAGTCGCGGCGAGTGGACTGTGTCCCAGACCAGCCGGCTGTCGAGGTCCGTCAGCGGGTTCGACTGGCGGACCTTTTCTTCTGTGTCCAGGAACGTGTACTTCAGAGAATCCCCCGATTCGTGTACGGCGAGAACCCTCCTGGCACTCATCTCGGCGAGAGCCGGCCTGTTCCCGGGGTGACTCCATTCAAACCGCCATGCTCTGTCAGTGCCCAACTCGCCAACTCTGCCCTGCAGGTAGTGCGTGCCTCCGGTGGTGTCGCCGCACGCCACGTGGAAGAAAGCCCCGTCTCGGGAAATGAGCAGCGACGGCGGATACAACTTCTTGCCACGCCCGAGGACGAACGACTGCCACGCTCCATCCCGGAGGGTCCCCAGGTGGACGGTCACGTCCGAGTTCTTCACGCCATCGGTCGTCCAGGTAAGCCAGACCCGTCCGTCGGCCGCTCGACAGATATCGCCCGCCCACGACCGCACGGCAGCGAGCACCAGCGATCCCTCCTGCCCAGTTGCAGGATTCAGCCACTTCGGACTGCTTCGCCGACTCCGCAACAGCCGCACGTCGACAACGCTGTAGGCGGTCTGACCCGAGTCGGTCGTGCAGACCAAGTGGAGTTGGTCCTGAGCATCGATGGCGAGGCCCGCAGAGAACAATGATGCGTCCGCTGCAACAGGAAGTGCGGATGTAGGCAACATCACCGTCGTCGAAAACTCGGAAATCGACTCTGGATGTGCTTTCCGCGAGACCTTCAAGGTGAATCTCGGGCCGTCCCCAAGTCCAGGTGTGGGCAGCAGCACATAGCAAAATCCCTCGCTATCGCAAGCGAGATGTCTACTGATGCCCCGCTTGAATTCAAGTTGGAGGAGCTTATTGTGATCCGCCTGAAGTCCAGCGGTCGCGGAGAGAGCAAAGAGAATCGCTGCAATGGCGTGAAGCGGTAAGCCGAAAGCTCGCCAGTCAACGGACGTTTGGTTGAAAGGTCCAGGCGGATCGTCTCGCTCCACGACAATGCTCGTTTTCGATTGAATCATTCGTAATTCGCCGTCGGTCAGGCGTCGCGGGTTCAGCAGGACGCCGCCGCGATCCTTGATCTGCGAAACAAACGACGCATCCGCGATTTCCGGGTCTCCGCAGTTTCTCGGCATCCGCGATTTCCGACCCTGTGCGTTTTCAGTGTGGGGTCGACCCAGATGTACCCGTGTTGCGTCGGCTCCTTCTTCTTTGTTCGGCTCCACACTACGACACACGCCAGGATCAGCCCGCCGCCGATATAGGCGACCGTGTTGTCATCGCCCAACGCCAGACAGGCACAAACAAATACCACACCGACCAAGCCAAGAAACAAACCACGCCCGCGACCAACAAACCGCATCGACTCACCCTACAAGAACACTGGCGACCGTTGATCGTGAGATCGCCGGTTTGGAATTGCAACTGACGGGACGGTCGTCAACTGGCCAGACGAATCAGAAACGATACTTACATCAGCTTGCCACAAGTCCCCGACGACTTCGCGTCGTTGTCTTCGATCGGCAGGGCAGGGGAGTGGTTTCAAAACGGTACACGAAACGGTACACGCGCAGGACGCGAAACCCCGCTTTTGCCTGCGACGGGGTGCGAACAGCCGCAACGCGCAACAAAAAACGCGGATGATCCCAAGTCCAAGGAATCACACGCGTTAGACACCCTGGTGCCGCATGATGCCACGGGGTGCGAGAAGAGGCGCCGCCGGGATTCGAACCCGGGATGGCGGATTTGCAATCAGACGTCCAACCCTCAAAACGCCGAGGAAAACACACATTCTAGCAAGGGTGCAGCGCAGGGCGCAGCAGTTGGAGCAGAAAACGCCCCGATCGACGCCGATCTGGCGCGTGTCGTCGAAGCGTGGCCGTCGCTACCGGCCGCCCTTCGCGCCGCCGTTCTGGCGATCATCGACGCTGCCGACAAGACCGCGGCTGACTGAGCAACGCGGCAGCCCCTGGTCGCCTGCCGTAGCCCGCAGCCTTGCAGGATGCCCCGCGACCGTCGCCCAAGCGGTCAGCCGCAAGCTCCAGGGGCATCACGCTGGCCTGGGAGCGTTCTGAGCGGATGATCCCGACCAGCGATCCGGGCCGGCCGTCGGCCGTCGGTGGCTGCCGCAGCCAGCTGTGATCATGGTCGGCCAACCATGCCAGCGACCGGTAGGCAGTTGGTGGGGCTCGTCGGCGGCCTCGGCGGGCCATGGGCAAGGATCGGGTCCCTTTCGGAACCCGGCCGGCCGCCCAGAGCGGAACCACCCCCCCCACCCTCGATGGAGGTCACCACCCCTACTTATCCCGTCTTCACGGCGACACGAAATAGGGGTCCCATCGCAGCAAGCCCCTCAGCTCCACCGCGCAGACACTCGACAACGGGTCCCATCTGGTAGGAGTCCCGTCTTTGGAGGAATGCCGTGTACCCAAGTGGTGCTCACATTGCTCAACCTACCCGCACCACGCTCGCCGTTCTCCTCGCAGATTCTCGGTACTCGGGTTCCAACATGCGGAAACCGCAGGAATAGGCACAAATGACAGCCGACATCGTCGAAGCCAACGAAGCTGCCACCGTGGACATCGTCTACGAACTCAGACGACTTGTCGACCAGTTCCAACCACCACAACCACCGGCCCCCAGGCAAGGAGCCCACACAATGCCTCACCCCCTCTTCATCTTCATCGTCGTCTGCCTCGTTGGAGCCGCCGCAGCCCTCTCATTCGACCTCACCAATCGAGGCTAGGTGTACAAAGTGCGCACCACCATCCTGCAGACTCTTTTATTTTTACCCCCGAAACTCCCGGATAACCGAACATGACCAGGGACTACCCGCTGATCATCGATTCCATTGCCGACGCCGGCAACCAAGTCGCTCAGGCAGTCGACCACGTCGGCGATAAGATCGCCCTGGCGATCGAAGAACACGCCCAGGCAATCAACCGCCTCGTTCCACCAGGCGCACCAGTCAACACCAGGGAGCAGGTGAACGTCGTCTGCGAGGCCATCGAACTGATCCGAAACAACCACAGCGCCGAAGCCATCGGAAAGCTCAAGGCCGCATTCGCCAACCCAGGCCCAGCACCGTTCCCGGTCGCTCACGTAGTCCGTTCGGGCAGGTACGAGAATGGGGGGGGCGGTCAGGCATCGGCCCCGTAAAAACGGAACCGCCCCCCCCTCGCCCGTCGGGTCCCGTCGAGATCACCCGTCTTCACGCCGCCGCCTTCGCCTTGCCGGTCAACATGGTCGTGTTCGGATTAGAAAACCTGGTCTTCCTGTTGTGTCCCCATCGTATCCTGGCCGGCAGCAACATGGGCCCGCTGGCGTTAGGGCGCCATATGCTGTTGATGTTCCTCAAGGTCATGTTGCTGTTGATCGTCGCCGCGATGGCAGCCGGTGTGGGTGGAGTGGCGTACCGGCTTTGCGATTCTTCACGGATTGCCTTTTGGATCGGCACGTGGCTGGCAGCAGTCCTGCTGGCCATCGGTCTCGTACCCGCCGTCTCCTGGGCCTACCGTCGCTATGACCCAAGCACAGACACGCCGCCGTGATTGACCGCGGTGAGGCCGCGGTGAGGCCGCGGTGGGAGGGACTCCAGGCGGACCGCCAGGGCAGCCTGTTGCCAATCACCAAACGGCGGAGCTATTCTGGCAGTAGACCTCTCGTTGCGCCGGTTGCGACAATCGACCGGGCGCCGGGTCTTGTGGTGGAGGTGGTTTGTGATGATCGGTAGCGAGTGCTGGGGTCGGTATCGGCGGCGGTTCCACACAGTTGCCAGGCTGGTCGGTGTGATTGCAGTGCTGAGCCTGCCAGGATGCGAGCGGTCGCCGCAATCCGCCAGCGGCCCTGTCGATCCGGCGGTCCCGACGCCGACGGAGCAGCCGGCACCGTTCTCGTACTCGCAGCGGACGCCCGGCCTGCGAGCACAGCCGGTCGACGTGGTCGAGGAGGGAGACTGGTTCGAGCAGGTCCCGGGTCTCTCGTTTTCGTACCGCTCGGGTCGCGAGGCGGGTCGTTACTTTATCCTCGAGAGCCTCGGCGGCGGCGTGGCGATGCTCGACTACGACGGCGACAGCGACCTCGACCTGTTCTTCACCGGGGGGGGAGTGATCCCTGCCGAAGGGAACGCGATCGCCGGCCGGCCCTCGGCCATGTTTCGCAACGAGGGAAACTGGCGGTTCACCGAGGTGACCCGCGAGGCGGGCCTGGCCGACGCCGGCGACTACTCGCACGGCTGCGCAGTGGCCGACTATGACCGCGACGGCGATCCGGACCTGTTTGTCTGCTGCTTCGGACGCTGTCGCCTGTACCGCAACACCGGGACCGGCCGGTTCGAGGACGTGACCGACATGGCGGGGCTGGCGGTGGGTGGCTGGAACACGGCCGCGGCGTTTGCTGATGTCGATGGGGACGGCTACGCCGACCTGTACGTGGTCCGTTACCTCGAGTGGACACCGGCGGTCGACCGGGTCTCCGTCGACCGACTGGGCGTGCGGGATATCGGCACTCCCGGCGACTTCCCCGCCGCCGCCGACCGGCTGTTCCGGAACCGTGGCGACGGCCGCTTCGAAGACGTGTCCGCGCGGGCTGGCCTGCGGGACGACGGCAAGGGGCTGGGCGTGCTGGCGACCGACATCAACGGCGACGGCAAGGTCGACTTCTACGTGACCAATGACAAGACCGCCAACCACCTGTACCTGGGCCGCGAGGGATTCCAGCTCGAAGAGGTCGGGCTCATCGCCGGCGCGGCGACCAACGAGTACGGGATGTACGACGGCAGCATGGGCGTCGATGGGGCCGACTACGACGGCGACGGACGGCTCGACCTGTTTGTGACGAACTACGAGCGTGAGGACAATCTGCTGTACCGCCAGCGGGGCCCGGGCGAGTTCACCGCCGCCACGCTGGTCTCGGGGTTGGCCGGCTGGTCGCGGCCGCTGGTCGGTTTCGGCACGGCGCTGGCCGACTTCGACGGCGACGGTCGTCCTGACCTGTTCGTGGCCAATGGGCATGTCCTCTACAACGCCGGTCAATCCGCCTACCTCCAGCCGCCCCAGTTGTTCCGCAACACGTCGGCGGGCCGGTTCGAACCAGTCGCGCAGGCCGGGGGCGTTTACTTCCGCACAGCCCAGGCGGGCCGGGGAGCGGCCGTCGGCGACCTTGACAACGACGGCGGACTCGACCTCGTCATCGTTCACCAGGACAGCAACGTCGCAGTCCTGCGGAATCGCCGGCCGCCGCGACACGTCCTCCGTGTGCGGTTGCGGGGACGGCGGCGGGCCCCGGACGCCGTGGGGGCGCGGGTCGTGCTCGAAAGACCGGCCGGAAAAACCGTGCGGTGGGTCCAGAGCGGGGCCGGGTACTTCTCCCGGTTCGACCCGCGGATCGTCTTCGCCGTGCCAGACGCTTCTCCGCAAGCGGTGACGGTTCACTGGCCGGGCGGAGGCGAGGAGACGTTCGGGGGACTGGCCACCGGGACGATACACGAGCTGGTCGAAGGGCAGGGTGGGAACCGTGACAGAAACTGATCCCGACCCACGCCCCGCTGGGACCACCGTTGCCCGACGGATCACCGCCGGAATCGCCGTGCTGGCAATCGTCGGTGTGGGCGTCGGCTGGTGGTTCACTGCGGGGCCCCAGGACGTCCCCGGTCCGACCACCTCGCATCGACCCGTCCAGCTGCGGGAACTGTTGACCGACGCGCGGGCGGCGGGAGACATCCCACGCTGGATCCGCGCGGCCGAGGGGTTGACCGAAGAGGAGCCAGAGAATCCTCGCTGGTGGTGGACGCTGACCGAGGCGTGGGGGGCCGAGAGTCGGGACGTCGAGGTGGTCTACGTGCTCGAGCGGGCGCTCGAGCACAAGCTGCCCGAGCAGGAAAAGATACTGATGCGGCACCAGCTGATCGAACGCTTGATCCTGCTGGGTGATGCTCAGGCGGCCCGCCGTGAACTGGAGATCGTCGAGCGGCACCCGCGGGTCTCCCCCGAACGGGTCCACGTGCACCGTGCCCGGCTGTTGAGGCTGGAAGGATATCCACGGGAGGCTCTGGCTGAGTTGCAGCTGGGCCTGGACGCGATGCGGTCGATCCCGCCGGAGGCGATTCGACTGCGAAGCCGGTTGCACCTCGACTTGGGAAACCTCGTCGAGGCCGAGCGGGACCTGGTCCGTGTGGCCCGGCAGCTGTCCAATGACGAGGTGACTCATTTCATGCTCAGCGACGTCTACCACAAGCTGGGACGCCAGCCAGAGGCCAAGCGGCACCGGCGGATCTACCTGGAGATCAAGGCCGGCCAGTCGGCACCGCCGCCCCGACGACGGGCCGGCGAGCACGGCTCACGATGACGCTGTGGCTCGCGGTCTGTGTCCCAGCGACCGTCCCCGCCGTAGACGACTTCGATCTGGAACGGCGCCAGGAATTCGACGAAGTCGGCCAGCTCTAGGAATCCCAAGCATGGAGACGCCCCGCCCCCCGGCGCACTTTTGGACCGCCGTTTACACGCCAAGGACATCCTCAAGGAGTCCCGTGCGGAGGGGATCAGCCCGCGGACCCTCAACCGTGCAAAGAAGAAGCTGGGAATCCAGTCGATCCAGACGGACAGCCAATGGGTCTGGAGCCCGCCAGCCAAAATTCAAATCGACGGGAAGGAGATCAAGCCGAAGGAGTGGATCGTCTGATCGCCCGGTGCGTTCTGACAACCAACGATATCAGGTTGCCACCGTTCCTAAGGACCAAATTGTGGCAACCTGGCAATCTGATGCTTTTTGCAACACCTCAGGTTGCCAGGGTTTCATCTCCGGCGGGCGATCGCCGATTCCGGGAAGCGACCGACCGACGCCACGAACGGCGTGCGATGACGCCCGAGGAAGTTGACGAACTGCTACGGTTCATCGAAGGCTACACATCGCCCAACCACAACCTCACGGGTCCCGATCGCGCGAAGTTGTATCGGCTGGCCTTCGGGACGGGGTTTCGAGCAAACGAGCTACGCAGCCTCACGCCCGCCTCATTCGACCTGGCGAGTGACCCGCCCACGATTACGTTGGCAGCTGCCTACAGCAAGCGTCGCCGGCAGGACGTTCAACTGATCCGCGTCGACCTTGCCGAATTGCTGCGACCCTGGCTGGATACCAAACAACCCGACAAACGGGTATTCGGCAAGCTGCCCGAAGCGACCGCGCGGATGCTGCGAGCTGACTTGGTGGCGGCCCGGTCGGCTTGGATCGAAGCCAGCGCCGATCCGGCGGAACAACACCGGCGCGAGGAAAGCGACTTCCTCTGCTACCGCGACCGTTCGGGGCGGGTGGCCGACTTCCACTCAACACGACACACATTCATTTCCGGCATCGTAGCTGGCAACGCCTCAGTCAAAGTCGCTCAGGAATTGGCCCGGCATTCAACAAGTCGGCTGACGATCGACAAGTACGCGCATACCCGCTTGCACGATGTGACGGCCGCGCTCGAGGCGCTACCCGCGGAACGGCGCGACGATGCACCGCAGGAAGCACGAGCAGCAACCGGAACCGACGACGCGTCAGCCTACGTGCAGCGCCAGGCGCAGCACGCAGGACGCGAAACGCTGCGGATCGCTGCGACGGGCGACGCCGAAGCGAACGGCGCAACGAAGAACGCGGTCGACTCCAAAGCCATGAAGCCAACCACGTTAGACGAAGTCCTGCGGCCCGATGCGAGCGAGAGCGATAAGAGGCGCCGCCGGGATTCGAACCCGGGATGGCGGATTTGCAATCCTCAAGGCACCTGTATGGCCCTGCGACAGACCTACGATAGCCGGCAATAGCAGTCTCAAACGCACGAGCATGTTCCGAAGAAACCAGAGCAGATCGCGTTTCTGGTAGCACTTCAGGTAGCACCCCCCCCAACCGGTCGACCCATGGCAGTCCGTGACTGCCCGCCAGGCGTCTCGATTCGGGGCATGCCTGTCCCTCATTCGCCGGGAGTCCCGCCAGGGGATTCACCCGACCGGGTATTCTCTACTCATCTTGGGACTTTCCTTCCCGACTCAGCTCCTCCCGAATCCTGTTCTCTTCTCCAATCTCATCCCATATCCGATCCAAGAGCCTCTCGTCTTCTTCAGAGAGAATCGGCGGCTCCTCGAACAGTATTCGGATTCCCTCGGCGTCTGCGTCGTGGTGACCGGAGCCTATCTGACGGAGGTCGTCGTAGGTAAGGCCACGCCATTCCTCCGCCGGCCGAACCTCTGCCAGTTCCACGCATTCTTCTTCGACATCCGCCCCAGGCGAGCTGAGAAGGCGGAAGAGAACAACTCCCGGATTCACTTCGAGGTGAAAGGCCGTCACACAGCAATCTCCCGCCCAGCCGTCTCCATCTTCGCTATCGTGGGACGGCGGGGGAAGCGTCTATCGGCAATTCCGAAGGGGACGGCGACCGAGCCCTTCAAATCGTACCCAACGAGCCAGGAGCAGTGATTGACGCTCTGCACCGGGGCCCATACACACTTCGGACGATGGACTGCGCCATGCTGAAGATCATCAGTTGGAACCTCAACCAGAAGAAAGACGCGTGGCGACACCTGTTGTCGACCGACGCAGACCTTGCCTTGGTCCAGGAGGCTCGTCGGCCGCCCAAGGATGTCTCGTCGAGCATCACCGTCGATGCGGCCCCGTGGGGCACTGCGGGCCTCGGGCTGAGTCGTCCTTGGCGAACCGCTGTCGTGAAACTCTCGGATCAAGTTGAAGTCGACTGGTTCGAGCAAAGGGAACTGCACGAAGCCGCTCGGGGCGATTTCGCGGTCAGCCGCCTGGGGACGCTATCGGTGGCCAGAGTCACGGCACCCTCGTGTCCCCCGTTGCTGGTTGCATCGATGTACGCCCCTTGGGAGAAACCACACGGTTCGGTAGAGCGTCCCAGGATCTACGCTGATGCCTCGGCGCACAGAGTGGTCTCGGATCTGTCCGTGTTCATCGGCCAGGCGAACTCGCACCGGATCATCGCCGCCGGTGATCTGAACATCCTGTTTGGACACGGTGAGCGGGGAAGCGAGTTCTGGGCCTCACGCTACTCAACCGTGTTCGACAGACTCGACGCGCTCGGCCTCCGCTTCATCGGCCCGCAGTTTCCCGACGGTCGCCAAGCCGAACCGTGGCCCGACGAGTTGCCCAGCGACAGCCAAAATGTCCCGACGTACCACACGAAAGCCCAAACACCCGAAACGGCCACCCGCCAGTTGGACTTCGTGTTTGCATCGGACGCGTTGGTTGGCAACGTCAGCTGCAAAGCCCTCAATCCCGCAGATCCGGATTCGTGGGGCCCCAGCGATCATTGCTTGATCGAAATCATCGTGGAATGAAATCTGGTTGTTTCCGTCCCCCCGGTGTCGCTCGGCAGGCGTGGAGGAGATCAGCGGGCTTTGGTAGGACGCCCATGAGCCTCGCCGCTCCCAACTCACCGGCCGCTCGACTCTCGATCTGGCCCTCGCTACCGGGGAGTCGGTCACCTCGGATGCTCAACTTCGCTCGCGTGAATCACTCGGAGCTAAGCAAACGTGCCCGTGCCCAACCTCAGTAGGCAGACACCGCTCGAACTCGCCGTCAACTGTCGGCGACTGGCCCTCAAGGGGTCCAAGTACCGACAACGACGGCGAACTCAAGCCACAGAAATGATCGTGACAGCTTCTCTCAACCCGTTCGTCTTCGATGAGCCTGCTCACCCAAACGGTTCCCCGACTTCTCGATCAACTTCTCTCCCGAGTTTCTTCATCGCACGGTCGACAGCGGCAAGCCGCTTTTGGACCGTGACAGCAAGATCGGGAAACAACGGACCTACCTCGGCTCCCTCGGCTCTATCGCGTGAGGTGCTCGTCCAACGCAGCCATCGTTCGACGTTGTGCAGAATCTGATCGAGCTGGTTTGCGGGTTCCTTCGGGATTGTCGGCCTTCGACCGGACTTTCGCCTCTTTCCAAACAGATGTCGTAGATTCGCGTCGATCCCTAGGCGGTTCCAGCGCTCCTCGATGGCCTCTCGCTGGAACTGACTGCGAGGCTTCTTCCCATCCCTGGGCACCGTCATGAACCTGTAGACGGCGTGGATGCCCAAAGCGGTCTTGTGTCTCAAACACAGCCGGCAGAGGGTCCGTAGTTCTGCCAAAGTGTATCCATCCACGGGATCAGCGAACTGCCGGAACTTCCTGGCTTTCTCTGCACTGATGCCGTGATGCTCGGCCGCGACTTCAATGCTGTTTTTGCCGTATTCCGACCTGCGTCCGCAGTCTTGGAGAATCTGCTGGCCGACTTCGTGAGCTTCCTTGAGCAGCCGGATAGCCCGCTGGACCTCGTCCGGGACATCTTTGGGCTTGGTAGTGCTTTGCTTGGCTGCCATGGCTCTCGCGTTTCCCAGCTTGCGTCGGATGCGCTCCGGATTGTACTGCCTCACCAGTTCCTGTTACACTGTGCGTATAATCAAAAGGTGCCTTTTAGAAATGTTCGGTCACTGACTCAGGGGGAGCGGGCATGCAAGCCGACGAACAAAACACTCCGAACGCGGCGTCGGTCGCGGCGGAGCTGAATCAGCAGGACCTCGACAAAGAGCGAATCGAGCTGGACCAACTCGTCGAGGCCCAGGCTGAGGAACTTCGACAATTCTCCGCCACGACGTATCTCATCGGTTCGGTGGCGAATCCAATCAGAGAGAACGTGCAGCAGCCCCTTGCGTACAAGCGCTACCTGGACCAAGTGATGGAAGATGCTGGGAATCCCGGTGATCCGATTGAGCGCATGCTTGTCGAGCAACTCGTCTTGGCGCACCACAACAGCGCTCGGCTTCTGATGGAGGGAGTCTTAGCTGAGGGACTGGAGCAGAAAAAGCTGCTGAACTCCGGCTCCTTGAGACTCATGGCCGAGTTTCGCCATTCGGCTCTCGCGTTGAAAACGTATCGCACAGCATCGGAGACTGACCACATCTCAGACGATCCACCGCTAGCATATTCGAATTCAAACGGGAAAGACCCTACCAAGCTCAACGGAGAATCCCTCAATGGCTCGGCAAGGCACTCAACTCACGACACCGAAGTAGAAAGTAGCAATCGGAACGGCCATGCCAATCGAATCACCGACCACCTGCTCCAAGAACCCTCGCCGTGTCGCAGCCGGTAAACGTAACTGGCTGAAGCGGGGGCCGTGGACAGAAGAGGCCCGCGAGCGGGTCAGGCAGGC
>CAUZRQ010000133.1:0-14362 GCA_963582065.1 Planctomycetota bacterium | reverse complement strand
CGATTCTCTCAGCCAGCCAAATGCCCAATCTTCCCACGGGACTGGCTTACACGGTCGATTCGACGACCGGAATGGTCACAGTCACGGCGACTGACAACCTGATCGGGGAACACCAGTTCCGCGTGGGTGTCCGCGCGTCGGGCACCACCGGTGCGGACAACACGATCGACTCGCAGCTGGTCAGCGTCACGCTCGGCGTGATTACCGTAGACGCAAACGACCACACATCCGGCACCGAGGCCGGCGACGGATCCCCCGACACGTTCCTTCTCTCTCGTACCTCCAGCACGTACTCGGTCTTCGTCAACGGTGAAAACGTCCGCTCGGAGAGCGACTCCGTGGTGTTCGCGATCGACCTGGTCGGGTCGACCGATGATGACGTGTTCCAGATCGACTGCAGCGGTGGTCCTCCGGTGCCTGACGGCGGCGTGCAGATCGCCGGTGGAACCGAACAGTCCAACGGAGATTCGCTCCACCTCGACGGCGGAAATTTCGCGACCATCACCCACCGTTTCACCGATGCCTCTTCGGGGACGATCACCATCGATTCCGAAGCTCCGATCACCTACGCGGGTCTCGAACCGATCAGTGACAAGCTGGTGGCATCCGGCAACCGGGTGTTCGAATTTGCTGATTCCGACGACGAGATCACCGTCGGTGACGACGACGACGACACCAACGGGATCTCCAGGATCTCGAGCACGTCCAGCAGCGAAACGGTCGATTTCCTGATGTCCACCGGCAGCCTGATCACCATTCGCACCGGAGCAGGCAACGACCAGGTCACCGCCTCCGACCTCGACCCCACCGTCTCGTCTCCGCTGACGATCGGCGGAGAATCGGGCGACGACACGCTCGACGCCTCGGCGATGACCGACCCGGTCACCCTGAGCGGCGGCACCGGTGACGATTCGTTGACCGGCGGCGGTGGAAACGACCTCGCCAACGGTCAGTCTGGCGACGACCGGATCGTGGGCGGGGCCGGTGACGACAACCTGCTGGGGGGGTCGGGCCGCGACCGGCTTGACGGTGGCGGCGGCAACGACCGCCTGCGAGCCCAGGGATTCAGTGGAGACACCCTGGTCGGCAGTGACGGCAGCGACCTGCTCAGCGGCGGCATCGGCTTCGACCGCCTCACCGTCAGCAACGACGCCGACATCACTCTCGCCGATTCTCAACTGACCATCGGTACCGCCAGCCACCAGCTGGCCGACATCGAGCGGGCGGAACTTTCCGGAGGCAGTTCCGCCAACGTGATCGATGCCAGTGGTTTCAGCGGCGACACGACGCTCACCGGTGGCGAAGGGGCCGACACGCTGACCGGCAGTGCCGGCACCGCCACGCTCCTCGAGACAAGCGATTCGAACCTGACCCTGACCGACACCCAGTTGGTCGGCCCCACCACCGACACGTTGTCCGCAATCGACCGGGCCAAGCTGGTCGGGGGTTCGTCGGACAACGTATTCGACACCGGCGGGTTCGCCGGTCCGGTGACCCTCCGCGGCGGCAGCGGCGACGACACGATGATCGGTGGGGCCGAGGACGACCTGATCTTCGGCGGAACCGGCAATGACAGCATCACCTCCGGGGCGGGCAACGACGACGTCCGCGCCGGCAGCGGCAACGACACGATCGAAGCGGGCGAGGGAGACGACTCGATCCGCGCCGCCGCCGGAAACGACTCGGTCCTTGGCCAGGCGGGCAACGACACGCTCAACGGAGCCACGGGCCGCGACACGCTCGATGGAGGCGTTGGTGACGACGCGCTCAGCGGGCTCGACGGGTCTGACCAACTCATCGGCGGCAGCGGAGTCGACACGCTGGTGTCCGGCCGCGGTGCCGACACGCTCGACGGTGGCAGCGAAAACGATCTGCTGCTGGCCGGGGGCGGTGACGATTCCCTGACCGGCGGCGCCGGCACCGATACGCTCGTCGGCAACGAAGGCACCAACGAGTTCGATGTCCAAGAGGAGGTCATCGAATCGTTCAGCTTCTACGACAGCTGGATCGACCGGATCTAGTTTCGCCACGACCCGGCTGACGATGTCTACCGGCTAGTCACCGGCCAGCATCTCGGGATCATCCGGCAAGTCTTCGAACGATTCACCCGGATCCCCCTCCTGCCGCCGCCTCGCCGCCTCGGCCTTCTGCTGGTACTGGTCCCACGAGTGGGTCAGCGATTCGAGAAAGCGGGGGATGTTGGGGGCGGCCAGGTAGACCCGGGCGGCGACCGACGAGCGGGGAAAGAAGGTCGTGATGAAATCCAGCGAGAACTCGGTGCCGGTGTGCCCGACCATCACCGCGTTGGCGTAGGTCCCGCTGATCATCTCGTCCTCCAGCCGCAGGTCGTCGTAGAGTTCCTGGGGCGTGGGCTGGGACGGGGGCGTGAGTTGATCGAGGGGTTGGGGAGCGGGTGCAACGGGGCCGAACCGCGTCTCGTAGTTCCCCAGGTTCTCGCGGACCGCGGCGATCATCCGTGGCACCACCGGGGGCGGCAGCACGATGCGAGCCGCCACGCGGTGCGGCCGCGTCATCCGCAACAGGAAATCCAGGATGAACTCGTGGTTCCCGTTGAGCACCACGGCACCGGTGCTGAAGACTCCCTGCGCCACGTGGTCGGGAACCCGCGCGCTGAGCTGCTGGTGCTGGACCTCCTGGCTCTGGGGAACGTCGTCCCGCTCACCGGGATCGGCACCCTCCGCACCCGGGATCGACTCGTCGCTCATCGTCACCCCGTCTGCCCGTTCGACCACGTTTCGGCCGAAGACGCTCCGGCGGTTCAGCCCTGCGGCCGCAACCGCCGATTGACATCGGTCTCGACCACGCCAAAGGCCTGCTCGTGCCGCTGCAGCGTCTGCGAGAGCAGGCCCAGCATTCTCTTGGCCGTGATGTGGTTCATGATGATCCGCTGCGTCACCGGCACGGTAATGTCACCGTTGGCAAACGGTGTGGTGTTGAGCCCCAGGTCGAGGATCAACTCCTCGGGCGTGCTCTGAACACGGCAGAAGTTCGAGTAAGCGGCGTCGACGTTCGAATCATCAACCGTGATCCGCTGCCTGATCTGTCCCGGCTGTGTGGCCGCGGCACCACCGGCATCGGAGTCTTCGACCGGGGTCTCTTCTCCAGTTTCGATCGGTTCGGTGGTTTCCGTGGCGTCCTCGGCCGCGACGTCCGCATCGGTCTTCTTCTTGGCCACTGCTTTCTCCCTCTCTGCGTGTCTTCCGCCACGGCCTTCCGCCTCGACGGCTCATTCCCGGCCGCCCTGCCGGGACCGGGTGGCACAACACTACTCGGCCCACAAAGCAGAATCAACACCTGTCTCATCCGCTCCGCAAAAGCCGTTGACCGGGATTTCTCCAACCCGCTCTTCCATCTTGGCCACCCACCCGACACAGCCTAAGATACTCGCGATCAACTCCCACCTCACCGTTTTTTCATCCCGTGCAAGCACTCTCACCTCTCAACTGGTGGTCTCAGGTCCGACTGGTCCGCTGGCGGCGACTGGCCAACCAGATCGACGCCCGCTCGGGCGAATGGGAACGGCAAGACGACGAGGAACTCAGGCAGCTCAGCCGCGAACTGCGGTGGAAGGCCAAGAGCGGAGTCCCGTTGAAGAAGCTGCTGCCGGACGCATTCGGGCTGGCCCGCGAGGCGGCACGGCGGACGACGGGGATGACCCCGTTTTTGGTCCAGTTGATGGGCGGGATGGCGATGTTCGAGGGGGGGATCGCCGAGATGCAAACCGGCGAGGGCAAGACGCTGACGGCGGTGCTGTCGGCCTACCTGCGGGCGCTGACCGGCAAGGGCTGTCACATCGTCACCGTCAACGATTACCTGGCCGGCCGTGACGCCGAGGAAATGGGTCCGATCTACCAGTCACTTGGGCTGACGGTCGGCTGTATCCAGACCCCGATGGAAGCCGACGAGCGGCGAGCGGCTTACGCGTGCGATGTGACGTACGGCACCGCCAAGGAGATGGGTTTCGACTTTCTCCGAGACCAGCTCCGCCAGGGCATCGCCCGGGGAACAATCGATCGCCACGGACTGCTCGAAACCGAACCCGGTGCCGCTCCTTCCGAGTCACCCGCCCAGCGCGGGCACCACTTCGCCCTGATCGACGAGGCCGACAGCGTGCTGATCGACGAGGCCCGCACGCCGCTGATCATCGGGATGACGCAGCCCAACGACCCCGGCAGCGTCAGCCTGTTCCGCTGGTGCTACCGTACCTCGACCCGCCTGCAGCCCGATCTCGACTTCGTCTACGAACCGCACCGCCGCACCGCTTACCTGACCGACGCCGGCTGCCGTCGGATCGTGCTGACCAGCAAGCCCTCGTTGATCAGTTCGATCGACAGCGAACGCATCTATCGGCACATCGAGCAGGCCCTGACCGCTCGGCTGGCCTACCAGAAGGACCGTGACTACGTGATCGTCGACGAGGAGGTGGTGATCGTCGACGAGTCGACCGGACGGATCATGGACGGCCGCAAGTGGCAGGACGGGCTGCACCAGTCGATCGAGGCGAAGGAGCAGGTGCCGATCACCGCGACGTCCGGCGAAGCGGCCCGGGTGACGATCCAGAGTTTTTTCCGCCGCTACTCGAACCTGGCCGGCATGACCGGCACGGCGGTGCAGGCGGCCTCGGAGCTGAGGAAGATCTACGGGATGAGCGTCGCGGCGATTCCCACTCACCGACCCTGCATCCGCGCCGGGCTCGCACCACGCATCTACCTGACCGCCGAAGACAAGCGCGAGGCGGTGGTCGAACAGATTGCCGAACTGGTCTCCATCGACAGGGCGGTGCTGGTCGGCACGCCGTCGGTCGAGGCCTCCGAGGCACTCGGTGCGAGGCTCAAGACCCTGGGCATCCGCCACCAGATCCTCAACGCGACCAGGCACGAACGCGAGGCCGACGTGGTGGCCGAAGCGGGGCAGAGTGGCTGGGTGACGGTGGCCACCAACATGGCCGGCCGCGGCACCGACATCAAGCTGACCAACGAACTGACCGAGGCGGGTGGCCTGCACGTGATCGCCACCGAAATGCACAGTTCCGAACGCATCGATCGCCAACTGATTGGACGAGCCGCCCGGCAGGGCGACCCCGGCAGCTACCAGTTCTTCCTCTCCCTCGACGACGAACTGCTCCGCTGCCGGGAAGAGGTGCTGCTGGAACAACTCCGCGAGCAGGCCCGCTCCGGAGACAGCGGCGGGCTGGCCCTCAGTTGGCTGAAGTTCTTCCACACCACGCAGAAGATGCTCGAACGCCAGCACCGCAAACAGCGCCGTGAACTGCTCAAGCACGAAAAACAGCGCAACGACACCTACAAGCGGATGGGGCTGGACCCCTGCCTGGAACTGACCGAGAGCTAGCCGGGTGCCGACAACCGCGGCCGGCCACGACTACAGCCAGAGTCTCTTGCGGACGAACTCGACCACATCGCCGAAGAGCACGTAGAACAGGCTGCGTTGGCCACAGTGAATCTTGGCGTTCACTTCGGCCCCGATCCGGTATTCGGGCAACGCCTTCCCGATCGGCTCGACGTGCAGTTCGATCACGCTGCCACCGGCGGGCGAGGCGTCGGCCCGGGTCGACATCCGCGTCAACCGGCCCTGGTAAGTCCTCTCCGATGCGGTGGCAAGAACAAACTCGACCGGAAGAGCCTCGAAATCAGCGGCACCGTCGTCCCGGCGTTTTAACTGGTGCCTGCGAATGTGACCCACGCGGTGCTCCTCGACCTGCAACTCGAGCCGCCACTTCGAATCGCTCCGGTCCTCCATCACCTCCAGCAACTTCTCGCCCCGGTTGACCGGACGGTTCAACAGCTTCTGCCTGACCTGGAACGTCGCCACCTTCCCGGCCCGCACGGCCTTGACCGTCAATTCGGCTCTCTGTTTTTCGAGAATCCCGAATCGCTTGACCAACCCCTTGTTCTGGATCTCCACCTCGCGCATTCGCCCCGAAAGCTCGATCACGTCCGGGTCGTTGCCCGCCTCGACCGCCTGGTCGTACTGGGCCCTGAGGGTCGAGAGCAACTCGCGGTTATTGTCCTGCTCGCTGATGACCGTCTCAATCTGGGCGTCCAGTTCCAGGTTCTGCAGCACGACCAGCACCGTGCCCGCTTCGACCTCCTGGCCCCCCTTGACCTTCACGTCGATCACCTTGCCGTTGTTGGGCGCGAAGATGTCCTGCTGGGCGACCGGCATCAGTTGCCCGGTCGCCTCGACCCGGTAGTCCCACGGCACCAGGGCCAGCACCAGCCCGGCCACGACGATGGCCACGACCACCAGGCCGGCCTTCAGCCGGTTGCGACCCTCGAGCCAGGACAGCGAGCGACCGAGGAATCTCCAGAGTTTCATGCCGAAGAGACGTTCGTGGCGCATCGAATTGGCCAGCGAACTTGCCACGTGGTCCTTGACCAGCTCCAGCCGCTCGGGCAAACCCTCCTTCACCCGGCTCTCGGCCACCTGCTCGACCACCAGCCCGCCAACCACCCGCTTGGGACGCTCGACCTCGCGCGGCCCCCGAGCGTCCTCGGCCAGATCGAACAACGGGTCCGGCTCGAACAACGGCACGATCTGTACCATCCGAGACCCGCTCTCCTGGATGTACTCGGCCAGTGGTTGCTCGATCTGGGGCGGAAGTTCCTCGAGCTTGCCGGTGTAGATCAGTGGTTCGCGAGTCGCCAGCACCTGGCTGGTCAACTTCCTCATCGAACGAACCAGGTTCGCCTTCTGGTTGACGGTCGTCTGTCCGCTGATCGCCAGAATATCGGTCCGTGGCCCCACCTGCACCGCGACGCTCAGCCGGTCACACCCCAACAGCAACCGGGCATCGTTGGCAGACGTCGAAGCCACCTCGTGGGGATTCAGGCTGCGATGCAGTTCCAGCACGAAGTGCTCGAATGACTCCGAGAACTTCGACCGCTCGACACCACCGTCGTCGGTTTCGGTCTGCCGTTCGAGATGTCGGCAGGCGTGACCGCACATCTGCTCGACGAACTGCAGGAAACCCGGCCGGGCCTCGGCCGGCGTTTCCTTCCGCTGGAAGATCTCGACCACCCCCACGCACTCCTGCTCACGCTGCAACGCGCCCAGGATGATCAGGTCGTCGGTCGGCAGCTCGAAATCGCTGTCGTCGTCGGGACTGTGAGTGCAGGCCTGGCCGTTCTGCATCACATCCTGGAGCAGCCGCTGGTTCAATCGCAACGCGTTGGGATTGTCGTGGAAACCGGTCACCGCCAACTGGTGGTCGACCATCAGCTGGACCTGGCGCGTACCGTTCTGGAGCCAGATCGCACCGGCCCGGCCGCCGATCGCGCCGACCACCCGTTTAAGAAACAGGCGGAAGTACTCCTCCGAGTCCATCCGCTGCTGTGACATCTGCTCGATTTCACGAGCAAGCTGGATGATCCGCTGACGGACTTCGTCGACGTTGCCTGTGGACATCGGGTCAAAAACGCTGCAAAAAAGGCCAAACGGGGTGAGCGACAGGCTCGAGGCTGCCAAACAGCATTCCGACGGCGATCGGACGACCGCCACCTTGCTCTACGGCGCGTATTCTAGTGCCATCCCCCGACTTGGGGAAAGACCGCTGTCGGTGACACTCGACTCTCGCAGGATGTCAGACGAGTGAATCCTGTCAAGCTGTACGGGTTATGACGCCGATAACGAATATAACGATTCTTCCGAAAATCCGGGGGAGCGGTCTCGACTCGCAGACCGCTCCATTCCGGCGTTCGGCCGTAGTGCGCCAACACCGAAACCAACAACGCAACCACCACCACCTTCACATGCCCCGCCGCGTCTCCCTCGTCCGACTCTTCACCGTGCCGCTTCTGCTGGCACTGGGGGGGTGCCTGTCGGGACCACGCGAACTGAAATACCTCGACGACGCCGACCTGGCCCACTACCGCGACATCGCCACGCGGATTGTCGATTACACCGAAGACGATGCGACTCGGGACGAGCGATCCAATCGAGCGGCAATGGCAGCCGAGCCGCGTCGCCTGAGCCATCCGGGTGAGCAGGAGATCTGGGACCTGTCGCTGCAGGAAACGATGAAACTGGGGCTGAAGAACAGCGAGATCATCCGCGAAAGCGGCACGTTTCTCTCGCCCAACAACCGGTTGCTGGCCAACCCCGAGTTCACCGCCAGCGTGTTCGACCCGGCCATCCAGGAAACCAACGTGCAGTTCGGACAGCGGGGCGTCGATGCCGCCTCGGCCGACTTCGACGCGACATTCTCGAGCTCGATGACCTGGGGCGGCAGCCAGAGAGTTCTACGAAACCAGAACTTCCTCATTGAACCCGGCGAGATTCTCGACGAGGACACCGGCCGTTTTCGCGCATCGCTCTCGAAGATCACCGGTGCCGGCACTCAGTTCAGTCTCAGCCACAACTGGGACTACCTGCAGAACGACGCGAAGAATTCTCAAAACGTCGAATTCCTCTCGAGCTTCTTCGGCACCGCGCAGGCACCGACACTGGGCCTGCAGATGCGGCATCCTCTGCTGGCCGGATCAGGCACCGAGTACACCCGGATCGCCGGCCCGCGACTGGGCCGCTTCGGCGGAGCCACGTCGATCGTCGGGGTCAACCAGGGCGTGATGATCTCGCGGATCAACAACGACATCTCCCTGAGTGACTTCGAGGGGGCCATCCGCAACCTGGTCAAGGACATCGAGGACCTGTACTGGGACCTGCACCTGGCCTACCGCGTCTACCACACCCAGAAAGTCGCCCTGGACAGTGCCGAGCAGACATGGCGGATGGTCCAGGGCGACCCGCGCCGACCGGCCGCCGAAAAGGCCCAGTCACGGGACAACTATTTCGAGATCAAGGGCCGCGCCGAGGGAGCTCGATCGGACCTCTACTCCGCCGAATCGCGACTCAGGCGGCTCATCGGGCTGCCGGTCAACGATGGCCGCATCATCCGCCCCTCCGACGAACCGATCACCGCTCGCTACTCGCCCGACTGGAAGGGCAGCCTGGTCGACGCGTTGACGCGGCGGGTCGAGTTGCGACGGCAGAAATGGGCGATCAAGAGCCTGCAGTTTCAGTTGACCGCCGCCAGCAGCCTGACCCGGCCCCAGTTCGATGTCGTTGCCGGCTACAACGTCAACGGCTACGGCGATGACCTGTTCGGCCAGTCCAAGCGGACAAACCGCAGCGCCTACGGCACGCTCGCCGACGGCAACTTCAGCAGTTGGGAAGCCGGGCTGCAGTTCAGCATGCCGCTGGGAATGAGGACCGCACGGGCCCAGGTCCGCAACCTCGAACTCCGGCTGGCCAAGGCCCGCAAGGCACTGGATGAACAGGAAATCGAGATCAGCCACGAACTGGCTGCCGCCTTCCAGGCACTCGACCGGGCCTGGGCCACCGCGCAAATCGGCTTCAACCGACGCAAGGCGGCCTCCGAAAGCGTGCGGGCCTACCAGGCCGAATACGAGAACGGCAGGACGTCGGCCGACCTGCTGCTGCGGGCCCAGGTCAGCCTGGCCCAGGCCGAGATCGCCTACGTCAGCGGCCTGGTCGACTACAACAAGGCCATCGCGGAACTCGAGTACCGCAAGGGCACCTCGCTGGTACACAACAACGTGCACCTGGCCGAGGGGCCCTGGAACGACCAGGCCGCCTATCGGGACGCGCTGCGACGGGCCGAGGCCCGCAGCCACGGCTCCCGCTCGAAACTGCTCCACGCCGAACCCGAACCGTTCGTTGAACCGTTCGAACAGGAAGCTCCGACCCTCGAGGCCCCAAGAGCCCCCGCCGCTCCCGCCGCTCCCGCAGCACCTACCGGAGAAGCGATCTTCGAGACTCCCGCGGAACCGGCCACCGATTCCGAATCGGGCCAGGACTAGGGTTTCTCCTTCAGGTCGACCACGTCGCGCTGGAAGCCCTCGATCTTGTTCTGCTGCAACTTCACGTCGCGGGCCTGCTTGCCGATCCTCACCCCGATCCGCTTCATCGGCTTCCGCGTCTCCCGGATCTGGTTGCCCTCCAGCGTCACGTCCCGGGTGCGTCCCTGCACGTCGACAGCCACTCCGTCACCCCCACCGCTGTCGATGATGTGGTTCTTCTCGAGCGTGTTCCGGTTGGGCGAGAAGTCCTTGCCCCGCGAGTCATCCCGGAACAACACCCCGACCTTCCCGCTGCCGGTGATCGTGTTCAGCCGGATCAGGTTGTCGGTGTCGCAGTGACCGATCGAGACACCGTAGCTGCGGTTGCCGGTGATCTGGTTGTTCTCGGCCAACCCGTACTTGATCCCCCAGCAGAAGAAGATCCCGATGTTGTTGCGATCGGCCCTGTTGTTGCGGATCAGCGGCCGCTGCGAGCCGCTTCCCGGATGCAGGCCGAGGTCGGCGTTGTCGTGCGAGTTGCAGTTCTCGACCACCACGTCGTGACAGATCTGCCAGCTGATTCCGTCTCCGTTGTTGTTGCGGGCCTCGACACCGGTCATGTGAATCCGGTTGCAGTCCTGCAGGAAGATGCAGCCGCCGTAATTGCCGTCGAGATGGGCGTTCTGTTTGCGGTTGCCGTCCAGGGCGATGTCCTGGATCGTGATGTCGTGGACGTGGTCTCCCGAGATCAGCGGGAACAGCGAGGACAGGGTCGGTTTTCCCGAGAGCCAGAAGTTCTTCCTCAGCGCCCGGTCAAGCTTGAAACGGTTGCCCTTGCGGGCCACCAGCGTGCGTTTCAGCACGTCGCTGCTGCCGTTGTGAGGATTGCGGGCCTTCAGCACGATGCCGTCACCGACCTTCAGCCCCTTGGCACTGGCCACGGTCACCTCCTGGTCGTACCAGTCGCTGTCGTCGGCGAGTGCGACCGAGTGGGAGGGACCCTTGGTGAGAATCGAGTCGGCTCCGCTGCCGAGGATGCGGATGCCGGTCCGCAGGTAAACCGAGTTGCGGAGCGTGTAGGTCCCCGGCAACACCTGGACCGTGCCCCCGTCGAACCGGCTGACGTAGTCCACGGCCGCCTGCAGCACCCTGTCCGAACTGCCCACCAGGTCGGCCTTCTTCGGCCCCACCGTGATCGTCAGCTTCTCGTCCCACTTCGGCTCGTGTGCCTTGTCACCCGAGGTGGCCCGCGGCCGGGTCACCCTGGGAAGTCCTCGGCGAGGCGGGGCGGCCGCGGCCACTCCCATGCCGGCCAGTGTGGCACCTGCGACGGATACGAATTGACGACGTGACAACGTGTGTTGGGACATGATGGACGCTCCCGTCGAACCCATGATGGACAGTCTCTCTCCGGCCGACAGTCCGGCAACAGCTTTCCGGACAGCGGCGAGAGTTTCATTATGGGGCGGAGAATCAGGGGCGGTCAAACGGCAGGGAAAAGAGTTCCCGTCCTTCCACCACAACCAGTTCGCGATCGAGCTCCACGTCCGAAAACTTCTGCAGCCGACCCCGGGGCCATCGGACCTCCAACTCCTCGACCCGTTCGTGCTCACCCAGCCCCAGCAGCAACCGGCGATCGTTGCTGGCGTGGTAGCCGTCACCGGCGGTCAACTGGTGGACCCACGTCTTCCCGTCGGCCCGCACCGTCACCTGTGCCCCGATCGCGTCGCGGTGGCTGGTCGTCCCGACCAGTCGCAGCACCAGCCAGTGCCCGGAACGTTCTGTGGTGTTGGTCAACAGGACGGCGGGCACATCGACGGCGGTGATCACCGCATCGGGGCGGCCGTCCCGGTTCCAGTCCAGCCGCGCGAGCCCGCGTCCGAGATATCGTTGGGAGAAATGAGGGCCCAGATCCTTGGCGTCACCGAGATCAAATCGCCCGTCGCCACGATTCCGGTAGTACTGCGGAGCCATCCGGTAGGGACGGCCCGCCCGCGTGTAATCGTCGACGTGACCGTTGGTGACAACCAGGTCGAGGTCCCCGTCCAGGTCGGCATCGAGAAACTGGGTGCCGAACCCCAGCGTGTTGTGACTGCTGACGGCCAACCCCGCCCGGTGCGTCGTGTCGTTGAAACGTCCCTGGCCCAAGCCGCCGTAGAACGTGTTGGTTTCATCGAGAAAGTTGGTGACGAACAGGTCGAGTCGTCCGTCACCATCGGCATCACCGGCGGCCACGCCCATGGACCCCTCGGCCCGTCCGTTGCCGTTGAGCCCGGCTCCGGCCACCAGGCCGTTCTCGTAAAGCGAGATCGTCCCGGCCGGCGAATCCGGCTCGTGGCGATACAGGAAATTCGCTCGCGTGTCGTTGGCCACGAAGACACCCAGGCGGCCCGACCCCTCGCCGAAGTCGGCCACCACCAGGCCCAGCCCCTTTCCGCCGACGCCGGCGACACCGGCGGAACCCGTCACGTCATCGAACGTGCCGTCACCCCGACCCAGGTACAGCCGGTCGGCCGCGGCCGGAAACTGAAACGGCTGGCACATCCGGCCCCGGCCGCTGAAGCTACGACACATCCGCGTGAAGACGTCGGGTCCAGAGAGGTAGTTGACCACGTAGAGATCGGCCACGCCGTCACCGTCGATGTCGGCGATGGCGCTGCTGGTCGTCCACCGGTCGCCGGCCACTCCGGCCAGGCCGGTCGAGTCGGAGAACGTCCCGTCACCGTTGTTGCGGTACAACCGGTTTTCGCCGATGTTGCCCACGTGCAGGTCCGGCCAGCCGTCGCCGTCGAAATCACCGACGGTCACGCCCTGGCCGAACCCGGTCGCCGACAACCCCGCCGCCACGGTGACGTCCTCGAACCGTTCGTCTCCCAGGTTGCGGAACAGCCGATCGGTGTGAACGGTCGACTCCAGGTCAACCGGCCAGGCGGATCCCTGTGTGAAGTACAGGTCGGGCCAGCCGTCGCGGTCGAAGTCGAGCACGGCAACGCCGCCCCCTGTGAACTCGAACATCTGCTGTCCGAAGCGATCCGGATCGCCGCCGTTGACATACCTCATCTCCACACCGGCCACCGCCGCGTCATTGCGGAACCGCGGCCACACAGCCTGTCCGTCCTGCGGCCGGGTGCCACCGGCCGGCGGACCGGCCGGCCACTCGCCCTGCGACCACTCGGCCAGGTCCACTCCGTTGGCCGGGTTTCGTGCCGCCTGGATCAACGGCCCGGGATCACGACGCACCTCCTCAGCCAGTTCTTGCTGCAGTCCGGTCGCCCATGCGGGTGGATCGGCCTGTCGTGCGATCACCCGGACCCACCCCCAGGCCTCCCACAACCGTCCCATCCGCCGCAACAACTCGACCTTGCCGCGGACCAGCGTGGCCGAGCCGGACCGTCTGCCGTCAGCTGCCCGGTCATTGACCGCCTTCAACTCCTGCAGTTGCCGGGTCCGCAACCGGAACGGCTCGGCCATCTGCGGCCCCTCCAGCTCCTGCAACAGCTCGGCCAGGCGGTAGTTGGCCGCCCGGTGATCGGGATCGATCCGCAGCGTCTCCCAGTAACACCGTGCCGCGGACGTCCCGGCCCCGATCCGCTGCTGGTACTCACCGCGGATCATCCACACGTCCGGATCGGTTTTCGCCCCGGCGGACAATCCACGATGCCACGCGGGCAGGTCCTCGAAACGATCGGTTTCCAGCAGCCCGCGGCCCATCACGGCCTCGGCGGCCACCAGGATACGGCGCTGGGCCATCACCAGGCTGGCCAACTCGACCGCCTCGTCAAAACGGTGAGTCCGCAGGGCCTCTGCGGCCACCCCCAGCAGCGCCACCGGGTCCTCGGGATCCCGTTTCTGACACGCGGACATCAGGTCGGTCTCATACCGAGTCCCGCCGCCGGCATCGAGCATGTTCAATTCGGCGACCGTGACATCACCCGCCTTGATCCGCTTTCGGATCCAGTGCACCGCCTCGCGGCGGCGGCCGGTGATCGCCAACAACACCGACAACCCGCGTCCCGCCGACACGTGCTCCTCATCGATGGTCAGCGCCGCCCGGAACTGCTGCTCGGCGGCCGCGGCCCGGTGCAGCCTGTACAGCAACAACTCGGCGGCTGCCGCACGGCTGTCGGCAACGCGAAAGGCGGGGGATCCGTCGGTGGGAATACGGTTGTACAACCGCACGGCCTCCTCGGGCTCACCAAGCTGGTCGGCCGCCTGACCGGCCAGCCACCAGGCGTCGATCCGATCCGGAGCCTGTCGAGCCGCCGCGGTGGCCAACCGTTGCGCGTCCCGGAACTCCTTCCACCTCATCGCCGCTTCAGCCGACTTGAGCAGCTCATCGACACCCGGTCGGTTCCACCACCAGGACCCCAGCCCGCCGACAATCAGGCCAACCAGGACCAGGACCAGGACCAACAGCACCGTTCGCACGACGGAACGCCGGCTCGATGACGGCGGCGGGCCCGAATGCTCGGTCGCTGGTTCCATTACCGGCTGTCCCCGGACTCCTCGATCTCCACCAGTTC
>CAUZRQ010000132.1:0-14469 GCA_963582065.1 Planctomycetota bacterium | reverse complement strand
AGAGTTCTCCTTCTGCAACGCCTTCAACTGCTTGGCCATTGCCGGCTGCATGCCACCGTACTTCTGACGCCAGCGGTAGTAGGTCTGCACGGTGATCTCAAGGGCCCGGCAGGCTTCTTCGACCGTCTTTGCCTTGGCCCAGTTCCACATCGGCCTGACGCAGCTTGCCGATGATCTGGTCCACGCTACGACGTCTGCTGGCCATCTCGAGAATCTCCTCTCCAGATCAGTCAGATCCGAGCGATCCTCTCATTTCCACTGGTACCACGGGAGGGGGTAAGGTCAGGGGAACGACTCGCTCTTGGGTGGCGACGGAGACGACACACTCAAGGGCCTTCGCGACAACGACACGCTCAACGGTGGTGCCGGAGACGATTGGCTCGACGGAGGCACGCAGGATGACTCGCTGAGCGGCTGGACGGGAGACGACTACCTGTACGGACGCAGCGGAAACGACATCCTGGTTGGCGGCGAGGGCCACGACAATCTCTACGGTGCCGCCGGCAACGACATCCTCCAGGGTGACGACGGAAAATCGGAGACCGACCACGCACGCGACGACGATCGTCTGGACGCGGGAACCGACAGCGACACGGTCCGCGGCGGCGGCGGTTCGGACACGGTGATCGACGATCTTTCAGAAGTCGACGACTCCTTCACCTACTGGGCCGAGTGGGTGGACGCGGTGTGAAGGGAACTCCTGAGGCCAACTGGCTTGGGTAACGGGGCGTGTTGCCAGCTGGTCAGATCGCCACCCACTCCGTGCAGAGCTCCTCGGCCTGTTCGAGCACAGTCCTCGTCGCAGTTGCTTGGAGGTCCGGTGGATGTAGACGGCGGTCCAAAAGTGCACCGGGGGTGTTTCCCTGTGGGTACGGGCCCTTTACAGGGCAGGGCGGGGCAGAATCGGGGTCAGTCGTGGCACCGAATGAGGTGGTCGAAGCCGAACTGGCCTGAGTAGGGAGGGAGCAAGCGTGGGGCGGGCTGTCTTCGGACACCGTGTCACTGTGACGCGTCTCTCAAAGATCAACTCTTACCCGAACAGATCGAGCACGGGTTCACCCTGGCTCACCAGCTCTGAGAATCCGTCCGGACCGAAACGCGTGGCCGGGAGGACACCGAGTCCATGGAACAGCGTCGCTCCGAAGTCTTCGGGCATCACCGGCCTGTCCTTGACATAGCCGGCGTGCTGGTCAGAGGCCCCGTAGACCACGCCGCCTCGGATGCCGCAGCCTGCCAGCATGGCCGAGTAGCAATGCGGCCAGTGATCCCGGCCCCGATTGTTGACTTTCGGCGTTCTCCCGAACTCGCCGACCATGGCCACCAGCGTGCTGTCGATCAGTCCGCGATCGCAGAGATCGTCCAGCAACGCGGAGACGGCTTGATCAACATTGGGTAGTGCCCAGCTCAACCCGTACGCTGAACTCCCAAAGATGCTGTCATCGGGCTTGTACAAGACACCGTGCATGTCCCATGTCTGAACGTTCTTGAATTTCTGTCCGGGAGGAACACCGGTGAACGCGACGACGGTCACCAGGCGGACACCCGCCTCGATCAACCGCCTGGCCATCAGCAGGTTTTGCCCCAACGGATGCATGCCATAACGATGCCGCTTTTCGTCCGGTTCGAAGCCCAGATCAAACGCCCGCTTCGCGTCGGTGCCGGTAACAAGATCTATCGCCTTCTCCTGCAAGCTCTGGAAACTGGCCTGCGCTTCGCTGGCAGCAAGCGGGTCACGACCTTCGAGTGATTTGAGCAGTGTCTCGCGTCTGCCGACTCGATCGATCGTACAGCCAGCCAGTGGATCGAAGGCGGAAAAGCGAAACTTCGGATGGGACGGATTGTCGAGATCCTTTCCGACACGCAGCGGACTGTAGGCGGTGCCGAGAAACCCGCCGCCGTGATACCAGGGCTTGACGTCGCCGGCCAGGTTCTGCACCCAGACGTAAGAGGGAATGTTGGCGGTCGTCGGCCGCAGTTTCGCCATCACCGAACCGAAGTAAGGCGTCCGCTCGGTCGGTCGCCGGTTGCCGGTCATGCAGATATGCATCCCGCCGTCATGCCCGCCGTTGGTTGTCTGCATCGAACGGATCACCGCGTAACGGTCGGCTCGTTGGGCCAGCAACGGCATCTTTTCGCAAATCTGCATGCCGGGAATGTTCGTGGCGATTGGCTTGAAGGCTCCACGAATGTTCTCCGGCGCATCCGGTTTCAGGTCCCACATGTCCTGCTGCGGCGCGCCACCATATTGCACGATGAAAATGCACGACTTCCCCGACTGGCTCTTCTCGTTTGTCGCAGCAACGGCACGCTCTGAATCCAGCAGGTCCGGCAACCCGAGACCAAGAGCGCTCACACCGCCGACCTGCAATAGCCGTCGACGTGAGACGGCCTGGGCGACGTTTGAGTCAGCGATTGTATGCATTGCTTCCGAAGGTCCGTTGATGAGCCGTTGTGAATTCCATTCCGAAATGCAATGTCACGGATCCGCCGTGAGATCATACAGAACTTCGCGAGGCGTCCGGTAGTTGAGACACTTCCTCGGACGAGTATTCAGCAACCGCGTGGATCTGGCAACCTGCTTGTCTGTGATCTGCGTGAGATCGATGGCTTTCGGGAATCCCACTCACGCCCCGGTGCACTTCTGGGACGGCGTTTGCAGCTTGAGCTCAAGCGGGGGCCGGTTTCAAGTGGCTCGGTCGGCCTGTCGGTTGACCACTTGGCTCTGCTGGCGGGTCGTGTCCATCGTCGTCGCTACCGCCTCCGTATTCTTGCTCGTGCCAGACTCCGACCGGGTTCTTCGGCAACGTGATTCCGGCCGACTCGAACAACCGCTTCTCTTTGCGAGACAGCCGACGAGCATCGCCGGCCAGTTCGAGGACTTTTGCCTCAGCCCGCGACATCAACAGACAGCAATGCTCGATCCGATTCGGTTCCGATTCGGTTCCGATTCTCGTGACCGGCGACCAGGGTAGGGGATCCACCGGATGTAGTGTAGCTGGGGAACTCGGTCCGCCAACCACACGTAGTCGTTCTCGAATTCCAGCCATGTGCAGAGAGAATCGATCAGTTTCCGGTGAGTGTCACAGTTGCGTGCGATGAAGTCGGCCTCGATAACCGCCGGATCTTCGGGATGCAGGATCCGCTTCAATGGGATGTGAGACTGCGAGTTCAGGCAGGGATCGCCGTTCTCATATTGCACCGACACGGAGGAACGCCAGTGGCCGACTGCGTCCGTCTTTCGATTTCGAATGCGGACTTCCTGGTAGGCAATCGTGCAGGTCGTCAACAGGCAGCGATGGTGCGTCATGAGAATCTGGGTTTGCTCGCGATCTTGCCACGGCTCGGTTTCCAGAATCGTGGTCACCCACATTTTGGGCATCGGCACCGGCCGGGTGTCTGAAGGGACTTCGAGCCTCTGTGTTGTCTGGGGCATCTGTTCCCACGCCGCCATTCGTTGCAGGCTGTTGAACACGCAGATGGCGCTGTTGAACTCTCGAAAGTGATGGCTCACCCACTCAAACGTCTGCTCCAGATCTGCCCGTGGATAGACCCGGCCGTCGACGCCAGTGAGTTCCATTTCTTCGAAGCGGACACGGAAGGCCTCAACCAACGCAGAGACGGAAGCCAACAAGCTACCCCGACGTTCACAGGATGCCGAAAGGACCCTCCCGATCGTCTCTTCGTGGGCATCATCAACATGAGTTTCATCGCCTTCATGGAATTGGCGGCGGATACCAAGCTCACCGAGAATGTCCTCTCCAAAGTAGAACATCTGTCGAAAACGCCGGCGCAAGAATGTCAGAAACAGCGCCTCGGCAAACGAATTCAAGACGTGGCCCAGAACGGTACTGGGGAGGCCATCGAAGAGTCTGTCGGAATCGCGCATTCGCCGCAGCATTGCCGCTTCTGCGGTCTTCATGAGCAAAACGAGGTATCGCAGGAACTCCCTGATGTCCGTGCAATCGGCGTCTGTCAATCGGGTGCCTTCGCCGTCACTGGCACCGTTGCGTCGTGGGATGTACATGATGGGCTTGATCCGGTTGAACAGCGCGAGCGACGCCTGTTCGATCTTGCGACCAAGCGTGTTCGAAAACCTCAAGGCGTCGGGGTCGGTCCGGTAGAGGACGATCAGGTCCTCGACGGATGCCATGGCATCGCTTGAAGTGGATCCTCGCGGCGCGTCAGTCGCGCAGAAGTCGAGAGCATCCTGAAGCGCCTGGAACGCCTCACTGTCGACGCCCAGGCACCGGCTCGACTCGTTGAACGCGTCAACCAGAGGAGCAGACGCACCGAGGAGCAGGTCAAAGATCGGGGAGTCGGGCAGCGGCTCATTCATCAGAGCTACACCGGGCGTACGGGGTCAACGCCTGACACTCGACACAGTCATCAAGTGTCGAGAGTTGACCCTGCGCCAGCCAATAGAGTCCAAGGTTTTTCAAGCTCGGACGCCAGAAGAGATTTCTCTGGACCGGGTGGCCCGGGGGGATGGTTGCTCAAACGGGGCCACCTGGCCCGTATCCTGCCAGAGGAACTGGCCACAGAAGCGATCGGTGAGTTCGAAGGGATGGCTGGTTCGCCTGGCGTTGCCATCAGGCCGCGGACCTGACCTGCTTCCCGCGGCAGCGATTCGGGAAAGCCGTCGCATTGCCGAGCTACGCAGGTCAAGTGAAGGAAAGGGGACTCGAACCTAGGGCGTTTCCCAGTGGGTACGGGCCGGTTTCAGCGGAGGGTGGTGCAGAATCCGGCGCAGTTAATGGCAACAACGGCCCGGATGACTCCGATCTCGGTAGCGTGATCGAGGAGTGGAGTTCTCTTTGCCAGACATTCCAACGGCGATTCTCACGATCGCTGCTGCTGTCGCTCCGTCTGTCCCCTGGCTGCTGACTCTTGCCGCCGAGGCCTGGGATCGCTGCCAGAAGAGCGGCGAGACAATGCAGGTTCGACTGCCGTCAGCTAGGATGCTGTTGGCCCTTACGGCGCTGGAGTCGATGGAACGAAACC
Organism: Planctomycetota bacterium; assembly: GCA_963582065.1. GTDB lineage: Bacteria > Planctomycetota > Planctomycetia > Planctomycetales > Planctomycetaceae > UBA8437. Next base: position 9,468 of record CAUZRQ010000132.1, on the reverse strand, counting down.
TTCGCACCGCGAGAGCCCGAAAACTATTCAAATGGCGACGCCGGCCCGACATGCAACTTGTGCCAGTGTTCGAGGTCCAGGGCGCATGTGATGTGGCCCAAACGGAAAAAGAAAACAGGGCGGTTCTGATTGAACGCGAGTACGTGATGAGATGCAGCCCCACAGCCACAACGAAGGCGAGCAGGATTATGAATAAGTGTACAGCGATTGTAGCCGTGATTGGCATCCTGCTTGGCGGAGATGGTACCGCCCGTGCGGACAAGGGGAACAAACATGAGACAGTGGAATCGTTGATCACTACCGTCGTGGAGGAAAACGATGAGAGGCTGCGAAAGCAAGCAGTGGAGAAGTTAGTTAACCGTGACAATGCCTCCACACCGTTAATAATAGACGCACTCAGAAAGACCAAAAGCCACCCTGCGAAAGAGGCGTTTGTCTATATACTATCCCAAAAGAAAGACGAACGAACGAAGAAGGTCTTGTTCGAGGTGTTGAAGAGAATCACATTCAGCCCGAAGGCCAAGAAGTGGGCTGTATATGGCCTGAGTGAGTTGACACGCGTTGTGAATCGATCATCTGTCGAACCGTTGAAGCGGATCTACAAACTCCAAAAGAGCGAACTGGTCAAAACCAAGCTCAGGGCCCTGTTGACTGGCTTGGAGCCATTCCCATTGAAGGATAACCTATTCGCCAAGGATCCTTCCTCTACAGAGATGCATCAAGGGCTTCAGGGGTGGGCCAGAATCCATCCAGACATTATGGATATCGCGATACGAGGACACAGTGTCCTGGGGAAGCCTATTCTCCTGGTGACGATCACAGACGAGAAAACCCCTGACGACAACAAGTCCATCGTGTTGTTCACATCAACTCATTGTGGGGGCGAGGAGATTGGAGCGACCAGCCTCCTTCATTTGACAAAATGGCTCCTCGGAAAAGGCGAGGTAGCCACGCGAATAAGGAAACAGATCATCGTTCTCATTATGCCTTGCGTGAACCCGGACGGCTGGGATGCTCGTAGAAGAAGCGGCAGGCCTTACCATTCAAGAAGAGGGAAGACGAACACCGCCTGGAATGTGTATGGAATCAACATTTATGACACAGCATATTGGTTCGGCGCAGCAGCGGCTGAAGAGAATCCGGAAGGCCTTGCGATCCTGAAAGTTGCAGAAGATTATCACCCCGACGCCTCGATGGACATACATAGTACGCAAAGAGGCATGACTATGCCCGAAAGCACCGGCTTTTCGTGGGGCGACTTTAACGCGCACAGTTTTCAGCCATTGATTGTTGAAGAGATGAATCGGGCCGTGGAGGAAGCGGGGTGTCTGGCAGAAAGACCCGCGATGGATGCTGGCAGGATAAAGATAGGGTCGCGAATCAGGGGCCGGGAGCATAACTACTACCGTATTCGCGACAAGCAAACGATCATGAGCCATCTGTATCTGCGTTACCATACTTTGGCATATAACTGCGAAGCGGCTTATGACTTTGCAGTGGTTGCCAGGGCGCGGCGGCTGTTGGAGATAGGAACGGAAACCTGGAGAAATGAGTTTTATCCGGGGTACCCGAGCAGGCAGGTTGGGAGATGGGGGTCGACGAGCATTGCGGCCTGGGGAGACACGGCAAAGAAAAGAAGAAAAAGCCGTGTTGAATTGTGGCGTAAAATGAATCAGATTCAGTTTGGTGCCGTCACCAATCATCGGTCTCCCCGTCTGGCAGACAATAAGATCATGTCCATATGTGCGACAACTACGCACGCGTCTGAAAAGTGGATAGGCTACGGGACCAAAGAGGATATCCTGACGAATCTCGCCAAGCACAAAATGATCAACTATGAGTACATAACGGAGTTTGTCAGAGGCCTCCGGATGGCGGTGACGACTCCGCCTCATTACTCACTCGGCTATAAGTCCGGTGACGTGTCGGATGCTCCTGTTCGTAACGGCCTGGCGATGCGGGTGTTCATACCCTATTCCGGTGCGGAAATATATGATGCCCGCATTGACGGCTATCAAGTGGGACGGTCTCAGGTGGATGGCTACATGGTGCGACGCGGTCCGGGTACTATCGTGCAGTTCAATATTCCTCCCAAAAACGTCTCGGGGGTGCATCTTGTTAGCCTCAAATACAAGGTGGCACGACTTCACAGGCAAGGCTTCGATCAGGAAAGTGACTGGGAGGTCAAAGGAAGGTGAACTATGCTGTGGCGCTGCTGGCACAAAGTGCGAGACCCAACGTAGCTGTTCTCGCCAAGCTGGTAGGTCGGGCGCCGCTTCATCTCGATGGCGGCGTGGCGGTAGAAGGGTTAGACGCTTCGGAAGTCAAATCCGAAACGCAACGTTACGGCGACCCTTGCAGGATGACCTGGCAAAGCAGGCCATGATCTGCTTGACCGAGCATGCTGTCGCAGCTCGAAGTGGACTTCACAAAACACAATCACTTTCGATCGTGACATCGGCATCGACTGCTCGGGCAGGGCAACACCGACTTCCCGCACGTCGGCATTGCAGGTCTACGCCGCCTTCGACACCGAGGATCCGCGACCCATTCTCACGCCGGCTTCGACCGAGAAGGCGTTCAGGAACTGGCGCCGCAAGGAGATCGCCGAGTGGCTGATTGCTCAGGCGAACTCGGACATCACGTTCATCGCGGCGATCGATCACGGAGTCTCGTTTCCGTTGAGCTACTTCAAGAGATACGACATCGTGTCGTGGCCGCAGTTCGTCGACGAGTTCTACGAGCACTGGCCAACGGATGACGAATATACCTATGTCGAGTTCATCCGCGAGGGAGCCGGCGGACCACCAGACCGAACCGGAAGGCCCACGGAGTTGCGACTGACGGAAAAGTGGACATCATCGGCCAAGAGTGTTTTCAGATGTGACGTACAGGGTTCGGTCAGTCGATGTGCAGGTAGCCGAGTTCCGGATCATACTTCGCAAACGGGTACTTGCGACCGCGCAACCAGTCATCGACGTCATCGCGAGTTGGCAGGAGTGACTGCAGGTACCTGGCCCGGACTTCCTCGACTCCAGCGGCTTCGCCCGGCCTCGAGAGAATCGCCGATCCCAGCAGGCTTCCGACTAGAGAGAGCATCGCTCGTCTTTGGAACAAATGGTCCATCGCGAATTCCTCGCTGTGAATCCCGTTGACGTCTGGCATGATGCCGTCGTCGTGACGTCAGGACAAGATTCCGCAGGCCGACACGTTCTTCCGGATGGACGATGTTCGACGCTCACGCGGCCAGGCAGGCCCTCGTGGGCGGTCATCGCCAGGCACCTGAGGACAAACACAACACCGGCGACCCACTGCCTGAGCGGTCGAAGCTTGTGCGGCGCCAACACAATCAGATGCCTGCCAGAGGCTGCGAGGAATCGCCGAACTCGTCAAGGTGCAGGCCCATCTTGCTCATCAGCGACAGGTACAGGCTGGACATCTTGCGGTTGTCGCTTTTCAGGTAGTCCAGCACGCGTCCCGTTTTCATTTGACCGCCGGCGCTGCCAAAGAGCAGGACCGGAAGTTGCGTGTTGTCATGGGCTCCGGTAAGCATGCTCGAACAGAACAGGATCATGCTGTTGTCCAGCAAAGTGCGTTCGCCTTCCTGGACGGCGTCCAGCCCCTTGAGAATGCGGGCCAGGTGGCCGAGGAAAAACTGGTTCACCCGCAGCCAGTCCGGATTGACATCGTCGTGTGACAGCAGGTGGTGAATGATGTGGTCGATGCCCAGATTCGGAAATCTCATTCCCGAATGATCGTTGTTGAGTTTCAGGGTGCAGACACGAGTTGCGTCGGTCTGAAAGGCGAGCACCACCAGGTCCGACATGAGCTTCATATGGACATCGATGTCCTGCGGAATCTCATCATCGGGGCGTTTCATGGTCGGCTTGTCGATGGTCGGCCGCCAGCCTTCCAGGCGTCGATCCTTGCCGGCGTCTTCGATTCGACGTTCGACTTCACGAATCGAGTTCAGGTATTCGTCGAGCTTGCGGCGATCCGGAACGCTGACCTGGTTTCGCAGGCTTCGCGCGTCGGTCAGCACTGCGTCCAGCACGCTGGAGTCGGCGCGGCGGACCCCTCCATCGCCGAAGAGTCGATCGAAAGCCGCTGCCGGATAGAGTTCCAGCGGAGCCGGGGTTGTCGGAGCAGACCACGAAATGTGCGAGCTGTACAACATCGAGTAGCCCGCATGGATGCCCGCGTACGGCCTCTCGCAACCAAGCACCAGGCTCTTGACCCGGGTTCCTCGGCCCACGTGCTCGGCCAGCATCTGGTCGACGCTCACGCCCGCACGGATTCGTCCGCCGGCTGCCAACCGAATTCCAGTCAACAGATTCCCCGTCATGCAACTGTGAATGCCGCAACCGCGGGCGTTGGGGTTGTAGAGCCCGCGAATGAACGTGAGCTTCTTCTTGAACGCCTCGACGGGAGTGAGCACGTTGCCCAATTCCATCGTGCCGCCGGCCTCCCTGGCCCACCAGTGATTCTTCGCGAATCCGTTGCCCGCGAAGACGCAGGCAAATCGCACGGGCGGTTCGTTCGGCCGACGGGACGTCGTTTCATCGCCCCACACCGGAATCGACTCCAGCCACGGCAGAGCAATGCTCGCACCCAGGCCTCGCAACACAGTGCGGCGTGACAACTTCTGACAGGATTTTCGGCGTCGTGATTGGCTCATGGAGATGTGTCCCTCGGGTCGTTCTGCCCGCGATGACGGCGGAACTGACTGCTCTTCACAAGCGTCAGCATCGCCGTCGAGAAACGGTAGCCGTGCGTCTTCAACTGGGCCTGCATTTCGGCCAGCAACGGTTCGTCGGACAGCTCGACCGATCTGCCCAATGCGTATCCCACCAGCTTACGACAGAACTGCTTCGTAAATTCGTCCTGGTGTTTCAGCAGATACGCCTGCAGTCCGGTGAGCCCTTCAAAGGCGTCTGCATTCAGCGGCTCGGCACGCGCATCAATCGGATTTCCGTTCCGATCCCGTTCACGAAGTCGGCCGATCGGATCATAGGCCTCCAGTGCGAATCCATAAGGGTCGATCTTCGCATGACAGGTCGCACAGGCCGCGTCGGCGCGATGACGTTCGAGTTGTTGTCGCATCGTCAGGCCATCCTTGTTGACCTCGTCTTCGTCCAGCTGAGCGACATCATCCGGCGGATTGGGGATCCGACGACCGAGCAGTGTCTCGACCACCCAGGTACCACGCAGAACGGGGCTCGTCCGCAACGCACCCGCCTGCTTCGTCAGCACGCTGCCCATGGTCATAATTCCACCACGGCCAAAGCGCCCGACACCTGCGACGCGACGAAATTCGGGGCCGTCGACATCCGGGATGCCGTAATGGACGGCCAGTTCATCGTTCAGGAAGGTGTAGTCGGCCTGCAGGAATTCGAGAATGCTGCGGTCGTTACGGATGATCTCCGAAACGAACTCGGTGGCCTCCCGGTTCATGGCCATCCGCAACTTCGCGGTGAACGTCGGGAATCGCGTTTCACTTTTCCCGTCGTACTGTTCGAAACCGCGGAACTGCAGCCATTGACCGACGAATTCGGTCGCCAGCGCCCGTGTCTTCGAGTCCTTCAGCATGCGACTGGCCTCGGCGGTGAGGCCGTCCTCGTCCTGTAGCCGTCCGTTGCTCGCTGCCGTTCGCAACTGATCATCCGGCATCGAGGACCAAAGAAAGTAACTCAACCGGCTTGCCAGTTCCCAATCGGACAGCGTCACGGCCTGTTCGCCGGGAGCGGAACGTTCGATGCGATACAGGAAGTTCGGTGAAACGAGGACCCGCGTGATCACGGTGCGGATCGCAGTGTCGTGCGACAGTTCCTGTTTGCGACGTAGGAGTTGATACAGCTCCCGCAGTTCATCGGTCTCCGCTTTCGACAGGGAACGCCGCCAGGCGCGGGCCGCCAGTTCGATGACGGCGCTGAGCTGTCCCGGCTCGGCCGCCGCCGCCGACTTCTCGAACGCTTTCGCTTTTGCCTGCAACGACGGGATCAGTTTCGCGAACTTGTTCGTGTTCTCGATGCGATCCGCCGGCTGAAAACCGATGAACTCTTTTGTGTTGTGCAGAACCTCGACCGGCTCCCGCGAAAGGTAATGCAACTCGGCCCACAGTCGATCGAGCTGCCGGTGTTCCTTTTCGTCGAGGACGAGTCGAGACAACGGCTCGTCTTCCCGCAGGAACAACTCCACGGTCACGTCGGTGTTGACCGGAATCACCGGGGCAAAACAGACCGCCCGGGGAAACAGCCGGGCGAACGATGAGTACGTGTCGGAATCCCGTTTCGGTTTTCCTGACTTGTCGCTCAGCGGAATGACATGCGGGCCGAACAACCCCAGCGAACCGATCAGGTGATTGGTTTGACTGTTGAACTTCCACAACCGTGCCTGCCTGCTGGAGATGATCCCGAGCAGTCCGGGCGCCACCAGGTCCGGCATTGCACCGAACTGAATCGTCGTGGTCCGAGGCATGTGTCCGGACGTCGCGCCGACCATGGCAATTCGCCAGTACCTCGCAGTGGCCGGTTGAAATTCGTAGTGATACGAGCCAGTGAAATCAGGCGATGCCTGGCCGTTTTTGAGCACTCCTCCGCCACTGGAGGTGAGGTAATTGAATTTTCCGCCTTCGGGCACCGTGAACGGACCGCCGGGTTCATCGGAGAAGCCCACCTGCATGGTCGCGCCACGCGCCCCGCCACCGTAGCCGCTCCACAGACGAACCTGCTTGATCTGTTTGGCTTTGCCGAAGTCGACGACGACATGACTGCCGGGATTCCAGATGAATCCCGCGTCAACGTCTTTTCCGGTCACGTTGCGGACGCCATACGGACCGGGATTACCGAACGATCCTGGAACCGGCGGATACTGGAACGTCTTCGGGTCACCGGGATTGCTGCTGCGAGCTTCCTCGATCCGTGTCGCCGCATCGTGCACTCCCTTCACCACGATCGTCTTTGCGTCACGCCACTGCCGAACGACTTCTGCCATTTCTCCTTCAGGTGGCAGCTCATTCAGCGACTCCCAGAGCAGCCGCAGATACTTCGGACTCAGCGTTCGTCCCGCTGCGAGTTCCTGTTGCGCGGCGAACTCCTCCAGCGACAGGTCGGCTGCCGGATCACGGTCACGGTATCGCAATGTTGCCTTGAGGTAGTCGGCCAGCGGGAGTCGTCCCTCGCGGTCGGTGTACCGGGAATAGAAGTCCTTGATTCTCTGGGCCGCTTCGGCAATCCAGTCATGCCGATCGCTGCTCGGCGAGAAGCGAACCCCGGTCGGCGTCAGAACGGCGTGTGCGGACACCTGCCGCGCGGCGTCAAGGTACTTCGGGAGCAGGTCCGGCGCCATGAACAGCGATTCACCGGTGTTCGCAAACCCTTCGCCGGCCACCGAGTCTTCCAGGAATCTCTTCGCCGGCCGCAGGTCGACACCGGTCAGGTCACGAACCGAGTAGTTGTATTCCGCCTTTGTCAGACGCCGCATCAGCACCAGTCCCGGATCACCGGCACGGTCTCGCGCATCGGCCAACAGGTAGTTCTCGGACCATTCGATCAGCCGCTTTCGATCAGCCGATGACGGCTGAGGAGTGTTCCTGGGAGGCATCTCGCCGTCGCGGAGCCGTCGCAGCACTTTCTGCCAGGTTCGCGAGTGACTGCGAACGTCAGCAACTGTCGCGAAACGGGCGAGATCCAGTCCCCCCTTTTTCTTTTCGGCCGAATGACACTTCAGACAGTGTTTCTGCACAAGTGGGAGGATTCGTTCTGGATACTCTTCCGCCAACCGGCCCAACGACTCCTCGGCAGATGCCGGCGTTTCCAGTTCGGCCACACTGCTACCGACCACCGGATCTTCGGCCGGCTCGAATCCGCACCCCACAACAAGCAGCGAGAGCAGCAAGCAGACACGCAGTCGTGTCATGTCGACACCTGGTAATCGGGCAAAGAAGTTCACGGTGATTCTACTGTAGCTCTCACCTCACCGCAGCAACATCCGCGTGACGATGCCGTACGCCCACATCGGCCTGGACGATCAGGCCAGGGCGGTCGCAGCGATTCCCGCAGCCGGGATCCCGCAGGAACACAACCGGCCGTCGAGGGGGATTGGTGATTGATCGCACGTATTGCAGTCCGGCAATCCCTTGTGCAATTGGGCGACGCTGGCGTCGGTAACTCCGATAGCATTCGGTTCGAGCTTCTGCAGCGAGGCGAAAGAGAACCGGAGATGAAGATGCCAATCGTAAACACATCCGATGCAACGACTACTTGGTCCCGGTCGCCTGGGCCCACCACCCCGTCGTGGTCAAGGGGAGCGTCGACACGGTCGCGATCTTCTTCAAGCAGCGACGTGTGGCAGAACACCGGCGGCTGTGGACTCGCGAGGACGTGTCGTTCGATCCGCGGCATTATCTGGCACTACTGGAGCGTAAACCGGGAGCGTTGGACCATGCCCGTCCGTTGGAGAACTGGGATCTGCCGAAGTGCTTCGGCGTGCTCCGTCGACGGTTGGAGGGTCAGTTGGCGGGGATGGGTACCCGTGAGTACATCGGGGTTCTCAGGCTGCTGGAGATGCACCCTCTGGGGGCACTGACTCGTGCGGTGACGAAGGGCCTGCGTTGCGGCGGGTTGACCCGTGATGCGATCGCCCAGTTCCTGTTGCCGCAGGAACCGTGGGGGGAGACGACCTTCCGGCTGGACGGCCGGGAGCACCTGTGGCGTGTCCAGGTGTCCCGGACGGATGTCTCGGCCTACGCCCTCCTGCTGGCAACGCCAGCAGGAGGGCTCTCATGATCGAGCCACAGACCTCACAGCCAGCGGTGCTGCTGGATCACTACCTCAAGCAGTTGCGTCTGCCGACGATGCTGCGGGAACACGAGAAACTGGCAACGTTGTGCCAGGGCGAGCGGGCCGATTACCAGACGTTCCTGCTGCGTCTGGCCGAGCGTGAGGTGCAGGACCGTGAAGTCCGTGCGGCCGAGCGTCGGATCAAGGCGGCCAGGTTCCCGGTGGTCAAGACGCTCGACACGTTCAAGTTCAAAGCCCAGCCGTCGATCAACCGCCCGCTGGTTCAGCAGTTGACCCGGGGCGACTACATCGATCGTCGGGAGAACGTGCTGCTGATCGGCAACAGTGGAACTGGAAAGACCCATCTGGCCAGCGGCCTGGCCTTTGCGGCCTGCAACCAGGGCCGCCGTGTGTTGTTCTTCACGGCGACCGGCCTGGTGACGCGATTGCTGGAGAAGCGGGAAGAGCGGCAGATGGAACGGTTCTGCAAGCAGTTGGAGAACCAGCACCTGATCGTGATGGACGAACTGGGCTACGTGCCGCTGGATTCGAACCGCGGCCCGTGACGTCTCTACTTGCTGGAACTGCAGAGCACGCGAAAACCCAGGACGCTGGTCCGGCTGCCCGGCGTGAACCTGTAGCGACTCGCCGAACGGCAGAACCTGGCGATGTAGTGCCAACTGCCGCC
>CAUZRQ010000131.1:0-14739 GCA_963582065.1 Planctomycetota bacterium | reverse complement strand
ACGACAGTCAACTGGTCGGCACCGCTCCCCAGGTGGATGCCCATCGAGGTACCCGGGTTGGTAAACGTGACCGTTTCGCTGGAGGACACGCTGTTGAGTATCAGCAGGCCGTACAAGGTGTTGCTTGCTCTGAGGTTAGCGGCGGTTGCCGGCTGGGCTTCAAACCCATGGTGGCGTCTGAAAAGTCGCCAGGTGGGTTCGATTCCCATCCACTCCCGCTAGCGGGTTTCGCACCTTGGTGCACCCGCCCGCAACCCCCTGCACCACAGGGGGTTGTTTCATTTGCGGGAAATCCGATTGCGACCTCGTGCGAGGCACAACGGCCGGTTGCTGCAGCGCATTCCGCAGCGCTTTTTCGAAGTGGTCGTCGGTCACCTGCAGGTAGTGCTTCGCCGCGATCGGTTGTGAGTTGCCGATCCATTGACAGACGACATGCATGGGGAAGTCGTCAGCCAGTTCCAAGCGTCACTTCGACATAGTCCTGGATGGCCTAAAGACACTGTCCGCCGCAGCCGCGAGGAGTTTCGGCAAGCACGAAGGCATTCTATCGCTCCGTGGCCTGACAAAGATCTCGGACGCAGCAAGTCTCTGCTTGCCTTCGTCGTCGAAGCCGAACAGGTAAACCCGCGTCATGCGTCGTTCCCCCAGTCGTCAGACTCGCCGCCATGGTCGTCTGTTGATTCGCCGTTCCAGTTGCTGAAATCCGGTGTCTCTTTCCGAGGCCGTCGCTTGGACGAGCCGACGTCCCGGACGCCCTTGTTGTAAATCCACAGTCCGACCAGCCCGATGATTCCCCCAATAACAAACAGCAGGCAGGCGCCACCCGCGTCAATGCTAATGCTGCCGCCAGAAACCACCATCAGGACGCCAACAATCAGAAATGCGGCCAGGCAACCACAGCCCCCCTTAACAAATGCGCTTCCCTGTGTGGTCATGTTTCCGCCCCTTCACTGCTTGGATGAAATGAGACACTCGGCTGATCGGTATCTACCTTGCCCCACGCCCTAGCCGACGTCGACGCATCCTGCGTCTCTCGTCTCATACGGACTATTGTCCGTCGAACGGTCGCGGTTTCAAGGTGAGCGCGTTCCGCGGTACTCACGTACGCGTGAGGCGGCATCGGTGAGGGCGGCTCAACGACCCCGCGATAACGCTGACGGCCCCGGAGCCGTGGAAGGGCTCCGGGGCCGTGTGGCCTATCGGATGGAACGAGAGCGCCTATCGAACAACGACCGCCATGACCCTGGCGAGATACTCCAGGTCATCGACTAACTTCATATCGCCTCTCATGACAGCGGTTGCGTGGAGATCGGCCAGGACGAAACAGGGACCGATGATGAAATCCGGCCAAACAACAAAATAGGGATCGATGATGAAATTCGGGACAATAATAAACTGGGGATTGATGATTCCCACTTCCCGCTTGGGTCCCGGGTCAGGTACGGGGGGGCGGGTTACGATGATCACCAAGTTCTCGAGCCGGTCGAGGATCTTGGGGAGAATCGCGTAGTCACGATTGTTTTCGATCTTCCTGATCATCCGCACGTGTTCAGACACGTGTTGCTTCAGGACGTTGTAGGTGTTTGCGGAGCGGGTCTGTGCCTGTGCGGTCCCGGCAGTTGTCAGAACGACAATAGCTCCCAGGCACAATACGGCGGTCAGCAGGGTTTGTTTTGGATTGTTCATGATCGTGTTCCTTTGAAAAGAGTGGTGTTGGTGAGTGGAAAGGTGAATGAAGCCCGGTCGGGGTCGAGAGAGCCGGGATGGTCAGCAGACACTGTCGGCGGCTGAAATGTTCGAGAGAACCTTCGGAAGATCGTTGGAAGATAGGCCCTGAAACTTTCCGGACGGCACGTCAGGAATCGTTGTGTTCTCTCGATCGAACATGCGGAAGGCGTCGACCAAGAGCCGTTTCATGTCTTCCAGGGGTGGTCCGATACGCGGGTCGATTCCTCCAGAAATCAGCAAGGACGTGATTTCGGCCGGGACCTGTTTTCTGTAGGTGAGTCGGGAAACAGAATCCAGAATGCGGTTCCGCAACGAACAGGAAATCAATTGGCATGTGCTCATTGGAAGAGGTCCTTTTCACGAAGTTGTGCGGGTGTTGGATGTTCGGTGTTCACTTCCATGTACCGCTGCGATTCAATCTGTGACCGCTTTTCTGTGGGAATGTCCGGAAAAAGGGCTACACTCGCTGTGACAACGGCGGTTTTGTCTTTACCGGAAACAGCGGAGTGCACCGGAGGGCCGTCGATTTCGATAGGCCCGGCGTTTGTGGAATGGATGCGGATTGGCAAGCCGCGGAATTGGCGAATCGTCCTCTTCGCGAGGTCTCGACGATCTGGACGATGGTGCTTTGCGCGCACGGTGGCCCGGTGAACTCCGACGAGGATGCTCTGCAGCGATTCATGGATCGCTATCACGTGGCGGTATACCGATATTTCATGACCGCACTGCGTGACGCTCAGGCTGCCGAGGAGTTGTTCCAGGAATTTTCCCTGCGTTTTGTCCGTGGGGACTTTCGTCGTTTCGATCCACGACGTGGTCGCTTTCGCGATTTCATCCGCGTCGCGCTGATGAATCTGATTCGCGACTACCGTCGTCGTCAGTTCAATCGACCAACGGCTCTGGGCTCCGATGGGGCAGTCATCGCCGAGGGAGACGGGGAGATTGATGAGTCGGTGCCCGAATTCGACGATGCGTGGCGGGAAGAGTTGCTGGCGCAATGCTGGAAGTTACTGTTGCTTCAACAGGATCAGGATGGTCAACCACTTCACACGGTCTTGAAGTTCCGCGTTGACGGTGAAAAGCCGACGGGTGCCGAGTTGGCTGAGACCCTCAACAGGCAATTACAACCCGAGTCCCCATACAGCGAAGCCGGTGCGAGGAAGTTGCTGCAGCGGGCCCGGGACAAGTTCGCGGACCTGTTGATCGACGAGGTCTCTCGATCGCTGGACGATCCGGGGCTCGAAGAAGTCGAATCGGACCTGGTGGCACTGGGGCTGTTGCCGTATTGCCGGCGTGCACTGGATCGACGATGGGTGGTGACACCCAGAAATGACGGCAGCCAGTCGGAATGAAACTCCCGATTCTCTAAGATGCCAGTGAGAAGCCGGATCTCACAGCTTCATCGATGTGACAACCTGCCATGCCAGCCTCCCAGACCTCCTCCATGCCGTTGGCGGACTTCCTGGAGCAGGTCGCGGTCAGTGGGTTGCTGTCATCCGAACAGATGTCGGCGTTGCGGCAGAAGGCATCAGGGTTCCGCGGGTCCTCGCTTGACCTGGCGGCGAGGCTGGTGCAGCGAAAGCTCCTGACCGCCTACCAGGTCCAGCACCTGATGGCCGGACGGGCCATGGGGTTCTTTCTGGGCAAGTACAAGATCCTGGATCCGCTCGGCCAGGGGGGCATGGGGTACGTGTTGCGTGCCGAGGACACCGAGACATCTCGATCGGTGGCGCTGAAGCTGCTGCCGCACGAGGCGACGCGAGACCCCGATCGCGTGGCTCGGTTTCATCGTGAAGCCCGTGCCGCGATGAAGCTGGAGCACCCCAACATTGTCCAGACCTTTGAACTGGGACAGGAGGGCCAACTTCACTACATCGCAATGGAATTCATCGAGGGTAAGAGCCTCAAGGAGTTGATCGCTCAGGATGGTCGCCTCGATCCCGAAAGTGCCGTCAATCTCATCATCCAGGTAGCCCAGGCACTCCAGTGTGCCGCCGGGCAGGGCATCGTCCATCGTGACATCAAGCCGTCGAACATCCTGGTCACCCCACGGGGGACCGCCAAGTTGCTTGACCTGGGCCTGGCGAAGTTTTTCGATCCGGAGGCGACCGAGTCGGGTTGGCTCAGGACACTGACCCGCACGGGCCACATGATGGGCACCATCGATTACGTGGCGCCCGAACAGGCTGAAGATCCTCGGGCAGCTGATGTCCGCAGCGACATCTATTCGCTGGGCTGCACGTTGTATCAGTGCCTGACGGGTCTTGTTCCGTTTCCCGAGGGCACGTATGTCCAGAAGCTGCTCAAACACCGCGAAGGTGATGCGGTGCAGCCGATCCAGCTGGTGCCCCACATGGATCCGGAACTCTCGCTGGTGGTCGAACGGATGATGGCCAGGCGTCCGGAGGACCGTTTTCCCACCGCCGATGTTCTCGTCGAGGTCTTGAAGAAATTTTCCACGTCGCCGAGTCGGGCAGCGGATCCTGTCGGCGACGAGACGTCCAACGTGTCAGGAGAACAATCTGTTGATGCGGCGGGTGCGGCGTCGACCGGACTCGAGCATGTCTTGCAGTCGATCGCCGATGCGGCCGATATGGCTCCGTTGGACCACATATTGCTGATGAGAAAGCGGCGTCGCTGGTCACGAAAAACGGTTGCGGCCTGCATGGCTGTCGTCATCGGGTGGGTGTTGCTGGCCGGGTACTGGAACTGGGCGGTCAGCGGTCGTGGCACCGTGGTGGTCTCGCTGTCAGAGAAACCGGATTCGGAATTGGTGATAAAGCTTGACGATCAAGCAGTTGAGATCGAGGACATCGGGGGCCAGTCCATTGAGATGGCGACCGGATCGCACCGGATAACGGTCTCGAGCCCAGGATATGTGAGCCGGTCGTTTTCATTCGAGATTGAACGAGATCAACGGCACGACCTGGAGATTGTCCTGGAGCCAACTGCCGAGAAGCTTCGCCAACGTGAGTTGGCCGGGTTGGTCTCGGCCCTGGATCACCGGCTTGCCGACCGGGACGACCCGGAGGCATTTCTGCAGGCCCGGGATGCACTGCGGGCCTTTCAACTGAGGCTTCCCGGTACGGATGAGGCGACTGAAGCTGGTGGGAAACTGGAGAGCCTGCCGGAACCGATCGATGCCCTGAAGCGAGAACAGATTCCTGCCGATCGCCTGGCATCGTCGGGGATCGAGATGCCACAACGGCTGCCGAAATCGGTCGTTGCAGTTCTCGGCAACAACCGACTGAAGCACTGGACCTCGGTGATGTGTGTCGCCGTGAGCCCGGATGGCCGGTACGTGGCATCGGGCAACTGGTGTGAATTGCGTTTACACGAGATCGAGTCGGGTCGATTGCTGAGGAGCTTTCCGCATAGCAGTCGCGTGTCGTCGGTCGACTTCAATTCCGATGGCACCCGCATGGTCACCCTGGACCACGGTCGAAATGTCACGATCTGGGATCCCGGGACCGGGAAGAAGCTGAACAGTGTCAGGGGCATGCGTCGAGGAGCGGCGGAAGTTTCTCTTAGTCCGGCGGGAGTTGCTCTTCGTCCGGCGGGAGTTTCTTTTAGTCCGGATGGATCAATGCTGGCCGTGGCGGAACATGAGCAGACGGTCACTCTCTGGGATGCGAGCCTGAAAAAGTCTGTCGGCGAATTGACCGGACACGGCGGAGAAGTGGTTTCTGTCACGTTCGATGACAGTGGACGGCTGTTGGCTTCGGCCGATAGTGAAGGTGGCATCTGGATCTGGGATGTGGCTACGCGTGCGATGCGACACCGGATGGCGGCACACGAACGAGGAGCGACGGCGGTCGCCTTCAGTCCGGGATCGAAGGTCCTCGGTTCGTGTGGATACGACGGTACGGTCAAGTTGTGGGATACCGCCACCGGAGCCCACCGGAAGACCCTGCGTGGTCATATCAGTTTCGTCAATTCTGTCTGTTTCGGGTCCGACGAGGACACTGTCTATTCGGCGGGCAGGGACCACACGGTCCGGATCTGGAACTCGAAGACCGGCAAACAACAACGGGAACCGCTTTCCCAGGCTGGTGAAATCGTGACGATCGCGTACAGCCGTGATGATCGTCGGCTGGTCACCGGCAGTTCCGACTGTTCGGTCGCCGCCTGGGACATGGCGTCGTTTTCCCGGCTTCACTCCTCTGCCGAACATGCCAGCCGGATCATGTCACTGGACATCAGTCGAGATGGGCTGCAACTGGCCACCGGTGGAACGGATGGCCGCATCCTGTTACGGGATCTCAGCCGGGGTGAGATCGTGCGATCGCTGGAGTCTCATACGAGCTACGTGACCGCCGTCCGCTTTTCCCGTGACGGCAAGACGCTGATGTCAATCAGCCTGGATGGGTCCATCAAGATCTGGGATCTTCCCAGCGGCACCATCCGGCAAGACCTCGCCAGCGACGACAACCACATGTTGTATTCCCTGGCAGTTGAAACCGATCAGCGACAATTGGTCGTCGGAGATTCGAAGGGGAAAATCCGGTTTTGGAATCTGGATAAGGGAACGCAGGTGCGGGAACTGGATAGCGGTGGAGGGTCGATCGGCAGCCTCAGGTTCAGTCTGGATGGAAAGACACTGGTGTCTGCCAGTCGCACACGGGAAAAGCTGATCCTGTGGGAAGTTTCCAGCGGTCGACGATTGAGAACGCTTGAGGGCGACACCACTCCGATCTGGTCACAGGTTTTCAGTCCGGACGGTTCCACGCTGTGGGCGGTCACCGAGGCAGGGACCATCAAGTCGTGGCAAACGAACGGCTGGAAGACGAATTGGCAGGTCGAGACATCTTCCCGTTATGTCAAAAGCCTGGCGGTGAGTCCCGACGGGAAGAAGTTATGCACCGTGTCAAACGACGGTTTCCTGAGACTCTGGAATGCCGAAAAGGGAACGCAGCTCTCCGAAGTGAAGATGGCACCGGATCGTTGCTTTGTTGATCAGGCGGCTTTTTCCTCCAGTGGTCGACATTTGCTGACGGCCAATGGAAATGGCTCGGTTTACGTCTTCCGGTTGCCCCTGGCGACCGACGAGTAAAACTCGGTCCGATTCGGGACCGCAATCTGCTGCGAATGGCCGAACAACTTGCTCACGAGTTGTTGCCACGTATCAGATAGTTCTTCAGGGGCAACGGCTTGCTGCCAGTGTCCCCCTGTTCGGCATCCGGCCGGTTGCGTGCGTACAGGCAGCATGCCTTTCGGTCGCCAGATCCGAA
Source organism: Planctomycetota bacterium (assembly GCA_963582065.1). Taxonomy (GTDB): domain Bacteria; phylum Planctomycetota; class Planctomycetia; order Planctomycetales; family Planctomycetaceae; genus UBA8437. The sequence goes on along the minus strand of CAUZRQ010000131.1, from coordinate 7,780 downwards.
TCTCACTCTGCGTTTTTGGGAGTTGAGAATCGAACATGGAGAAATTGGAGGACGAGAATTTTGTTCCGGGGTGGTTTTTTGACGTTTCTTTCAACATTTCACCAAGAAAACGGTCACACAAATGATCGCAGCAGTACATGGAGATGCACATGCGAAATATCGACGTCAAAACAACATCGGCAGTGCGATTCCGCGAGGTCGAGCACTACATCCGGGAGAACAACCATGCGATTCACCAACTTCCTGCTGTCCCTGAAACGTTCGCTGGCCGCCGCACGAACTCGTCCGGCCAGGAAACGCCGATCATCGGTGCCCGTCGTGGGCATAGAGTGCCTGGAAAATCGCGAGCTGCTGACAACGATGTTGCATCTCGATTTCGGAGCTGGATTCCCCGCTCCCTTTGGTGGAGCGGGAAGCCTGCAGACCACCGTATCTGAACTCACCAACGTCAATGGCAGCGGAGCCAACGGATTCGGGACGGGCCCGGATCTGACAAGCAGCCTCCTCAACGTGCCCATGCAGAACTCAGACTCACTCCTTTTCCAACCGGTTGTCTGGGACTTCTCCGGGGACGGCGTTTTCACGGTCGCGGATATCAATCAGCTGGCGAATGCGGTTCAGGACAAGGTCGAGGAACTGTTGGCTCCCTTCGACATCGGCGTTGCCGTTGCCAACGGATCCTCGTTGGCCAACATGTCGGCAACGTTGAATGCCAACAATTCGGAATTCAACCAGACGGGCCAGAATGACGCTTACAGCCTGGTCACCGTTGCCACGTCTATCAGCCTGGGGGCTCCCTTCCCCGCGCTGGCCAACTCGGTTGGCGTTGTCAACGGCCTGTTGGGGATCGCGGCTGCCGAGGATCTTAACGGCACGGGCAACCTTACCGACGAAGTCACCCTGACGTTCGCTGACACTGTGTCCAACCAAGTGACCAACAATGGCTTTGTCCAGGGGACCACGGCCGGTAACGACGCGTTCGTCAAGGCCTTGGCCAATGTGATCATCCACGAGGCCATGCACACCTTCGGAATCCCCCACGTTGCCAGTCCCAGTCTCAATGAGACACTGATTCTCAGCAACGACTTCATCGTGCCTGCCCCCAATGTGCTGAATGACCTGTTTGTCTCCCGCTTCCCATTGCCAATCCAAAATCCTGGCACCGGATTCCAGGTCCCTTACAACGTTCTAGCGAATGATCCGGACATCGGCCTGGCTGACAAGAACTCCAACGGTGTCCCCGATTTTGCTTATGTCACCGGGACCGGCGCTCACGACCAGATCGTCATCTCCGAGAACATTGGGGGAGATATTACGGTCAACATCACAGCGTTTTCCGATGCGGCTCGGCAGAACCCGATCCGCAGTTTTGCATACGTCCTGACGCCAGGCATCGACACCGATCTGGGCATCCAGATCCTGGCCGGACCTGGCTCGGACCTGGTGGTTGTGAGCCCCGATATCGATCTTCCCGTGGAAATCTACGGTGGAACCGGCAACGACGTGCTTTCGGGCGGCAGCGGCAACGACTTCCTGTACGGTGAGTTGGGTAACGACAGCCTGCTCGGTCGAATCGGGTTCGACATGCTCTCGGGTGGAAATGGCAACGACACGCTCTCGGGTGGCGTTGGCAACGACTCCCTGTATGGCGAGTCGGGAAATGATGTCCTGTACGGGAACGACGGTGAAGACCACCTGTGGGGTGGCGACGATCTCGACCAACTGTGGGGTGGGGACCTTGGCGACATCCTCGATGGCGGGAAAGGCAACGACGAACTTCACGGAGAAGACGGCGACGACACGCTCTACGGATGGCAAGGCAACGACACGCTCCACGGAAACGACGGCATGGACGAGTTGTTTGGTGGCAGCGACGATGACGTGTTGTGGGGCGAAGCCAAAGACGATCTCCTTGTCGGGGACAGTGGCAATGATACGCTCTACGGCGGAACTGGCGACGACAAGCTGTGGGGTTCCGGCGGTGATGACATGCTCGCCGGAGGATTCGACGACGACTACCTCAATGGAGGAGACGACAACGACAAGCTCGACGGCCAGGTCGGAATCGATACGCTCAAGGGCGGCGATGGCGATGATAAACTCAAGGGAGGCGAAGGATCGTATGCCGACTGGCTTTACGGAGGTAACGGCAACGATCTGCTCGAAGGTCAAAAAGGAAACGACAAGTTGGTCGGAAACGACGGCAACGACACCCTCCTGGGTGGCGAAGGCCACGACTGGCTCTACGGTGACGACGACCACCCGTACGATGGTGACGACAAGTACGAGACGGGCAACGATCTGATCCTGGGTGGTTCCGGGAGCGACAAGATCTATGGCGGCCCTGGCGACGACACTCTGCTGGGTGAATCTGGCAACGACATGCTCAAAGCCGGCCGCGGCAGGGACGTGCTCTATGGAGGACTCGGAGCCGATTCCCTGGTGGGACTCCATGGTTCCAATGTACTGTTTGCAACCCGGGACGACCGACTCGCCGTGGGGCGCCTCGATTATGTGATCGAGGTCGACCTGCCCTTACCGGCAACTCGGACCCGCTGAGTGGCACCGGCCGGAGTGTGGCTTGCCGACGATGGTCTGAATCGCCGTGTGGGTGTCCGGCGGCAGGGTGTCCCAGGCGTCGAGCACCTGGGCCAATTCGGGGTCGATTGGGCCGTTTTCGCAGTCAACTGCAGCGCATTCCGCAGCGTTTTTTGGGCATCGCGAGAATCTCCTTTCCGGATCAGTCAGATCCGGGTGATCCTCCTATTTCCAGTGGTACAACGGGAGTGGGTCAGGTCAGGGAGCGCATCTCTTCCGGTTACCCTTGGAGAGCGACAAGAAACGGTCGTTGTTCGGCGATTTGGACAGATGCCGACGTTGTTGTTGACACCCGGAGTTGTCGGATGTCGTACAATCCATGGAAATCGATCGCCGAAACCGTTGGCACGAAAATGACTGGACCCATGTCCTTGAAATTGTTCCATTCTCGCTTGGTTGGCGTAGCGGGTTTTCCGGTATGGGTCGCGATCCGTCGGTTGAGCGTGGTGTGCTGGGCAATCGTGGGGATTGCCGGTTCGGCTACCTCAGCAGAACCGAAACCGATCGTGTTCGCCCGTGACATCAAGCCGGTCCTGCAGCGGTTGTGCGTCGGTTGTCACGGACCAAAGAAGCAGGAAGCCAAGCTTCGGCTGGACACGCTCAGCACGGATCTCGTGAAGGGATCCGATGCGGAGACGTGGCACGATGTGCTGAACAAGCTGAACCTTGGCGAGATGCCCCCGAAGAAGGCCGGGCAACAATTGACCTCCTCGGAGCGTCGATTGCTGGTGCGGTGGCTGACGTCCGAGTTGCGACGTGCCGAGGAGGTGGCTCGCAGCACTGGTGGCCGTGTCGTGATGCGACGGCTGACCCGGTATGAATACAACAACACGATGCGCGACCTGCTGGGTGTGGAGTTTGACTACGCCGAGAATCTCCCGCCCGAGTCGATCTCACGCGATGGCTTCCAGAACAACGGATCGGTCCTGGGCATCTCGCCGATCCAGGTCGAGTATTACCTGAAGGCGGCCCGCCTGGCCCTGGGCAAGGCGATCGTCACCGGGCCACGGCCCGAGGTGATCAGGCACCATGCGATCAAGAGTGCCAAGGTCCGCCGGGTCAAGGGGGAGGTGTCGAATCGGCTGGGTCCAGGTTCGAGATTCCTGGCCCGGCTGGACGAGTTTCCTCGCGAGGGCGATGTCGTGGTCCGGGTGCGGGCGCATGCGGTCGTACCCGATCAGGCCGGCTTCCCCAGGATGAAGGTCACGATGGGTGTCCGGGCCGACGTGCGAGCACCGGAAAAGACACTGGCCGAGATGGACGTGACCAACACCGAGCCGCAGACGTTCACGTTCCGGGGTCGTATCGAGTCCTTCCCGTTGCCGGGACACAACCCGAAGTACCCCGGCCTGCAGGTGACCGTCTACAACGTGTACGAGGACGGCAAACCCATCCCGAAGAAGAAGAGGATGGCCAAGAAGAACCGCAAGAACCTCCCGCTGGAGCCAGATCCGACGAAGCCGTTGCTGGTCATCGAGTCGGTCGATTTCGAGGGACCGGTCTTCGAGACGTGGCCACCTCGCAGCCACTCGCAGATCTTCTTCCAGACCTCCGGCAAGCCCGACGAACGCGAGTACGCTCGCAAGATTCTCGCCCGGTTCATGACCCGTGCCTATCGTCGCCCGGTTGATGAATCGGAACTCACCGCCATGCTGGACCTGCTTGAGAGGCTGCGGACAGGGTCCCCGTCTTTCGAGAGTGCCGTCGGTGATCTCCTGGCACTGGTGCTGGTCTCACCGGAGTTTCTCTACCTGGTCGAGCCGCGCAACGAGTCGGTTGAACGGCAACCGCTGGAGGAATTCGAACTGGCCTCCCGGATGTCGTACTTCCTATGGAGCACGATGCCCGATGATCGGCTCTTTGAACTGGCCCGCGGTGGCAAGCTCTCGGATCCCTCGGTTCGCCAGGCCGAGGTTCGACGGATGCTGGCGGATCCCAGGGCCTGGCAGTTCGTCAAGCACTTCACCGACCAGTGGCTGGACCTCCCGGCGCTGGATCGGATTGCGGTGAATCCCGAGTTCCACCCGAACTTCGATGATCGGCTGAAGCAGGACATGCGCAGCGAGACACGACATTTCTTTGCCAAGATCCTGAACAAGGATCTCAGCGCCATGAACCTGATCGACTCGGACTTCGCGATGCTCAACCGGCGCCTGGCCCATCACTATGGTGTCCCCCTGCCGCCGGGTGGCGACATGCAGAGAGTCCAGTTGCCCGAGGGATCGCATCGGGGTGGGTTGCTGACACAGGGGAGTTTCCTGTTGAGCAATTCCAATGGCGAGGATTCTCATCCGATCAGGCGAGCCGTCTGGCTGCTCGATCGGCTGTTGGACGATCCTCCGGCGGCTCCTCCGCCCGATGTCCCCGACCTGAAAACCAATCAACCCGACGTTGCCAGGCTGTCGCTGAAGCAGCAGCTGGAATTGCACCGCAAGAAGGAGTCGTGCAATAACTGCCACAGGCGGATCGATCCGTGGGGCGTGGTGTTCGAGAACTACGATGCGGTGGGTCGCTGGCGAACCGTCGTTACCGGTCCACGCAAGAAACGCCGACCCCGGCAGCCAATCGATGCGGCGGTGAAGCTGCCCGATGGAACCGGGATCGATGGAGTCGACGGTGACGGGGGACTCAAGACATACCTAGTCGAGGTCCAGGGCAAGGCGTTTGCCCGGGCGCTGGTCAGGCGGCTGCTGACCTACAGCCTGGGACGGTCCCTGGAGTACACTGATCGCGAGGCCGTCGATACCCTGGCTGCTGGATTCATCAAGAGTGACTATCGGTTGCGGGAGTTGATCGTGGCGATCAGTGTCAGTCGGCCGTTTATTTCGAAGTAGCGCGAGAGAGAATCGATGTCGAGAGAGTCCTGGAAGATCAGTCGCCGGACCTGCCTGCAGGGATTGGGCGTCAGTCTGGGGCTGCCGTTGCTCGACGGGATGGTTCACGGCAAGCAGAAGGCCGCCTCGCGTCCGAAACGGATGTGCTGTGTCTACTTCCCGTTTGGCGTCGCGATGCCCAAGGACGGCACCCCGGATCGTCCGTGGGGCTGGTTCCCCAGCGGCGAGGGCGCCGATTACCAGTTAACCAACCCGTTGAAACCGCTCGAGCCGTTGCGCAGGCAGTTGACCGTTCTCGGCGGATTGTCGCACCCCCGGGGCCGCTCGATGGGTGGCCATGACACCGGGGACACGTTCCTGACCGGGGCAAATCTCTCGGGAAGCAGTTTCTCGAACACGGTTTCGATCGATCAGTACGCCGCCGCTTTTATCGGCGACCAGACCCGGTTTCCCTCGCTGACGCTTTCCAGCGACGGTGGTGTCGGCGAGCCGACCCGTTCGACCACGCTCTCCTTCACCCGCACAGGCCGCCCAGTTCCTGCGTTGGCCAGCCCGCAGCAGATCTTCAATCGGCTCTTCGGCGCCGGTGACGGATCGACCGAGGCCCAGCGACGGCGACTGGAACAGTCGGGCAGCCTGTTGGACCTGTTGCTCGAGAATTCCCGGTCGCTGAAAAGGCGGCTGGGAACTCGCGACAAGAAGAAGCTGGACGACTACCTGGCATCGGTTCGCGCGGTTGAAAAGCGGGTCCAGCAGTCGCAGCGATGGCTGTCCGTTCCCAAGCCGAAGGTCGATCCCAGGTCATTCGACCTGGCCGCCGACCAGGATGCTCCTCGCGAGTACCTGCGGGCGATGTATGACTTGCTGTTCCTGTCGTTCCAGACCGACACCACGCGATTGGCCACGTACATGATCGGCCAGGTGGCCGGCGCGACGACGATCGCCAACGCGTTTCCGGCCTGTATCGGGCTGAAGGGCAACTGGCACGGGTTGGCTCATGGGGCCGGAAAGCCTGGAGGTGCCGAGCGGCTGGGCCGATTCGACCAGTTCCTGGCCGAGCAGTTCGGCTACTTCCTTCAACGACTGCACAAGACACCCGAGGCCGATGGCACGCTGTTGGATCACACCGTGGTCCTCTACGGCAGCAGCAACAGTCGCACTCACCAGAACCGCAACTACCCGCTGGTGCTGGCCGGTGGCAGCAAGCTGGGCCTGAAGCACGGGCACTACCGGAGATATGGCAACGATGTGCCGTTGTCGAACCTCTTCGTCACGATGCTCGATCGCATCGGTGTTCCTCTCGAGGGGTTCTCTGACAGCACGGCGGAAATGTCGGACCTGCTGGCCTGATTGGTGGGCCGGCCCACCGGTGTCTCGGCGCAGCGGGTGATCCATGATAGCACCGTGATGAGCATCGTAATACAGGCTGTTGCGGAGGAACTCGTGTTTCGATCGCCGGTCAACGTCCCGTCTCTGGAAGTACAAACGGTACAACGACCATGCCAAAACAGATTCGCCACGACGTTCCACTTCCTCCTGAAGTAGTTCTCGAACGACTGACAGACGCGACCGTGCCCTTCGGGATCTTCCGTGACGTGTTGCGGACGCCCATCAAAAGTGCCATCGAGCTTTACGGCCAGTCGTTCGTCGGTCCCAAGAAGTTGATGATGAAGGTTGACGGTAGTCATTTTCGCCTGATGAACATCGGCCTGATGTGGCCGATGAACAAGCTGGCTGCCACGTTCAGACTAGGAGCCGTCGAGGGAACTGTGCGTGAGTCGACTCATGGTTCGATCATTCGCGCGCGTTACAAGCCCCTTGCTCTCTCACTAATCCCGTTGTTGGGCTTTGGTTTAGTCGCTGTCGTCTTCACGAGTGTTTCGCTTTTTCTGTTGGCCAATGGCCTGGATGGCGGCGGAGTGCTCCTTGCAGCGTCCGGTTGTTGGGATTTCATGCTGGTTGTCGTATTCATCGTCGCCTACTTCGGCGGACGTGCGGAAGCGAGGTTCATCAAGAACTGCTTGGATGAATTGGTAGCGTCCATGGTCGCCGAACCAACAACGTCTGATTCGGATCTGGCGGGTTGAACGCCGGGGCTGGGGTGGGGAGACTGGGGGGTGGTGTCCGAGCCTGGAGAGATGTGATGCGATTGCTGCTGTCGTTGCTGTTGATCCTGGGGATAAGTGGGTGTGGAGACGGCACACCACTACCAGGACGCGACGAAGTTCCGCCTGGCGTGACGGGAGCGTCTGGTCGGGCTGTTGAGCACGAAAAGGACAGAGCCGTTGACGAGAGCGAGCAGGAATTGGGGATCGACGAGGCTCCGGTCTTGCCCATCGATAAACCGC
>CAUZRQ010000130.1:0-14945 GCA_963582065.1 Planctomycetota bacterium | reverse complement strand
CATCAGCGGCAGGTTGGTGCTACTGCCCAGTTCGTTGAAGTAGTTCCAGGTTCCCGAGAGGTCAGTGGGGATCTTCGATCGAATCAACGGCGGCATACCTAGGCAGATCTCCACACCCAGCCGCTGGTACCGGCCCAGCAACTCGACCGCTTCGCCCAGGTTTGCCGGCAGGCAGGCAATCACCAGTGCCCGGCCGGCGACGGTCCTCAGCGCCGTCCCGACCAGTGTTTCCAGTTCATCGACCGTCAACGCTTCGATCTCGCCCGTGCCACCCCCGACCGCGATCACCGTCACGCCGTGCTCGACCAGGAACTCGAGGTTCCTTTCGAAACCGTCCAGGTCCAGGTGCAGCAGGTCGTCGGTGAACGGTGTGGCGGCGTAGATGTGGACCGTCTTGAGCCGGTCGCGTAGTCTGGAATCGTGCAACATCGTCAAACTTCCCTGGAAACACCTGGGGCCAACGTGACCCCGATTCTGCCGAGCCGGGGAGCATTCGTCCAACTCGCATCAGCCGATCAATCGAATCGCGTCGCGGGTTTCGATAGAATTCGGCGCGAAGCCGTTTCCTCCCCGAGAATACCGTAATGGCCACCGACGACGCACGGCTTACCCCGATCCCGGTCACCCGTTTCGGACGGTACGCGATCCTGGTCTTCGCGTTTCTCGGCTGGGCCTTCGCCGGGGTCCACATGTCGATGAACGGCATCGTGTTGCGGGTTGCCACGGCCGACATGATGTCCACGGACTTTCACGACCAGGGTATCGGCATCGACTCCAACGACAAAGCCCGGGTCGATCCCGCGACCGTCAAGTCTTTCGATGCCGACAAGAGCGGCACGCTCAACGACGGCGAACGCGGAAAGGCACGTGAAGCCATACTCGGTCAGTGGTTTGGCTGGTTCACGTGTGCCTTCCTGTTTGGTGCCGCCGCCGGCGGGTACCTGTTCGGGTATGTCGGAGACCGTTTCGGCCGCGCCAAGGCGATGGCTGCCAGCATCCTCTGTTACTCGATCTTTTCGTTGGTCTCGTACTTCGTCGCCGACCCACAGCAACTGCTGGTGCTGCGGTTTCTGACCTGCCTGGGAATCGGTGGCATGTGGCCCAACGGAATCGCGTTGCTCAGCGAGGCCTGGACAGATGTCTCGCGGCCTCTGCTGGCAGGGATCATGGGCGCCGCCGCAAACGTCGGCATTCTCGTGTTCGCTCTCATCACGATTCTCGGACGCGGTGTCACACTGGCCCCGGTGGTCGACTGGCGATGGACGTTCCTGGTCGGCGGTGCACCGATCGTGCTGGGAATCCTCGCACTGCTGCTGGTTCCCGAATCACCACTCTGGTTGGCGGTCAACAGATCAACCGGCTCTGACGGTCACGCCACCGACGAAGCACCCGCCACGCTGGGCGAGATCTTCAAGCCACCGATACTGAAGGTCACAATGATCGGCATCCTGCTGGGAACGATTCCGTTGTTTGGTGGCTGGGGCGTCAGCAACTGGACATCAGCTTGGGCGAGCGAGGTCGGTGATCGGCAGCAGAAGACGAAGGTCGCCGAGACCGACGAGCAGGAGGCCCCGCCGAAAAAGATCAAGTCGGACCCGATCCTGAAGTCGATGACCGTCGTTGCCCGCTCGCTGCCCGGCTCGATCAGCAGCCTGCTGGGCGGAGCGCTCGCCTTCTGGCTTGGACGCAAACGAACCTATTTCCTGCTGTGCATCGGCGCGCTGGTTTGCACGCAGTTCCTCTTCCGTGTCGAAAGCCCGATCGACAGCACCACGCTCTTCACGATCACGATGTTCGGGAGGAACCTGCCGATCACCGAGTACCTGGGATGGGTCTTCGGGCTGGGGTTCTTCAGTGGGTTCTTCTTCGGCTGGCTACCGCTGTGCCTGCCGGAGATGTTCCCGACACGGGTCCGCTCGACCGGAGCCGGTGTCAGTTTCAACTGGGGTCGCATCCTGACCGGCTTCGGTGTCCTCGCTTCGGCCATCGCTTTGAAGGAGCTGTTCAAGGGAGACTATGCCCAAGTCGGACGGATCACGGGGTTCATTTATGCCGTCGGACTGGTCGTCATCGTCCTCGCCCCAATCGGTAAATACGAGGGATTGGAAGACTGACCGTGGTCCAACTGGCACTGATCGACCCGGGTCTCACGACGGCCACAGATTGGCAAGCGGCCGCGCAACGCCGGGCCGACGTCAGAATCGTCGATGCGGCGACGGCCGACGCGGTCGTGGTTGCGAAACTCTCCGACGTCACCCGCGCACTGACCGACGGCCAACACGTCCTGCTTTGCCCCTCGGCCGTCACGTCGGTCGCCGATGCCGAGGGCCTGGCCAACAGCGACGGCCCGATCGTCATGCTGGCGTCGGTTGACCGGTTCAGTCCCTCGATCGAGCAGATCCATGCCTGCATCGTCGGCGGACAACTGGGCAACCCGGGGCTGCTCCGCATTCATCGCTGGCTTCCCGACACCGGCAACATCGACAGCGTTCGACTGGTCGCCGAATTCGACCTCGCCAACTGGCTGTTCGGGTCGTTGCCATGCGACGTCTACGCGGTCCATCGAGGCGGGTCGGGGGCCTATGCCCACGCCCACCTAGGTTTTCCCAACGGCAGCATGGCCCTGATCGATGTTGCCATCACGCTACCCGAGGGTGACGACTATTTCTCGCTGTCGGTCATCGGTGGCGATGGATCGGCCTACGCTGATGATCACCACAACATGCACTTGGTCTACGGTGGTGGACAGCCGACAGCACACCGGAGCGGCGAAGGTGTCACCGGACTGGTGAACCTGCTTGGCGAATTCGTCGCGGCCATCGACGAATCACGGCCCGCCCTGCCTGGACCCACCGAGGCCCGGGCGGCCCAGCTGGTCGCCGACGCGGCTCGACAGTCGATCGATGCCGGCAGGCCACTGGCACTGGCCGAGACAGGAGACGCCTATGAACTCGCCTGATCACGACAGCGTGTTCCGCTGTGCCGTCGTCAGCGTGGTCAAGCACGCCTACGTGCCCAACGGGGTGGAGGTGCACCCACGCTTCGAGCTGGTGGTTGTCTGTGACGATGCCGATCAGCCCGACTGGGTCCACGAGCGGAACCAGCTCTACGCCGACGAGCACGAGATCCCCTACGTGCGAGGCATCGAAGAGGCGGTTGCCGCACACGACGTGCAGGTGGCGGTGATCAGCTCCGAGGCCGAGCGTCACTGCGAGTTGGCCGTCCGTTGTGCCGCGGCCGGGCTGCACGTCGTGCAGGACAAGCCGATGTCGAACCGGATTTCTGAGTGCGACCGGGTGGTCGAGGCCGTGGCCGCGCACGACGTGCGGTTCATGATGTGGAACCGGAACTTCCTGCCGGCGCTCGTCGAAGCCAAACGGGTGATCGAAGAGGGAGGTATCGGAAAACCGTACGCGTTCCATGTCGATTTCTACTTCGCCAAGGACTCGGGGCCGCCCAGGGGCAGCCGGGGCCCCGACGATCCACCGATCAACTGGCTCGAGCGCCAGATCGAAGCCCACTCGGACGGATCCGACGGCGGCGTCGGCGTCGATCCGATGGGTGAGCTGAAGATCGAGGGCATTTATCCGCTGGCCTACATCCAGCACCTGGCCGGCAGCCGTGTCGAACGCGTGTACGCTCGGACCGCCTCGCACTTCCACCAGGCCAACCTCGACAACGATGTCGAGGACCTGGCGACGGTGACGCTGGAGATGGAGAACGGGGTGATCGGGACGCTGTGCATCGGCCGCATCGGAGCCGCCTCGCACCCGGACATCGGCGAGATCAAGCTGCACGTGCTCGGCGAGACCGGTGGGCTGGTGATCAGCGAGGCCCGGCCGGAGGTCAGCGTGTATTACCGCAACCAGCCGCCACTGGAATTCCGGCATCGCCGGATGGCGATCGACCTGGATTACCAGTTGATGGAAGATTTCGCCCGGGCGATCGATACCGGCGGTGGTGGAATCCTGGACGCGGTGACCAGCCGCGAGATCGCCGCCACGGTGCAGGCGGCGGTTGATTCGGGAAAGAGCGGGCGTGTGGAAACGGTGGCGTAACCGACGAGAGCTACGCTTCGGCGTCCAGTTCGGCGAGTTCCACCCATCCGCCCCGGCGTGCCGACGCCGCGGCCGAGTCGGTGAACAGTTGCACTCGCCAGCCGTCGTCCATCCCCGGGTGCTCGCCCCGGGTTCCGGCCACCTGCTCCTGGAACGATCCGAAGACGTGCTTCGCCGCGCGGTTGCCGAACCCATCGTCCTGGATTGACTCGGGCTGCCCCTCGGTGTCGTCGGGCGGATAGAGCGTCACGGTGCTGCGGATGCGGTCGACGGCCAGCGAGGCGAGGGTGCCGTGCAGTTCCAGTTCCGGGGCCATTCCCTTGCGCAGGACCGGGGCATGCGAGAGGATGATGGCGCCGACGGCGTCGTTGTCCCACTCCCAGGCGATCGTGGCGTAATCGAACGCCGTGCCCTTCTTCAGCGGCTGGGCCTCGTCCAGCTGGTTCTCCTGGCCCCAGCCGATCGCTTCTCCGAGGTCGATGTCGCCGAGGTCGGGTTTGGGGGGTGAGATGACATCGGCGTGAGCCAGTACGCGGCGGGCTTCGCAGCCGATGATCCAGCGAACGGTGTCATAGGCGTGCGATCCGACGTCGGCGATCGAGCCGGCCGACGAGAGCTCCGCGTCGTCGCGCCAGGTGTGAGGCATCGCGACGGGCCGGGGATTCTGCCAGCGATAGATGATGCCGCGGATCTCTCCCAGCGTCCCCGCCCGGACAATCTCGCGGGCCCGGACAAACGCCGGCACGTAGCGACTCCAGAAGGGCACGTAGTGAGCCACGCCGGCGTCACGCACGGCCGACCACATCCGGTAGGCCTCGTCGATGTCGGTCCCGATCGGCTTTTCGCAGAAGAGGTGCTTGCCGGCGGCGGCGGTGGCCAGTACCGGGTCCAGGTGCAGCGCGTCGGGAGTCAGCACCAGGACCAGGTCCACCTCGGGGTGATCGACCACCTGTCTCCAGTCGTCGGTGATGAAGTCGCACCCGTCCTCCTTGGCGGCGGCTTCGAGCCGGTCGCGACGGCGGGCACACAGCGCCACGATCCTCGCCTCGTCGCCGCACTCCCGGATCTCGGCCCGGTAGGGCGTGCCGATGAACCCGGTGGCTCCGATCACGCCGACTCCGAATGTCATGGGTGAGTCCCCGGGATGCGGGTCATGGGGTGGCGGTTCGATGCGGGTAGCCTGTTTACCACGATTGAGGGCGGTTGGCCATCTTGCATGAGCGGGGTGGGATGCGTGTGGCGTCAGGCCCCCGGCCGCGGAGGATGCGGTGAGCCAGGCGAAAGCGTACAGTCGAAGGCCCCGGAAGCAGCGAGATGGAGGATTTCAGCCGATGCTCGGAGCGGGCGAGAAGATCCGGATCACGAAGCTCGAGACGCTGATGGTCCAGCCGCGGTGGCTGTTCCTGAAGGTCCACACCGACGCGGGGATCGTGGGGCTGGGCGAGCCGGTGGTCGAGGGGCGGGCGAGCACCGTGGCCGAGGCTGTCAGGCAGCTCGAAGCCTACCTGATCGGCAAGGACCCCCGCTCGGTCGTTCACCACTGGCAGGCGATGTACCGCCACGCCTTCTACCGGGGCGGCCCGGTGTTGACCAGCGCCATCAGTGGCATCGACATCGCGTTGTGGGATATCAAGGGCAAGGCCCTGGGCGTGCCCGTCTACGAACTGCTCGGCGGACCCACCCGCAGCCGCGTCCGCGTGTACGCTCATGCCTCAACTCCCGAAGCGATCCGGGCTCGATCTCAGGAAGGCTTCACGGCGTTCAAGACCGGCGTGTTCAAGCATCGTCCGGCACGGATCATCGAGACGCCCGGGTTCGTCAAGAGGGTGGCCAGGCGGTTCGAGGAACTCCGCGAGGCGGCCGGTGACGAGCGGGATATCGGGATCGATTTCCACGGCGCGATCAGCCCCCAGACGGCCAAGCTGTTGATCAAGGCGCTGGAGCCCTACCAGCCGATGTTCATCGAGGAACCGGTGCAGTGCCAGAACGTCGAGGTGATGGCCGACATCGCCCGGGGCACCCACCTGCCGATTGCAACCGGTGAGCGGGTGTTCACCAAGTGGGGATTCCGCGAACTGCTCGAAAAGGGCGCCGCGACGATCCTGCAGCCGGACCTGTGCCACGCCGGAGGGATCACCGAGGTCCGGTTGATCGCGGGGATGGCCGAGAGTTACTACGCCGCGATCGCTCCACACAATCCACTGGGACCCATTTCGCTGGCCGCCGGACTCCAGCTGGCCGGCTCGATTCCCAACTTCCTCTGCCAGGAGCAGGTGCACCTGGGCGAGGGCTACATCCAGCAGCCGTTCGAGGTCCGTGACGGGTACATCGATCTGCCCGGCGGGCCGGGACTGGGTATCGAACTCGACGAGGACGCGGTGAAAGAGAAGCTCGGACACGACTGGCGGACCCCCGAACCCTACGACGCCGATGATGGGTCGGTAGTGGACTGGTAGACCATGCCCGTGAATCAACTGTTGCTCTCGGCCCTGTGCCTGGTCGCCTCGACCGTCTCTGCCGAGGAGCCGCTGGCTCGTTGGCAGACAACCGTCGACCTGGGCCGCGACCGCGGCCAGCCCTTTGGGTCGCTGTTCGAGGCGCGTGATGGGAAGGGTCGGCTGGTGGCCGGGGCCGGGTTCGAAGAGGTCTACAACACGCGGTTCCGCAGCAACCGGCACACCGTGCAGTTCTTCGTGCGGCCTGCCCGCGATGCCGGGGAGTTCAAGATCGAGCGGTTGCCCTTCCCCGACATGGACTGCGGCATCTACCTGTTCGAACTCGACGGCCGGGTTCACGCCTGGACAAACGCCCGGGGGAACCGGGTCAAGCGATGGGATCCGCGGGCGCGTCGCTGGGAGTCGAAACTGGATGTTGTCGGAGGGCTGGGAAGCGGTGACGGCGTGATGCGCGTCGGAGGCGGCCTGCTGGTGTTCCGCAACAGCTCGGCGACGTTCGACGGCCGCGAGATTCTGAAGGCGCCCGCCCGGGGCCGCTACTACAACTTCTACTACGCGCTGGGACACCTCAGCTTCTTCCACACCGATCGCGACGCCCCCAAACCCTTCACCCGGATCATCGCCTGCAAGTGGCAACCCGAGTCCACGTCGGCGATCGACGTGGCCAAGGGGGTAACATTTGCGGCCAAGTACGTCGGAGCGACGCCGTTTGCCTGGGGCCAGTTCGGTGGCGAGGCGATGACGGTGACCAACCAGGGTGGTGTTCACGCGTTCGACGGACGCCGGTGGCGGACACTGCAGGAGGCCGACAACCAGATCAATTACCAGGTTTATTCGTTCCTGAACGTCTTCGATCGCGCCCTGCTGGCCCAGTACCCGACCGGTCACCTGTTCGAGTACCGAGGCGGAAACCTGCTGAAGCACCTCGACGGCCATCCCCCTCGGCTGCCTGGCGTTTCGACTCGTGCCCGCGAGGCCCAGACGACGGCGATTTACCGTGGCGAGATGTTCGCCGGGGTGTGGCCGTGGGCGGAGCTGTGGCGATACGACCATGATGGCGATCACTGGTCCTCGATGGGCCGCGCGTTCACTCACCCGGAACTCACCGACAAGCAGGTGCACCCCTACCAGGAGCACGCCGACCGGTTCAAGCTGGTGTCCAACCACTGGGGCCAGCGGATCACCGGGATGGTTTCGATCGGCGACTCGCTGTTCATGTCGACCTCGGCCAAGGGCACCTACGAGTGGTACGAGAAGTACGATTTCCTGACCGAGGAGCAGCGACGCGAGTACGGCTCGGTACTCAAGATGACCATGCCGGGCCACCTCTCGGCGGTCATCTCGTGGACCGGCAAGCCGTTGGTCCTTGAGTTCCTGGTCTATGCCGACCGGCTGGTGATCCGGCAGGACGGCCGCGAGATCGGGCGGTCGCGATTCGTGCCGAGTGACATCGCGAGGCTGCGGGCATTGAAGACGACCCACGGCCGGGGCATCTTCGGCCCGCTGGTCGGGCGGCTGGTGACCAGGTGAGAACCGGCTACGGCCGTGTTACCGGAATCGCCTTGCCGTGCCTACGAGTGTCCCCTCTTTGCCCAAGCTGGTAACCTGTTCGCAGTGCCGGACTCGAAGCCGTATCTGATGGGAGACTGGATCGTGCGTCGTGTGACCCTGCTGTCGACGGGAATGGTGCTGCTGCTGTTGTCGGGTGTGTCCGAGGCCGAGAACTGGGCAAGGTTCCGTGGTCCCGACGGCAAGGGGATCAGCACGCAGAAGGGTATCCCGGTCAGCTGGACCGACAAGGACTACAAGTGGAAGACACCGCTTCCTGGCCTGGGCCATTCGTCTCCCTGCGTGTGGGACAACCACGTCTTTGTCACCTCGGCTCTCGACAAGGGTGCCGTTCGGCTGGTGATGTCGGTTGAGGCTACAAGCGGCAAGGTGTTGTGGACCGACCGCCTGGTATCCCGGACCCACTCCAAGCACACGCTCAACAGTTACGCCTCGGGGACACCGGCCAGTGATGGCAAGCGGGTGTTTGTGCTGTTCACGACCGACGAAGACACGGTGGTGCGGGCCTACGACTTTGCCGGTAAGCGTCTGTGGCAGACCGATATCGGCAAGTTCTACAACCAGCATGGCCATGGCTGCGGCACCTCGCCGATCGTCTGGAAGGACACGGTGATCGTCGCCAGCCAGCACGACGGTCCGTCGGTGATTGCCGGCCTCGATGCCGCCACCGGCAAGATCCGCTGGCGTTCCGAGCGGAAGGTCAAGCTGACCGCTCACTCGACTCCGGTCATCCTCGAACGCGAGGGCAAGACGCCCCAGTTGTTCACCAGCAACACCGGCGACGGCCTGGCCAGCTTCGATCCTCGTAACGGCAAGCTGCTGTGGCGAGCCAACCTGTTTACGTCCCGGGCCGTCAATTCACCGGTCATCGCCGGCGACCTGGTGATGGCGATCACCGGCGGCGGCGGACGCGGCAAGCAGCTGTTCTCGGTCTCGGTCGACCAGGTCGGCGAGGTTGGTGCCGACAAGGTGGTCTGGTCGGGCGACCGCAACCTGCCGTATGTCCCCACCCCGCTTGTCTTCGGCAAGCACCTGTACTTCTGGTGCGATAACGGAGTGGTCAGCTGTCTCGATCCGAAAACGGGCAAGGCGGTCTGGACCGAACGGGTTGGAGGCAAGTTCTGGGCAAGCCCGATCTGCATCGACGGCAAGATCTACAACATCAGCGACAAGGGCGAGGTGATCGTGATTGCCTCGGGTACCACCTTCAAGGTGCTCGGCAAGTCCCAACTGGGCGAACAGGTCCACGGCACTCCGGCGGTCGCAGGCGGCCGGATGTTCTTGCGTGGCTTCGAAAATCTGTATTGCCTCGAAGCCAGGTAGCCGGCCCTGGGGTCAAACTGCTGCTGACCTGATCGGGGTGGCTGATCTACAATCCGCGACCCGGCCGCTGCCTCAGCGACCGGCCGGTCCCTGGATTGCGGAGGCAGGCCGATGTCAGACCCCCGATGCTGTTGTTGTGTGTTGTCCAGTGTCGTGGTTGCAGCACTCGGAGTGCTCTGCGGATCACGATCGGTCCTCGCTGACGATCCGCCCCAGGCGCGGTTCATGCTCGATAAGTTTCGGCCTCTACAGGCCGGTGTCGAGATCGAGCAACCCGAAGCGGCCGATGTGGCCAGGTGTCGAGTTGAGATCGACCGTGGACGCGCTCACACCGGCTGGAAGGTAATCGGTCCGGCAGGACAGATGCTGCGACGATTCCTTGATACCAACCGCAACAACCTCGTCGACCAGTGGCGATATTTCCAGAACGGCATCGAGGTCTATCGCGACATCGATTCGAATCACAACGGCAAGGTCGACCAGTCGAGATGGCTGAACACCGGCGGTTCGCGTTGGGGATTCGATACGAACGAGGATGGTCGGATCGACTCGTGGCGGCGGATCTCGGCCGAGGAGGCCAGCAAGGTCGCCGTCGAGGCGTTAGTGCGTCGTGACGTCGCGCTGTTGCAAACGGTGCTGCTCAATCGCAAGGACACCCAGGCATTGGGCATCGTATCCAAGCTGGAGAAGTCGCTACTGGCATCGGTGGCCGACCCGGGCAAGCGACTGGCCAAGATTCCTGCCCTGGCCGTCGGTACACGCTGGGTCCGTTTTGATTGCTCTCAGCCGGGCCTGATTCCCTCCGACGAGGGCAAGGCGACCAGTGATCTTGAGGTCTACGAGAACGCCCTGGCGATCATCGAGGTGGGTGGCAAGAGCGGGCTGGTGCAGATCGGTGAACTGGTCAAGGTGGGCCAGTCGTGGAAGCTGACTTCGATCCCCGTGCCTTTGGCCGGAGACACGGTGCAGTTGACCTCCGGCGGCGAGCTGCTGCAGCCGGCGGTTGCGAGTGTTGCGGTTGGCACGCCAGGCGTCTCGCCGCAGATGCAAAAACTCCTCGACCAACTCCGCGAACTCGACGGTTCGCCTCCCCCGGCCACGGCGACTCGTGAAGCCATGTCGAGTTATCACTCGCGTCGAACCGACGTGCTGGGTGGGTTGAACCTGGCTGCGGCGACGCCGTCAGAACGAGGCCAGTGGGGGCGTCAGTTGATCGACAACTTGGCCGGGCTGGTGCAAACGGGAGCCTGGCCGGAGGCCCTGGGACGGTTGGCGGCCGAGGAGACTCGGTTGAAGAAACAGAATCCCCAGTCGACCCTGGTCCCCTTTGCCAGCTACCGCTACCTGCTGGCCCGCTACAGCCGGTCGGTTCAGGCAGTGACCGATCCGGCTACCCAGGCGCAGGCGCAAAAGCAGTGGCTCTTGCAGCTCGAGCAGTTCATCGCCGCTTACCCGGCGGCCGAGGATACTCCCGAGGCGATCTGGCGGCTGGGGACCGCTCACGAATTCGAAGCCCGCGTCGACGACGCCAGGACCTGGTACCAGAAACTCGCTCGCCAATACGCTCGAACACCCGCCGGCCAGCGAGCGGCCGGGGCCCTGGTGCGGCTGGACCTGAAGGGCAAGCCCCTGGTGGTGGCCGGCAAGAACCTGGCCAACACCACGGTTAGCAGCAATGCCTACCGTGGTAAGGTGCTGGTGGTGGTGTACTGGGCGACATGGTGCAAACCATGCACCGAGGAACTGCCCGCATTGCAGGCGTTGTATGCACAGTACCGCGGCCGGGGTTTCGAGGTCCTCGGCGTCAATCTTGATCTCGACGGCACCTCGGTCCCAGCATACATCTCGGCCCACCGCGTCACCTGGTCGACGCTGCACGAACCAGGCGGTCTCGACAGCCGCCTGGCCCGCCAACTCGGAATCCTCTCGCTGCCCACCATGGTCCTGCTCGATCGACGAGGCACGGTGATCAGTGCCGAGGCGACCCTGGCGGATCTGAAAATCGAGTTGCCCAAGCTGCTGGGTACGCCGAGCCGCAAGGCGGCGCCGTGATCGCGGCGGTGCTGCCCTGATCGCGGTGGTTCTTTACTCAGCCACCGCCTCTGCTCAGAATGGAATTCATGGCGACATCGAGTTTTCTCAAGGGCGTCGAGAACAAGGTCCGTGCCGCGGTGAAGCGTGTGGTGATCAACCATCACCGCACCGGCGACACCGTGCTGTTCAGCGACACGACGTTGCGTGACGGCGAGCAGATGCCCGGCGCGACCCTGGAACCGCAGGACAAGCTGCGGATTGCCCAGGCGCTGGAGGCGGCCGGAGTCCATTCGTTGGATGCCGGCTTCCCCGCCTCGTCGCAGGCTGACATCGAGGCGATTCGGCTGATGATCGGAGTGGTCAAGGGGCCGGTGCTGACCGCGCTGTGCCGGACGGTGCGGGGCGACATCGACGCAGCCGAAGAGGCACTCTCGGGCAACCCGCGTCACAAGCGGGGGGTGAGCCTGTTTTGCGGCACCAGTCCGCTGCACCTGGAACACAAGCTGCGGAAGAACCAGTCCGAGGTGCTCGGGCTGATTACCGACACGGTCGGCTACGCCAGCCAGAAATTCGATATCGTGGCGTTCAGTCCCGAGGATGCCAGTCGAACCGAGCCCGAATTCCTGGTCGAATGTTACTCTGCGGCAATCGACGCGGGAGCCACTACCATTGGATTCCCCGACACCGTCGGAGTGATGACGCCCGAGAAGGTCCGCGACATCGTCCGCTACATCCAGGACAACGTCGAGAATCTCAACCGGGCGCTGTTGGCCGTCCACTTCCACAACGACCTCGGACTGGCCGTCGCCAACACGCTGGCGGGGATCCAGGAGGGGGCCAACGTGGTCCAGTGCACGGTCAACGGGATCGGTGAACGGGCCGGCAACGCATCGCTCGAAGAAGTCGTGATGGCGCTGCACCTGAACCAGGACCAGTACGGCGTGAAGATGAAGATCGACACGACGAAGCTGTACGAGCTGACTCAACTGGTGGCCGAGCTGACCGGCATCGGGCTCTCGCCGATGAAACCTGTTGGAGGCGACAACATCTTCGCCACCGAGGCGGGCATCCACCAGGACGGGTTGCTCAAGAACCCCGACACCTACCTGCCGTACCGACCCGAGGCCGTGGGAGCGAAGGGGATTCGGCTGGTGCTGGGCCGTCACAGCGGTCGCCGCGCCGTGGCCCATCGGCTGCACGAACTGGGCATCGAGCTCTCAGATGAGCAGGTGCTGGGCGTGCTCGAGGAGATCAAGGACGTCCCCAAGGGAGTCTCGATCGACGACGAACTGCTGGCGCAGTTGGCCCAGGGCGTCGCGTCGCCGGACTCTTGAGACCCGCGGCACGATGGCCCAGGACCGGCCTCTGAATTCTCACGAATTCAGCTACACCAGGATCTCATCGATCGGCTTGCCGCCGTCGACGATCTTCAGCGGCCGGCCGCCGGGGGTGAAGAGTTCCTTGTCGGCGTCGATCTTCATCGCACGGCAGATGGTCTGGAACACGTCTTCGACCGAGACCGCGCGGTCGATGACTTCCTGCCCGTTGGCGCTGGTCTTACCGAGCACCGTGCCGCCCTTGATACCGGCTCCGGCCATCAGCAGCCCGAAGTTTCTGGCCCAGTGGTCTCGACCCGGTGCCGGAGCCTTGGTGTTGACCTTCGGCGTTCTCCCGAATTCGCCCGCGACGATCACCAGGGTGCGGTCGAGCAGTCCACGCTGTTTCAGGTCGCCGAGCAGTGCGGCGACACCTCGGTCGACTTCGGTGGCGGAGGGCTTGATCCGGGTGAACAGGCGGTTGTGCATGTCCCAGCCACCCTTACTGACCTCGACGAACGGCACGCCCGATTCGATCAGTCGGCGTGCCACAAGCAGCCCCCGCCCGAACCGGTTCTTGCCGTAGGCCTGCTGCTTTGCATCGGGTTCGGAATCGAGCTTGAAGGATTTGAGCTTGGGCGAGGTCATCAGGCGGCGGGCTCGCTCGTAGAGCACCCGGTGCTCTTCGACCAGCGCCGCAGCTCCCGCCTCGGACAACTCGGCGTCCTGGGCCTTGAGCAACGCCAGCCGGCGTGAGACTCGGGGCGAGGCAAGGCCGTTCGCGACATTGGCGGGCAACTGGCCGGCCCGGTTGACGATGAACGGGGCGACCTTGACGCCGAGGAATCCGCTGCTGAGCGTCTTGCCGATGCTGACGAAGTTGGGGAGATCGGAGTTTTCGTCGCCCAGTTCACCGGCGACGACCGATCCGAAGGTCGGGTGCTTCTCGGGCCCGCCCATCCGACGTCCGGTGTGCAGGTGGTAGGTACCGCGAGCGTGGGCGGCTTCCTTGCCGACGATCGAGCGGATGACGGCGAGGTTCTTCAGCGACTTGGCCAGCCGAGGCCAGTGTTCGGCGATCGAGACACCCGGCAGGGCTGTCTTGATCGCCTTGGTCGGACCGCCGTTGGCGGTCCCCGGCTTGGGGTCCCAGGTCTCCATCTGGCTGGGGGCTCCGGCCAGCCAGACCAGGATGCAGGCCCGCTGTTGCCGCTTGACCTGCTCGGCACACAGCCCCAGGGGTGCCAGCAGCGAGGCGGCCGAGAGACCGATCGCCTGGCGGCGGGTGAACGGGATGTGCTGGTGGATGGAGGTCATGTGATATTCCGCGTGGCCGGGGCGAATCAGCAGCTCAGCGTTTCGTGAGGAACTCGGTCGAATTGACCAGCACCCACAACAGGTCCTCGATCGCCTCGGTCCGGTTGGGCACCTGCCTGAGGTGTTTCAGTCCGCGAGCAAATTCCCTGTCGGTCGGCCTGCGGGCGAGTACGGCGAGATAGAGTTGAGTCAGCACGGCGCGGGGCTGCTTGACGGTGACGAGTCGCTTCTTGAGCTTGCTGGCATTGAGCTTGCTTTGCAGCGTGGGGTTGTTCATCAGGAACAGCGCCTGCTGGATGGTCCCCTCGAGGTCCCGTTGCGGGATCGACGGGTCGTTTCGGAACTCGCGGTCGAGGGCCCGGCCGATGTTGCGATCGGGTCCGGTCAGTCGCAGCACGCTGGCCTTGACCTGTCCGGAGTTGAGTCGCATGGGTCGGACGGCGGTGAACAGTTCCTCGTCCTTGTCGATCGTCTGGATCTCTCGCTGGTAGGCCTGCGAGTTCATCAGCAGGCGGAAGACCCACTTGGGATCGAAGTTGCGGTAGCGGAAGACGGCCGCGATGCGGTTGACGACCGAGGGGTGCAGGCATTCCTGGTCGGGTCCGAGGCTGTCGATGGCGTAGAAGCCGTCGCCGACCAGTTCGTTCCAGATCCGGTTCACGAAAGAGCGTGCGAACCAGTAGTTGTCCTGGTTGTAGACCAGGTAGGCGGCGATGGCGACGCGTCGCTGGTGGACGGTCAGCTTGATGGGTGGTTTTTCTCCGAGCAGGAACTTCGGCTGCATCTCGGTCTTTTTCGAGGGGCTGTCGAGGTTGGGCATGAAGTACTTGCCGCGAGAGAAGAACGCGGCGAGTTCGTGGAACTGCTCGCGT
>CAUZRQ010000129.1:0-14985 GCA_963582065.1 Planctomycetota bacterium | reverse complement strand
ACGTCGGCAGCCACGCCTACGACATCGTCCGCTGGATCACCGGTTGCGAAACACGACGGGTGCTGGCCCACGCCGACGTCATCTCGCCCCCCAAGCCGGACCTTGGCGAAATCGACCTGGGTGAAGCGATCGACTGGGGCCAGGAGAACCAGATGGCCGACGCCCAGCAGGTGAAGCAGGGCACCGCATTCGATTACGCGACGATCGCCTGGGAATGGGACAACGACGCGGTCGGGGCGATCATCCTCTCCCACGCCCCATTCCTTCGAAAGGGAATGGCACCCGAACTGGAACTGCACGGCACCAGGGCCTCGCTGGCCATCGACCGCATCCGCAGCACCGTGACGCTCTACCCGCCCGACGACACCGACGGGCAGCCCGAGACGATCGAGGACGAGGGCTTCGGCAACCGGGCGGCCAAGCACGTCTTCACCTCGTTCCAGGAACAGGTGGCTGGTACGCGGGGCGAGCACCCCGGCATGGATGACGGCTGGCGGGTGCAGCTGTTCACCGACGCGGCCGCCACGTCGGCACGTCGAGGAGGATGGGTTGAGCTGGCCGAGCTGGACGCCGAGGCGGGATCTTCGGTGACCCAGGCGACCTAGGCGACCTCCTCCACCCGCCCACTCTTGCCCGAATCGACCGCCGCCTGCACCGTGGCGGCGATGTCACGGCTGGTCACCGCGTCCAGGATCCCGCCACCGCCGCTGTCGATGGCCCCGGCAAAATCCTCCATCAACTGGAAATCTAGGTCGATGGCCATCCGCCGGTGCCGGAATTCCTGTGATGGCTGGTTGCGGTAGTAAACGCTGACCTCGGGACGCGCTTCGCTGATCACCAGCCCGCCCGTCTCGCCCAGCACGTGCAGCTTGATCTCACCGATGTCCGGATGCGAGGCGGCTCCGATGCGGCCGATGCACAGCGTGCCGATCACGCCGTTGGCCATCTCCAGCGTCACCGTCGCCAGGTCCTCGACATCGTTGTCCACGTTGGCCTGGTGGAAATGCGAGGCCGTCCGGGCGTAGACCCGTTCGACCCGGCTGCCGGCCAGGTGCTGGATGTAGGCCAGCGGGTAGATGCCCTCGATCTTCAATTCGCCCATCGGATCGACGCCGACACCGCCATCCGAACCATCCGAGTGAGCTTCGATCTGCCGCTCGAGCCAGTCGATCGGCGGATCGTCGGGACCCCGGCTGCCCCTAGCTGGCCCCGAGTCCTTGGCAAAATAGAAATCGACATGGAACGCGTACGGTTTTCCGATCCCGCCCTCGTCGATCACGCGCCTGGCCTCGACCAGCGCCGGCAGGAAGTTGCGGTTCCACATCATGAACCGCACGTCGTGTTCGGCCACCGCGGCGACCACCCGGTCGCATTCCGAGATCCGGTTCGACATCGGCTTGTCCTGCACCACGTGCAGGCCAAGCGCCGCACAACGGACCGCCAGGTCGCAGTGACGTTCGGCTTCGGAACTGATCACCGCCACCTGCACGTCGTGATCGGCAACCGCCTGCTCGATTCCCTTCACGTAGGGGATGCCGTGCTCGTCGGCGTAGAGCTGGTTCCGTTCGTGGACCCAGT
This sequence comes from Planctomycetota bacterium, assembly GCA_963582065.1. GTDB lineage: Bacteria > Planctomycetota > Planctomycetia > Planctomycetales > Planctomycetaceae > UBA8437. The sequence continues at coordinate 13,407 of CAUZRQ010000129.1, read as the reverse complement.
CGGGTTGGTCGGCGTCGTCACAGACGACGACCAGGTCGAACCTCGGGTGTGTGACCACGCCGTTGGGCACGTAGGCGTGCTTGACCACGCTGACCACCGCGCATCGAAAGACGGTGTTGTTCTCAGCCGAGCTCATAGCCGTCTCCTGACGCGTTGAGCCTCAACGGAGCCCCGGCCTCGATCGACCGCTCGGCCGCCTCGGCCACTCTCAACGCTTCCACGGCAGCGGTCGCTCCGGGATCGGCCACACGACCCTCCGACACCGCAGCCGCAAACTCGCCCAGCAGGTTCACCAGCCCGGACACGCCCTCGCCGCCCCGCACCGCTTCGGGCTGGCCGCCGGCATACAGCAGGTGCATGTTGTGATGGTCATCGGCATAGACCGAACCGTCGCCGCCGATCAGCGACAACGAATAGTAGTCGTCACCATCGGGAAGAGTGGTGGCCACGTCGACCAAGGCCATGCCGTCGCCGGGGAAGCCCAGGTGCACGTGGGCGTAGCCACCCGATTCGCCACGACGGACCGCGTACACCTCGCTCGGCAGCGTGCCGAACAGCCAGTTGGCCAGGTCGAGTTGATCGGCCAGGCAGGAGATGCCGACCGGGTCGCCGCCGGGCAGCCAGCGGTGGATCCGCAGCAGCCCGAGCGGTCCCAGTGAACCGTTCGAGTTGGCCGCCTGCACCTCCTGGATCGACGGTTGAAACCGACCGGTCGCCGCCAGCATCACGACGATGCCATCGGGTGCGGCCAGCTCTGCCGCTTCCCCTGAACTGCCCAGCGATCCGGGTACCAGCAGCACGTGGCGACCGACGTCGGTGGCCTGGTTGGCGGCATCGACACCGGCCACCAGCACGGCATCGGCCGCATCGGCATCGACGATCGTCACGTCGGCCAACCGATCGGCGGCCGCCTGCCAGTCGGGGGCCGCCGTGGGACCGGAATCGATCAATCCGAGTTTCAGCATCCCACCCACGATCCTGTCCGGCCACTCGAGTCCACTAGTCTTCGATCTCGCCGCCGACACCCTCTGGCAGCAACAGAATGCCGATCGCACCAAGCAGGTAGATCAGGCTCATGATCTTCCCCAGCAGCGCGTAGTCCTCGTTGAACTGCTGGATCAGGATCGCTCCGGCAAACACCGTCACGGCCGTGATGATCCGGCCGAAGTTGAAACAGACACCCGCACCGGTCGAGCGAATCCGCGTGACAAATAACTCGGGCAGGAACAACGGCAGCCAGCCGAAGAAGATCCCGCTGAAGAACCCCAGCGCCGCGAACCCCGCCAGGAACTGCCACTGCTCGGGCGTGTGGAAGAAGTAGACGTATTCGGCACAGGCCAGGCACAGGATGCTGGTCAGGAAGTAGGTCAGCTTGCGGCCGACGGCTGTCGCGATCATCCCTCCCAGGAAACTGCCGATGATGCCCGTCAGCGATCGGGCCATCCCGATATTGGCCTTGAGACTGGGATCCCCGATCTCGGCTCCCACCTTGTCGGCCCAGCCCTGAGACCAGCTCGACGCCCCCCAACCACCCAGTAACGGAACGGTGGCCAGCAGGATGCCGACCAGGGTGACACCGATCAGGCCCGGCTTAAAGACGTCCCAGGTCGAAACGACCACTCCATCCTCTTCAAGTCCCTCACCGGAGAGCAACTTTTGTCGATCGACAATCCAGCTGGGCGATTCGGGCACGCAGGCGACCACGAAGACGGCCAATACGATCGGCGATCCGCCCAGCAGCAGGATCCAGCGCCACGAGTCATAGTCGACCCCCACCTGTCGTCCGAGCCAGAAGGTCAGGAAGATCCCGACGTTGGCGGCGGTGCCGATCACCCCGGCGAGCATCGGTCGCGACACGCCCTTCCAGGCCTCGGACATCAACGCCACGCCGTTGGGCCACATGCCACCCACGCCCATGCAGGTGATGAACCGAGCGATCCACAACTGCTCGGGCGACTGCACGAAATACGACAACAGCGACATGCCCGAATAGCAGGTGATGGCTGCCGCCATGCCCTTCGAACGACCGAACCGGTCGCCGATCCGGCCAAAAACCAATCCGCCCAATGCCGCACCGAACAGGAACGCGCAGACGTAGAACCCGAACCAGCGACTGGCCCGGCCGCCCAGCCGGGCATCGATCACGTATCGCTGTAGCTCCGCAGCCGAAATCACCCCGTCCTTGTCACCGGCCTTGCCGAGGATCTTCACCCCGTCGGGGTCCTTCACCAGCCCGGCCGCCTTCAGATCGGCCTTGCTCGGTGTGCCGTCCTTCGCATCAGGGCCCGCCAGTTCCGACAGCCTGAGCGTGCCATCGGCATCCTTGTCGAGCTCCTTTGTCAGCTTCGTGAGCTCGGCCCTGTCGGCATCGGTCAAGTCGCCCTCACCCGAGATCGCCAGCAGGTTCAACGCTGCCGTCCGCATCGCCAGGCCATTGATGGCCATGTGCGTCCCGCCAAAGAACCAGCCCAGGAAGGCGGTCACGATGATCAGGTACTTGCCCACCTGTGTGAGCGTGGGGGACTGGTTGTCGTCTGTGATCGGAGCATCGGACACGTTGAGCCTCGTCGACAACCAGTAAGAAGACCGAGGCGATCCGGAGAACCTGTTTACGGATCGACCGGCGTCGATTCTACCTCAGCTGACTTCCGGATTCGAATCAGCCGTCACAGGTTTACCGCCACGGTGGTCTCGCCGGGCCCACACGGTCAGAATCAATGTCCGCCTGATCCCGAGACCAACCTCAATGCCGCACGACGCAGAACTCCGCAATCGGCTCAAGACCGTACACACCTACGCCGCAACGCCGTTTACCGACGACCTGCTGCATCTGGACCTGGCCGGCTTCGAACGCAATCTCGAGTTTCAGGTCGAGCACGGTATGCAGGTGATCGCCGTCGGGGGCGGAACCGGTGAGATCGAGACCCTGACGGTCGATGAACTGGAAACACTGGTGGGGACGGCCTTGCGGACCGTCGATGGCCGGGCACTGGTCATCGCCTGCCTGCCGGCCAACCTGGGCGAGGCGGTCGAGCTGCTGGGTCGGTACGAGCGACTGGGCGTGGAGATCTGCCTGGGGATGCCGCCACTGATCCGGTCGAAGATCCCCACCGATCTCTCGGGCACGTGGCACTACTTCAACCAACTGGGCCGTGCGACGGGTCTCCCATTGATGCCCTACAACACGCAGGGCTGGCCGGCTGAGTTCGTGGTCGAGTTGGCCGAGATCGAAGCGATTATCGGGGTCAAGGACCCCTGCTTTCTGCCACATGAGTTCTTCCGGGCGATCCGCATGCTGGGCGACCGCTTCGTGTGGATCGGCAACAAGAAGCACGATCCGGGGGTGGCTCAGTTGCGGTACCAGATGGGGATGCAGGGCTTCACCTCGGGGCAGGGCAATTTCTGGCCCGAACCCGAACTGGCGATTCACGCGGCGGGGGTCGAGGGCGACTGGGACCGGATCATCGAGATTCAACAGCGGGTGGCGGTGCTCGAACAGCTCCGACTGGCCCACGACGATGCCGCGATGGTCAAGGCGGGCATGGACCTGGTGGGCCTGGCCGGCGGAAAGGTCCGCCCGCCGCGGGTGGATGCCCCCGAGGAAGCACGCGAGGCGTTCCGCGAAGCACTGGTGGCGGCAGAGTGCCCGCTGATCTGATCGACCACGACGAGCAGGCAGACAGATGTCCATTTCCGAGTTCTCCCCGGTTCCACCGGACGACACGAACCAGGACAGCCGGCCAACCAACGTCCGCTGGGTGATCTTCGGCCTGGCATCGCTGGCCAGCTACATCAACTACGTCCACCGGTATTCGTGGGGCGTGATCAAGCCGTACCTGCTCGAAGACGGCGTGGTCACCGAAGAGGAAGTGGGCTGGCTCGATGGACTGATCGGGCTGACCTACGGCCTGGGGCAGTTTCCCGGTGGCCTGGCCGGCGACCTGCTGGGCCCACACGTCGTCATTCCGGTCAGTGCCGTGCTCTGGTCGATCGTCACGGCCGCGCCCGCAGTCGTGTCGACATTTTACGGGCTGGCAACGATCCGACTGGCAATGGGACTGGCCCAGGCACCCTGCTATCCGTGCCTGGGCAAGATCACCCAGACCTGGGTGCCCAGGGCCGTCCGCACCTCCCAGCAGGGGTTCATCTCGTCGTTCGCCGGCCGAGCCGGCGGGGCATGTTCGTCGCTGATCATCGGCACACTGCTGATGGGCTGGTTGGGAATGACATGGCAAACCAGCCTGGTCATCACCGCCGGCGCGGGAATCGTCTTCGCCATCGCATTTGCCCTGCTGTTCCGGAACACGCCTCGCCAACACCCCGGAGTCAACGACGCCGAAGCGGCAATGATCGAAGAAGGAGAAGTGGTGGTCGCCACCAACCAGCCGATCCGGTGGGACTGGTCGGCCGGCAACATCCGCAACATCGCCGCGTTCTTCGGCGCATCGTTTTCGAGCACCTTCGCCGACAACCTGTTCGTCTTCTGGATGCCGACGTTCCTGGTCCAGGCGAAGGGATTCAGCCCGGTCGAAATGGGCCTGTTCGCCAGCCTGCCGCTGTTCGGTGGAGCCCTGGGCGGACTCTGCGGCGGACTTCTCAACGACTGGCTAATCCGCGCCATCGGCAACCGATGCTGGGCCCGCCGGCTGATCGCCGGAGGATGCAAGGTGATCGCCGCAGCGCTGATCTGCAGCAGCCTGCTGTTCGAGGACGGCCAGGTGATCATGGGAGTCCTGTTCTTCTGCAAGTTCTTCAGCGACATGAGCCAGCCGACCTGGTGGGGCACGGTCACCGATATCGGCGGACCGGCCGCCGGCCGGGTGTTCGGCATGGTCAACACCGTCGGGGCCGCCGGCCTGTTTGCGGCCGGTCCGATCATGGCCTGGGTGAAGACCGAGTACGGCTTCGACGGGCTGTTCTACTTCGTCGCCGTGGTCTACCTGGTGACAACGGCCTGCTGGCTGAACGTCGACTGCACGCGGCGACTGGTGGTCGTCGACGACATCCCACGTCTACCCGACGATACTGATGAAGAAACCTAGGATCGCATCTGTCGCCTCGGCCCAGTTCTGCTCCGCTGTCCTGCCAGATCGCTTCCGGGGCACCAGGTCGTGGTCGCCGTCGGGCATCCAGTGGATGTGGATCGACCCGGAAAGCTCGTAACCGGCCACTTCCCCGGGCGTCCCGAACCGATCGCGTTCGCCCTGCACGACCAGCGTCGGGGTGACCAGCCCGGCCAGGTGCTCGGTGCGGATCTTCTCGGGATTGGCCGGGGGATGAAACGGGTAACCCAGGCAGACCAGCCCGGCCACTTCGCACTCGTCGGCCACCAGGCTGGCCATCCGGCCACCCATCGACTTGCCGCCGATCACCAGGCCGTCGGATCCCAGTTCATCAATCACCGCCCGCCAGGTCTCGAGCAACACCGGTTGGCGATCCGGGGGACGCCGCGCCCCATCCTCGCGGCGCCGCACCATGTAGGGGAACTCGAACCGCACCACGCGGATATCCCTGGCCGCCAGGCCGACGGTGATCGCCTCCAATGCCGGAGTGTCGAGGCCTCGTCCGGCACCGTGGGCCAGCACGATCGTACGAGACGCACGGGGTGGACCGTCGAAGTGAAGTCGGGTCAATGGCATTCGGAGGGGTCAGCTGACTCTAATCCCTTGTTGCCCCAAACTAGTTCCTCCAGCGATTGGTGTCACGACCATGCGTTGTCTCTCGATCCTGTCGTTGCTCCTGGGAGCCCTGATCGGCCAGCCGCAAACCGATGCCGCCGAACCGGTGACTGTCGACCTGCTCCAGCAGGCCGTGTTTCACCGGGTCCCGGGAAAGGCCGGTCAGGGTTCGTGCGTCGCAACCGGACAGGCCGGCAGTTGGAACAGCCGATTTGTCGGATCGCCCACGGTTGTCCACGACGACGGCACGTACTGGATGTGGTTCAACGGTGGCAAAGTGACCACCGACACGAGTTATCCCTACAAGATCATCGAGCGGATTGGCGGAGCGACCAGCCGGGACGGGGTGAACTGGAAACCCCTGAACGACGGGAAACCGGCACTTCGATTGGGGCCCAAGGGGAGTGCCGATCACCGTGGCATGGCACATCCCTACGTGCTGAAGGTGGGTGACCGGTTCCTGATGTGGTACGGAGCCATCGACGGCCGCAGCGGGACGGACCTGGGGATCGGGCCCGCCCACGTTCGGGTCGAGCAGATCTGCCTGGCCAGCAGCCGCGACGGGATCCACTGGAAAAAGGAAAACGGCGGCCGGCCGGTCATGCCGCTCGGGAAAAAGGACACCGTCGACAGCCTGCAGGTAACCGGGATGCACATCCTGAGAATTCGTGAGAAGGGCCGGACGGTCTACCGGATGTGGTACGGCGCGTACAACGGAGATCACCGTTTGGCGGTGGCCGAGAGTCCCGACGGGCTGAAGTGGACACGCAAGTTCGGTGGTCGACCGATCGCCGGCCTGCGGGCAGGGTCACAGGGACAGCTGGGACCCAGCGTGCATTTCGACGGCCGTCGCTACTTCATGCTCTACTGCGGTGACGTCGGCAACCAATGGAAGACCTACTCGGCGGTCAGCGACGACGGTTTCACTTTCCGACAGCTCAACGACGGCCGCCCCGTGCTGGGCCCGCCGCCCAAGGGGAACTTCGGCTCGGCCGGACGGGGAGCGAACCACTCGGTTCACGCCTCGCAGATGATCCTGGTCAACGGCCGGATGCGGGCATGGTACGCGGGCGAGGACGCGCTGCCGCCCAATCACCAGAAGATCGGGCTGATGGAAGCGACACTCGGCCGCTGAACGATCGACTACTCGCCCGCGGCGGCTGCGGATGTGCGCTTGCCGATGCAGTACAGGTGCTCGGTCGTTCGCAGCAGGATCTGTCCCTGCGAGAAGACCGGAGTGGCGACGGTGAACTCGCCAAGCACGTTGGCAGCGACGACCTTGAAGCTGTCTCCGGATTCCACGACAAACGTCTTGCCGTCCTCACGGGTGAGATAAATCCGGCCACCGGCCAGGATCGGTGACGAGGAATAACCGGTCCTGTTCTTCTCGGTCACGCCACTCCAGAACGTCTTGCCCGTCTTGGCGTCCAGGCAGGTGAGCTTGCCGCGATCGCTGCAGACAAAGACACGGTTGCCCGAGACGATCGGTGTCGGCACGTCGGCGGCGGCCCCCCCCTTGTTCGCCCAGGCGATGTGCGATTTGGTGACGTCTCCGGAACCGCCCAGTCGGATCGCCGTCAGCGTTCCGCCACGCGAGTAAGGTGCCAGCAGCAGGTCGCCGGCCAGGACGGGTGACGAGATGCTGCGGAAGTACTTCTGCCCGGTCGGGTTCAACCCGCCAACCCGCCAGGTTTCCTTGCCCGTCGTCACGTCGTGGGCGGTGACGTGATCGGCACCAAGCACCAGCAGGGTCTCCCGGTTGTTCCGCTTCAGCACGATCGGTGTCGTGTAACTCTGAGCGGCCTCGAGCGGCGCTTCGAGATCGCGGTCGCGTTTCCAGGCCACCTTGCCGTCGGACTTGTTGAACGCGGCGACGTAGGAACCGCCGGTCTGCATGACGGCGACCAGGACCTTGTCGGCCGAGAGAACCGGTGACGTGCCGATGTCCCACCACAGCGTGTCCTTGCCCCAGGCCTGCTGCAGGTTCGTCTGCCAGACAACCTTGCCGGCCATTGTCAGGCAGACCAGGTCACCGCTCTTGAAGTAGACGTAGATGTGCTTGCCATCGGTTATCGGCGACGGGTTGCTGCCGCTGGCCTTGCGGTGCTTGCCCTTGATCCCCGCACCACCGGCCGTCGTCTTCCAGATCGTCTTGCCCGAACGATCCAGCGCCATCGTCGTGTTCTTGCCGACTTCCTGGCTGGTTAGGATGATCTGCTTTCTCCAGACGATCGGTGTCGAAGTGCCCTTGCCGGGCAGCTTGATCTTCCATGCCACGTTCTCGGTGGAACTCCACTTGACCGGGTAGGTTCCCTTGGGAGCGACACCGTTGAGCGTCGGACCCCGCCAGTTGGGCCAGTTGTCAGCCGAAACGGACGAGGTGACCAGGAACAGCAGTCCGAAGACGATCGCACGGATTCTCATCGAAAACTCCATCGGCTGAATCATGATCCGAGCCGGCACCCGCTGCCGGTCACCACAGAATAGCAGACCGTTTCGACGTGAGGCATCGATGTCTGAGGAATTCAGCCATCGAGCCGCGCCTTCAGCGCGACGATCTGCCGGGCCATCCGTTCACGAAGTTCCAGGAACCACGCGTCGTTCTGCGACCAGTTGGTATTCTCGGGGAAGAATCTCCGGATGTCCGAGAGTGCCCGCTCGGCATCCCTGGTGTCCACGGATTTGTTTCGACCGGCCTTCACCAGGTCCTCGAGAATCCGGGCGTACTCGAAGTCGTCGACCGATTCGCGGAATGTCGAGAGTCTCAGAGACGGGGTGATCGTGAAATCGGCCTTCTTCGAGCCGGGGGACCGACGAGGGGGATAAAAGAACGCCAGCGACCCGTTGGCGTGACGCGTGTAGGGATCCTTCCAGGGATTCGTCGAGCCTCCGTAGAGATGATCCCAACCGAATGATTCCCACATCAACACCCCACTGCCGCCTCGCTGAAACACGTCCAACGCCAGCACGCGGTTGTTGATCCCCGGCGTGTCGATGGCGATCCGGCTGCTGGCGACGATGTAGCACCACAACTTTCGGCGATCTCGCGGGATCCTGTAGTCATCGAAGTAATACGGCATCCAGCGGTCGTAGTTCTCGTCGATCTCGGGGCAGTACGTGTCGATCAGTTTCGGGAACGGGAACTCCTTGAGCCCCTCGTTGCCCGGCGACCCCGGATCCATCAGCCCCAGCCCCTGCATGCAGGCGACCACGCGGATCCGCGCCGTCAACGGATCGGACTTCAGCAGTTTCAGGAAGTGCGCCAGGCGGGTCGGATTCTCGGTCTCGTCAATCAGCACGTGCACCCGGTCCAGCCAACCGTGCTTGTCGAGCTCCCGTGCGGTCCGGCGGAAGAACTGCATCACCACGTTGTCGAACTGCCTGCGGGTGACCTCGATCACGCTCTTGCTCGACTTCGGCTTGTCGTAGGCCACGATCGTCATCTTCCGCCAGGTCTGCCAACCCATCGAGGTGTGGGGCGACGAGATGGCCGGGCCATCCAGCGGTGCGCCGGGCAGGTGGTTGAAGTGGTTGCAGGCCGTGGGATTGGTGTGCAGCAGGCAGAGGCTGTTGACCTTGCGGCCGTTGATGAAGTGATCGAGCTCGGCGTTGAACCGGGTGAAGTCCCAGTCCTTGAGCGTGATGAAGTTGCCCGGGCGGTCGACGTTGAACCCGGCCGGCGGCGGCGTCCAGTTCATCCCGATCTCGGTCAGCAGCGCCGCGTTCTTGGGGTAGAACTTCGATGCCGCCATCCGGTCGTAGTAACCGCGAGTCAGCTTCAGGATGTCGGGCTTTGACGAAACACCGTGATAGTCGATGACGCGCTGCGGGTTCTTGTTGAGGTGGTTGAGCCGCTTGACCATGTACTGGCCGCCCATGTCGGATCCGAACGACGCGAACTCGGGCAGCTCGAACCCGTACACCTCCAGTTCGAACGGCACATCCAGCCCCTCGTCCTCGAAGGCCACTCGCAACGTGCCCTTGTAGATGCCGGCCGGGGTTCCTGCCGGGACGTGCAGCGTGATCCACACGGCGCGGTTGCCGTCCAGCGGATCGAGTTTCACGGGATGGTCGAGCGGCAACAACGGGTCGCCGACATCGCCGCCGACACGCGCCGGCGTGATGTAGCTGCCGATCCGGATCGGAACGTACTCGACCAGGTTCACCTCGGCGGTCCGCATCGAGATCGTCCGGTCCGATCCGGCCAGTGCCGAGAGCGTGACCGAATCGAGCGTCGTGGCGCGTCGGGGGGTCAGTACCAGCTGGAACGACTGCGACTCGTTGGCCGCGGCCGTAACCCGGACGCCGCGTCGGACCTGTCGGGGCGGACGTCGCTTGCGGGTCATCTTGACCGTCGATTCGGCAAACCACGCCCGCACCGATTCCGAATCGCCCACCCGGTACCGCGTATCACCGGTGTACTCGGTCGCCGTACCCACCGACCGCAACGTCGCCACCCGCACGGGCACCTGCTCGCGACGGCGACGCGGTACCTGCAGGTGATGGCTGCCCATCGGCTGGTAGTACACGTGGTAACGACGTGTCCCGGCCCGAGTGATGTTGGCCATCAGGCGAATCTCCGCGGCCCGGACACTGATGTCGTGGATCGTTCCGATGAACCGGCCCCGCACCAGCAGCTCCATCGCCTTGCCGTCGGGAACGAACAGCACGTCGTGCGTCCGCCTGGGCTGTGGCAGCAGCGGCGGGAAAAAACTGATGCGATAGACATGTTTCCTGAGTGGAGTGCCGGGAGGAAAGATCGGCTCGTAGGCCAGTGCCGGACACTTGCCGCCACCCGAACTCGTGAACCGCATCAGGTGATACCGCCCCGGGGTGACAGCAATCGTCTTCTTCTCGGCCTTTCCGGCCAGGACCTCGGCGGCGAGTTCCGGTCCAATTCTGACCAGAGTGAATCCTCCGTCGACCTTTCTGTCGATCGCCTTTCCCGACTCGTCGACCTCAACCAGCTTCACGTGATTGAAGGCGAGATAATGGGGATCGAAGCGAAACGGTCCGACCCGGTTGATCTCGCGGGTGATCCGCTCGGCATCGATCGGCAACACCTGCCACCCGACCGCCTCGGCCTCGACCTCCACCGGAAAGCGGAACTGGTAGAAGTTGTCGACCCAGTCGTCAGCTGCCCGAACCGGTTGAACGAACAGGGCGACAATCGCCGACAGCAGAAAGGGAAATAAACCGGGGACCGAACGTTGCATGAGCAGTGATTCCTGTGGGATCCAGGTCACATAATAGCGAATCGGCCGCTGCCGCGTTTCGGACCGATTGGTATCACCGGTCGAGTCCGTCACACTTGCCGACAACCGGCCGAACCGAAAGACTGAATCGATCTCTCACTCGGATCTTCCATCCATGCCACGTCTCACCGGTGCCCGGTTCCTCGCCGACGCGTTGAACCTCCACGAGTTCAGCCACGGCTCCTTCGTCCCCGCCATCCGTTCGGCCACAGCACCACCGGCGTGGCCGGGAGAAGACCAATGAACACAACCGACAACAACCCCACCGACGTGCTGTCTCGAGAACTGCCCGTGGCCGTGATCGGGCTGGGCACCATGGGCCATGGCATCGCGCAGGCGTTTGCCGTCGGAGGCTACACGGTCCGGGCCATCGACGAACGTCCCGAAACCGCCGCCACGGCGCTCGACCGCATCGCCAACAACCTCGAACAACTCGTCTCCGTCGGCCTGCTGCCTGCCGAACAGGCCCCCGAGGTGCTCGGACGCATCACCGTCTGCGAGGGAATGGCGGAGACCGTGGATGGAACGGGTTTCGTGACCGAGGCGGCCTGGGAGAACCTGGAAGTCAAGCAGGAGTTGCTCGGACAGATCGAACCGCTGATCGATCAGCAGACGATCCTGGCCAGCAACAGTTCCAGCTTTCCGATTACCGAAACCGCCCGCGACCTGGCGCATCCCGAACGGGCCATCGTCACTCACTGGTTCAACCCGCCCCACGTGATTCCCGTGGTCGAGGTGGTCGGGGGCGAGCGGACCAGTGACACCACGGTCGCCACCGCGCTGGCGACTCTCGAATCGATCGGCAAGACCGCCGTCCGCATCGACAAGGAACTGACCGGTTTCCTGGTCAACCGGGTCCAGGTGGCGATGTCCCGCGAGGTGTTCGATCTGCTGGACCGCGGTGTCGCGACCGCTTCGGAGATCGACCGGGCGATCCGCGGCAGCATGGGCCTGCGGCTGGCCGCGCTGGGTCCGTTGGCGATCATCGACTACGCCGGCTGGGACATCTCGTCGTCCACCTTCACCAACCTGGCTCCCGACATGCGGGGTGACACCGAGGTTCCCGAAACCATCCGGAAGATGGTCGAAGCCGGCCACCTGGGAGCCAAGTCCGGCCAGGGGATCTACTCGTATCCTCCCGAGACAATCGACGAACAGATCAGGCAGCGAGACGCGGACTACCTGTCGCTGGTGAAGCTGCTGCACTCTGCGGAGGACACAGCGTGATGACACCCGAGGACTTCCGGCAACATGGCCGCGAGGTGATCGACTGGATCGCCGACTACATGGAGCAGGTCGAACAGTACCCGGTTCTCTCGCGCGTCGAGCCGGGGGACATCCGGGCCCAGCTGCCCGACTCGCCACCGCACCAGGGCGAGCCGTTCGACCGGATCCTCGACGACGTCAACCGGGTCATCCTGCCGGGTATCACTCACTGGCAGTCCCCCAACTTCTTCGGCTACTTTCCGGCCAACACCTCGGCCCCCTCGATCCTCGGCGAACTGCTTGCCGCCGGACTCGGTGTGCAGGGAATGCTCTGGACCACCAGCCCCGCCTGCACCGAACTGGAGCAGCACGTCCTCGACTGGCTGATCGAGATGCTCGACCTGCCCGCCGCATTCCATTCGAGCGGCGACGGCGGCGGGGTCATCCAGGACACCGCTTCGAGCGCAACGTTGTGCGCGCTGCTGGCCGCCTGCTATCGCGAACGCCCGGACAAACCCCGCGACACCCGCCGGCAGGGGATCGACTCCTGGCAGGTCGCCTACACCTCCGACCAGGCCCACTCGTCAGTCGAGAAGGCGATGATGGTCACCGGCATGGGGACCGATCGCCTCCGCATGATCCAGAGCGACGACAACTCGTCGATGCGGACCGATCTGCTGAAGCAGCAGATGGCCATCGACGCGACTCACGGCCTGCGACCGACCTTCGTCTGTGCCACGGTCGGCACGACCTCTTCGGGTGCCGTCGATTCCTTGGCCGAGATCGGCCCGATCTGTCGCGACCACGGGGCCTGGCTGCATGTCGACGCGGCGATGGCCGGCACGGCCGCGGTCTGCCCCGAGTTCCGCGAGATGCACGCCGGACTCGAACTGGCCGACAGCTTCGCCTTCAATCCCCACAAGTGGATGTTCGTCAACTTCGACTGCGACTGCTTCTACGTCGCCGATCGCCGTCCGCTGCTGCGGGCGCTGAGCGTGCTGCCCGATTACCTGAGGAACCGGGCGTCCCAGTCGGGCGAGGTGGTCGACTTCCGCGACTGGCACATCCCCCTGGGTCGCCGCTTCCGTGCCCTGAAACTGTGGTTCGTGATCCGCAGCTTCGGTGTCGAGGGCCTGCAGCAGATGATCCGCTCGCACGTCGAGTGGGCCGGTCGGTTTGCCGAATGGGTCGAGGCCGACGAGGACTTCGAACTGGCGGCGCCCAGATCGTTGAACCTGGTCTGCTTCCGTCACGTGGGCGGTGACGAG
>CAUZRQ010000128.1:0-15069 GCA_963582065.1 Planctomycetota bacterium | reverse complement strand
CGCGGTTCACTCGACTGCTCACCCCCGCCGAGGTCGCCCGCCAGGTGGTCCGAGCCGTCCTCGCCGGTCGCCCGAGCCTGATGCTGCCTCGCGTCGTCGGCTTGATCCCGCTCTCACGGGCCGTCCTCCCGAATCGCTGGTCGCAGAAGTTGGGTGACTGGACCGGGATCCACACCGGGATGGTCGACTGGCTGAGCCTCGACGATGTGGACGGCCCCCCTGTCCGCGACCCCGCCGGGGCCGGCAATGAGACGGTCGACAAGTTCGATCACATCGACACGACCGAAACGGCAGCGGTTGCCGGGTCTTGAAGTTCGTCGGCGGAGTGCTGAAGATAACCCGGTTCGACCACCCACGCGGCTCGGGTGGCTTCCGGTTTATCCCCCGTTGTTCGAGGCCCCCGATGATCATCACCCGCCCGGGCCGGCTGGCCACCCATCTGCTGCTGATCACGACCCTCGCGGCCACCAATCTGCTTGCCGCAACCCGGCCGAACATCGTGTTCATCTTCACCGACGATCACGCCGCGCACGCGCTGTCGTGCTACGGATCGAAGATCAACAAGACCCCGCACCTCGACCGGCTGGCCACCGAGGGCATGCTCTTCCGCAACTGCTTCTGCACCAACTCGATCTGCGCTCCCAGCCGGGCGGTGATCCTGACCGGCAAGCACAGCCACCTCAACGGTGTCATCGACAACCGGATCCGATTCAACGGTGGCCAACAGACCTTTCCCAAGCTGTTGCAGAAGTCCGGTTACCAGACCGCGATGATCGGCAAGTGGCATTTGAAGAGTCTGCCAACCGGGTTTGACCACCACGAGGTGCTGATCGGCCAGGGTCCCTACTACAACCCGCCGATGATCCGCAACGGCAGCCGGATCAAGCACACCGGCTACACCACCGACATCATCACCGACATCGCGCTGAAGTTCCTCAAGACACGCGATACCAAGAAACCGTTCATGTTGATGTTCCAGCACAAGGCCCCGCACAGGAACTGGCAACCAGGCCCCAAACACCTGTCTCTCTACGACGATGTCAAGATCCCCGAACCGGACAACCTCTTCGATGACTACCGCGGCCGCGGCACCGCCGCTCGAACCCAGAACATGTCGATCGCCCGCACGATGACGCCTTTTGACCTGAAGCTGGTCCCACCCCGAAATCTGACCCCCGGACAGCTCGAGACGTGGAACGCGGCCTACGGACCCAAGAACGACGCGTTTCGCAAGGCCGACCTCAAGGGGAAAGACCTGGTCCGCTGGAAGTACCAGCGGTACATCAAGGACTACCTCCGATGTATCGCGAGTGTCGACGACAACGTCGGCCGGATCCTGGATTACCTCGACCAGACCGGCCTGGCCAAGAACACCATCGTGATCTACTCCTCCGACCAGGGCTTCTACCTGGGCGACCATGGCTGGTTCGACAAGCGGTTCATGTACGAGGAGAGTTTCCGGATGCCGCTGATGGTCCGCTGGCCCGGCCACATCGCTCCCGGCAGCGTCAACACCGACCTGGTCAGCAACCTTGACTTCGCCCAGACGTTTCTCGACCTGGCCGGTGCTGCCAGCCCGTCCGACATGCAGGGTCTCAGCCTGCGACCGCTGTTCTCAGGCCGGACGCCGGCCGACTGGCGGAAGTCGCTCTTCTACCAGTACTACGAGTTCCCCGGACCCCACAGCGTGCGGCGGCACCTGGGCGTCCGCGACGCCCGTTACAAGCTGATCCACTTCTACAACCTCGACGAATGGGAACTCTACGATCTCAAGCAGGACCCTCGCGAGATGCGCAGCGTCTACGGCTCACCCGAATACGCGGCGGTCACCGAGCGGCTCAAGGGTGAACTGAAACGTCTCCGTCACCACTACCGCGTCCCCGACGACAACGGCAGCGTCTCAAAAGAGGGAAAGCCGAAGAAGCCGCTCAAGCGGAAGAGGCCCAAGACCCGTAAGAAAAAGAAGAAGCCGGCGGGACAGCAGGCGGTGACTGGGAGCTAGGCGGAATATGCTGGCATTCGTCCTGGCCTGCGTGGTCCCGCCGTTGCTGCTCTCGGCCGCGGCCACCGGCTTGCTCCGCCGGTGGGCTCCGGCCTGGGGCCTGGTCGATCGACCCGGCCCGCGGAAAGTCCACGAGACCCCCACGCCGATGGGTGGCGGCATCGCCGTGTGGTTCTCGGTCGTCACCCCGCTGGCGGGAGTGTCGCTGATCGCCTGCAACCTGGTCCCGGGCCTGACGCTGGATGACCTGCTGCCGACCGCCGTCGCCGCCGAACTGGATCTCGCCGGACTCCACTCGCGGCTGAGCCTGCTGTGGGGGATCCTGGCAGGAGCGACATTGCTGGCGATCATCGGCCTGATCGACGATTTCCGCAACCTGCCGTGGGGGCCGCGACTGGCCGTCCAGGGACTGGTCGCGGTGGGCCTGGTGCTCGGCGGCGTCCGTGGAACGCTGTTTGTCCCAAGCCCGCTGGTCGGCGGCCTGGCGACGGTGCTGTGGATCCTGGTCCTGGTCAACGCCTTCAACTTCCTCGACAACATGGACGGGCTCTCGCCGGGCATCGCCCTGATCGCCGCGTCTCTGTTCGCCGCCGTGCTGCTGGTCGGCACCCCCAGGCCCCACTGGCTGGTCGCCGGTGTCCTGCTGGTTCTCGCCGGAGCCCTCGCGGGGTTCCTCTGCCACAACTGGCCGCCTGCCAAGATCTTCCTGGGAGATGCCGGCAGTTATTTCATCGGCCTGTTGCTGGCGACACTGACCGTCGTGGGGACCTTCTACGAAGCCGCCGCCGGCTCCACCGGCCGACACGTGATCCTGGCCCCCCTGTTCATCCTGGCCATCCCGCTTTACGACTTCACCAGTGTGATGTTGATCCGGCTGGGCCGCGGCCAGAGTCCGTTTCAGCCCGACAAGAACCACTTTTCACACCGGCTGGTCGACCTGGGACTCAGCCGACGAAACGCGGTCCTGACGATCCACCTGGCGACACTGATGACCGGGCTGGGTGGAGTGCTGCTGTACCGGGTCACCGACTGGATGGCGGCTTTGATGATCCTGGCATTGATCGCCTGCGTACTGGGCCTGGTCGCGATTCTCGAGACCGTCGGCCGCAGGGTTCGGGCCGACCGGCTCGCCAACCCGATCTCTGAGGAATCCGAAGACGGCGAGGGCGGGGATTCCTGAGATGTCACGCCCGGCCGCGACTTCCGACGTCGACCCAGCCCAGTCACCGGCCTGGCTGGGCATCGCGGTGGGACTGCTGGTGGCTCGCTGGCTGTTGCCGGCCGAATCGACCGCCTCGGGGTCCACGCTGTGGCTGGTCGGGGGCTGGCTGCTGCTGGCGGCGGCCTGGAGCCTGTCACGTCTGAGACGGTGGCCGATCTCGCCTCTGCGGTTCGATCGCATCGATCTTGCTGTGACCCTGCTGGTGGCTCCCCAGGTCGTTTCGGCGATGGTGCTGATCATCACCAGAGATGGCAATGGGCGAGCCGCTGCGAACATGGCGTGTGAGTGGATCGCGCTGCTGCTGGCCTTCGTTCTGCTCAGAAGATGGCTCTCGAAGCCGGCCGACTTTCAGGCTCTGATCCGCATCGCCCTGGCCGTCGGGGTGTCACTTTCGATCCTGGGCATCTGGCAGCACCACGTCGGTTACCGCCGTGCCAACGACTCGTTCAACGCACTCCAGGATGAACTCGACACCGCTATCCGGTCTCGAGACATCTTCACCGTCCGTCGATTGCAGTTCGAGTTGGCCGCCGCCGGAATTCCGCTCGACGGACCTGCCAGGCAACTCTGGGAGCGTCGCCTTCGCGACAGTCGCGAACCGTACGGCCTGTTCGCTCTCGCCAATTCGCTCGGGGGTCTCCTGGCCCCTCTGCTGATCTACGGTCTGGGGCTGGCACCGGCCTGGCGGCACCCCGGTTGGCCGAAGACCGCTCGGACAGGGTCCCGCGGTGGCTTGTTGTCTGCCGTGTCGTTCCTCGCAATCGGGTTCCTGCTGATCTCCTATTGCCTGTTGTTGACCAAGAGCCGCACCGCGTGGGCGGGCCTGGCGGTCGGTGGCGTGCTGCTGGCGGGCGGACAGGTGCTTCGATGGTTGAAGGAACGTCCCGGCCGCCTGGCCCTGGGGGCCGCCGTCCCTGTGCTGCTGGTGGTGGCCGCCTTCTGGACCGGGGGGATTGACCGCGAGGTCTTGACCGAAGCACCCAAGTCACTGGCCTATCGGTTCGAATACTGGCGGGGCACGCTGGGAGTGATCTCCGACCGCCCCCTGGTCGGCACCGGCCCGGGGAACTTCCGCCAACACTACCTGGCACACAAGCTCGAGGAATCGAGCGAGGAGATCGCCGATCCGCACAACTTCCTGCTCGAAGCCACGGCGACCTCCGGACTGATCGGCCTTGCCGGACTGGCTGCTTGCGTCGTCCTGCTTCTGGCCGGCCGCCATCAGCACGCCAACGCATCGACTGCGGCAATCGACGAGCCACGGGATCGGGGCGGCCCGACGGGGATGATCGCCCTCGGTGGCGTCTTCGGGTTCGCGCTGGCGATGGCCCCGGGTTGGCTGCTGGAAGGTGGCCTCGACATCCGCCTGGGGTGCGTGGCGGTGGGCTTCATCGTGTCCTGGTCGTGCTTGCCAGCCGTGCAATCCGATCGATCGATTCAACGACGGGCGACCCTGGCTGCCCTGGTCGTCTTGCTGGTCCATCTGCTGGGAGCCGGGGGGTTCAGTCGACCGGCGTTGATGCAGCTGCTGCTGGTGCTGGTGATCGGTTGGCGGCCGTGGCCCGACCGTGGTCACCCCCCTGCCCCGACACCCGCACCACCCACGTTGAAATCGGCTCGACTCGCTGTCGTGGGCTGCGGAGTGCTGTTGTTGCTCGTGACGTTCTTTGGCCTGACACCGGTCTTCCAGAGTTCGGTCGCCGGCCAGCAAGCCACCAACGCCCTGTTGTTGCAGGATCGGCCGGGCGCAGCGGCCCGGATGCTTTACGACGCCCAGCAGGCCGATCGACTCGACCCGGCTCCCTCGCGGCGACTGGCCCGGCTGAGGATCGAAAACGCCGACGACGACTCGGCCTCCGACGAGGCCCTTGAGCAGGCCATTCGTGCCGCCACCGTCGCCGGTCTTCGCGATCCTCACAACTGGGTTTCAGCTCACGACCTGGCCCGGGCTGTTCGCCTGAAGTGGCGACGCCATCGCGATGATGTTGCCCGTCAGGAGATGATCGACTGGGGCACGACCGCCGTCGACCGATATCCCAGCAACCCTCGTTTGCACGCCTGGCTGGCCGAAACACTGGCCGAAACCGGCCAGGCATCTCGTGCTGCCGGAGAGGCCCGGCAGACCATCCGGTTGCACCGGTTGCTTCAATCGCGGGGCCATGTCGACAAGCTGCTGAGCCCGGAGCGAATCGAGCAGATGCAGTCGCTGGCGGCTGAGGCATCCCGAGAAGGCGGCTTGCCCGAAGGCCGCAATTGACCGACTGGAAATCTCCAACCTAGAATGGCAGCCTGATCCGGTCGAATGTCGCCACGAGGCGACCGCCAAAAATGCAGATATTGTCCTGACCCTCACGGTTCATCTGGTTGATTCGGTGGAAGGCGGGGAAACGGTCCCACGCGGCCCCTCGATCGACGCCTTCCCCAGAGGTTCTCATGCGCATCGCCGCTGTCATCCTGACCTTTCTCGCCGCCACCGGCGGGTTGTTCTACGGAGCCAAGGCCTGGCGTGAATCAACGAACGTCACCGTCCGGCCCGACGACCAGTCCTCGTTGCCGACGCCCACCAGAAACGGTCCGCACCCGAAGGCCGTATTGGTCGGCAGCGGCGAATTCGACTTCGGGATCATGGAACAGGGACAGGAATCCGAGCACGTCTTCCTGATTCGCAACGACGGCGAAGCCCCGCTGCAGCTGGCGGCCAACTACAAGGGGGCCAACACGTGCGAGTGCACCGTGGGCAAGCTGGCCCGTGACGTGATCCCACCCGGCGAGACGGTCGAAGTCACCGTGGCATGGG
The DNA here is from genome assembly GCA_963582065.1 of Planctomycetota bacterium. Classification (GTDB taxonomy): domain Bacteria; phylum Planctomycetota; class Planctomycetia; order Planctomycetales; family Planctomycetaceae; genus UBA8437. The sequence goes on along the minus strand of CAUZRQ010000128.1, from coordinate 9,048 downwards.
GAGTCAAGAAACCGGCGATCGGCTTCGCTCACTCGGCGAGAATCCGGACCAATGACCCCGAACACATCACGATCCCGCTGCTGATCAAGGGAGTCATCGGACGCCGGGCCGTGATCAAGCCCGCGGAGAACTGGTCGGTGGGACAAATTGGCACCAACGCCACCGTCGATGTCAACTTGACCCTGCACAGCGAGATCGCGGATCAGTTCAAGTTGCTGCGAATCGAGAATCCGACCGGGAAGCTCGTGATCAAGAGCCGGCCAATGAACGAGGATGAACTCGAGGCGCTGGCCGCCGCCAACAGCGCGTCTCCCGACGACAAGGAGAAGATCGCCAAGGTGACCGCGAGATTGAAGGCGGGGAACAACCGGCCACTGCCCAAGTCCGGCTACAAGATCACTGCCACCGTCGACGCCACCAAGTTGGCCGACGGTCCGTTTCTTGAGACCCTCACGTTCTACACCGACCTCGCCGAAGACCACTCGATCAGCTTTCACCTCTCGGGCAGCCGCTCGGGATTGCTCGAATTCATGAAAGCGGCTGGTGTGGAGTGGAACAGCGATCGACTGCTGCTGAGATTGGGGACATTCTCGGCCGCCAAGGGCAAGTCTTTCCGGATCCCCATGCTGGTCAAGAATGTCTCCAACGATGGCAAGATCCGGGTCCGCGCCACCAGACCCAAGTTCCTTTCCGTCGAGTTCGAACGTGATCTCGACTTCCCCGCCAAGAAAAACCGTCGCTACTGGATGACCCTGACCATTCCCAAGGGCGAACCTCCTGTCACGCTGATCAATCGCCAGAAGGGCGAAGTGGTTATCGAATTCGTCGGCGAGAAGAAGAAGCGATTGATGAGATTTTTCGTTGGATTCGTCTCGCGGTAGCTCTCCCCAGCGGCTCCTCCCGATTCCCTGTTTCTCGACCGCCCCCTCCTCATGCCACGCTGGGCCACATCGCTTTTGGTCGCATTGGCGGTCGCCGCCGTCCTGGCTGGATGGTTCTGGCCGCTCCCCGAGTCCGGGCCGGAACCCGGGGGGGATCGCCCCCTGGGTGGGACCGAACCGCCACTGCTCGAAAACTGGTCTCCTGGTGACCTGACGCTGGTCTTCTCGGGACAGCAACACGGCTATCTGGAACCGTGCGGTTGTTCGGAGACCCAATCCGGGGGGTTTTCGCGTCGGGCCGACCTGCTGCGGCAAATGGACCGAAGGGGCTTCCACCCGATCGCATTCGACCTGGGTGGGATGGTCCAGCGACGTCGCGAACAGAGTCGACTGAAGTACCAGACGATGCTGGCGGCGTTGGGCGAGATGTCCTACTCGGCGGTGGGAGTCGGTCCGGAAGACCTGGCATTGGGAGCAGCTTTTCTGCTCTCGCAGGGACAGACCGAGGACCGTGACTCGCCAGGTTCTCCGGGCGGGTCAACTCGGCCGTACCTGCTGGCGGCCAACCTGCAGCTGTTCGACAGCGACGACCTGCCCGGTGCACCGGTCGCCAGCCGGCTGATTGCCTCCGGTGACCACACCATCGGCGTCACCGCGATCCTGGACCCCAGGCTCAGTGGAGCACTCGAGGCCGCCGGCGTGCTCAGTGACGTGACCATCCGGCCACCCGAGGACGTGTTGCCGGGAGTACTCGATTCGCTGGCCCGGGACGGAGCCACCATCCTGGTGCTGCTCTCTCACGCCCGAATCGACACGTCGCTCGAACTCGCCCGACGCTTCCCACGCTTGAACCTGGTCGTCAGTGCCGGCGGTCCCGAGGATCCGCTGACGGACAATCCCCGCCAGGTTGGCACCACCACCGTGGTCACAGTCGGTCAGAAGGGAAAGTACGTCGGAGTCGTCGGATTCAACAATCACCCGCAGTCAACCCGCGTCCGCTTCGAACTCGTCAACCTCGACAACCAGCGGTTCACCGATCACCCGAAGATGACCGAGGCGATGCGGACCTACCAGAAGACGCTCGAACAACTCGACCTGGCCGCCTCGATGCTGCCGATCGCCACCAGTGGGAACCGGAAGTTCATCGGCTCGGCTCGATGTGGCGAGTGCCACACCAAGGCGCTGTCCAAGTGGCGGGACACTCCACATGCGAGTGCCTTCGAGAGCCTGTCGACGGGACGGGACGGACAGGAACACAACTGGGTGCCCCGCACGTTCGACGCCGAATGTCTCAGTTGTCACGTCACCGGCTGGGAACCTCAGAAGGTGCTTCGGTTCAAGAGCGGTTACGTCGACCGGCAGGCCTCGTCGCACCTGCTGGGCAACGGCTGCGAAAACTGCCATGGCCCGGGCAGCCGGCATGTGGAACTGGTCGAGGCCGGCCAGGTCGAGCCGTCCCTGGCCGAGGTCCGCGTGACACTCGAACAGGCCCGCCGCAAGATCTGCATCTCCTGCCACGACCTCGACAACAGTCCTACCTTTGACTTCGACACCTACTGGCCCCAAATCGCACACCCCGGACGAGACTGACACGTGACGATCAACGCTCCCACTCGTATCCAGTTCCAGACCGACGATCGCGTGCTGTCGCTGGAATGGAGCGACGGGCAGTCACACCGGATCCCTTTCCGCGCACTCCGGCAATTGTGTCCGTGTGCCGCGTGCATCAGCGAGGTGACCGGTGAACGGGTTCTCGACCCCGAATCGGTGCCCGACGACATCCACCCCACCGCGGTCAACTACAGTGGCAGCTACGCGTTGAAGATCACCTGGAACGACGCTCACGACACCGGACTGTTCACCTGGGAGTACCTCAACGAAATCGGGACGGCGATCGAACGCTACGAGGCCGATGATGGCGATTGAAGTCGAGTTGAAGTTCCCGCTGGTGGCCGGATCGCCGACCATCGAACAGATCGCCGACCGGCTGGAGGCAATCGGCGCCCGGCCGATGCCGCTGCGTCACCAAAACGACCACTATTACGCTCACCCGGGACGTGACTTCGCCCGGACAGACGAGGCTCTGCGAATCCGTGAGGACGGGGATCGGGTACAACTGACCTACAAGGGGCCCCTGATCGACGAGGTGGCCAAGACACGTCGTGAACTGGAGACGGGGATCGACTCGGCCGAGATCGCCGCCGAGATCCTCGAGTCGCTCGGGTTTCGTCCCGTGCGGGTCGTCGCCAAGCAGCGCAGGCCGTTTGAGCTCTCGTGGCAGGGCGTCTCGGTCGAGGCGGTGATTGACCGGGTCGAGGGCTTGGGTGACTTCGTGGAACTCGAGACGATCAGCGATCCCAATTCTCACCAGGCGGCACGAGATCATCTGTTGGCCCTGGCCGCCGAACTGGGACTCGAGCAGAGTGAGCGGCGAAGTTACCTGTGTCTGCTGCTGGACGCCGAGATCGAGTCGACCTGAGTCGACGACCAATTCGACGTGCGACCCGGTTTTTTGGAAGACTGGCGTTGAAAACTGACGGGCCAGCGACGAGGATCCACCTTCCGGTGCGGGATGTCGCCGGTCGCTTTTTGCGTGCCGACATTGCGATGGAATCTGGCCGCGCCGCGGGACAACGGAGTGAGGACCCCATGGCTAAGACCAAGACACGGAAGAAATCGGCCGCGGCGACACCCGCGAGCATGCTCGACAACGCCGTCGGACAGATTGAGCAGGCCTTCGGCCCCGGCTCGATCATGAAACTCTCCGATGCGACGAATCTCAAGATCGAAGGCATCGGAACCGGCGCCCTCTCGCTCGACCTGGCCCTGGGAGGCCAGGGCGTGCCTCGAGGACGAATCGTCGAACTCTACGGTCCGGAATCCAGTGGCAAGACGACGCTCGCCCTTCACGTGATCGCCAGCGCCCAGAAATCCCAGGGCATCGCGGCCTTCATCGATGCCGAACACGCGCTCGATCCTGCCTGGGCCAAGAAGCTCGGTGTCAACCTCGAAGAACTCCTCGTCAGCCAGCCGACCTACGGTGAAGAGGCCCTGCAAATCGCCGAGATGCTGATCAAGTCGAACGCCGTCGATCTGATCGTCATCGACTCGGTCGCAGCCCTGGTGCCCAAGGTCGAACTCGATGGAGAAATCGGTGACACCCACGTTGGGCTACAGGCGAGGATGATGAGCCAGGCGATGCGGAAACTGACAGGGGCAATCGCCAAGAGCAAGAGTTGCGTGATCTTCATCAATCAGATCCGTGAAAAGATCGGAGTGATGTTCGGCAGCCCAGAAACGACTCCCGGCGGTCGAGCACTGAAATTCTACAGTTCGGCCCGAATCGATGTTCGCCGGATCGCCACGCTCAAGGACGGCGACCTCCCCATCGGCATCCGCATAAAAGCCCGCGTGGTCAAGAACAAAGTCGCGCCGCCGTTTCGGATCGCCGAATTCGATATGCTCAGTTCCTGCGGCATCAGCCTTGAAGCCGACATACTCGACATGGCCGTCGAGGACCGTGTCATACAGCGCAGCGGCAGTTGGTTCAGCTACGGAGACACCCGTCTGGGCCAGGGCCGTGAAAAGGCCCGCATCTGGCTCGTGGAAAACCCCGACATGCTCGAGGAAATACGTGACAAGGTGATCGTCGCTCGCGGCTTTGGTCCCGAGACCGAGCAGCAGGTCGAGTCGGAACAACCTGAGACCGCTGAGACCGCTGAGACCGCTGAGACTGCTGAGACTGCTGAGACTGCTGAGACCGCTGAGACCGCTGAGACCGCTGAGACTGCTGAGACTGCTGAGACTGCTGAGACTGCTGAGACTGCTGAGACTGCTGAGACTGCTGAGACTGCTGAGACCGCTGAGACCGCTGAGACCGCTGAGACTGCTGAGACCGCTGAGACCGCTGAGACCGCTGAGACTGCTGAAACACCCGAGGCTCCAACGGTGACCGAGTTGCCTCAGGCGGAGGTGGCCTAGCCGCCGGGGACGGACTTGGGTGCCGCCGTTGCAGCGGGTACGATCAGGGGGGAGCCCCGTTCGATGCGCAGCAGCGTGACATTCATCTCGGCCCTTGTACCGTGGCTGTTTCTGACCTCACCCGGTTTCGCCCAGGACAACGCAACGTCCAGCGGCGTGGCTGCCGGCGTGGTGTCGTTGGAACGGGCGCTGGTGCAGGTGACACGGCGGATCGAGGGTTCGGTCGTCGCGATCGCCCGCTACCGGTCGCCAACAACCGGTCCCCAACAGCCACCCGCCCGGTCCACGACCCTCGATCCGGACCATCCCGATTTCATACCCAACGAGTACGGCACCGGAATCGTGGTTTCGGTGCCCGGCGACCCGACCAGACGATTGGTCCTGACCTGTTACCACGTGGTGCGAGGCGGCCCGGTCGCGCGACCCGCGGAACTGCCTCGCGCTGACGGCCAGCGACTCCACGTGCGATTCGCCAGTCGACGCGGCTGCCCGGCCCGGATCCTGGCGGCCGATCCCCGCAGCGACCTGGCGGTCCTCGAACTCGACCCCGCCGAACTCAAGCAGGCCGGGATCAATCCTCAGACGTTGCCCCCGCTGGAGATCACAGCTCGCCCGGTTCCGCGCAAAGGCCGTTTTGTCCTGATGCTGGGAAACCCGTTCGCGATCGCCCGCGACGGATCGGCCAGCGTCGGCTGGGCCCTGGTCAGCAATACCCACCGTCGAGCCATGACGCTGGGCGGCGGTGGCACGGCCGAACACTCGATCCACCGCCTCGGCACCCTGCTGCAACTCGACACCCGTCTCAAACACGGCACCAGTGGCGGTCCCGTGTTCGACCTCAACGGACGACTTCTGGCATTGACGACCTCGACCGCTCCCCACGACGGGATCGAAACCGCCGCCGGCTTCGCGATTCCCATCGACGGTCCGATCGCAAGGATCATCAACACGCTGCGGAGAGGACTCGAAGTCGAATACGGATTTCTCGGAATTCAACCCGACGACGTCTCAGCCCGGCAACTCTCCGGGTACAACGGCACCTTCGACCAGGCGGGCGCGGCACGAGCGGCCCGGGTCTTTCGTGGCTCGCCGGCCCACCGCGCCGGTATTCAGAGCGGCGACCTGATCCTGGCCATCGACGGAGAACCGGTAAGAGGCCGATACGCGTTGATGCGTCAGATCGAGTTGGCCGGGCCCGGTCGCGAACTGAAGCTGGACCTGTGGCGGGAGACCACCCGTCGCCGTGTCCGGGTCGACGTGAAACTGGGCAAGTGGCCGGTCCCGGATCGCAGCGGGTTGATTGCATCGAAACAACGACATCCCGCCTGGCGTGGTCTCCAGATCGATTTTCCGACCGGACGACGACGCTTCGTCCCCGATTCCTTCGAGTTCCCACGGGCCGTCGTCGTCACATCGGTTCAACCCGGTAGCCAAGCGGCCAAGGCCGGCATCGAGGCCGGCGACTTCATCGAAGTCGTCGCCGGACAGATGGCTGAAACTCCCACCGAATTCTACCGGGCGGTCAATTCCCGCCGCGGCAGCGTATCGCTAAAACTGCTCGATGGGCGGCAAGTGACACTCGAACCCTGATCGACCTCCCAGCCGCTCAACGCACATCCTCCCATCCCCCGATTCAGCGCGATACGCTCCCGATGAAAACCGACGAAATCCGCGAGAAGTTCCTCGCGTTCTTCGAATCCAAGGACCACACCCGCCGCCCGACCGACGTGCTGGTTCCGCCCGACGACCCCACCGTGCTGTTCACGCCGGCGGGAATGAACCAGTTCAAGAACCAGTTCCTGGGCGTCGGCCCTCTGGACTTCACCCGGGCTGCGACCTGCCAGATGTGCCTGAGGACCGGTGACATCGGCAACGTCGGCCTGACCGCCTACCACCACACCTTTTTCGAGATGCTGGGGAACTTCTCGTTCGGGGATTACTTCAAGACCGAGGCCATCCACTGGGCCTGGGAGTTCCTGACCGGCGCCGACTGGATGGCCCTCGACCCCGGTCGGCTCAGCGCCACCGTCTTCCTTGACGACGACGAGGCGTACCGGACGTGGCATGAGGAGATTGGTCTGCCCGAGTCGCGACTTCGGCGGGATGACGAACACGAGAACTTCTGGCCGGCCGGATCACCGACCAACGGACCCGACGGGGTCTGCGGTCCGTGCAGCGAGATCTTCTGCGACACCGGTGAGGGCGAGCCGGTGGAGATCTGGAACCTGGTCTTCACCCAGTTCAACCGAGTCGGAGATCCGCCCGACAACCTCCGGCCGCTGCCCTCAAAGAACATTGACACCGGCATGGGCCTGGAGCGGATGGCCGCGGTGATGCAGTCGGTCCGCAGCAATTTCGAGATCGACAGCCTTCGCCCTCTGTGTTCCGCAGCCGGTGAGGTCGTGGGAGCCGACTATTCGTTCGACGACGACAACGGTCGACCTCTGCGACGGATCGCCGACCACGCCCGTGCCGTCACGTTCTGCATCCACGAGGGGGTCGAACCGGGCAACGACAAGCAGAGCTACGTCGTCCGACAGTTGTTGCGACGGGCGATGCTGGAGGGGTACCTGCTGGGACAGCACGAACCGTTCCTGCACCAACTGGTTCCCGCAGTCGTCACGGCAATGCGAGATGCCTATCCCGACCTCGCCCAGTCAGCCGAACCGGTCGCCAACGTGATCCTCGAAGAGGAGAACCAGTTCCTGGACATCGTCGAGCGGGGAGTGGGCAAGTTCGAGAAGCTGGCGGCTGCGGCCGGGTCGGAGGGCCGCGGGCAGATCACCGGCGACGAGGCCTTCGATCTGCACCAGACCGATGGGTTCCTGGTCGAGTTGACCGAAGCCCTGGCCGCGAGAGCGGGAATGACCGTCGACCGTGAACAGTTCGATGCACGGATGAAACAACACATGGTCGGCAGTGGCTCGGGCGCGTTCCTGGACAGTGTGATGGCCGCCGGTCCGCTCGATGAACTCCGCAACCGCGTCGGTGGCACCGAGTTCGCCGGATACGACGCGACCGAGGGAGTAGCTCGTATCGAGGGCGTGATCGCCGACGGGAAACTGGTCGAGACATGGTCGGAGATCGGCGAGACATCCGCCGCCGCAGTGGTGCTCGACCGTACACCGTTCTACGGAGAAGCCGGTGGCCAGGTGGGCGACATCGGTCGATTGACCGGCGACGGAGTCGCGTTCAGCGTCACCGACACGCAACGCGACGGCGAACTGCTGCTGCACATCGGTCACCTCGAATCCGGAACACTCTCTCCGGGTGACCAGCTCACTGCACACGTCGACGCCGATCGACGCTCGGGCATTCGCCGAGCCCACTCTGCCACACACCTGCTGCATCACGCCTTGCACGTCGTGGTCGGCCCCAACGCGATGCAACGCGGTTCGAAAGTCGAACGCGATGCGCTGCGGTTCGACTTCGCACACAAACAACCTGTGACCGCCGAGGAGATCCGACGGATCGAGGACGAAATCAATGCCCGGGTGGCCGAGGGGGCAGCGGTCTCGACCGAGATCATGGCACTCGAGGACGCTCGCCAGGCCGGCGCGATGGCCCTGTTCGGAGAAAAGTACCCCGACGACGTGCGGGTGGTGCGGATGGGCGACTTCAGCACCGAACTGTGCGGAGGCACGCACCTCTCGAACACCGGCCAGGTCGGTGTCTGCCGCGTGGTCTCCGAAGAACCGGTGGCCAAGGGCGTCCGGCGGATCTCGGCACTCACCGGCTCCAGGGCCATCGAACAGATCCGCCACACCGAATCGATCGTCAAGGAACTCACCGTCGCGATGAAGGCACCCGCCGCAGAATTGCTGGGACGGGTCGTGTCGTTGCAGGAGGAACTCAAGGACACTCAGAAGCAACTGCAGCAGCACAGCCGATCGGCAATTGCCGGAACGACCGACACGTTGATCGACGGAGCCGAGGTGATCGACGGAGTGCGGATCGTGGCTCACCGGGCCGAGGGTGTCGACCGGGAAGGACTGCGGGACTTCGCCGACCAACTTCGAGACAAGGCCTCGCCGGTGGCCCTGATCGTTGCCGCCGAGATCGACGGCAAGGTCGCTCTGACCGCCGCAGTCAGCCGGGAACTGATCGACCGCGGACTCAACGCGGGCGAGTGTGTCCGCGCTGCAGCCCAGGCGGTTGGCGGCGGCGGCGGTGGGCGTCCCGACCT
>CAUZRQ010000127.1:0-15121 GCA_963582065.1 Planctomycetota bacterium | reverse complement strand
CGGAACTGGGCGTGCGGTACGCGACGCGGGACGAACTGCTCTCGGAGAGCGATTTCGTGACACTCAACTGCCCGCTGACCGACGAGACGACCGGGATGATCGGACCGGACGAGTTCGAGACGATGAAGACGTCGGCGTTCCTGGTGAACATGGCCCGCGGGCCGGTGGTGCAGACCGACGCGCTGTACACCGCCCTGACGACCGGGCAGATCCGTGGCGCGGCGGTCGACGTGACCGATCCCGAGCCGTTGCCCAGGGATCATCCGTTGCTGGGTGTCGAGAACGTGATCATCCTGCCCCATCTCGGCAGTGCGTCGAACCGGGCCCGCCAGCAGATGATGAACATGTCGATCGAGAACCTGGAGGCGGGCCTGGCCGGCGAGGAACTGCCGTATCGGATTCGGCCCTGAGTTGGCAGTCCCATGCAGATCTGGCCCTACCTCCCGAGACTGGACGCCGAAGCACCGTCGATCAAGGCGGTGATCAAGCGAGAGCCCGAGGACTTCGTGGTCGAGGAGGTGGCTGCGTACCAGCCGTGCGGGCAGGGTGAACACCTGTTCCTGTGGATCGAAAAGCGAGACATCTCGGCCGAGGGCCTGCTCAAGCACCTCGCCGCTCAGCTGAAGATCGACCGCCGCGACATCGGTGCCGCCGGCATGAAGGACCGACGGGCGATCACCCGCCAGTGGGTCTCGGTTCCGGCGTCGGTCGAGTCGAGGGTCGACCGGGTCGAGAACAAGGCGATCCACGTACTGAAGTCGGCCCGGCACAGGAACAAGCTGAAGACCGGCCACCTGGTGGGCAACCGCTTTTCGATCCACGTCCGTGGAATCGCCAAGCCGTTGCGGGAAATCGTTCTCGCATCGGTGGCCCGGGTCGCGGCCGGCGGGTTCCCGAATTACTACGGTCCCCAGCGGTTCGGCAACGAGGGCCAGACCGCCAGGCAGGGATTCGACCTGCTCAAGGGCCAGCTGCGACCCGCGCAGATTCCCCGTCAACGCCGCCGGTTCCTGATCCGCCTGGCGATCTCGGCCGCCCAGTCGATGGTCTTCAACACCGTGCTGGGCAACCGCATCGACAACGGCAGGATCGCCACCGTCACCACCGGCGACGTGCTGCAGAAGGTCGAGTCGGGCGGGATGTTCGTCTGCGAGAACGTCGAACAGGACCAGGCGAGGCTGGATGCCGGCGAACTGGCTCTGACCGGACCGATGCACGGGCCGAAGATGCGACGGGCCGAGGGCGAGCCGGCCGAGTGGGACGCCGAGGGGCTGGCCCGCTGGGAACTGACCGAGGAGCAGTTCACCGAGTTCTCGCGAGTGGCTCACGGCACCCGGCGGCAGTTGATGGTGTCGGCCGACGACCTGGTGGCCGAATCGGCCACCGGGGGGTTACAGATGACGATGACCCTGCCTTCGGGAGTCTACGCCACGGTGCTGCTGCGCGAGGTGCTGGGCCTGGAGGAGTAGGTGTTCAGAGCACCAACCCCTCGTCGGTGATCGTGTACGGCACGATCCTCGCGTCACACGCGCTGCCGCGGTGCTTGGCGATGTGCAGCGACCGGCCCATCGCGTCGTCCTGTCGGGTCTTGCCCATCAGGATGATCGTGTTGGCGTTGCTCAGCAGGTCGCCGCTCTCGATCGACCGCTCCAGCAGATCGTCGAGCATCACCTCGTGCGAGGTGTGCAGCAGCAGGCAGCCGACGTCGGCCTGGTCCCAGCCGTGCCGGTCGACCCGGTCGGCATTCTGCCGGAACCGTTCGCGGAACAGGTCGCGTGCCACCCAGTCGTGGTCCTTCCTGAGGATCTGGTGGTAGACGTACTCGAAGAGGTCCAGCTGCCAGCTGTCGCTGGCCCGGTCGGTCGGCTCGACCCCGTCGATCACGCAGCGGCGGACCCCGTGGGCGAAGTTTCCGTAGAAGAAGGCGATCGCCCGCTGCAGTTTCCTCGACAGTTCAACCTTCCACTCCTTCCAGTCATCCAGCTCGAGATCGCTCTTGGTGACCCGCCGGCCGCTCTGGCGAAAGATATGCGTGTAGTCGAACCGTGCCTGCTCGCGGTCCCAGACGTGCTCGGGCAGTGCCGCGTCCTCGGCGAGCTTCTCGGTCAGCGTCCAGTCGAACAGGCGTCCGGCGTAGTCGGCGTGGTTCTGCGAGTCGCCGCGGCTGGCCATGTCGAACAGGACGCCGCGTTGTCCTTCCCGGGCCAGCCCCGCGTGGGCAAAGGCCAGTCCGAGCTGGGTCTTGCCGATGCCGGTGGCTCCGACGACGACGGTCAACGAGCCGGGCAACAGGCCGCCGCCGAGCAGGTCGTCGAGCGCGGGGAGCCCGGTCGAGAGTCGCGACGGGGTGGAGGCGTTCATCTCAGATCGTGATCCACCGGTCACGGCTGGCCACGTCCCAGCGATCGACCAGCTCGCCGCCGTCGATGACGAAGACCTGCCGGTGCAGTGCCGAGGTCGGACAGACGTGCCAGGGGATGCCCAGCAGGAAGTCGCCGGGTGAGTAGTCGCCGGCGCGGTCGGTCTGCAGCACCAGGTGCTCCTCGTTCTGCAGCACCTGCTCGGCGTCGGGCAGGTCGGGGAAGTGCACGCGGTTTCCCATGGGGGGGTCGCTGGCGACGGCCTTGTAGCCCAGGTCGAGCGTGATGCGGTCGGACGTGGGCCGGCTGACCACGCGGGTCAGCACCGCCGCGGCCGGGGGAAAGACCATGTCGGGGAAGTAGCTGCCGTAGCCGCCATCGTTGTAGACGCAGGTGCCCGGGCTGAGCTCGATCGTCGGATCGGACTTCTCGGCGTAGATCGGGAACGACGCCGTGCCGCCGGCCACCATGCGGGGGACGGCCAGCCCGTCGGCGACCAGCCCGTCGCGGAACGCGACAACCCGGTCGAACTCGGCATCGACCGCCGCCCGCCTTTCGTCCCGGTCCTCCTGGTGCTGGTGACCGTCGTAGACGTGGAAACCGCCGAGTGCCAGGCCGTCGGTATCGGAGATCAGCCGGTAGAGCGTGTCGGCCTGGTCACCCACGCCCACGCCCGTGCGGTGTTGGCCGGTGTCGATGTCGAGCAGGACCTCGATCTGCTGCCCCGCGGCGGCCATCGCCTGCCCGAGGTCTCGGATCGGATCGGCGTGGTCGGCGGTGGCCGAAAAGGTGACGTCGGGGTAGGTGCTGCGGAAGGTGACCGCGCGATCGATGTTGGGGCCGACCAGGTTGTAGGCCAGGCAGATGTCCCGCACACCCGCTTCGACCAGCATTTCGGCCTCGGCGAACGTGGCGCACTTGTGCTTGAGGATGCCCCGCTCGATCTGCAGCGCGACCACTTCGCGGGTCTTGTGCGTCTTGCAGTGAGGTCTCAGTCGCGAGGGGTCACCGGCGATGGTGATCATCGCGCCGATATTGGCCAGCAGCCGGTCGCGAAAGACCAGCAAGGCCGGCGAGATGATCCCCGAGGCGTCGTTGATGGTCAGGGGGGCGGACATTCAGATCTTCTTGATTCCCTCGAAAAATACCCGCTCGGCCGTCTTCTTCAACAACCACTCGCGGTCGTCGTTGTCCAGGAAATCGAGGCCGGACTTGATCAGGTCGATCGAGGCCTTGTAGGTGTGGCCGTTGACGACCTGGAAGGGAGCATCCGAGGCCCACATCAGCCGCTTGCGGCCGTAGGCGTTGAGCATCTCGTGGATCATGTCGCCCAGGTCGTGGTAGGGGGGCTTCATCTTGCCCAGGGCGTAGTAGGCCGAGATCTTGACGTAGACGTTCTTGTGGCGGGCCAGGTCGGACAGGGCTTTCACGTCGGCCTGCCTGATCTCCCCGCCCACCCCGGCACGGGCGAAGTGGTCGATCACGACGGTCGTCCCGGGGTAGCGGCGGCACATCCGGTCGATCGCCGGCAACGCGTCCGGGTCGATCAGGCAGCACATGGCCAGGCCTTCCTCACCCCCCGTTTTCCACATCGTGTGCATCGCCGGGTCGTCGAGCCACTGCTCGACCGGCTGGTTCTTCGGGTAGATCCGGAAGCCCCGCACGCCCAGCCCCTTCATCTTTCTCATTTCCAGGTCGACCCGCGGCTTGTCCTGGTCGATGACGGCCACGCCGCTGAAGCTGCCCGGGTGCAGCCGCATGGCGTCCAGCATGTAGCTGTTGTCGTAGCCGTAGAAGGACATCTGGATCAGCACCACGCGGTTGACACCGACCGCCTTCATGTTGCCCTGCAGCTCTTCGACGGTGAAGCTGGGCGGGTCCATGCTGAACCGCCGGTAGCCGGCACCCAGCGGGTAGGCCTTGGTGTCGGGAGTCCAGATGTGCGAGTGCGCGTCGATGAACTTCATGGTGGATCAGCTCGCGTCGTGGAAGTATTTCTCGACCAGGTCCCGCGGCGGCGGCGGCGTCAGGATGGTGACGACCCAGCCGACGACGAACGAGGTCACCAGTCCGATGATGATCGGGTCCATGCTGAGCGGTCGGTAGGGTGAGAACCCGTTGCCCTGGAAGAAACCGATCAGGTACAGCGACAGGTGGGCGGCGAAGCCCGAGACCATGGCGGCGATGCAGCCCTGGGCGTTCGAGCGGGGCCAGTACAGCGCGTAGACGACCGCCGCCAGGAAGCAGGCGGCCAGCCCGCTGCCGGTGTAGACGATGATGTCCTGCAGGAACTCCGGCGGATTCATCGCTCCGAACAACGCCCCCAGCCCCGCGACCATGGTGATCACGTAGCTGAGCGTCTTGATCTTCTTCTCCTCGGCATCGGGATTGATGTTCCGCTGGTAGATGTCACGGACCAGTGCCGAGGAGATCATCAGCAGGAAACTGTCGACGGTCGACATCACCGCGGCAAACGGGGCGGCGATCAGCAATCCGGCCAACCAGCCCATGCCGATGTTGGAGGTCAGCTCGACGGCCATCTGCGGCATGATCCGGTCGGGTTCGGATTCCATCCCCGGCATCAGCACCCGGGCACAGCAGAAGATGATCACCAGCGGGAAGTAGATGGCCGAGTAGTACATCGCGACGGTGAAGATCGATCGCCGCAGCGTGATGGTGTTGTTGAAGGCCATCAGGCGGACCATGTTGCTGGGCTGCCCGGTGCCCGAGATGGCCCACATGAAGAAGAACGAGATGGCCAGCGAAAGCGGCAGGAAGCCGTCGGCTTTTTCACGAGAGGGGCCGGGGCCGGTCACGTAGGACCCCGCCTGTTCGGGCTTGGCCCCGTAGGCGTAGTCCTTGAGTTCTTCGATCTCGAGGTTGATCTGTCCGGTGACGTTGCTGGGCTCACTGCCCGATTCGAGCCGTCGTCGGACCTGCTCGACGTCGGCCGGCGTGACGATCTCCCAGATCTCGGCCGCCTCGAAACGGGATTCGCTGGCGGTGAGGTCGTAGCGGTTCTTGATCTTGAACAGACGCTGCTCATCGCCTTCGCCGACGAAGATCCACGACCCCGAGGGCACGGTGACATCGGTACCGGCCTTTGCCGCCGTGATGCTCGCGGTTCCCTTGCGTGGAGGGACCATCCTGGCCATGGCCCGGGTGACCTGTTCCAGTCCCGCCCCCTTGTCGGTGGCGGCGACGGCACCGGCCTGGTTGATCGCCAGCGGCAGCATGATCACCACGCCGATGACCATCACCACGCCCTGCATCACGTCGGTCCAGACCACCGCGTGGAAGCCGCCGTAGGTCGTGTAGACGATCACCGCGACGCCGAAGACCACCAGGCACACCAGGTACTCGTTGCCCTGCGAGCACATGTTGCCGATCCAGTCGGGCAGGCTGGCCGCCGAGGAGGTGAAGGCATCGATCGGACCCAGCAGCGTCTTCAGGATCGTGCTGCCGCCCTTGAACTGGGCGATCAGGTTGAAGGTCATGAAGAAGACGATCAGCGAGACCGAGATCAGGCCGAAGGAGATACTGCGGAAGCGGTCGCGGAGCACGTCGGGAATGGTGATCGCCTGGGCCGTGCGAGCCACCTCGTTGATCCGTTTGCCCAGCAGCCCCATCACGCAGATCGGCACCACCATGTAGCTGCCGATCCACAGCCCCAGGCTCCAGCCGTGGGTGTAGATCTTGCTCGGGAAGCCCATGAAGCTGCCGCCCGAGGAACTGGTGGCCGCCAGCGTCAGCGCGAATGCCCAGACGCCCAGCCCGCGGCTGCCCAGAAAATATTCGCTCAGGAAGTCGCGGTTCTTCAGGAGACGGTTCGAGAGCCCGGCGATCGTGAAGACGCCGACCATGTAGATCAGGAACGTCCACAGCACCGCGGTGCCCGAATCAGCCGCAGCCAGGAGGTTCGTCTGAAGCCCGTTCATGCTGCACCTCCTTCCGCTCCGGTCACCGCCACCGGTTCGGCGTGTGTTTCCTCGTCTCCGGCGGCCCCCAGCTTGTCGTCCTTCATGAAGAAGAAGCAGACCCAGGTGGTGAACAGATCGGCGATGATCCAGGGCAGCAGGATGCCGCCGAAGAGCCAGGTGGGGATCCCCATCGTCGTGCTCATCGTCTCGGGATCGACCAGGTGCCCGTACCCGTTGATGTAGCAGTAGGGCACCGCCCAGCAGAGCGCGACGAACCAGGACCCGAAGATCACGATCGCCTCGCGGCGCGAGTTGAGGAACACCTGGGTGAGCCTGGGGCCTGTCCCGGTGTCATTGGAAGCCTGGGAAATGTCTGGGGAACTCATCCGGAGCCTCGTGATGCCAGTGAAACGGCGCGAGGCCCGAGATTGTACTTCTGTCCAGAACGCGTTGCAAAGACGCAGGCCTCACGGCAGCGATCTGCATGAGTGGTTGCCGCGTGATTGAGTTCGGCCACGCGGTGATCCAGAATGGACAGTTCGTCACGGGAGAGGAGAGAGATGAGCGAAGTGCCGCGAGTGGGATTCGTGGGAACCGGCCGAATGGCCACCGCCCTGGCCGGCGGGCTGGTTTCGTCGGGGTTCTGTACGGCCGCATCGATCGTCGGCAGCGACGTGGTGCCGGCGGCGGCCGAGGCGTTTGCCGAGTCGACCGGGGCGTCGATCGCGGAGGGCAACACCGAGGTGGCCCGGCTGTCCGACGTGATCGTGCTGGCCGTCAAGCCCCAACAGATGTCCGAGGTCCTGGCCGGGCTGGCTCCCGCGGTCACCCCCGATCACCTGGTCGTCTCGATCGCCGCCGGCATCACGCTGCGGACACTCTCCGAGGGACTGGGCGAATCGACGCGGCTGGTCCGCGTGATGCCCAACACCCCCTGCCTGGTGGGCCTCTCGGCCTCGGCCTTTGCCGCCGGTGCGGCGGCCACCGACGCCGATGCCGAACTGGTCGCGCGGCTGTTGACCACCGTCGGGGTCGCGCTGCCGGTCAAGGAACCGCTCATCGATGCCGTTACCGGGCTCTCCGGCAGCGGCCCGGCCTACATCTACGAGGTGATCGAGGCGTTGGCCGACGGGGGGGTGCTGTGCGGGCTGCCCCGTGACGTCGCCCTGAAACTGGCTGCCCAGACGGTCAAGGGAGCCGCCGAAATGGTGCTGGCCACCGGGGAGCACCCCGGGGTCCTCAAGGACGCGGTCGCCAGTCCCGGGGGAACGACGATTGCCGGACTGGCCGAACTGGAACGGGCGGGCCTGCGCGGGACGTTGATCAACGCGGTTGAAGCAGCCACTCGAAGGTCCAGAGAACTGGGGGCGGAATGAGCCGGGACGACGATTGGGCACTGGTGTGCGAGTACACCCAGGGACAGGGCCTCCGCAAGCACATGCTGGCCGTCGAAGCGGCGATGCGGGCGTACGCCAGGAAGCTGGGCGAAGACGAGGAGACCTGGGGTCGCGTGGGCCTGCTGCACGACTTCGATTACGAACGCTGGCCCGATCCCCCGGATCATCCGCTGCAGGGGTCGAAGATCCTGGCCGAGCGGGGGTACTCCGAGGCGGTGATCTACGCGATCAAGTCGCACGCCGATTATCTCGGCGACTGCCCCCGCGTATCGGTCATCGACAAGGCGCTGTACGCCTGCGATGAACTCTGCGGGTTCCTCACCGCGTGCGCCCTGGTCCGTCCGACCCGGCTGGAGGGGTTGAAGGCCAAGAGTGTCCGCAAGAAGCTGAAACAGGCCTCGTTTGCCGCCGCGGTCAACCGCGACGACATCACCAGCGGGGCCGAGGATTTCGGGGTCGAACTGAATGAACACATCAACTTCTGCATCGAGGCGATGCAGGGAATTGCCGCCGAACTGGAACTGGTGTCCGAAGACGGCTGAACGCCAAGGAGACGACGATGAGCGGAGTGAACCGGGTGATGGCAATCGTCCTGGCGGTGGTATTGATTTCGGCCGGCGACGGCTGGGCCCAGAAGGTCAAGCCGTGGAAAAACATCACGGCGACGGTCGGCCTGCAGGGCCTGGGGGGCGGGTCGGCTCACTGGATCGACTTCGACGCCGATGGCTGGGTCGATCTCTTTGACGGCGGAACGCTGTGGCACAACCAGCAGGGCAAGTCGTTCAAGAAGGTCGAGTCACCCGGGGTCGGTGGCGGTGGGACCTGGGGCGATTTCGACGCGGACGGCAAGATCGATTTCTACACGCCCGGCGGTGGCGGTCGGTTGTTGAAGAACATGGGCGGCGGCAAGTTCAAGCATCTCGAGGGCGCCGTCCCCAAGCTGCCGATGCCCGCTCCGATGTGTGCCGTCTGGGGTGACTTCAGCGGTGACGGGTTGCTGGATCTCTATGTCGGCGGCTACGAGGCTCCCGCCTACCAGATCGATGTCCGCTACCGGAACCAGGGCAACGGGACGTTCAAGGAGGTCTGGCGGACCAAGGGCACGCCCAACCCGGCCCGCGGGCTGACCACGGCCGATTTCGACGAGGATGGCGACCTGGACATCTACGTCAGCAATTACCGCCTCGTTCCGAATTTCCTGTGGCAGAACGACGGCAAGGGCAACCTGGCTGATGTTTCGAAAGCGTTCGGAACTGACGGAGACGGCGGGCTGGGCGCGTGGGGCCACACCATCGGCAGTTGTTTCGGTGACCTGGACAGTGATGGCCGGATCGACATCTTCGTCGGCAACTTCTCGCACCCCCCGGCCTACCAGGACCGTCCCAAGTTCCTCCGTAACCTGGGCAAGGACAAGAAGTACCACTTCCAGGATCTCTCCGGGCAGGCGGGGTTGAGGTGGCAGGAGTCATATGCCTCACCGGCACTGGGTGACTTTGACAACGACGGGCTGCTGGACCTGTTCTTCACCACCGTCTACCCCGGCGACAAGAGCGTGCTGTACCACAACAAGGGGGGGTTCAAGTTCGCCGAGGTGCCCGGGGCGGCGGGGATGGACCGGCCGCAGACCTACCAGGCCGCCTGGGCCGACTGGAACAATGACGGGGCGCTCGACCTGGTCGTCGGTGGCGGGCTCTACCAGAATCCCGGCCACCCCGGTCACTGGATCAAGGTGCGGCTGGTCGGTTCCGGACCGGTCAACACCACCGCGATCGGTGCCCAGGTGCGGATCCGCGTCGGCGGCGAGAAGGGACGGGTGATCACCCGACAGGTGACCACCGGGACCGGGCAGGGCAACCAGGCCGACGCGGCCATGCACTTCGGCCTCGGCGATCACACCGGTGATGTGACGCTGGAGATTCTCTGGCCCGGCAACCGCAAGCAGTCGGTCAAGACGCCGATCGACCGCGTGGTGACGGTGAAGTTCGCGGGGAAGTGACCTCCGCCAACCATCGGCGTGATATGTCTCCCGGCCTTCCGCCTGTTGACTCGGCCGCGAATCATCGTGGTCGGCTCAACAGCCGCGGGCCGGGAGGATCTTGCCGATGGTGGTCGTCGACACCTGCTGTGCACGCAACCCGCTGCAGTGCATCATCCCGCCCCACATGCTCGAACGGCTGGCCGAATCGGATCACCCCGGCCTGGCCGAACCGGCCCGCGACTCGATGCTGCGTTCGATCGAGACACGGGCCTTCCGTGAAGCGACCCGGGTCGCTCCGCGGCTGATGGTCAGCGCGTCGCCCGACGGAGGAAAACAGCGGCTGGTCTACGACGCGGGTGGATCCTTCGACCTGCCTGGCCGGCTGGTGCGTTCCGAGGGCGACCCCGACACGGGAGACATTGCGGTTCGCGAAGCGTACCGGCACACCGGCAGTGTCTGGGACTTCTTCAACAAGGTCCACGACCGCAGGTCACTCGACGGCCAGGGCATGACCCTGGTCAGCGTGGTCCATGTCGGCCGCAATTACAGCAACGCCTTCTGGGACGGGTCGCGGATGGGCTTCGGCGACGGTGACGGGATCCTCTTCCGGCGGTTCACCCGATCGATCGAAGTGGTCGGTCACGAGCTGGCTCACGGCGTGATTGCCTTCTCCAGCGACCTTCGCTATTTCGGTGAATCCGGTGCGCTCAACGAGCACATCGGTGATGTCTTCGGAGTGCTGGTCCGCCAGTGGAAGCGTCGACAGGAAGCCCGCGGCGGCGACTGGACCATCGGTCGCGAACTGATGGTCAAGGCGCCGACCCGCCGGGCACTCCGAGATCTGTCCGCTCCGGGCACCGCCTACCGTGATGATCCCTTCCTGGGTGACGATCCCCAGCCGGCTCATTGGGACGATCGCTACCGTGGAGATGCCGACAATGGCGGTGTCCACATCAACTCGGGAATTCCCAATCACGCGTTCTTCCGGGCGGCGGTCGAGCTGGGGGGGTACGCGTGGGAGACGCTCGGAGAGGTGTGGTACCAGGCCCTGCACCTGTTGAAACCTGACTGCCGGTTCCAGGACTTTGCCGAGATCACCGAGCGGGAAACGGCCAGGCAATTCGGGGTCCGCAGTCGTGAGCTGAACAGCGTGAGGAGAGGATGGCGGGCGGTGGGGATTGTCGTATGATGAACCTCCCGATCGAGTGCCCCCCCCGGGCTGGAGAAACTCCGATGAGATTCCACGCGACATTCGGCCTGCTGGCCGGCCTGCTGCTGATCGTGGCAGGGTGTGCCGAGGGAGGGCCGGACCAACCGGTGGCCGATGCCGTCGACCTGGCCCCGGCTCCGGAATTCGACCCGGCCACTTCCGGTGGCGACCCGTCCGCTCCGTCGATTCCCGTCCCGAAGATCGACAAGAAAACGCCTGCCAGGAAGAAGGTTGCCAGGAAGGGTGACGACGAGGGGTTCGACGAGGATCTGCCGATGATCCCGGTCGAACAGGCCGGAGCGATGGTGGCCCTGGAGGCGATCGGCGGAGAAATGAAGCTCGACTTCCGCGACCGCATCGTCGAAGTCGATCTCAAGGGCACCGAGATGGACGACAAGTCGGCCGTTCATCTCGCCGCGCTCAAGGACGTTCGCTCGATCAACCTCTCCGAGACCAGGGTCACCGACGCCGCAATGGCTCACCTCACCAAGCTCTCCAATCTCAGTCGGCTGTTCCTCTACGGCACCGATGTCACCGACAAGGGACTGGTGCATCTCGGCAAACTGTCCAGCCTCGAGACGCTCTGCCTGGACGAAACCCGTGTCAGCGACGAGGGAATGTCGAATCTGAAAGGGCTGGTCCAGCTCGAGGTTTTGCACCTGCGGAGCCGCCTGCCGGTCAGTGACACCAGTATTCCCGTGATTATCGGCTTCGAGAAACTCCGGGAATTGAAGGTCCAAGGGACAAAGATCACCCCGGAAGGCCTTGAGCGACTCAAGCGGAAGTTGCCTGATTGTCGAATCGAGTAGTAGTGGGGGCATGTGAGGCAGTAGGATGAGGAGCATTGGGGGACGGCCTTGACCGGACTTGGTCATCAGCCGTATCCTTTGAGACAGGACGGTGTTCCATGCGCCGTTCTATCAGTACTAGCGAACCAGAGGGTTTCGTCATGACGCGTCTCCTGTCAGTTTCGTTGGCGGCGGTGGTTGCCGTGGTGGGCTTGGCCGATTCGGTCCAGGCAGCCAATTACGTTGTCGCCGCTCCATCGCCAACCGAAACCCGTACGAAGGTCCAGCACTGGGTGGCATCCCAGGGCGTCACCGACAAGGCGATTCTCGAGCGGGTCGGCAAGGCCTGGGCTTTCGACAAGCAGTCGATGTCCGGCAGCCGCGTGCTCGACATGGTCGTGGGGACCTTCTCGAGCGTAGACGCCAAGACGAAGGCATTTCTCGAAGCCTGCAAGCTCGAGCCAGGTACCGCGGTGCCGGATGCAAAGATTCTCAAGGGAAAAGGTGCCTTCTACACCGCCAACATGCAGCTGTTCTACGGCCGGTTCCTGGCCCATAAGCAGATGTACGACGAAGCACTCGACCTGCTGGTGGCTCTCGAGACCAAGACGGTCGTCGATCCGGCCGGGTTGTTGTACTTCAAGGCGGTCTGCGAACACCAGTTGCTGAAGAAGACCGAAGGCCTGGCGACGATCCAGACACTGCTCGAGAAGACTGCCGGCGTGCCTCTGCGATACAAGACCACCGCCGAGTTGATGCAACACGATCTGCAGTCCCTCAAGAAGGACTCGCTCTCGGAGATCTCGCGGAAGATGAAGGACGTCGAGCGACGCCTGGACCTTGGGCGAGGCGGCCAGCGGGTGCAGAAGCAGGAGGACGAGATCGTCGTGGCCCTGGACGCGATCATCGAGAAGTTGGAACAGCAAGGCGGTACGTGACCTGGCTGTGGCAACGGCCCGGGTGGTCGTAATCAAGCAAACAGCCCCGCCCAGGACAGCACCATCCGCGGTGCAAAGGGTCCCGGCAACGTCGCCAACCGCAACACGGGCAATCGCACCGGCTGGGGCGCTTTGCCGCCGAAGGCCGAAGCGCGGGCCCGCAACATTCTCGATCGCAACTACCCGGCTCATTACCGGAAGGCGATCGACGAGTACTTCAAGCGGCTGGCCGAGAAGCAGACGGCGTCGCGGAAGTAAGCGGAATCGAGAACAGGCAAGGGGCCGGTCCACGCCACGGCGGGGACCGGCCCTTTTTCATGCGCTGGTGCCTCGTGCTTGCACCCCCGGCCCACAGTCGGACAATGGACGGGTCCCCCTCACTCAACAAAGAGAAGACCGATGAGACATCTCGTGATGCAGCCGCGTTCGATCATGTGGTTGGCCCTGGTCGCCCTGTCCCTGGTTGCATCCGCTGAGGACTGGCCGACCTACCGCCACGACGCCAGCCGTGCCGGGGCGTCGGGCGAGACGCTGCCCTGGCCATTGGCCAACCAGTGGACCTACAGCACCCCGGTGCCGTTGAAGACCGCATGGTCGGGTGCCGGCGGGCGATCGGTCGAGGGCAAGGACCTGTATGACCGGGTGCGATTCGATGACGCCCTGCACGTGGCGGTTGTGGGCGGCCGCGTCTTTTTCGGGTCCTCGGTTGATCACCGCATCCACTGTGTCGATGCCAGGACCGGGAAATCGGCCTGGTCGACATTCACCGACGCGCCGATCCGACTGGCTCCGACGGTCGCCGGTGGACGGGTCTATATCGGCAGCGAGGACGGATACGCGTGGTGCCTGGATGCGGCGACCGGCCGTGTGAACTGGCGGTTGAGGCTGGGTCCTGCCGATGAGCGGATCGTGGCCCGCGGCGAGATGATCTCGCGTTGGCCCGTCCGTACCGGAATCCTGGTCGAAGACGGTGTCGCCTACTTCGGTGCCGGCATCTTCCCGCACGAAAACGTCTACCTGGCAGCCGTCGATGCGAAAACCGGCAAACCGATCTGGCGCAACGACCAGGTCAGCCACGGCAACGCCGGCCGGGCCGATCTGTCGCCGCAGGGCTACCTGCTGGCCACCAAGGCGGCACTCTACTTTCCCTCGGGTCGGTCGCGACCCTCGGCCGTTGATCGCAAGACCGGCAAGATCCGGGTCATCGCCGGCTGGCGAGGCGGATCGGCCGGCGAAACGCTCAACCTCTCCTCCGGACAGGTCGCCGGTGCCAACGCCGTGATCCTCGACGGGACGCTCCGCACCTTCACGCTCGGCAGCCAGGTCACCGGCTCGGCCGGTTCGACATACGTCACCACCGGCGAAACGCTGGCACGGCTCAACCAGAAGGTCTACGCGGCCGTCAGCGGCAATCGCACGAAGCTCCGCAATGATCTCCGCAGCGTCTACAGCGAATACCGCTCCGGAAAGATCGAGAAGGCTGAATACCTGGTCAAGGCCGAGGCGCTGCGAAAGCAGCTCAACTCCCAGGATGAGGCTGGGGTCGAATGGAAGGTGAAGTGTGCCTCGAACGCGGCGGTGATCGTCACCGCCGGTCATGTGGTTGTGGGTGGCGAGAACGTGGTCGAGATCTTCGATGCGAAGACCGGCAAGTCAACCGGACGGCTCAAGGTCCGTGGCAACGCTCGCGGCCTGGCGGTTTCCGATGGCCGGTTGCTGGTCAGCACCGATACCGGCCGGATCCACTGTTTTGCGGCCGGTGGAGCGGGCCAACAGGTCGCCGCGACCAAGCCCGTGGCTGATCCCTATCCACGAGACAAGTGGACCGATGTCTACGAGGCGTCGGCGAAGTCGATCCTGGAACAGACCGGCATCCGCACCGGGTTCTGCCTGGTGGTCGGGGCCGAGCAGGGTCGCCTGGCACTGGCACTCGCCCGCCACAGCGGGCTGAAGATCTACGGCGTCGAGTCCGATCCGGCCAAGGTGGCCGCGGCCCGCAAGGCACTGGTGCAAACCGGGCTCTACGGACACCGGGTCACGATCCACGAGGCGGCTGCCGGTGAGATTCCCTACTCGAGCTACTTCGCCAACCTGGTTGTCAGCGATACGCACCTGTTGACCGGCCGCGTGCCGGTCGCCGGAGACGTCGTGGCCCGGCACGTCAAGCCGTGCGGTGGGGCCGTCTGCCTGGGAGGCACTCACCCGTTCGGCGACTCCTGGCGCAACAGTCTCGGACTGGCCAAGCAATCGGTGACCGAGACGGGCAAGAGCTTCACGCAGGTGGTTCGGAGCAAGCTGCCCGGTGCGGGCAGCTGGTCACACCAGTACGGAGATCCCGGCAACACCGCCTGCTCGGACGACCAGCTGATCCGGGGTGGGCTGGGCGTGCTGTGGTTCGGTGATCCCGGCCCCGGCAAGATGATGAACCGGCACGACGGGGCCGTGGGCCCGGTCTCGACGAACGGCCGGATGTTCATCCAGGGCACCGACAGCCTGATGGCCTACGACGCCTACAACGGGCAGTACCTGT
>CAUZRQ010000126.1:0-15201 GCA_963582065.1 Planctomycetota bacterium | reverse complement strand
GCCGCCTCGGCCGATCTCGACAAGCTGGTTGACGCCGGCACGATCAGTGACCTGAGGCGTTACTGGATCATCAACGGGTTCACCTGCACGACGACCACCGCCGGGTTGCCGGCGTTGAGGAAGGTGGCGGGTGTGAAGGAGGTCTACGTGGCCGGTCCGGCACGGGCGAGTCGTCCGGCCAGCCGCGGGACGGCCGTGTCGTTTGTCGTCGCGGGGAAACCGAAGTTCGACCCGGCCCGGTACCAGCATCCGTGGTACATCCGCTACCTGCAGGCCGATCGGGTCTGGAAGGAACTGGGCGTGACGGGTCGGGGCACGCTGAACGTCGTGCACGACTTCAACTTTGTCTACTCGGAAAACGTCACCGGCAACCTGTACCGCAACCCCGGGGAAACCGCCGGCAACGGCAAGGACGATGATGGCAATGGGCTGGTCGACGATGTCCACGGATTCAACTTCGACCAGCACAACGCCAACCTGACACTGGTGCCGGTTGGTCGCGGAGGCTTCAACCCGCGGGCCCAGCACGGGTTCATGTGTGCGGCGATCATCTGTGGCACCGGAGCGAAGGGGCGGAAGTACGAGTTCGGGATCGCGCCCGAGGGGACCTGGACGGGCGTGATCGCTTCAGGGCGACTCGAGGCGGCCATCGAATGGGCCGTCGAGCAGGGAGCTGACACGTACAGTATGAGTTTTTCGATCCCCGGTCTCGGCGAGTACCGTTCGCACTGGCGGAAGGTGATGGAGCACGGTTCGTTTTGCGGAATCTGCTTCGTTTCCGGTGCCGGCAACTTTGCCCAGCAGGCCCACGTGCCGGTGCAGATGCGGACTCCCGAGGACATCCCCGACGCGGTGTTTGCGGCGGCGGGTGTGCAGAGGGATTTTTCGAGGACACCGTTTTCGAGCAAGGGGCCGGTGGAATGGAAGACTCGGCACTACCAGGATGGCCGGGTGCAGAAGCCGGAGGTGTGCGCCTTCAACATGGGATTGCCGCAGCTGTGGCTGAATGGCACGACCCGCCCCGGAGGTCTCAACGGCAACTCGTTCGCCGGCCCGATGTTCTGCGGATCGATCGCGCTGATGCTCTCGGCCGACCCCGACCTGTTCCCCTGGGACCTGCAGCAGATCATCACTTCAACGGCCACCGACGTGGCGGCCGAGGGAGTGGACGACGAGACCGGTCACGGGTTGATCAACTGCTACCGGGCGGTTCGCGAGGTGTTGCGTCGCAAGGCGATCCGCGAGGGGAAGGACCCGAAACGGTTTGCAGGGCGTCAGCAGGGTGACACGCTGGACATCGAGTCGATCAAGTTGCGGTTGAAGAGTTCGAGGGTCCAGGTCGGTCGCCTGCAGCCGGGCGGCCAGGCGGACAAGCTGGGCGTGAAACCCGGTGACGTGCTGGTCAGTTACCACGGCCGCAAGATCGCGTCACGCCGCGACGTACTGGCAGCCAAGCGAAAGGCGGTTAGCGACAAGGCCGAAAGGGTCGCCGTGGTCTTCTCTCGCGGTGGCCAACTGATCAAGGGCGAATTCACCACCGCGGCGATCGGCTTTGTGCCGCAGGTGGTCTTCGACGACCCGACCTTCAAGTGAATCGCGGTGGTGGCCCCGCCTAGCCAAACTTCTTCCTGAGCAATTCGAAGTAGGCGTGCTCGCCGGGTCGCTGGGGCAGCTTGACGGGTGCTTCCCAGTCGGCCGGGACGTCGACCAGCCGGACCGGTTGGCCGTCCTTGACGAGGTGGCTGTAGAAGCCGGCCAGGTAGGCCTGCTGTTTCATCAGGATCTGGTCATAGGTCTGGGGCATCGGGTTGCCAGTGGCGATCTGCTGGAAGGCCCACAGGCACGGGGTCCAGAACCCGGTGTCCCGGTACAGTTCGCCCCGACCGAGCGTCAGCGTGAAGGGACGACCATTGCCGTTCTTGTCGGTGTGGATCTGGAGCATGCCGACTCCGAAGTCGCCCGAGTGGAGCGTGCCGTAGAAGGTCCGGCCCTCCGCGTCCTGGTGTTCGAGCGTCAGGACGGCAGGAGGCGAGTGCCAGTGCTTGCCGCGGAAGGCGACCGAGATGATCGGGTTGCCCGCGTCGGTGATGGCCCGACTGAGGAAGTACAGCCCGTGGGTGCCGTGCGTTGGGTAGTCCTCGGCTCCGGTCGTCGTGTGATAGCCGGTCACCCTGGACGACTCGACAAAGTGGCGTGCCTCGACCACTACCTGGTTGTGACCGAAGGCCGAGGGGACCAGCAGTGGTGCCTTGTGTTTCCTGGCCAACTCGACGATCGCCTTCGTCTTGGCGACCGAGTTGGCAAAGGGGCGGTTGACCAGGCACGGCAGGCCGGCCTTCAGAAATGGGGCCATCAGCACGTGGTTGAACGCATGGTTGTAGTAGCCGCCGTCGATGACCGCATCGACGTGTCCGACCATGTCCGAGGGATTCTTGACCGCCGTGCAGCGGTGGCCTCGGGCAAACCCCGCAGATGACTCGGCGTTGACGTCCCAGCAATGCGTGATCTGCATGTTGGTGTAGGACATCGAGCCGCTGATCAACCGGCCCCAGTGAGCGGCCAAGTGCGAGTAGACGCTGATGTTGAGGACCCCGACGCGGATCGGTTTTCGGGGGTTGGAATCGTCTTGAGTGGCCGACGCCTCTCTCGAGGCTGCCGTCGCCGCGATGGCCCCGGTGGCCAACAGCGTTCCGGCAGCGGGAGTGTCCCTCAGAAAGCGGCGTCGCGAGACGGGGGTGGGATCGGT
Organism: Planctomycetota bacterium; assembly: GCA_963582065.1. GTDB lineage: Bacteria > Planctomycetota > Planctomycetia > Planctomycetales > Planctomycetaceae > UBA8437. Next base: position 12,455 of record CAUZRQ010000126.1, on the reverse strand, counting down.
CATGGCTGTCTACTGAATACGGGGGATCGAGTCACAGACGCACGGCGTGGTGTCTGACCCGAGCATGATAACGTCGCTCAACTGTCCGGTCGTGGCTCCTGCTGTGGTTGACCTCCGGTGAACACGACGGGGACCAGTCGAGGGTTGGATGGCCCGACCGTCTCCTCCAACAACCGAAACCCGCGTGCCTCGTAGTTCGGCCGTGCGTGAGGGTGGTCGTGGTTGCAGGTCCGCAGCCACACCCGGTTGCCGCCCATCTGCCACGCACGGTCCACGACCCGGCATAGCAGCACGCCTCCCAGCCCCTGCCCGATGAACTGCGGCAGCAGCCCGAAGCAGACAATCCGCACGCTGCCATCGTCCTGGCTTTCGAGCTCGGTATACCCGACCGGAGTCCCCTCGAGGTAGCCGACCCAGGTCTCAAACGTCTCCTTGCCAATCAGCTCGTCCCACTTCGCCTGGTCCCATTCGCCGCGACCACCCCAGCGGTACTGTTCTCCGACCGCCTGGAACAGAAACCAGTTGAAGGCCGCACAGGGGGGATCGACCGGCCGGAAGTCCATCGGTGCGGCCGATTCACCACTCGACTCCACGTCCTGAAACGCCCCGGGGTCTTCCAGCGACAGTTCCCAGGTGATCTTCTGTGATTGGTCGTAGGCCATCGTGCGGCTCGTCGGGGTGTATTGGAGCGGATCGCGGCAGACCCGGCATCGGCCGGGTGTTAGAATACAGGCTCATCTCACACCGGGCGCCTTGGACGTCTTCTTGAAGAGAACGTGATGTTTCGCATCCTGGGCAATCGCCGACAACTCTGTGACGGATTCTCGCGTCGTGATTGGCTCAACATCGGCAGCCTGGGCTTTTTGGGCCTGGGCCTGGCCGACGTGCTGCGACTGCAGGACGTTTCGAGTCAAACGGCGGAGGCCGCCGGTCGTGGTGACCGCAATTCGCTCGATGCGACTTTCGGCCGAGCCAAGCGGTGCATCCTGCTGCTGCCCTATGGCTCACCGCCACAACACGAGACCTTCGATCCCAAGCCGGGTGCGCCGGATGAGATCCAGGGCGAGTTGAAGGCGATCCCGACATCGGTACCCGGGTACCAGGTCGGCGAGGGTCTGCCGAAGATCTCACGGATCGCCGATCGCCTGACGGTGATCCGGTCGATGACTCATCCCTACCCGGTCCACTGTACGGCCTACGTCACCAGCGGCATTCCCGACTACTCACCCGCTCTCGAATCGCGACCCCGCGATCCGAAGCTCTGGCCCTACATCGGCTCGGTGGTCGACTACGTGATGAGTCGTCGCGAGTCCGCCGGGTTGGGCAAGCCGGCCCTGGTGCCTCGGAACATGGCGCTGCCTTGGAAGATGAACTCGCGAGGCGGCCCGAAGGCCGCGGCTGTCCAGGCCGGACCCTACGCCGCCTTCCTGGGCCCCGCCTACGATCCGGTGCTGACCGATTTCGAGGGCGAAGGGAGCCGGGTCTCGATCAAGATCTCTCCGGCCGGTGGCAAGAAGCACAAGGTGTACGACCCCTACGCCGGGATAAAGCCCGAGGGTCGGTTCACGCTGGCCGGCGCCAAGCGTCGTGATACGATGACGCTGGAGCGGCAGGACCGGAGAAACAGCCTGCTGGCTCGGTTCGGAAAGGCCCGCAAGCAGCTGGATCGCAACGCCGAGTCGCTGAGTTTTGATCGCTATCAGCAGTTGGCTCTCTCGTTGCTCTCCACAACCCACGTGCACCAGGCGCTGGACATCCACCAGGAATCCGACGTGATGCGGAACGGGTACGGCATGAACCTCTTCGGCCAATCCTGCCTGGCCGCGCGGCGGCTGGTCGAGGCCGGCAGCCGGTTCGTGACCGTTTTCTGGGATGAGTACGCCTACCTGAACGCCGACTGGGACACGCACTGGAACCACTTCTACCGGCTCAAGGATCGCCTGCTGCCCGGGTTCGACCAGGGCTTCTCGCAGCTGATTCTCGACCTGGAAACCCGCGGCATGCTCGATGACACGCTGGTGGTGTGGATGAGCGAACACGGGCGGACGCCGAAGTTCAACAAGAACGCCGGCCGCGACCACTGGTCACGGGTCTACTCGATTGCGATGGCCGGAGCCGGAGTGGGCCGCGGGAACATCATCGGGGAAAGCGACCGGCTGGCCGGCGACGTGAAGTCGCACCCGGTCTCGCCCAAGGACATCCTGGCCACGATCCTGCACCTGATGGGGATCGATGCCCACACCACGATTCCCGATCAGCAGGACCGACCGGTGCCGGTCGCCGGCACCGGCGTGCTGCGTCCCGAGATCTTCCGGGGAGCCTGACGATGAGTGGGTCTCGGGCCACCGGTCTGTCGTGGTGGGCAGTGTTGTTGCTGCTGGCAACGGCACAATCGGCCCCGGCCCAGAGTTCCGCGGTCCTGGTCCACGACATCTCGCCCAGGGCGTTGATTCCGGGGAAAGTCACACGGGTGAGGATCCGCGGAGCCGCGCTCGAGTCGGCTCGGACACTCTGGACCAGCATTCCCTCGACGGTGACTCGCGTGAAGGCCGAGGGCGACGGGGCGACTCAGGCGACATTCGACGTCAGGCTGCCAGAGGGCCGGGTCGGGCGAGCGGCGATTCGCGTCGTCGCCGATGCCGGCCTCTCAAACGTCGCGCTCGTCCTGCTCGACGCTCTGACGAGCCTCGATGCCTCGCGGGTCCCCGCCGACGGACTCGTTGCCGGCCCCTCGGCGATCGAAGGCAGGCTGGCTGTGGCATCGACGGATCGCTATTCGATTCGACTTGCGAAAGGTCAGCGACTGACCGTCGACGCCTGGTCTCGTCGGCTGGGTTCGTCGCTGGATCCGGTGATCCGCGTGAGTGGTCCCGATGGCCGATCGCTGGGCTCGGTCGACGACTCACCCGGCCTCGATGGCGACGCACTGCTCTCGGTCAAAGCACTCACCGAGGGCCTGCACACCGTCTCGATTACCGATGTCAGCCGACGTGGCGGAGCGGCGTATCGTTATCGCCTGAGGCTGGGTCACTTCCTTCCGGTGTCGCTGGCCTATCCATTTCGAGTGAAGTCGGGACAGGCCAACCGGCTGCAACTGCTGGGTCCGGGGGTCAGCCATGAGCTGACCCTGCCGGCATCGACACCTCCGGGCACGACCTGGGTCGGTGGTCCGGCGGGTTCCGGAGGGGGCCGGTCGCTGCTGTCGGTCGAGGTGGTTGCTGGCGACGTGCTGGTGGAACGCGAGCCGAACGATCGACGCGAGCAGTCCCTGGAGTTGCCCGAGGGGGGGCGGGTGAGTGGCCGATTCGAAAAGTCCGCTGACCGCGACTGGTACCGCGTGTCGTTGAAGAAGGGTCGTCGGCTTCAGGTCGTCGGCCACACCGCCTCGCTGGGCTTGGCCGGGCGACTGTACATGCGGTTGGTGGATGCGGAGGGTCAGATGCTGGTCGAGGTGTCTCCAGCAATCTCGACCCGCACCACGCTCGAACATACCACCGGTTCGGACATGTCCGCGTGGCTGATGGTCGAGGAACTGCAGCGGAGGGGCGGGCTGTCGTTTGGCTACCAGCTGGATTGCCGGTTCGTCGACCGGGGTTTTTCGCTCTCGGCCGGTCACGAACGGCTGCATGCCAAGCCCGGTGGCAAGGTCTCGCTGAAGGTGACCGCCGTGCGACGAAACTTCACCGGTGCGATCAGGCTGGGTGTTGAGGGGTTGGGACCGGATGTCGAATTGGCCGGAGCCGAGATCGCTGCCGGCAAGAACGAAACCATGCTGACGATCTCGCTTCCCAAGAACCTGAAACCGGCTGCGGTGGCTGCGGTGGCTGCGGTGGCTGCGGTGGGCGGGGCGGGCGGACTGATCGGGTTGAAGATCGTCGGAGAGGGGTTGCTGGAGCCTCCGGCGGAGGGTGTGACCGTGGTCGAAAGGTCCTCGCTGGAATACAGCCGTGGCGACCTGGGCAAGTTCGACGGTTTCATCAGCGACAACAAGGGTGGGTTGAATTACGCCGAGTACGACGTCGAGTTGCCCGAGGCGGGTGAGTACCTGGTGTTGCTGAAGTATGCCGCCCTGGCCGCTCGGGTCGCCTCGATGAAACTCAATGGCAAGGTCGTTGGTGGCGGAATCATGACCCGGACGACCGGCAGTTGGAACGTGAACACGGCTCGCTGGTTCAACGAGGGGCTGGTCAAGTTTCCTCGGGGCAAGAGCGTGCTGAGGCTCGAGAAAAACGGGGTCTTCTCGCACCTGACAACCATCCGGATTGCTCGACCCGCACCGAAGTCGAAGGAGCCTGCCAAGACGGTTCGGGCGTCGGCGAGCACGGTGAACGCTCTACGGAGCGGCCTGGGCGGGATGACGTTTGTGCCCTCCGAGTTGGATGGCACGGTGTTTCTGAGTGTAGGACAATGATGCCGGTGAGCATTCGATCCACAACGCACTGGGTACCGATGGTGCTGGCTGCCTTCGCGGGTGTCGTGCAAGGCGGGCCGCTCGAGAAGCTGGACGTGCAGCCGGCCCAGATCCATCTGGTGGGTCGGTTGGACCGCGTGCAACTGGTGGTCAGCGGAGTGCGGTCCGACGGTTCGGTTGTCGATGTGACGGGACGGGCCAAGATCACTGTCGACTCGCGGGAGGTCGCGTCGGTCTCAGCTGGCCGCGTGAGTGCTCGGGGCGACGGTCGGACAAGCTTGAACGTCAGCGTCGGCAAATTGAATGTACGAATTGGTGTGCAGGTCTCACGGTTCAGTCGTCCGCCGCGAGTGGGTTTCGAATTCGGCCTGCTGGCGGCTCTTTCGAAACAGGGTTGTAATTCCGGTGGTTGCCACGGGGCACCCAGTGGAAAGGGTGGGTTTCGGCTTTCGCTGCGTGGCTTTGATCCGCGGCTGGATGTCCAGACCTTGATCCGGGAACAATTCGGTCGGCGGACCAACACGGTTGATCCGGACCAGAGCCTGCTGCTGCGGAAGCCGCTGATGCGGGTGGCACACGGTGGTGGGCAGCAGTTGAAGCCCGAGGATCCGGCCTGCGAGTTGATCCGGGAGTGGATCGGCCAGGGATGTCGCCCCGATGCCACGGAGACTCCGAGATGTGTGCGGACCGAGGTGTTTCCTGTCGATCGCGTGGTGAAGGCACCGGCCACCTCGCAGCAACTGCGCGTGGTTGGTCATTTTTCAGACGGCAGTTCTCGCGACATCACTCACCTGGCCGTCTTCACCAGTTCCAACGAGGGCCTGGCGAGGGTGGACCGGCGTGGGCTGGTGAGCGGATCGGGGACCGGGCAGGTGGGGATCCTGATTCGCTACCTCGACCAGATGCAGGCCGCACGGATCACGATGATTGAGAACCGGCCGGGTTTTGTTTGGCCGAATCCCGAGTCGTCCAACGAGGTCGACCGGTTGGTGCACCAGCGGCTGAGGGTGTTGCAGGTTCCGCCGTCGCCCAGGAGCAGCGACGGCCAGTTCCTGCGTCGCGTGTCGCTGGATGTCACCGGGTTGCTGCCCACCGTCGAGGCGACTCACGAGTTCCTGGCCGACAAGCGGCCCGACAAGCGGAACCGGTTGATCGAACGGATGCTGGTCAGCGACGATCATGCGCTGTTCTGGGCCGGCAAGTGGGCCGACCTGTTCCGGGTGACTCGCAAGCAGCTGGGCACTCGGGGTGTCGACAAGTTCCACCGCTGGCTGGTGGCCTCGATTCGTGACAACCGACCCTACGACCGGTTTGTCACCGACCTGTTGACCTCCCAGGGCGACACGTTCGGCAACCCGGCTGCGAACTACTTCCGTGTCGCGTCCGACACCGATGACGCGACCCAGACGACAGCCCGGCACTTCCTGGGGATCCGAATCCAATGTGCGAAGTGTCACAACCATCCGTACGAGCGTTGGACCCAGGCGAATTACTACGGGATCGCGGCGTTTTTCAACCGGATCCAGAGAACCAAGCCCGACAAGAGCGGCAATCTGGTGGTGTGGGTCTCACGACGTGGCGAGTTGAACGACCCCAATAGCGGCCAGCCGGCGGTGCCGTGGCTGCCGATGACCGGCCCGGCGCCGATCGCAGACGCCGAGTCGGATCGGCGAGTAGTTCTGGCCAAGTGGCTGGTCGGGGCGGACAACCCACTGTTTGCTCGTGTCGAGGTCAACCGGTTGTGGGCGTGGGTCTGGGGCGTGGGCATCATCGAGCCGGCCGACGATTTCCGGGCGTCCAATCCGCCGGCCAATCCCGAACTGCTCGACTGGCTCGAGGCCGAGTTCCGCAAGTCGGGGTTCGACCGCCGGCACATTCTGCGATTGATCCTGCAAAGCCGCACCTACCAGCGTGATTCGCTGGCGACCGAGAAAAATCGCCGCGACACCCAGTCGTTTTCTCATGCCAGGGTCCGTCGCATGACCGCCGAGCAGATCTTGGATGCGATTTGCCAGGTAACCGGTATCCCCCAGGTCTACGGCAAGCTGCCCGAGGGGACCCGGGCCACTCAACTGCCCTCACCCGAAGACGCCCCAGCCTTCCTGCACGTCTACGGGACCCCCAAGCGTGAGACCTCCTGCGACTGCGAACGCGAGACCGGTTCGAACCTGACGCAGTTCCTAGTCCTGGCCAACGGAAACCTGATCAACAACAAGGTGACCCACCAGAAGAACCGCTTCCGGATCCAGATCGAAAAGGGCTGGACCGACGAACAGATTGTCGAGGATGTCTACCTCGCGGCCTACAGCCGGTTGCCGACCGAGGAGGAGAAGAAGACGGCGCGGGAGTATGTCGGCAAGCTGGTGAAGAACCGCCTGGAGGCTCACGAAGACATCCAGTGGGCGATTCTCAACAGCAAGGAATTCTTGTTTCAGCACTAGTTGGCGGGGGTGGCAACTGTGATTTCGAGCCCCGCGAGGGATCTCAGGCGGTTGTTGATTCTGTAGGCTTGAGATTCCTCGGTTTGCTCGGAATGACAGGTTGTTTCTCACGCAATACAACTCTGGTCCCGCTTTCGGAAACCGCATCGTGTTGTTTCGTTGCCTGAGCTTTGTCTGCCTGCTGGCCCTTTGCGGTGGCATGGTCCATGCGGAGGAAGAGGAATTCGACCGGCACTGGTCGTTTGTACCTCCGCGGGCGGCCCAGCCTCCGATGGTTCGCAATTCGGACTGGCCCCGTGCTGCGATCGATCGGTTCGTGTTGGCGCGGCTGGAGCGTGAGGGCCTGAGTCCATCGCCGGAGGCGGATCGCCGCACGTTGATCCGCCGGCTATCACTGGATTTGCTGGGCCTGCCTCCGAGCGTGGCGGAGGTCGAGGCGTTCGTGGCCGATCGACGTCCGGGAGCCTACGGCCGCCTGGTCGATCGCCTGTTGGCCTCGCCCCGGTTCGGCGAACGGATGGCGATCCAGTGGCTGGACGTATCACGGTACGCCGACACTCACGGGTACCACGAGGACTATCACCGCGACATGTGGCCGTGGCGCGACTGGGTGATCCGGGCGCTCAACGACAATATGCCCTTTGATCGATTCACGATCGAGCAGCTTGCCGGTGACCTGTTGCCGAAACCCACGCCGCAGCAGATCACCGCGACAGGGTTCAACCGCAATCACGGCGTGACTGCCTCGGGGATCGCCGAGGAATACCGGGTCGAGTACGTGCTGGACCGTGTCCGAACGACGGCCACGGCCTGGATGGGGCTCACGCTGGCCTGCGCGCAGTGTCACGACCACAAGTACGACCCGTTCTCGCAGCAGGACTTCTACCGCTTCTTTGCTTACTTCAACTCGGTCACCGACAAGGGAGTCGAGAACAGGGCGGGCAACGTGGATCCGCTGATCGAGGTGGTGCCGCTGGACCGCGAGGCAGTTGAGCAACGGTTGAAATCGGCGATCGATCTCCTGGTGCGGCAGCGGCAGGCGCGGTTGGCCGAGGGCGGAGAACTGGTCGCCCGCTGGGAAAAGTCACTCGACAAGCAGCCGAAGAAAGGGCCGATGGTGTCGACGTCGGGCCTGGCGGTGCATTGTCGACTGGACGAGGGCAAGGGGGGGTCGATTTCTGTTGGCGGTTCGTTGATGGCGTCCCTGGTGGGTCCGCCGCAGTGGGTCTCGGGCAAGCTGGGCGGCGGCCTGAAACTGGCCGGCAAGACCTACGCCTCCCTCGGCGACACGGCCGGATTCGAACGCACCGATTCGTTCTCCTACGGAGGCTGGGTGCTGGGCGCCAAGACCGGAGCGATCGTCTCGCGGATGGACGACGCGGCGGCCTACCGAGGCTGGGACGTGTTCCTGTCGGGTGGGCACGCCGAAGTGCACATGATTCACTCGTGGCCGTCCAACGCCATGTACGTCAAGTCGACCAGCAAGCTCCCCACCGACGGGTGGACTCACGTGTTCGTCACGTATGACGGCTCGAGTCGCGTGGAAGGCATCTCGCTGTACTTCAACGGACAGAAACAGAAGGTCGGTTCGACGCGGAATTCGCTGACCGGGACGATCAAGACCGACAGGCCGCTGCACCTGGGTCGTCGCAACCCCAGCGGCATCCTCGATGGAGCCCTCGATGACCTGCGGATCTACTCTCGGGCACTCTCAGCCGTTGAGGTGAAAGCCCTGGCCGGTGCTGATGGTCTGACCGAGATCCTGGCGATCGCTGCCGAGAAGCGAACACCCGAGCAACGGAAGGCCCTGACGCTCGGGTACCTGGAACTGCACGACAGGCAGTACCGTTCGCTGGTCGATCGTCTCTCGCGTCGCCGCAGCGAACTGGCGGCCTACAGCAAGGACCGGCCGACGGTGATGGTGATGCAGGACCTGAAGAAGCCCCGGCAGTCCTTCGTGTTGATGCGTGGCCAATACGATCAGCATGGCGAGGCAGTCGAGCCGGGTGTGCCCGAGGTGCTGCCACAGTTGCCCGTGGATGCTCCGGCCAATCGGCTGGGGTTGGCCCGCTGGCTGGTCGACGCCGATCATCCGCTGACGTCTCGCGTGGCGGTCAACCGCCTATGGCAGATGGCCTTCGGAGTCGGGCTGGTGGAGACGAGCGAGGACTTCGGCACCCAGGGTGAGCAGCCCAGCCACCCCCGGCTGCTCGACTGGTTGGCCGTGGACTACGTTCGCAGCGGCTGGGACACCAAGGCCCTGCTGCGGCGGATTGTCACCTCGGCCACCTACCGCCAGTCGTCAGCGTTGACCCGAAAGGCGTGGCTTCGCGATCCCCACAACCGGCTGCTGGCCCGGGCATCGCGGTTCCGGTTGCCGGCCGAGCTGATTCGTGACGGGGCACTGGCCAACGGCGGGCTGCTGGTCGAACGGATCGGCGGTCCCAGTGTGAAGCCGTACCAGCCATCGGGTCTCTGGAAGGAGACCTCGAATCGTCCGTACGTGCAGGACAGCGGAGCTGCACTCTACCGCCGCAGTCTCTACACCTACTGGAAACGCTCGGTGCCGCCGCCGAACATGTTCGCACTGGACGCTCCGACTCGAGAGATCTGCACCACCAGGCGGCAGCGGACCAACACGCCGCTGATGGCCCTGGTGCTGATGAACGACCCGACGTTTGTCGAGGCGGCTCGTGCACTGGCGGTGCGGGCCCTGGTCCGGGACGCCAACAACGAAGTGGCTCGAATCGAGTGGCTGTTCGCCAGCGTGACCGCACGGCGACCGGCGACCGAGGAACTCGAGACCCTGGTCTCGCTGCTCGCTGACCAGCGGACTCGGTTCCGGTCTCGACCGGCGGCGGCCAGGGAGTTGCTCGGAGTGGGTGCCTCGCCGATTGACAAGCGAGTGGACGTAGTTGAGCAGGCGGCGTGGACCGCGCTGTGCAGTGTTCTTCTCAACACCGACGAAGCGATTACCAGGGAGTAGCCGACGTGAGTGGACCGCCGCGATTCCCCTCGGTTGCCATCAACCGCCGTGCGCTGTTCTCGCAGACGGCCGGCGGCCTGGCTGCAGCGGCGCTGGCGAGCCTGGGTCGGTCGGAATCGGCCGAGGCAGCTCACGTGGCATCCGGACCGCATTTTCCGCCTCGCGCCAAGCGGGTGATCTACCTGTTCCAGTCCGGCGGCCCCTCCCACATCGACCTCTACGACTACAAGCCGCAACTGGCCCGTCACCACGGAAAGGAACTGCCCGACTCGATCCGCCAGGGCCAGCGGCTGACCGAGATGACTCATAAGCAGACCAGCTTCCCGTGTGTCAGCACGGTGATGGCCTTCAAACAACACGGAGAATCCGGCCGGTATCTCAGTGAGGTGTTGCCGCACATCGGATCGATTGCCGATGAGATCTGCCTGGTCAAGTCGGTACACACCGAGGCGATCAACCACGACCCGGCCATCACGATGATGAATACCGGCACCCAGCAACTGGGCAAGCCGAGCATGGGCAGTTGGTTGAGTTACGGGTTGGGCAGCGAGAGTCGTGATCTTCCGTCGTACGTGGTGTTGATCTCACAGGGGACCGGTCGGCCAGGTGGCCAGCCGCTGTTCTCGCGGCTGTGGAGCAGTGGCTTTCTGCCGTCGGATCACCAGGGAGTGAGGTTTCGGCGGGGTCGGGATCCGGTGCTGTTCCTGGCCGATCCGCCGGGGGTTGATCGAGCCGGACGCCGGGCGATGCTCGACGGACTGGGCCGACTGAATCGCCTGAAGCAGCGGCAGGTGGGCGATCCCGAGATCGAGACACGGATTTCCCAGTACGAGATGGCCTTCCGGATGCAGGCCTCGGTTCCCGACCTGGTTGACGTCTCGGACGAGACCAGGTCGACGCTCGAGGGATATGGTTCGGCGGTGAAGACCCCGGGGACGTTCGCGGCCAATTGCCTGTTGGCTCGCCGATTGGCCGAGCGGGGTGTGCGGTTCATTCAGCTGTTCCATCGCGGCTGGGACCAGCACGGGGGTTTGCCCAAGGCGCTGCGTGGCCAGGCCCGGGACACCGATCAGCCGGCCGCTGCGTTGGTGAAGGACCTGAAGCAGCGAGGGATGCTCGAGGACACCCTGGTCGTCTGGGGTGGCGAGTTCGGCCGGACCGTCTATGCCCAGGGAAAGATCTCACCGGGCAACTACGGTCGAGATCACCACGGTCGGTGTTACAGCCTGTGGATGGCCGGAGGCGGAATCCGGGGTGGGATCGAATACGGCCGCACCGATGACTTCTGTTACAACGTGGTCGAGAAGCCGGTGCACGTCAACGACCTGAATGCCACGATGCTGCACTGCCTGGGGCTGGATCACACGCGGTTGACGTATCCGTTCCAGGGGTTGGACCAGAGGCTGACCGGCGTGGAAGAGGCGCACGTGGTGGATGCGTTGCTGGCTTGACCCCGTCGTGGCAGCGGACCCTACAGCAGGCCTGGAATCGGCTGGTAGGTTTCCATCGCGCGGGCGATGTCGCGGGGGACGCCCTGGTTGAGCCTCAACTCACCGATGTCAAACAGCGTGTTGAAGATGGTGCCGACGAGGTTGTCGATGCGGTAGGGCGTGGTCAGCGGTTCGCCGACGTTGCGGGTCGATTGTCCAATGACCTGGCCCATTTCGAGTCCACCGCCGGCGAGCATCAGCGGGGCGATGTTGCCCCAGTGGTCGCGGCCACCTTTCTTGTTGATCCGCGGCGTGCGTCCCATCTCACCACAGCAGACCAGCAGCACCTTGTCTTCCAGGCCCCGGTCGCGGATGTCTTCGAGGAATGCCGAGACGGCGTGGTCGAAGGGGACGCCCATGTAGTTCATGCCGGTGATCACGTCGGCGTTGTTCACGTCGGCGTGCATGTCCCAGACGAAGTTGGTGGTGACGGTGATGAACCCGCAGCCCCGTTCAACCAGGCGGCGGGCCAGCAACATCAGCTTGCCCAGCGTGTTGCCGTTGTCGCGGTACCGCTTGCGGTTGTTCCATCGCGGGTCGGTACCGGCCTCCGGTGCCAGCTTGCTGGTGTCGTAACGGGCGATTGTGCGGGGATCTTCCTTGGAGAGGTCGAACGCTTCGCCGACGCCACCGAGGATCGTGTTGAATGCCTGCTCGCGGATCCGGTCCAGGCCCTCGCGACGTCCGTTGCCGTCGAAGGATCTCTTGAGTCGATCCAGGCGGGTCAGCAGGCCGCGGCGGTCGGTCAGGCGATTCATCGGCAGGGTCAACTTCATGTCCGCCTTCAGGTCACCTCCGCCGCTGGGCGTGAAGGGCTGGAAGGCTGAGCCGATGGTACCGGTCGAGTCGAACTTGCCGAACTGCGTGACTCCGGGCATCGCCTTGTCGTCGACCGCCTTGGGCAGCAGCAGCACGTTGGTCGGCATGCCGTTGTCGCCGCGGTTCTGGCCGACGATCCGTGAGTAGATCGAGCCGAGGTTCCCGCCGAAGGTGCTCTTGCCGACAACCGGCTTGATGTCGTGTCGGCCGTCACCGGTGACGAACGAGCGGACAATCGATGTGCGATCGGCCAGGGCGGCCAGTTTTTCGAAGGTGGATCCGTAGGTGACGCCCGGGATCGCCGTCTT
>CAUZRQ010000125.1:0-15370 GCA_963582065.1 Planctomycetota bacterium | reverse complement strand
AACTCCGCCCAGTCGATGGCCGGGGCGTGCTCGTGCATCAACGTCACTCCCAGCTCGGAGGCGTCGACCGGCCCGAGGACCGTTCGCACCTTCGGTCCGGGACTGGGCTTGGCCGAACCGGTGGTTGCGGTGATGGCCGTCGTGGCCGCGGCCACGGTCGAAGCCTGGAGGAACTGGCGGCGGGAGAGGGAGCCGAAAGTTGAGGGCGTCATGGGTGAGGCTCGTTGGTGGGGGGCTGTCGGGGACGGCGTGTGACAGCTCTGTCACACCGTTACAATGGTGCCGTGATGAAAAGAGTCATGCAAGCTGTGGCGTGGTGTTGGGCCGTGCTGGTGGTGGCCTGTGTCACTGTCCGGGCCGAGGAATCGAAGCCGACGGCCCCGAAGTCGGGCTCTCCGTCGGTGACCTGGGATTTCGAACAGCAGCTGCAGGCACAGAAGGGGTCGCAGAATCCTCAGGCGGATCTCTTTGGGCACTCGTCGGTCTGGCACCTGTTGCGGACCACTCGATCGACCGGTCCGATCGGATCGCGGACGTGGCATCGTGACGGCCGGTACACGCTGCTGAAGCTCCGTGGCGACGGGCTGTTCAGTGCCCCGGTTCAGGCCTGGACCTTCAAGCTGGGTCCCGCGCTGGCACCGTTCGCCGGACGCTACACCGCTGCCCAGAACATCGGAGTCAACTTCAAGGCCGGTGACGTGTTGATCGCACCCGGCCCGGATCACGCGATCGTCATTGGCTGGCGGAGCCCGGTGGCGGGGAGGCTGGAGATCCGGGGCGAGTTCCAGCATGCCCAGAACTGCTGCGGAAAGAACTCCCAGATCAACTGGTATGTCCAGCGCGGCCCGGCGGCGAATCTCGAAAAGGGATTCAAAGGAGTGTCGTTGGCCAAAGGGCACGCGGACTTCGGGACTCCCAGCGAGCACGGGCGGTTTCACCTGAAGGACCTGGTGGTCCGTCCGGGCGAATTCGTCTATTTCATCGCCGATTCGCTGGCCGACGGTTCCGGCAATCCGCACCACGGTGACGCCACGCGGCTGGTCGCCAAACTGACCGTCCACGGTGCCAGGCTGCCCGAGGTGGCCAGTTACGAGAAGTCGATCCGCCCGTTGCTGGTACGGCATTGCGTCGGTTGCCACGGCAAGGATTCCCGCGAATCACAGCTCGATCTGCGGACATTGGCCGGTTTGCTCGCCGGTGGCGAGAGCGGTCCGGCGATTGTTCGCGGGAAGCCGGCTTTGAGCTTTCTCATGCATCTGGTCGACGCGGGTGAGATGCCCCCGAAGGGGGAAACGACACTGAATGGCACCGAACGGTTGATGCTCAGGCGCTGGATCCTGGCCGGTGCGCCGGCCGATGAGGATCCCGGGGATGTGCCACCGCTGAGCCTGGTGACCGCTAAGGATCGGAAGCACTGGGCGTTCCGGAAACCGAGACGGTCTCGGCTGCCGGAGGTGAAGGCTGCCGACCGCGTCAGGTCACCGGTCGATGTGTTTGTCCTGGGCCGGCTCGAAGCCAGCCGGCTGGGGTTCGCCGACGATGCGGAGAGGTCGGCGTTGCTTCGACGCGCCAGCCTCGACCTGCTGGGGCTGCCGCCATCACCGGACCTGCAGCAGTCGTTCCTGTCCGACGACCGTCCCGGGGCTTTCGGCCGGTTGGTTGACCGACTGCTGGCTCATCCCCAGTACGGTGAACGGTGGGGACGCCACTGGATGGATGCTGCCGGTTACGTGGACGTGCGACTCTTCGACGGTGACGCGGCGACGATCTACTTAAACGAGGGCATGTGGCGGTACCGGGATTACTGCATCTCAGCTCACAACCAGGACATGCCCTGGGACCAATTCGTCATCGAGCAACTCGCCGGAGACGAACTGGTGGCGTGGGACAAGCTGAAGCGGTGGACGCCCGAGGTGCAGCAGAAACTGATCGCGACCGGGTTTCTGCGCAACGTCGAGGATCCGACCAGCGAGGCGCAGTACGGGGTCAAGGAACGCTACGACGTCCTGTTTGACCTGATGAAAACTGTGTCTTCGAGCCTGATGGGACTGACTCTGGAATGTGCCCGGTGTCACAGTCACAAGTACGACCCGATTCCGCAGCGCGACTTCTACCGCTTCATGGCGTGTTTCGAGCCTGCGTTGAATGTCCACGACTGGAAGAAGCCCCAGAATCGGTTTCTGAATACGGTCTCGGTGGCGGAAAAGGCTGAGATCGACACTCACAACAAGTCGGTTGCCGCCCGGCTCAAGACGCTTGGCGACAAGTTGAAGATCGTCGAGGCGGCCGCGAAGAAAACCCCCGGGCAGGCGGACGTGGTTGCTCGCGCGGCTGACCTGAAGCGGCAGATGGCCGAGCTGGGTGCGACCAGGCGGAGTTACGGGAAGATCCAGGCCCTGTGGGACGTGGGCGCTGACTCGCCGTCGAGGATGTTGCGGCGGGGCGAGTGGAACAAGCCGGGGATACCGATCGTTCCGGGATTCCTCGAGGTGCTGGCGACGGACCGGGCCGAGTCGGCGACCCGTCCAGAGGATGCTCGAGCGGGCAGCAGCGGTCGCCGCCTGTCGCTGGCCCGTTGGCTGACCCGTCCGGATCACCCGTTGACGGCTCGGGTGATCGTCAACCGCGCATGGCACCATCACTTCGGCACCGGCATCGTCGCGACCCCGGGCAACTTCGGACTCAACGGCGGTCAACCCAGCCATCCGAAGTTGCTCGACTGGCTGAGCGTCGATTTCGTTGAACACGGCTGGAGCCTCAAGCACCTGCACCGTCGTATCATGCTTTCGACAACCTACCGCCAGGCGTCGTACCGCGATCCGGCCGATGACGGCCGTGCGGTGGCCGTGGATCCGGCCAATCGGCTGTTGTGGCGAGCCAACCTGCGGCGGATCGAGGCGGAGATCGTTCGCGATTCGGTGCTGGCCGTCTCGGGGCAGCTCGATCCGACTCCCGGCGGCAAGCCGGTGATGCTGACGACTCCCACCAACGGATTGTCGACGGCCAAGCCGGGGCCGATGCCGACCAGTGTCAACCGTCGCAGCGTCTACCTGCTGGCCCGGCGGGTCTACCCGCTGAGGTTCCTGGAGCTGTTCGATTCGCCGATTGTCCCGGTCAATTGCACCAAGAGGCCGCAATCGGCGACCGTGCTGCAGTCGCTGGCCCTGCTCAACAGTCAATTCGTGGTCGACCAGGCCGCAGCGATGGCCGATCGGGTCAGGCAGCGGGCCCCGGACGATTCTTCGGTCCAGATCAGTTGGGCGTACCGATTGTCGTTGGCGCGAGAACCGGCCGCCGAGGAACTGGCTGCCTGTCGTCAGTTCCTGATCGACCAGGCCGCCGATGCCATCGGCAAGGACGCATTGCGTGATCTCTGCCAGATGCTGATGTGCACCAATGAATTCCTGTATGTTCCCTGACACTCAAGAATCGGTTGTGCGATGGAGACGATCGTGAGCGGTGCGACGACATCCTGGTCCGGTCGACCGGGTACCCGACGCTGGATGCTGTCCGAGGCGGGAGCCGGTTTCGGCACGCTGGCGCTGGCGGGGATGTTGCAGCGCGAGGGGTTGTTGGCGGCGGAGCACGAGCCCGAAGACCTGGTGCCTCGTCCGGGTCACGCCAAGCCGAGGGCCCGGGCGGTGATCCAGCTGTTCCAGAACGGTGGTCCGTCGCAGATGGATCTCTTCGACGAGAAACCCGAGTTGACGCGGCAGCACGGCAAGGTGCCCAGCCAGGAGATAGAGACTTTCCAGTTGGACAACAACAACGTCCTGCTGAAGTCGCCTTTCACGTTCTACGAGGCGGGCGAGTGCGGGATGCGGCTGGGTGAGCTGATTCCGCACACCTCCTCGATCGCCGACGAGATCTGCCTGGTCCGCTCGATGCACACCGGGCACAACAACCACCCGTTTGCGATCTCGATGATGCAGACGGGCAAGACGTTTCCCGGCCGGCCGGCGATGGGTTCGTGGATCTGCTACGGGCTGGGGACCGAGCGGGACGACCTGCCGGGATACGTCGTGTTGCGGAGCCCCAAGGGCTACAACACCTCGGGGAAGATGGTCTGGTCGAGTGGATGGTTGCCGGCGGTGTACCAGGGGACGGAGTTCAACAGCGCCGGCGACGTGGTGCATTACCTCTCGCCGCGGCCGGGCACGCGGCCGGCGGGGCGACGTCGGTCATTGGATTTGCTGGAGAAGCTGAACCGTCGTCACCAGCGGCGGTACCCGCGTGAAAGCGAACTGGAAGCCCGGATCCAGAACTACGAACTGGCTGCGAGAATGCAGCTGGTGGCCTCGTCGGCGCTGGACCTGAAGCAGGAGTCCAAGGAGACGCATGCACTGTACGGGCTGGACAACCCGGTCACCGCGGCATACGGGTCGCGGGTGCTGATGGCCCGGCGGCTGGTCGAAGCGGGTGTTCGCTTCGTGCAGGTGTTCCCGCCGGTTTCTCCCAGCTCTCAGCCGTGGGACAATCACAACAACCTGCCCAGGGATCTGCCCAACATCTGCCGGCAGACGGATCGGCCCAGCGCGGCATTGGTCAAGGACCTGAAGCGGCGGGGGTTGCTCGACGACGTGATCGTGATGTGGACCGGCGAGTTCGGCCGGTTGCCGATTTCTGAGGCGAAGGACGGCCGGGACCACAACCGCAATGCGTTCAGCCTGTGGATGGCCGGCGGCGGGTTTCGTGCCGGACACGTTCACGGTGGGACCGACGATTTCGGGTACGCGGCGGTTGAGGGTCGTGTCAGCGTGTCCGACCTGCACGCCACCATCCTGCAACAACTGGGCTTGGACCACCGTCGGCTGGCGTACCGTCACAGCGGTCGTCCCGAGCGTCTGACCGATCCCGAGGTGACCGGGGCCCGTGTGGTCGACGAGTTGTTGGCCTAGAAGAGACCGGCGGCGGTTTCGCACTCCCGTCGGCCGACTACGCCAGCATTTCCGGCACCACGTTTCCGTGGGGCAGCAAGAAGTGCGGTCTTTCGAGGCTGTCGTAGGTGCGGGTGGCCTCGACGTTGAATCCCAGCAGGTGGTACAGCGTCGACAGGATGTCCTTGGGATTCAGGGGTCGCTCGACCGGGTAGCCCGCGTGCTTGTCGGTCGCTCCGATGACCTGGCCGGGGCGGATGCCGGCCCCGGCGAACAGTCCGCTGTAGGCGTAGCTCCAGTGCTCGCGGGCTCCGCCGGGCTTGTTGCCGATCCTGGGCGTGCGGCCGTGCTCGCTGATCAACAGAACGGTTGTCTCCTCGAGCATTCCCCTCTGTTCCATGTCTTCCAGCAAGGCCGTGTAGACCTGGTCGAGCGTGGGGCACAGGCCTTCCCTGAGACGGGGGAAGTTGTTGACGTGAGTGTCCCAGCCGGTGTTCTCGGGACCGAACTCGTCCCAGTAGACCGTCACGATCCGTGAACCGGCCTCGATCAGTCTCCGGGCAGCCAGGGTGGCCTGGCCGAACAGCGTGTAGCCGTAACGGTCGCGGATCGGCGTCGATTCCTGAGTGACATCCAGCGCGCGGCTGCAATCGGCGCTGGTCAGCATGTCGAAGGCCATCTGCTGGAAGTGATCCAGCTCCTCGGCCCGGCGAGTGGCCGAGAGGTGACGACGCGATCGGTCGAATTGTTCGAGCAGTCCGCGACGACGGTTCAATCGATCGATGCTGACTCCCTCGGGAAGGTCGAGCCCGGTCTGGGCGACCTTATGGGCGAGCTTGACCTTGGGAGCCAGTTCGAGCACCGTCGGCGCCATCACTCGAAAAGTGCTCTCGGGGGTAATCCCGTCGTGGGGATCGAACCGGCTGCGGATTGCCTTGCCCCCGTCGGCCGACGGGTGACCGGCCTCCCGGGTCGCCCTGCCGTCGAACTGGCCGTAGATCGGTTCCCACTGGCTGCCCAGCCACGCCGCCGTCAGGCCCCGGTGGCTGCGGTTGCGGCTGCGGCTGTTGAGTTCCCATGGCAGGCACATGTTGCGGGGAATCCCGCGAGGTGTCCGGTCGTCGGGAGTGCGGTCCCAGAGGTAGTCGAGCGACGAACCCAGGAACGGCCAGTAGTCACGCGGGTCGCGGAGCGGGTTCTGGGGAATGCCCGAGAGTGCGTAGGCGACGCAGTGCGTGGGGTGCGAGTGCGTCATCGAGCGGACCAGGGTGGTGCGGTCGAGCCACCTCGAGAGCCGCGGCAGGTGTTCACAGATCTGCACGCCCGGCAGCACCGTCGAGATCGGGGAGAACTCGCCTCGTATGTCGGCCGGGGCGGCGGGCTTCATGTCCAGCGTGTCCTGCTGGCTCCAGGCTCCGTAGAGGAACAGCACGATGCAGGACTTGGCCTTGCCGAGGCCGGCGTCGGTTCCGGCCACCGGGGCCGCCTGGGCCGCGTTGTTTCGCAGCAACGCGGCCAGCGACAGGCCGCCCAGCCCCAGCGCACCCGCCTCGAGCAGCTCGCGCCGGGTCGGGCCCGAGCAGAGTTCACGGCGGTGTCCCAGGAGACGAAGCATGAGGAGGAAAACGTCCTGCGGGAGATCAACGCCGTCGATTCTATCGACGAAATTCCCGACGCGACATCTCTTTATTCTCCGCAGCGGCTGATGATCATCCCCTGGCCGGGATCGCCATGTCGGGTTCCTCGCAGGTGATGAACTCGATCAACGCCGGTTTTCCCTCGCCGGTGGCCGTGATCGCCCGTTCGTAGGCGGCACGGATGTCTCCGGGCTGCTCGATCCGTTCACCGTGGGCTCCCAGTGACCGGGCCAGGTCGGCGTAGTCACCTGTCAGGTATTTCGTGCCGTACTTCTCGACGGAGATGGGGATGTGCTTTTCGTAGTTGCCCATCGCCGAGTTCTTCAGCACCACCGTCAGGATCGGGATCTCCTCGCGAACCGCCGTCTCGATGTCCATCCCGACCATCCCGATCGCCGCGTCGCCCATGAAGTTGACGCAGAGCTTCTCGGGTGCAGCCACCTTGGCACCCATGATCGCGCCCAGCCCGAAGCCCAGCTGCGTCGAGTGGCCCCAGCCCAGGTAGCCCCGGGGGGTGGTTGACTTGTAGATCGGCATCAACTGGTCGCGGGGGTTGCCCGAGTCGTGGGTGACGATCGTCTGGGCCGGATCGGTCATGGCGATGAAATCGGCCATCACGCGGTAGGGATTCAGCGGGGTGTCGTCGGTACCGAACTTCGCAGCCCAACGGGTGTCCCAGGCGGCGGTCGTCCCGGCCACGTGCGCTTCGACCTCGGCCCGCTCGGGTCGCCCGTCCTCGTTACCCAGCTGGCTCTTGAGTTCCTCGAGCAACGCGACGGCGGCCAGTTGGCAGTCACCCAGCAGCGGGACATCGGCGATGTAGTGCTTGTTGAGATCCCGGGGATCGACGGTGTTGTGGACGATCCGCTTGCCCGCGGGAATGTCGGGGGCGAAGACCGAGCGTGTGAGGCTGGTGCCCAGGGCGAGGATCGCGTCGCAGCGGTCCAGGTAGTCCAGTGACATGTCGGTGCAGCTGTGTGACCCGGCACCCAGCGCCAGCGGATGGGTTTCGTCGAAAGCGCTCTTGCCCAGCAGCGTGGTCATCACCGGCGCGCCCAGGAATTCGGCCACAGCGGTCATCTCCGTGGTGGCCTCGGCGTAAAGCACACCCTGTCCGGCCCAGATCATCGGTCTCTCGGCGGCCAGCAGCAGCTTCGCCGCATCGCGCACCGCGTCGGGATCGACACCCGCACGGGCCGCGGCAACCGGGGCGTAGTCCAGTTCGCCGGAGAGTTCCTCGACGGCCACGTCGGTCGGGATCTCGAGCATCACCGGACCCGGCCGCCCCGTTCTCAGGGCGGTGAACGCCCGTCGCATGCGTTGCGGCAGCGAATCGGCGGTCAGCAGCTGGTCGGCCCACTTGGTGGTGGCCCGGTAGTTGGGCACGGCGTTGAAGCTGGGCGGTGTGCCCGACTCCATCAGGTTCATGCCGCCGGGCAGGAACAGGACCGGGCTCGAGTCGGTGTAGGCGTGGGCGATGCCGGCGAACGCGTTTTCGGCTCCGGCGGCCTGCTGCACGGTGATCGTGCCGATCTTCTTTCCGTTGCTGACCCGCGAGAACCCGTCGGCCATGTTCTCGGCGACCCGCTCCTGGCGGGCGACGATCGGGCGGATGCCGGCGGCCGAGATCGCTTCGAGGATGGGGGTGAAGGGGAACAGGAAGACCTGCTCGACGCCTTCTCGCTTGAGGATCTCCGCGATGGCCTGGTCGACTCGCATGGTGGTGGCTTCCTGTTGAGGGGACGGGCACCGTCGCCGTCTGGCGGTACCGGTGCGTGTCGTCTTCGTCACTGTTGTCGCGGCAGGCATTCTCACGCGAACCGCTCGTGATCTCAACGCAGCGGCGTTTTCCGGAAGGGTGTGGACCGATTTTGACTTTCAGGCCGACAGGGGGTACAAAGTGGCATCGTTGTGGCCGCGGGATTTCTTTGTTGCGGTCGAACGCCTAATCGCGAGGAGGTCATTCGATGACCATGATGCTGAACATCGTGCCCGACCGGTGTACCGGTTGCATGCAGTGCGAGCTCGCCTGCTCGTGGGTCCAGACCGGGACGTTTCAACCGTCGCGGTCGCTGATCCGCGTCAACGTGTTCGACGAGGAGGCCAGTTACGCTCCGTTCACCTGCCTGCAGTGTGACGAGGCGTGGTGCATGAACGCCTGCCCGGTCAACGCGATCGGGATCGACGTCGACAGCGGAGCGAAGATCGTCAGCGAATCCCTGTGCATCGGATGTCACCTGTGCACGATTGCCTGCCCGTTCGGCACCGTCTACACGCTGCCGGCGACCGGCATGGCCAGCAAGTGCAACCTCTGCGGTGGCGAACCGGCCTGCGAGGCGGCCTGCCCGACGGCGGCGATCGAGTTCGTCGCTGCCGACCAGGGAGGCGGTTGGTTCGAACCGTGGGCAGAGAAGGTCAATTCGAAATACGTCGCCGCGTCGAGCTAGGCGTCCCGACTTCACGGATCAAATTACCTCGACGCCCCAGGGTGTCATCAGCAGTGGAGAGAAGACGATGGGTGGTTGGACTGGCAAGTTGCTGCGAGTCGACATGACGGCCGGAACGGCGGCCGCCGAGGACATTCCGCAGGAGTGGATGGAGGACTACATCGGCGGCCGCGGGCTCGCCGATCGTTACCTCTACGAGGAAATGGACCCCACGGTCGATCCTCTTTCTCCCGAGAACGTCCTGATCTTCGCTACCGGACCTCTGACGGGCACCTGTGCTCCGTGCGGGTCGCGGTACATGGTGGTCACCAAGGGTGCGTTGACCAACTGCATCACCACCTCCAACTCGGGCGGGTTCTGGGGGCCGGAACTGAAGTTCGCCGGCTACGACCTGGTGTTGATCAAGGGGGCGTCTGAAACGCCCAAGTACCTGTTCATCTATGACGACCGCGCCGAATTGCGGGACGCCTCGCACCTGTGGGGCAAGACGGTTGGCAACACCGAGGACGGGTTGCGCGAGGAACTGGGGATCCCCGGCCTGCGGACCTGTTGCATCGGTCCGGCGGGTGAGAACCTGGTGAAGTTCGCCTGCATCATGAACGACAAGCACCGGGCCGCCGGCCGCAGCGGCGTGGGCACGGTGATGGGGTCCAAGAATCTGAAGGCGATCGCCGTACGAGGGACCGGCGGCGTCGAACTCTCGGACGGTGACGCCTTCATGAAGGCGCTGTGGGACATGCGGGGTGAGATGATCGTCAACCCGACCTACGAAGCCTTCGGCATGTTCGGGACCGCCGCGACGATCGACCTGACCCAGGCCTTCGGTGGGCTGCCGACCCGCAATTTCCAACAGGGCCAGTTCGAGGAGGCCGAGAACCTCAACGGGAATGCCATCCGCGACACCCGGCTGACGGCCAACAAGGCGTGCTTCGCCTGCACGATCGCCTGCGGTCGCGTCTGCGAACTGGGTGAACACTCCGACAAGTTCCTGGTCAACACCCACCCGAAGAACTGGAAACAGGCCGGGGAGGGACCCGAGTACGAGGCGGCGTGGGCGCTGGGAGCCGACACCGGTGTCGGCGACCTCGATGCGGTGTTGAAAGCCAACTGGCTCTGCAACGACCTGGGCATGGATCCGATCTCGATGGGATCGACCCTGGCCAGCGCGATGGAACTGTACCAGGAGGGGACGTTGACCGACGAGCACGTCGAGATGCCCCTGGAGTTCGGATCGGCCGAGGCGTTGGTGCGGATGACCGAGGCGACCGCCTACCGCGAGGGCTTCGGTGATGACCTGGCCGAAGGGGCCAAGCTGATGGGAGAGAAATGGGAGAACCCCGACGTGTTCATGGGGGTCAAGGGCCAGGAATTTCCCGCCTACGACCCGCGTGGCTTCGTGGGCATGGGCATCGCTTACGCCACCTGCAACCGCGGGGCCTGTCACCTCAGGGCCTGGACGCCCGGGTTCGAGACATCCGAGAGCACGCCGCACACGACCGATGGGAAGAGCGAGTGGGTGGTGCACGAACAGCACCGCTCGACGGCTCACGACGCCACCGGCCTGTGCCTGTTCACCGGATTTGCCGGCGGAGTCCTCGAGACGTTTGTTCCGCTGGTCGCCGCGGCCACGGGGGTCGACTACACGGTGGACGACTTCGAGACGATCGGCGAGAAGACCTGGAACCTGGAGCGGTTGTGGAACATCAAGGCCGGCCTGACCATGGCTGACGACAACCTGCCCAAACGGCTGCTCAATGAACCTCACACCGACGGCCCGTCAGCGGGAGTGACCGTCGACCTGGACGCGATGCTGCCGGTCTATTACCGGGAGCGGGGTTGGGACGAAGAGGGTGTGCCGACCGAGAAGAAGCTGGCCGAACTCGGCCTGGCGTCGATGTGAGGCCCACGAGGCCGACAGACACCGGCGGCCGTGACGGTCGCCGCGAGCAAGGAAACGACTGACCATGACCAAGCATGTCATCATCGGCGGTGGCCCGGTGGCCACCAATGCGATCGAGACGATCCGGCAGTACGGAAACGGCGAGGCGTCGATCACGCTGATCAGTGACGAGCTGGCCCATTCTCGAATGGCCCTGCCTTACTGGCTCTCCGGCAATGTCCCCCGCGAGCACACTCACACCGCCGATGACGATTACTTCGGCCGATTGGGTGTCGACGCGAAGATCGGCCAGCGGGCCAGCGGCATCGACACGGCCGCTCGCACCGTGACACTGGATGACGGCAGCACGGTCGAATACGACAACCTGCTGATCGCCACCGGTGCCGCTCCCGCGGGACTGCCGGTGCCCGGTGCCGACCAGCCCGGCGTTCAGCCTCTCTGGAGTCTCGAACACACCGCCAGCCTGCTGGCGGCCGCCGAGGGGAGCGAGTCGCCCCGGGTGACCATGATCGGTGCCGGGTTCATCGGCTTCATCATGCTCAACGCGATGCACAAGCGGGGCTGGAACCTGACGGTCATCGAGCGAGAAGACCACGTGCTGCCCCGGATGCTCGATGCCAACGCCGCCGGGTTGGTCGAGAGTTGGCTGGAAGCCAAGGGAGTGGACGTGCATACCTCAGTGGCGGTCGAGTCGATCGCCGACGGCGAGGGGGGCGGCAAGGTCGTTGCCCTGGACGGCGGGGCAACCGTCGAGGCCGACGTGGTGGTCGTGGCGATCGGTATCCGGCCCAACACCGACCTGGCCGCCGAGGCGGGGATCGAGACCGACCAGGGGATCATCGTCAACTCGCGATGCCAGACAAGTGCCGAGGGTGTCTACGCCGGCGGCGATGCCGCCCAGGGTCCGGTGCTCGGGGGTGGAGCCAACGAGATTCATTCGATCCAGCCCACGGCTGTCGATCACGGACGCATCGCCGGAGCGAACATGGCCGGGCACGACGCCGAGTATCCCGGCAGCCTGTCGCTGAACATCCTGGACGTCTGCGGATTGCAGAATGCGAGTTTCGGCAACTGGGGCGATGCGTCCGACGACGCCGTGACGATCTCCAATGCCGCCGATCACATCTACCGCAAGTTCATCTTCACCGGCGACCAGATGACCGGCGCGGTCTTCGTCGGCGAGGCCAACGACCTGGGCATGCTGACCGATGTCGGCATGGTCAAGGGGATCATGCAGACCCGGACCGACCTGGGGAGCTGGAAGGGATTCCTCAAGGAGAACCCCTTCGACGTCCGACGGGCCTACATCGCCACCGGCGTGGCGGCGTTGCTGGCCAAGACGACCCTGCTGGGCCAGAAGGCTCAGCCAAGGGGCTTCCACTTCGGTGGCCAGGCCCCGCAGTCGTCGGTCGACGGCTCGCACGCCCAGTTGATCTCTCCCAAGGCTGCTGCGATGGAGAAGGCGGCCGAGGTGGCCAAGGCGATGGCCGCCGAGGCGGCCGCGGCCGAGGCTGCTGCAGCCGGTGATGGGACCGAGGCGACCGATGGCGGTGCCGACGTGGAGACGGCTGAGTGATGCAGATCCGCGTGAAGCTGATGGCGGCCCTGAAGGAGAAGTCGCCCGAGGGGGACGTGCTGACACTCTCCGAGGGGGCGACGATCAACGACGCGTTGGCCGTGATGAAAGTGCCGGGCAACTTCGTCCACCTGGTGATGGTCAATAACCAGATGGAACGCGACCGCGGTCGCGAACTGGCCGACGATGACGAGTTGATGGTGATGCCGCCGGTGGGCGCCGGCTAGCACCTACGCCAGCAACCCCTCGATCGGGTTGCCGTGGTAGATGGCGTGGGGACGCTTGAGGTTGTCGTCCCAGGTGGCGTGTCGGTCGATGCCCAGGGCGTCGTAGATCGTTGCCGCCATGTTCTCGGGAGTCTGCTTGTTGTCCTTGGGCTGTCCGCCGTCGGCGTCGGAGGATCCGATCACCTTGCCGCCGCTGGCACCGGCTCCGGCAAAGAAGACACTCTGCACGGCCCCCCAGTGGTCCCGCCCGGGCAGTTCGTAGTACTGCGGCAGGTTGAACACCCGGGGGGTGCGGCCGAACTCGCCGGCCGCGACGACCAGCGTGTCTTCCAGCAGGCCTCGCTGGTCCAGGTCGTCGAGCAGGGCCGAGAGGGCCTGGTCGGTGGGCGGCAGCATCAGGTTCTTGAGGTGGTCGAACGCGTTGCCGTGCGTGTCGAAGCCGCCGCGGCCGAGATTGACCTGCACCATGCTGACCCCGACCTCGACCAGCCGGGCGGCCATCAGCAGCGAATAGCCGAACAGGTTGCGGCCGTAGCGATCCAGCGCCTTCGGGTCGGCGTTCTCGATGTCGAACGCACGGCGGACGCGTCCGGAGGTCAACAGGCTGAGTGCTCCGGTGCGGTATCGGTCGAGGCTGTTGACGGTGGCGTAGCGATCGAGGAAACGCTGCTGCCGTTCGATGGCTCCCAGCAGCACCTTGCGGTTGTCGATACGGTTCTGAGAGAGACCATCGGCGAGCGTGAGGTTGGGGGCGCGAAAGACCGGGTAGCCGGTGTGCCGCGCCTCGGGACGCCGTTGGTGATCCCAGCAGTTGGGACAGGCGCCCGACCACTTGCAGTCGCTGGCCGCCTTGAGCAGCCAGGGGTCGAAGCGGGGCCCCATTCGCCCGGCCAGGGTACCGGGGGTCTTGATCGGGTAGGGCAGGACGGCCGCGCCAGGCAGGCCGTTGCGGCCCGGTACCATGCGTCCGCCCATCGCCGTGATGCCGGGGAAGTCCGACGGCTTGGGCGTGCTGTTGAAACTGGGCGGCAACTGGCTGCGGCCGGTCAGCATCAGGCAGGTGCCCTGGACGTGCTCGTTCCAACCGTGCGAGACGCTGCGGCACAGGGCCCACTTGTCGCTGCGGTCGGCCAGCAACGGCAGGTGCTCGCAGATCTGCAGCCCGGGAGTGCGGGTGGGAATCGGTGTGAACTCGCCCCGCACGTTCTGCGAGGCATCCGGCTTGGGATCGAAGCTCTCGTGCTGGGCCAACCCGCCGGTCAGGAAGACATAGATCACCGCGCGGGGACGGCGGGGCGCGCCCGACTCGGCTCGCAGCCGCTCGACGTCGGACATCGACAGGCCCATCAACCCCAGTGTGCCCGCCTGGAGGATCTCGCGACGAGACCAGCCGGCGTGATGGATCGTGGGGGTACCGGTTGGGGACATTTGTGCCTCGGGCGGCGGTGCGTGGCAGAAGAGCGCTTTCGCCGGGTTATCCTAGCACGTTATATTCCGGTCAGCCAACTTTGATGCGTCGGTCGCTTCCTGGAAGTCCCAATGAAGACCAAGACCTCGTTGCTCCTGATGGTCCTGTCGGCCACCGTGGTCGCCCAGGCTCCGAAGCCGATTGAGTTTTCCGGTCACACCAACAGCGTTTCCCAGGTCGCATTTGCTCCGGGTGGCGGCCAACTGGCCAGTGGTGGCTGGGACGAAACGGTGCGGTTGTGGAACCCCACCGGTGGACCATCTCGACTGACACTGACAGACCACACCGACTGGGTGCTGGCGATCCGGTTCACACCCGACGGCAAGACGCTGCTGACGGCCAGCCAGCGGAGCGTGAAGGCCTGGGATCCGTCGACCGGCCAGCTGCAGCGGTCGTGGGACGGTCTGCCCGGCCAGCGGATCAGCATGGTGACGATCTCGCCCGACGGTCGCCAACTGGGTTGTGGACTGCGTGACGGTGGCGTGCGGTTGTACCGGCTCGACAAGACGGTCGGATCGAAGCTGGTGGCTGTCCGGAAGTGGCCGGGTCACAAGAGCTGGATCGACACGCTGGTGTTCGATCGCAGCGGCCGCCGGCTGGCCACCGGGTGCCGAACCGGCGAGATCACCATCTGGGACACCGCGACTGCCAAGGCGGTGTCGCAACCTGCCGGTCACGGTGGTCAGCAGGTGTCGGCCCTGGCCTTTGCTCCCAAGGGCGACCGGCTGGCCTCCGGCGGGTTCGACACGATCGTGAGGACCTGGTCGGTCGAGGACGGCAAGCCGCGGGCGGTGCTCAAGGGTCACAAGGGACTGGTGCTGTCGCTGGGCTATGCGCCCGACGGACTGTTGCTGGCTTCCGGAGAACGTCACGGTCCGATCAAGCTCTGGTCGACCACCGACGGAGCACTAAAAACGACCCTGCCGGGTCACTCTGGTGGACAACTTGGCTTCAGCGTGCATTCGCTCGATTTCTCCGCCGACGGCAAACGCCTCGCCTCAGCCGGGCGCGACAAGAAGGTCCGGCTGTGGCAGGTGCCCGATTGAATCGAGGCCGGTGTCCGGGGCGGCGGAACTCCTCGAGGATCGCGACGGCACGTCGCGTCGGGCAACAGGTCGGATTCGGCTTGCATCTGGATGGCAAGTCGGTTGAATAAAAGGACTGAAAGGCGTCCTGAATCGACCGCCGGGTGCGACCGTTGTTCCGGTCTTGTGGTCCACCGTGGTCGTGAGAATTGC
>CAUZRQ010000124.1:0-15445 GCA_963582065.1 Planctomycetota bacterium | reverse complement strand
ATCCGAGTTCGCCCCGCCCGCTGGCGGGCGATCCCGAAGAACTCGACAGTCACGCCGCTGGTCCCCTCGCTGTCCATCAGCAAATCGCCTCGAAGGCCCCGACCCCGATCTCCTCGCGACTGATCAGCGGTTCGCCGTAGGACCGGCCGATCGTCCAGCCCCAGTACCGGCTGCGGTCGCGGATGTCATCGAGCAGAGTCGGAAACTCGGTGCTGCGGCCCTCGGTCACCTGGCTCTCGTAGCAGTCGATCGCCCGCATCTTGGCATCGATGTGGTCGCTGATGTCGAAGACGAACGAGGGACGGGGATGGATCCGCAGGTGGATGCTGAAGTAGTGGTACAGCCGGGGTGGCCAGAACGGGTCACCGGCCATGTCGGTCCGGGTCAGCTTGCTCCAGAAGCGAGCGTCGTCGACCAGGCGGCTGGCAGCGACGTGGTCGGGATGAGCGTCCTCCCAGTAGGGAGCCAGGATCACTGCCGGTCGGGTCAAGCGAAAGGCCTCGGCCAACCCGCCTCGCGCCGCGAGGTCGGCCTGCAGGCTGCGGTTGGGCAGGCCCAGGTTGCCTCGCCAGGACAACCCCAGCACCTCGGTCGCCGCCGCCGTCTCGGCCGCACGACGCTCGACACTTCCCCTCGGAGTCGGCTCGCCGTCGGTCAACTCCAATACCCCCACCCGTCGACCCGCCGAGACCGCCGAGACGATCACGCCACCGACACCGATCTCGGCATCGTCGGGATGGGGAGCCACCACGAGCAAATCCAGCGGATCGCCCTCGTAAATCACCCCCGCACCAATCGACCCGATCGTCATCATCCGTCCTTCACGTCACCCGCAGCAGGGCCTTCGCCGGAAATCTCTCTGGACCCAGATCCCGATTTCAACAGAATACCGCCTCACATGGGGAGCGAGCGAGGACCAGATGACCATTCAGCACTCGACTTTTCGGCTCTCTGTCCGCACCGCCGCCGTGGCGATCGTCTCGTTCGTGCTCTGGACCACCGGTTGCCAGTCGGTGATCGATTCCGCCCGCACCTCGACGCGACAGATTACCCGGCAGTTCACCCCGTCGCCTCATGACTATCGCAGTTCGACTGACGAAACCGAGGACATGTGGAAGGAGTTCACCCGCGAGGCCAAGGCGGCCCACGTGGCTGAAAAGGACCCCGACCCGTGGTATCGCCGCTGGTTCATGTCCGAAAAGGCGCGGCAGACCGAAAGCCACCTCGGGGTCGATTGATTCTGCACCGGTTCACCCGTCTCCACCCGCCTCGCTCTCGGCCTCGGCCTCGGCCAGAGCCCGCTCGACCGATTCGAGCAGTACGTCCATCGTGAAGGGCTTGCGGAGATAGTCGTGGACGCCGAGCATCTCGGCGTAGGCCTTGTGCCGTCCCCCTTCGTTGGCGGTGATCATGATCACCCGAGGGGGACTCTCCAGGGTCCGCAGAAACTCCAGCACCGGGAAACCACCCATCCGCGGCATCATCATGTCGGTGATCACCAGCCCGGGATCGTGCGTTTCGACCAGTCGGCGACCCTCGATCCCGTTGATCGCATGCTGGACCACGTAGCCGGCCGATTCGAGCACTCCGACGAGCGTCGCGGCCGTCTCCCGATCGTCCTCGATCAGCACGATTGTTCTGGTGGTCTCCGTCACGCCCCCCATTGTGGCGGCACCTGCGACCATTCTCAACGGCTGACCTTCTCGGACCACCGCCAGTCTCGGAACCTTTCGATTTCAGTCGTCCGGCTTTTCCGCACTCAGCCCGGTCTCTTTCCGGTCGGCCGCAGCCCGTGCATTCCGGACGAACAGCACCACCGCCTCGAGGTCCTTGTCTCCGTCGTCGTTTTCCACCCCGCCGGCGGTGTCGACGCCGGCCGGAGACACCTCATGGATGGCCCGGCCGACATTCTCGGGTCCCAGGCCTCCGGCCAACAGCAGCGGTGGCCACTGGGCCGTCCGATATTCGCGTGCCAGCACCTGCCACGGGGGCGACTGGCCGGTTCCTCCGAACAGCCCCTCCACGCGAGCGTCGACCAGGCACGCGTCGGGCACCGCATCGATCGCCCGGCAACTCTCGAGATACCCGGCCAGTTCATCGAGTCCGGTCTCGTCAACCCGCACCGCCCGCAGCAGCTTCACTCCCGGACACGCAGTTCGCAGGTCGGCCAGGAACTCGGGTGTCTCGTCGCCGTGCAGCTGCAACGTCGGCAGGCCCAGGTCCCGTTGCAGCAAGACGACCTGTTCAAGCGACGCGTTGACGAACAACCCAACCGGCTCGATCGCTCCGTCCAGGGCCGCGACGATTCGCTCGGCCGTCGCAGGTTCGACACACCGCCGACTGCCGGGATAGAAATTCAGGCCCACCGCATCCGGGCGGTCTCCATCGGGAAGACCGGCCAATGCGACGGCGGTCGGCTGTTCGCGGACCCCACAGACCTTGACCCACATCGAGCACGCGTCCGTTGTTGGTGACGGGCATCGGCCGTCAGGACTCGCGAGGACCGCTCCGCCCCGACCGGGCGGCCCATATTACGTCGCTGGTCATCGCCGGATCAAGGGGGTACAAACGACGTCATGGCGGCGTTCACGCACCATATCTTCGTCTGCTGCAACCAGCGGGCCCCCGGCCACCGACGGGGCTGCTGCGATCCCGACGGATCGGCACGCCTCCGGGCGGCCCTGAAGGCCGAGGTCCAGCAGCGGGGACTCAAGCCGGCCGTCCGAGCCAACTCGGCCGGTTGCCTGGACCAGTGCGAACACGGACCAACCCTGGCCATTTACCCCCAGGGCATCTTCTACGGCGGCGTGAGACTGGAGGATGTCCCGCGGATCGTCAACGAGACGATCATCGGGGGCCGGGTGATCGAGGACCTGGTGATCGCCGAGGACTGCCTGAACAACCCGCGGTGCGAGCACATCCTGGCTCGCGAATCCGGCGACGTATCGAGCGACCCGACATGAACATCGTCATCCTGGGCGCCGGGACGGTCGGCACCTCGATCGCCCGAGCACTCTGTGCGCGACACCACAACGTCTGCATCATCGACCAGTCCCGGTCGGCGTTGTCCGAAGTCGAGGACCGGCTCGATGTGCACACCATCCGTGGCAACGCCTGTGACCCGATTGTCCTGTTCCAGGCCGGCGCCCCCACGGCCGAACTCTGCCTGGCCCTGACCGATTCGGACGAAGTGAACATCGTCGGGGCGAGCATCGCCAAGAAGATGGGAGCCGGACGGAGCGTGTCGCGAATCCAGCACCCCTCCTACCTCGACACCAACACGTTCAACATCGCCGAGCACTTCGGACTCGCAAGGCTCTTCAGTCTCGAAAAACTCACCGCCCTGGCGCTCGCCCGGGAAATCCGTGCCCGGGGACTGTTTGCCCTGGAGAACCTCGCCCAGGGAGAGGTCGAGGTCCAGGAGGTCGCGGTCGTTAAGGAGGCCAAGGCGGCCGGCCGGCAACTGATCGATCTCAACCTCCCCGGCGATATCCGTGTCGGGATGATCGCCGGCTCGGAGCGGAACGGCATCGCCGGGCCCCAGGATTTCATCTCGGTCGGAGACCATGTCACCCTGATCGGCTGCGTCGGAAAACTCGACTCGATCCGTCAACTCTTCGAACACAAGCCGCCGCCTCGACAACACGTTGTCATCGCCGGAGGAGGCGAAACCGGCTTCTCGCTCGCCAACATCCTCGAACAACGCCACCATTTCCACGTGACGGTGATCGAACACGACGAGGAACGCTGCGAGTTTCTCGCGAGCAAGCTCGAACACTCGACCGTGCTCAACGCCGACGGCACACGACGAAGCCAGCTCGAGGACGCCCGGGTGGGAAACGCCGACGTGTTCGTCGCCGCCACCGGCCACGACGAGGACAACATCGTCTGCGGCGTCGAGGCCAACGAGATGGGGTGTCCGCGAATCCTGTCGGTCGTCCGGCGACCGGACTACTCCGACGTCCTGACAAAGGTCGGGATCGAAAAATCGGTCAGCCCCCGCGAGGTGTTGGCCGAGGAGATCCTTTCGATGTTGCAGAGCGGCCCGGTGATCAGCCGACGGAAGATCTCCGGCGGCGACGCCGAGGTCCTCGAACTGGAGGTCGGCGCAGGATCGGTCATGACCCGGGCACCGCTGAAGGACATTCCACAGAACCCGGGACTCGTCGCCACCATCGTCCGCCCGCCGGCCATCTGGATGCCTGGACCGGACGACCGGTTGAAGGCCGGGGACTCGGCGATCGTGCTGGTCGAATCCGACAGTGCCGAGAAAGTGCTGAAACTGTTCGTCGCGCAGCAAGAAACGTCGAACACGAAAGAAGAAGACTGATCCGGCAGTGTCGTCCCCAGACAGGCAACCAGAGGATCGACTCCGTGCAACGGGTCCTTGTCTCCGAGCACATCACCAGCGGCGCGTGGGCCGATCGACCGCTCGAAGGGTCACTGGCAACCGAGGGCCGTGCCATGCTGGTCGCCCTGGCCCGGGATCTCTCGGCTGATCCGGAGATCGAAGTTGTCACCACCTGGGACGCCCGGCTGGGACGCTTTCCGGTGGAAACCGTGGAGGTCGAAGTCGTGCAGAGCGTGGCCGCATCCGATGAGGCCTTCGGCCGCCTGGCCGGCAGATCGGATCGCACGCTGGTGATCGCCCCTGAAGTCGACGGCCTGCTCGAACAACGCTGTGAGCAGGTCCATGCCACCGGCGGCCGCTGGATCGGATGCAGCCGGTCGGCGATCGCGATCTGTTCGGACAAGCTGATGACCGTCCGCCACCTGCAGCAGCACGGGATTCCCGTCGTCGAGACCCGCACCGCCGACCAGCCCCGTCCCGACTCGGATTCGGTTGTCTGGAAGCCGCGAGACGGAGCCGGATCGATGGGGATCCGTGTTCGCTCACCCGACCAACCCCCACCCCACCCCGACCACGTCGTGCAACCGCTGCTCAGTGGACGGCCCGTCTCGGTCGCGGTCCTGGTCTCCGGTTCCGACATCACCTGCCTGCCCGTCGCCGAACAATTCGTCTCCGCAGAATTCGACGACGACGGGCACTTCGTCTATCACGGCGGTCGCATTCCCTGCCTGCCGATCCAGTCACCATCGTCGCTGGCCGTCACCCGGCTGGCCGCCGACGCCTGCCGGAGCATCGAGGGGCTGGGGGGATGGGTCGGAGTCGACCTGCTGCTGGACGTGCACCAGGTGCCGATCGTCCTGGAGATCAACCCCCGCCTGACCACCTCGTTTCTCGGATACCGCCAACTCGCCCGGTTTCCACTGGGCCGGCTGGCCCTGTTCCCCGAACATGCGCCTGGGGAGTTTCTTCCCCTGCACTGGCACAGCGAGATGATCGAGTTCACCTCGAGCGGAACCCCGGCAACCTGTGGCCGGTGACACGTGACCGACACCCTGGGAACCATGCAGATCATCGGACTGGACATCGGTGGGGCGAACCTGAAGGCGGCCGGCGTCGATGGCGCTGCCGTTTCGAGACCCTTCGCCATCTGGCGGGAACCGGGACGACTCGGGCAGGAGTTGACCGCGTTGCTGAGCGAATTGCCGGTCGCCGATGCGGTGGCGGTGACGATGACGGCCGAATTGGCCGATTGTTTCGGAACCAAGGACCAGGGAGTTCGCCGGATTCTCGATGCGGTCACCGACGTCGCAGCCGGTCGACCCGTCGTCGTGTGGCAGACCGGGGGTGAATTCGTCTCGGTCGATGACGCGGTCGAGATTCCCCGCCTGGTGGCGGCGGCCAACTGGCACGCACTGGCGACGTTCGCCGGACGACTGACCGGCGAGGGTCCTGCGATGCTGCTGGACGTGGGCACCACCACGACCGACATCATCCCGCTGACCGACGGAGTGCCGGTGCCGCGGGGATTGACCGACCGAGAACGGCTCGAGTGCGGTGAACTGGTCTACACCGGTGTGGTCCGTTCGCCCGTCTGCTCGGTCGTCTCACAACTGACCGTCGGGGGACGCCCGGTCGAGGTGGCCGCCGAGTTGTTCGCGACCACCGGCGATGTCTACCTGCTGACCGGCGACCGCGACGAGAATCCCGGTGACCGCGACACAGCCAACGGCCTGCCGGCGACTCGCGCCGCCGCCGCCGGTCGACTGGCACGCATGATCTGTTGCGATACGACCGAGATCGACGACGGGGAACTGCTGGAGATGGCCGTCGAGATCGCCGGGCGGCAGTACGAGCGAATCGCCGTGGCTGTCGATCGCGTGCTCGAGCGGTCATTCGGACCCGACATCTGCAACACGGTGCTGCTCAGCGGCAGCGGAGCCTTCCTGGCCCGCCGACTTGCCGGTTCCCACTCGCGACTGGCCGCCGCGCGGCCGGTGGACCTGGACAAGTGTTTTTCGAGACCGGTCGCCACCGCCGCATGTGCCTACGCCACGGCGAGACTGGCACAGGAGCGGGCGGCGGAGTTTTTCTAGGAACCGACCGCGACCTCGGCATCGCTCACCAACGACACACGCACCGCCTCGACCAGCCGCACCAGTCGATCGGCTCGACACAGGACATCGGCATGGTGTGCGTCATCGTGCCACTGGTCAAGCAGGTCGTCGTAGACCCTGTCGAGATCGATCGACGGCGAAGCCAACGGTGTGCCGTAGACCTCTTCGTCATCGGTCACCGAGAAGACCTCGAAGTCACGATACCCTCCGTCGGATCCCGCGATCATCCAGCCGGTGGCCAGCGGCACCGGGCTGGAAGGATGGTATTCGATTCCTGCGGTCACTCCACCGGGGGACAGGATGCGGACAGCGATCCCTTCGGGTGAACCGCTCCCGGAGAGCCGCTGCGCCGAAACCGACAGGGGGTCGGTGGTGGTCAGAAGCAGGAACTGTTCGAGCCGATCCAGCAGTGGGAACGGCAGTCGGCTGTCGTCTGTGGCTTGTCGGCTGCCGGTGCCAACGAAACCCCAGGTGGTGTGAACCAGGGCCCGAGGCCGTCCAAGCCGGCCGGACTGGACCTGTTCCAGAGCGACCTGAAAATCGTCGTCGGCCAGGCAATTCGAGAGAACCAGCAGGCGTGGCCTCGATTCGCCGGCAGCGATGAGAGCCGCCTCGGCAACTGTCAGCGGCGAGGGCACCGCGACCGACCGACCACCGTCGAGGGCCCGACGAACCGTCTCGAGTCGTCCCGGTCCCGTCTCGGTGACGAGGACCACGTCGATGTCCTCGTCGGCAAGCAACTCGTCACAATCGGCCACAACCCGGCACCCGGCCGGTTCTCCGACATCGACCTGCTGCGGCCCGCCGGCAACCATGGCCACCGGCACGATGTCACTGCGGAGGCTGAGCCGCTGGAGATGGAACCGGCCGCGACGCCCCAGGCCCACGAACCCGACCCTCAGTCGACGCATCGATGTGACCATCGGAGGATTCTCCGGTGCGGGTCGATCGGTCACGGCTTGCGGACGTGACCGGTCATGCGGACCTTCAGCCGTCCACTGCTCTTGTGACCCTTGGGTGCGTTGATCTTCAGGAACAGCAGCCCGGTTTCTTTTGGAGTGATCGTCCCGCCGGCCCCGACCAGGAACGGCTTGCCCGGCTCGGGCTTCTTGCCGGCTTCCGGGGGCGGCACGACCACGCCGATCAGGGCACCGCAGCGGATGTCGACGGCCATGTCACGGGCGGCGTCGGCAATCGCAAACCCGGACGGGCCAATCGACAGGTTGGTCACGAAGCGATAATCGCCCGCGGCGCGGATCCGGAACGGCTGCCCCTTGAAGACGGCCGCAACCGGCTGGCCCCAGCCGCGGGCCGTGTTGACCTCGGCACTCAACCCGTTGGCCGACAGCATCGCCTCATCGATCTGCTTGATCTTCGCACGTACGCCCTTCACCTCGGGGGAGAGTTTCAGGATCAATTCGAGCATCTTGCGGGTCTTGACCAGGTTTCCGGCGTCCTCGTACTGCTTGGCCAATTCGGCCGCATCGCGAACAAAACCCTCCTGGAACCGCCGCACCTTGACGTCGATCGTCTTGGTGCTGGATCCCTTCTTGATCGACTTGCTCCCCTTGCCGGACACCGACTTCGAACGGACCGAACGTCCCTTGGCCGACTGTCGCGTCGTTTTCTCCGGTCCCGACCGGCCCACCTGGGCTTCGAGCGCGTCGCCGACACACAGCGCCACGGCCAACAGCCCACAGCCGCCGATGACGATCTTCAGTTTCTGCCTCATTGGATCGCTCCCGAATGCGTCAACGTCGATTCCATTGTCGACGATCAACCAGGCCGCTGCCAGCCCCGATCGGCTGGAAGTGCCTACCCGCCTCGGGGCCGGATCACCTCACACACCAACAGGACACCGAACACCACGATCGCCGCCACCAGGGCACCGAACACCCAGCGGGCTCGATCGAAACCGCACCACTCAACCAAGCGACGGCCCTTGCGCGTCTGCTCGAGCAGCCGACGCCGGTGATACCAGGCCAGGCCGCCCAGCAGCGCGACAATCGAACCGATCAGTTGTTGTTCGTTCATGTCAGCTGCTTCGATTCACCGGTGAGACGAAAGAAGCGGCTCGATTCGCCGTCGGCCAGCTGCTTGTTGGTCAACGGCGACGGCCTGTAGAATCGACGCAACCGGCGAGGCCACGACTCCGTCGGTGACCTGTTCCCTGCAAAAGAAAGAGACTCGCGATGCCGGCCCTGGGAGTCAACATCGATCACGTGGCAACGATCCGCCAGGCGAGGCGTACGATCGAGCCCGACCCCGTGTGGGCCGCGGCGTTGGCCGAACTGGGGGGTGCCGACGGGATCACGATCCACCTCCGGGAGGACAGGCGACACATCATCGACCGGGATGTGCGGCTGCTCAAGGAAACGGTCCAGGTGAAGTTGAACCTCGAGATGGCCGCCGAGGAGGAGATCATCGGGATCGCGCTCGAGACGTTGCCCGACCAATGCACCCTGGTGCCCGAGAAACGTGAGGAGATCACGACCGAGGGAGGCTTGGATGTCCTCGGACAGAGTGAACGGGTCCGAACCGCCTGCCGAAGACTCCAGGAGGCCGGGATGGAGGTCAGCCTGTTCATCGACCCCGTCGCCGAACAGATCACCGCGGCAGCCGAGCTGGGGGCCGACGCGGTCGAACTGCACACCGGGGCCTACGCCGATGCCGTGACGACCGAGGAAACCGAACGCGAGTTCGAAGCGCTGGCGACGGCAGCCGAAGCGACCCGGGCCGCGGGACTGGTGCTTTACATGGGCCACGGCCTGACCTACCGCAACGTCTCACGCGTCGCCGCGATCCCCGGGATCTGCGAGTTCAACATCGGACACTCGATCGTCTCGCGTGCCGTTTTGGTGGGTCTGGAACGAGCCGTCCGCGAGATGAAGGCGCTGGTCGAATAGCACGATGGCGGTGATCAACTGACCCACTCGATGATCGACGCGCGGATCTCGTCCCGCACCCGGCGAAACACCGCCCGCTTCTGGTCGTCGGTCCCGGTCGCATCGGCCGGGTCGTCAAATGGCCAGTGAAGCCGCCGGACCCCGCCCCCGGGAAACACCGGGCACTGTTCGGCCGCGTCGTCACAGACGCTGATCACCACGTCAGGCGGAGTCCCCACCGGTGGCAGAAAATCGTGGATCGACTTGCTGAGTTGCCCGGAGATGTCGATCTCCAGTTCGCTCATCACCTCGACGGCCAGCGGGTGGACGTGCCCCGACGGACTGGCGCCCGCCGAGAGGCTTTCGAGATCCGATCCGGCCAGCTTCCGCAACAGCCCCTCGGCCATCTGGCTTCTGCACGAGTTCCCCGTACAGAGAAACAGCACACGTCGCGGTGAACCGGTCATGGAAGGCATGATAACCACCGCGGTGCCACCGTCCGACCCGAGGTCGGCCGCCTTGCCGGGTCGAAGCGCCTTGGTATGATCGGGCTGCACATCGCACCCGGACCCATCGGCTGCACCGCCCCATGGCCCCGCTCACCTACAAGGACGCCGGAGTCGACCTCGACCTGTACCGGGACGCGATGAAGCGTCTGCCGTCGTTGCTGAGGCGGACCCACGGACCGCAGGTGATGGACCTGCCCGGGGGCT
Source organism: Planctomycetota bacterium (assembly GCA_963582065.1). Lineage (GTDB taxonomy): Bacteria > Planctomycetota > Planctomycetia > Planctomycetales > Planctomycetaceae > UBA8437. The sequence goes on along the minus strand of CAUZRQ010000124.1, from coordinate 5,382 downwards.
TCGCCGGGCTGTTCCGGTTGAATCCCGGCAGCCGGTTGCTGGGCCGGGGCTACCGGGACCCGGTGCTGGTGGCGGGATCCGACGGAGTGGGCACCAAGGTCACGGTGGCGACGATGGCCGGGCGGTTCGACAGCGTCGGCATCGACCTGGTGGCGATGTGCGTCAACGACTGTCTGTGCCTGGGTGCCGAACCGCTGTTCTTTCTTGACTACATCGCACTGGGTGCCGACAACCCGCCGCTGATCGCCGACCTGGTCTCGGGCATCAGCGACGGCTGCCTGCAGGCCGACACGGCGCTGCTGGGGGGCGAGACGGCGATCATGCCCGACCTGTACGCCGGCGACAACTTCGACATGGCCGGCTTCTGCGTCGGCGTGGTCGAACGCCGACGGCTGATCGACGGCCAGGCGATCCGACCCGGAGACGTCCTGCTCGGACTGGCCTCGGCCGGCATCCACTCCAACGGCTACAGCCTGGTCCGCAAGGCGGTGTTCGAATCGGCCGGACTGGACATCGGCGACGACGTCGAGTCGCTCGGGCAGACCGTCGGCGACGCGCTGCTGACCCCGACCCGCATCTACACCCGGGTCCTGCGGAAAGTGATGCAGCGGTACCGCGTCAAGACGGTCGTCCACGGAATGGCCCATGTCACCGGGGGTGGACTCGAAGAGAACATCCAGAGGATCCTCCCCGGGGGATGCCGGGGAGTGGTCGAGACGGGCAGTTGGCCGGTGCCGCCGGTCTTCGACTGGATCAGCAAACTGGGGCAGGTTGAGACCGACGAGATGTACCGCGTGTTCAACATGGGCATCGGTTTCGTGCTGGTGCTCGACCCGTATTACGTCGAGAGCGTGCAACGGCGGCTGGGAACAATGCGGACCGAATCGTGGGTGATCGGACGGATCGACGCAGGCGAAACCGGCGTCGAACGGACCGGGTCATGAGCCAGGCCGGCAGCGAGCAACCCAACTACCGACGGGTCTGGCTGACGTTCGCCCGCAACGCGTTGATCCGCGAAATGACCTTCCGTGGCAACTTCTTGATCACCGTGATGACCCGGGCCCTGTGGTTCTGCAGCCAGATACTGCTGTTCAAGATCATCTTCCACAACGTCCAGCACATCACGCAGGGCTGGAACGAATACCAGTACTTCGTCTTCATGGCGACCGGGATGCTGATCAACGCGTTGATCGAGGCACTGTTCATGCCCAACGCGGCGAACTTCAGCGAGTTGATCCGCACCGGCAATCTCGACTTCGCACTGCTGAAACCGATCGACACCCAGTTCCTGATCTCGTTCGAGAAGATGGACCTGGCGATGCTCAACCAGACCCTGCTCTCGGTCGGACTGCTGGTCTACGCCCTGGCGAACCTGCCGCCGGGGACCGAGGTGAAGGTGACCGTCGGCAGCGTGGCACTGTACCTGCTGTTCATCGCCGTCGGCGTGACGATCTTCTACAGCCTGATGATCTCGCTGGCGAGCACCGCGATCTGGTTCGGCCGCAACCAGGGCCTGTACGACTTCTGGTTCTACATCACCATCTTCGCCCGCTACCCGCGGAGCATCTATCAGACGGCGACCCCGGCCGGCGACGTGATTCGGTTCGTGTTCACCTTCATCCTGCCGGTCCTGGTCGTGGTGACCGTCCCGTCACGGGTGCTGCTCAACACGCTCGGCGACCAGGCGTGGTTGGCCGTGATCGGCCTGGCCGCGGCCGGGATCGGGCTGATCGTCTCGCGGATGATCTTCACCTGGTCACTGCGAAGCTACCGCAGCGCGAGCAGCTAGCGGTCGATCACTCGTCGTCGAAACCAAAGACGTCGTCATCCTCGGCGAAGATGTCCTCTTCGTCGAGCCCCTCGATGTCGAGTTCATCGTCGGACTCATCGTCGGACTCGTCCTCGGCGAACGGATCATCGTCGTCATCTTTCTCGTCGACGAACGGATCATCGTCGTCCCCACCGCCGGTGCCTGGTTCATCTTCGACCAGCACATCGTCACCGACGGCGACCTTGCTTCCGCCGGCGAAGATCAACACGCCGGCCGGCATCAACGCCACCAGCACGCTGACCCCCAGCGTCGCGCCCACCAGGATCAGCAACGGGACGTTGCCGGTCACCTCGGTGGCATGCTCACCGGTGATGAAGGTCATGATCAGCAGTGCCGCGAGTCCCGCTGCGGGGACGGCGGCAACAAGCGAGGCCATGGTCTGTCCGAATTTCGACACCGGAGCGTCTCCGACGGGTCCCGGGGCACCGGGTCCTCCCGGCACTCCCTTGTCGTAATCCTATGCCCGAAACGGCCTGCCGGGCAAGTACCTGAAGACACCTGCCTGATCACCGCGGTGAGTCTGGCGCGGGCATGACGGATCTGCCGGTTGCAACGGGACCCGGTGGACGCACGCGAACCGCTCTGAGACGATACCGCTGATGGCCAAAATCAAGACGATCAACCGAAACGTGATCGGCTGTGAGCGGTGTCCCGAACTGCGGGAGTACTGCGCCGAGGTGGCTCGGACCAAACGGCGCGCGTACCAGGATCACCGGTACTGGGGGCGTCCGGTGCCGGTGGTCGGAGATCCCCGGGCTCGGCTGCTGGTGGTCGGACTGGCCCCCGGGGCTCACGGAGCCAACCGCACCGGACGGATGTTCACCGGTGACCGCAGCGGCGAGTGGTTGTTCCGCGCGCTGCACAGGGCGGGGTTCGCCAACCAGCCCGAGTCGGTCGGCCCCGGTGACGGACTCGAACTGCTCGACTGCCTGGTGACCAACGTCTGTCACTGTGCGCCGCCGAAGAACAGGCCGACCCGCGAGCAGCTCCAGGCGTGCGGGCACTGGTTCGAGCAGGTGATCGACGCGGTGCCGGCCCGGGTCTTCGTGGCACTGGGCGGACTGGCATGGCAGGGACTGGCCAAGCTGATCCGTCGCCGCGAATGGAGCAGCCAACGGCTCCCGAAATTCACCCATGGGGCGGTTGCCCCACTGACCGGAAACCGCTGGCTGCTGGGCAGCTACCACCCCAGCCAGCAGAACACGTTCACCGGGCGTCTGACCGAGCAGATGTTTGACGCGGTGTTTTCGCGGGCCAGGACGAAGCTGGCCCAATGACCCACGCACCCCAGCTTGCAACCTCGCGTCGAGCTGGGGTATAAGCGCAGCTGACGGGTGGTTTCCACCCGGGGTCCACAAGAAGAGGTAGGTCATGATCGGTCCGAATCGTCGTCGTTTCCTGCAATCGTCACTGGCTGCCGGAGCCACGTTCGCCATCAGCGGCACCAAGTCCTCGGGCAACATCCTGGGCGCCAACGACCGACTGCGGGTCGCCGTTGCCGGCCTGCACGGCCGCGGCCGGTCACACTACGGAGCGTACGCGAAGATGAAGGATGTCGAGGTGGCCTACGTGGTCGATCCCGACAGCCGCCAGTACGCCCGGGCCATCGGCGACGTCAAGAACATCTCGGGAACCGCCCCCAAGCCGATCAAGGACGTCCGCGAGGTACTCGACGATAAGGACCTCAACATCGTTTCGATCGCCACTCCCAACCACTGGCACTCGCTGATGAGCATCTGGGCATGCCAGGCCGGGAAGGACGTCTACGTCGAGAAGCCCCTGTCTCACAACATCTCCGAAGGCCGCAAGCTGGTCGAAGCGGCCAGGAAATACAAGCGGATGGTCCAGCACGGGACCCAGCAGCGGTCCAGCGGTGGCCGGGCCAGCGAGATCGCAGCGTTGCAGAGCGGGAAGTACGGCAAGCTGACCGTTTCGAAGGGGTACTGCTGCAAGCCCCGCTGGAGCATCGGGAAGAAGGCCAACGAGAAGCCGCCTGCCGAGCTCGACTTCAACGTCTGGCTCGGACCCGCACCCGACCAGCCCTACCACGGCAACCTGGTTCACTACAACTGGCACTGGTTCTGGGACACCGGCAACGGCGACACCGGCAACCAGGGGGTGCACCAGATGGACGTCGCCCGCTGGGCGATCCCCGGAGCCACCCTGCCCAAGCGGATCGTCAGCATGGGCGGCCGCTTCGGCTACGACGACCAGGGCCAGACACCCAACACCCAGGTCACCGTGATGGAGTACGACGAGGCCCTGCTGCTGTTCGAAACCCGCGGGCTGGTGGGCAAGCACAAGAGCATGGGACGGGTGGTGGACAACGAGTTCTACACGACCGAGGGCATGATCCGCAGCGGGACGTTCTACCCCAAGGGTGGCGGCAAGCCCGAGAAGGTCCAGGGACCGAAGGTCGAGGTGACACCCGGGGGCGCATTCGGCAGCTTCATTCACGCCGTCCGCAGCCGCAAGGTCGCCGACCTGAACGCCGACGTGCTCGAAGGTCACTACTCCAGCGCCCTGTGCCACCTCTGCAACATCTCCTACCGCCTCGGCGTCAGTGTCCCCTTCCGCAACCGTGATCGGACACTCGGAGAGAACCCGCAGGTGTTGTCATCGATCGAGAAGGTCCGCGAGAACCTCGACGTGGTCGGCGAGAAACTGGCCTCGGCCAGCTACCACCTGGGGCGACCGCTCAACATGGATCCAAAAGCCGAACGGTTCATCGACGACAAGAAGGCCAACACGCTGTTGACCCGCAACTACCGCAAGCCGTTCGTGGTTCCCGAAACGGTCTGAGCGGTCCATCGGCGATGAACCAGCCACGGACGTGCCCGTTGTGCGACGGGGAAATGACGGGGACCGCCGGCAAGGCGTGGCGGTGCGAGGACTGCGGAACCGAGTGGCTCGATACGGCCGATGACACCGTCGAGACCGACGGCGGTGGCTTGGCCGACTCGGTCGCATCGGCCGGCCGATACCTCTTCTACGGCCTCTCGCTGCCCGAACGAGCCGTTCGCAGTTCGATCGGCCTGGCCGCCGGAGCGGCCCGTGAAACGGCCCAGTTCCTGGTTCCTCGAGCCTTCCAGGACTCCAGGACCTACGGCATCGTCATCAGGAACTCGCTCAATTTCCTGGCATCCGACGTCGGCGGAGTCGCCCCGGATCCCGACGGCGAGCAGCCGGCCATCGAGGGGTACCTGGCGAGGAAGGCGGTGGGGAACTTCGTCGACCTGGCCGGCTGGGCCACCCTCTCGTGCTCACCCATCTGGCTGATGGCCGTCGTCAGTGACGTCGCCTACGGTGCCCGGGCCTACACCCGGGAGCTGGCAACCGAACTCAAGGAGAAGGGGCTGATCGACGAGAAGTCGACGATCAACTCGGTCGATGACCTGCTGGGGGCGATCCAGGCCGCCACCGGGGAGGCGGCCGGACTGTTCGACACGCCACCGCTATCGGTCAAGGATCTCAGGGCCACCCTCGAGGCCACCCGGGCCGCGCTCGACGGAGCCGACATCACGAGCGTGATCCCCGAGAACGAACTCGAG
>CAUZRQ010000123.1:0-15496 GCA_963582065.1 Planctomycetota bacterium | reverse complement strand
GAAGAAGGTGAAGAAGGTCGAGTTACGGAAGATCCCGTACCGGGTGTTGGTGTCGTTGGCGATGTCGGCTGATCCGTTGGTCACGCCGCGATCGATCCAAGGCTTGCAACGCGACGTGGCGACGGTCCTCGAACGCACGATCGGTGAGACTTGGACGACCCAAATCGAGATCAACGACTGGTTGTTACCGACATCGGCGGCGGGACTGGATCGACTCTCGGCCGAGGGATTGCGGACGCGTTACGCGGACACCGACTGGGATCGCGTGATGCTGGTGACCGTCTCGAGGACGGGGGCCCGTTTCGACGTTGTCGGTCGTCCCTACAACGCCACGACCCGCAGCCTGGCTCTGTCGCGTCGGCGGGTCGAATACGATCGACGTGGCCTGGCGACGGTTGTCGGGCGGTTGGTCCGTGACATGTTCGCGCCGACGGTTCGGATTACGGTGGGGGGGGCCAAGGAGGTGGAGGTTCAGGTGCGTGCGGGGGAGTTTCCCGTGGCCGATCCCGATTCCGAGCAGTTGCAGCCCGGCGACCTGATGGAGCCGTTCCTACGGTATCGCAACCGCAAGACGCAGGTGGTCGAACGCATCCAGCCGCTGACGTGGACCTACCTGAGAGTGACGGAGCGAAAACGGGCGACGGTTCGCTGCGAGGTGGCCACGGCGTTGAGGAACCCGTTGCAGGGGGGTGGTCGTGGTGTCGAGTTGATGGCGGCGGGGGTGGACCCGATCCTGCCATCCACCTGGCTGACATTGCTGCCCCGCCGCAATCCCTCCCGTCCCCTGATCGGGCACCGCGTGGTGGTGTTGCCGCGACGGTTGACCAAGAAAGCCGCCTCGACGGCGGCTCCCGACGAGGGAACCCGGGAGGGGACCGAAGAGAAGAAGCGGCGGACCGAGTTGCCACCGCCCCGTCGGTTGCTTTCGGACCGAGCCGGCCGGGTCGAGATCATCGTCGACGATCAGATGCCGCTGGTGTGGATGTACGTGATGAGTGGCAGCAACGTGATGGCACGGGTGCCGTTTGTGCCGGGTCGCGAAGTCGAGACGGCACTGTTGTTGCCGGATGATTCGGATCGGCTTGGCGTCGAAGGACACGTGACCAGGTTGCAGGGCGAGTTGATCGAGGTGGTGGCGCGGCGGGCGGTGCACATGGCACTGGCCAAGAAACTGGCCGAGGCCGAGTCGCCCGACTGGACACGGGTCGACCGCCACCTGAAGAGGATCAACGAACTGCCGACATTGCGGGCGTTCGCGGATCAGCTCGAAGCGATCGAGTTCCCTGCGGTTCAATCGGCGCTCTCGGACCGAAACCGCGTGGCCGCCAACCGCATTCGCAGACTCTGCAGCGAGGCCCACGCCCTGTTCACCAGGCATCTCGACGAAGCCAAGCTCCTGGAGTTCAAGTCGCTGATCGACGACATCCGCAAGAGCACGCCCGCCCCGGCCAAGGCCGACTCGGGTGGATAGTCGGCCACCCGGTTTGACGCTCGGACCCATTCGCCCCTCCTTTTCACCCGGGGCGGCCCCTATAATCGAAGCTGACAACAACACAGGGCACCTCGCCGGGAAAACCTCGCGGGGCGTCCAGGACGTGCCCGCGGGGCCGAGCCCCGTGGGTGCTCGGCAGTCCGGTGATCGAGAGGGCCAGGAGGCCCGGTCGCCGGGTCCCGGTGTGGGGACTGCCGGGACAGGCGGTTGCGGCCGACAGGCGCACGGTTTGGCGCGTCGGCCGCAGCGTGGTCGAGCCGATGGCGATCGAAGTCTCCACGACCGATTCCCCCGACGACGGGTCCGTCGGGATTGTCAAGACACGGACTGTGCAGCTGTTCGAACCGCCTGCGTCGTTGACGTTGGCTGGCGGGGGCAAGCTGGATGCGGTCACCGTGGCTTACGAGACTTACGGGACACTCTCACCGGAACGTGACAACGCGATCTTCGTCTGCCACGCCCTGACAGGCGACGCTCATGCTGCGGGTCGGCATGGTGCCGAAGCGGATTCGCTCGGCTGGTGGAATGACTTCGTCGGACCCGGCAGGGGACTCGACACCGACCGTTACTTCGTGATCTGTGCCAACGTGTTGGGAGGTTGCCAGGGTACGACCGGTCCCGGGGACGTGTCGCCCGGATCGGACGAGCCGTGGGGGCTCGAGTTCCCCTTCATCACCGTCGACGACATCGTCGGTGTCCACGCAGCGCTGGTCGACCACCTGGGGATCGAGAAACTACTGGCGGTGATCGGGGGCAGCCTGGGCGGCATGCAGGTGCTCGAGTGGGCCGCCCGATTTCCCGATTCCCTCGGCTCGGCCATCGTCCTCGCATCAGGGGCCAAGCTGACCGCCCGGGGCATCGCCTTCAACGCGATCGGTCGACGCGCGATCCTGGTCGACCCGAACTTTCACGAAGGTGACTACTACTTGACCGACGAGATCCCGCGGTTCGGCCTGGGACTGGCCCGCATGGTCGCCCACCTGACCTATCTCTCGGAGGCGTCGATCGAGATGAAGTTCGGCCGGCGGTTGCAGGAGGGCGACCGGTTCGCCTACGACCTGGCCCGGGAAACGGAGTTTCAGGTCGAGAGTTACCTGCACTACCAGGGGAAGCGGTTCGTCGAACGGTTCGATGCCAACAGCTACCTGTACCTGACCCGCGCGATGGACTACTTCGACCTGGCCGCCACCCACGGATCTCTGCTGGAGGCTTTCGGCCGCAGCGACGTTCGCTTCCTGGTCGTCAGCTACAGTACCGACCGGTTGTTCCCGACCAGTCAGAGTCGCGAGATGGTCAGCGCGATGGTCAAGGCGGGGCGAGACACGACGTTCCTGGAGTTCGAGAGTCTGTACGGACACGATGCGTTCCTGATCGAACACGATCAACTGGCCGGAGTGGTGGCACCGTTCCTGGAGCAGACGCTCGAGAGCGAACAGAGGCCGCGATGAGCGCGACACGGTACAGCATGCCCGGTCCCGACGCCGAGTTGATCGACGAGCTGTTGGTCGATCAGATCGACAAGGGCTCTCGTGTGATCGACCTCGGCTGTGGAGACGGTCGGCTGCTGGACCGGCTGCGGTCGGAACGAAACTGTCGTGTGCTGGGGGTCGAACTGGGAGAGGCCGAAGTGATCGCTGTGATCGGCCGCGGGCTGCCGGTGATCCGGGCGGACCTTGACCACGGTCTCAGCGACATTCCCGACGACAGTTTTGATACCGCCGTGCTCAGCCAGACGCTGCAGCAGGTCCACCGCCCGACGACCGTGCTGCGGGAGATGCTGAGGGTGGCGTTTCGAGCTCTGGTCGTGGTGCCCAACTTCGGGCACTGGCGGGTCCGATTGAAGGTGATCCAGCAGGGGCGGGCGCCCGTGACTGACGCGTTGCCGTACGAGTGGTACGATACCCCAAACCTCCACGTCTGCTCGATGCACGACATTCGTGACCTGGTCGAGCAACTGGGGATGACGGTTGTCCGTGAAATCCCCATCATCAGGGGGCGGCCTGTTGAGAACGCCTGGTGGGCCAACCTGCGGGCCGACAGCGCGGTGTATCTCCTAGAACGAGCAAGCGAATGAACGACGTGATGAAGGTCCTGCCCGGGGCCATCTCATATGTGATCTGCGGTCTGGCCGTCGCGCACTTGGTCGTGTTCATCGTCCTGTGGCGATGGTCCAAGCGAGACTACCTTTCGCAGCACCGGTTGCTCGAGGACTTCACCCGGGGACTCTCCCACAAGAGCCGGATTGCTCCCGGGGGACATATCGCCGACCAGATCGATGCGTTCCTGTCCGACATCCGCGACGTGCTTGGTCGCGACGCCTCCGATGGCCAACGCCAGAAGCTCAAGGAACGCATCAACGTCCTCGACGAACGACGCAGCTACCTCAACTCGATGGCCTTCGAGAAGTGGACGAACATGGCTCGGACGGTGATCGAGATCTACCCCTTGCTGGGGATCCTCGGCACCATCCTGGCCGTCGCCGCCGCCCTGCCGGCTCTCGAGTCCGAGACCACCGGTGCGATGACCGATATCATGAGGCTGTTCGGTCAGGCCATCTGGTCGACCATCTTCGGACTCGCCGCGGCGATCATCCTGATGTGGATCAACAGTTGGTTGGAACCCGAATACGATCGATTGGCCGAGATCCGGATCAACGTGCGTGACGTGGTGGCCCAGGCCAAGCGGGAACTGGCCGAGAATCCGGACTCGACCCCGTCCGGGTCGTCCGGGAGTGAACCGGACGGGTCGGCGTCGGAAACCGTCGGGGACGACTCGACATGATCGCCAAACGCCGGTTCGTCATCCAACTGACCCCCCTGCTGGACCTGTTAATCATCCTGGTGTTCGCACTGCTGCTCGGGCTGCAGCACCAGGCCCGGACCGAGGAAAACCGGGCGCGGAGCGTGGTGACCGATGCGGTGCCCGGGTTGATCGACCGCGCCGATCCGGTGGTGGCGCTGGTCGAACGGCATCGGAACGCCGAGCGGGACCTGGAGCAGGCTCGCAGAGAAAACGACCGGTTGTTGTCCCGGGACGTGGACAGCCAACGGCGGCTCTCCGAGGAATTGTCCTGGGCCAGGCAGCAGCAGAAACGACTCGGGGACCTCGTGTCCGAGTTGTTCCAGGTCCCCGACGAGACCATCAAGAGAGTCTTGAACACCAATAAGATCGCAGGCGAAATCCGCAGTGAGGTCGATCGAGAACTGCTCAGGAAGAAATTCCGGGAACTGGCCGCCAAGCGTGGTGAAGAAGTCGTTCGTCACTTGCTGACGTTCGACGAAATGCGGAAGCGGTGCGACATCTGGGACCTGGTGATTTACGGCGGAAACACGAAGCAGTTTGAGTTGAGTGCGGGAGGGACGGTCAAGAACTTCAAGGCCATGACCCAGGCGGAATTTGACGACAAGCTGTTCCGTGCCTACAAGTCGCTCGAATCTCCCAAGGACCTGGTGATTGTGCTGCTGTCCTATTATCCCGATGCCCGATTCGGACAGATCAAGATCGCCGTTGGCCAATTGCCCTTGTCGATGGAACGGATGGCCAACGACCGTGGTGGCAAGACACAGTTCCAGTCTCTGGTTCTTTTCATGAAGGATCCTGCGGCCGGTCGCTAGCACGAGTCGGGGAGAAGCAATGAAGAAGAAGTTGATTGGAATCGGCGTGGTTGGGGTGTTGGCGTTGGGCGTCTTACTGGGCAAGTTCGGCATAGGTTTGCCGGGACTGGGATCCGGAAGTGGGGGCCCTGGTGCCGAGGCTCCGAAAAGCACGACGCCGGACGAGCCGAAGGCGGCGAACGAGGAGGTGCCTGCTGTCGAACGCAATACGGTGGTGGTGCGAATCGAGGACGATCGGTTCCTGATCCGTGGACCCGCAGGGTTCGCCGCGGCGTCGCTCGAGGACGTGATCAAACGGGTCAAGGCGATCGGCCCCAATGCGTCCGGCGTTCGAATCTGTATCCGTCGCGACGAGTCCGCCATGGCGGGTGCCTGGGCACGGTTGGTCGATCAGTTGAAGACCAACGGCGTCGACGAGGACGAGATCAACTGGGACGACGACCGGATTCCCTAGGGGACGAATTCCGCCGCGGTGAATCTGGCTACGTCGTGGTTGCGCGGTACTGGGTTCCCGCGTCGATCCGCTGGAAACCGCATGTGGCCAGCAGTCCCGTCAACGCTTCGTCCGACTCTTCGGCGTGCGCCTCGACCAGGTTGATCGTCTCCTGCTTGAGACGCCTGAGTGTCTCGGTGATCAGCAGCCGACCCAGTCCCTCTCGGCGGTGGTGTTCGACGACGTGGATGTCGGTCAGCCCGATGGCTCGGGAGTTCCACTTGGGCAAGAACTGGTCGAGGCCGATGAGGGTCAGCGAGGCGATCAGTTCGTCGCCGTCCTTGTGGAACAGTTGAAAACGGACGTAGTCGAGTCGGCCGAGCCGGGTGTTCCACCACCAGTCGCCGTCCTTGTTCTGCGGTGAGATCTCGATCCGCACCCGCCGTCTCCATTGGATGCCGCGGTAGTCGACCGGTTCGCCCTGGTTCAGTTCGAGCGGTCGCTGGTAGACGGCGTAGCGATCGGCGGCGTCGAAGCCGCACGTGGCGAGGAACTCGGAGACACCCTCGTCGGTGGCCAGGAACCCGGCCGCTTCGCTGCCCCCGTACAGCCCGCAGTAGAACGGATCTCGTCCCGGTCCCGGCCCGGCGTGGATCGTGGTGGCACCGCGTTCGAGGAGGTAAGTCTTGGCCCGTTCGAGCAACTCGCTCCCGATTCGCTGTCTCCGCCGCTCGGGATGGACCAGCAACTGGCAGATCACTCCGTCGTCATGGCAGAGGTCGCTGCGCTGTTCGTTGCATCCGAACCCGGCGTGGACCATGCCCACCAACCGATCGTCCTCGCACGCCACGATCAGCCCGAGACGGTCGAAGTAGGGTTGTGAGAACAGCAGCAAATCGAGCAGGCTCAGCGAGATTTCGGTGGCACCACCGCGGGCGAGGCCCGACTGGTTCCAGAGTGTCAACAACTTCGGAGAGTCGTTGTTTCGGTAGTGACGGTACTCGATCACGCGACGACGTCCCGGGTCGACTAGTTCGCCTTGACGCTCCGAGCCGCCTCGACGATTCGCTCGGCTGTCAGCCCGTACTTCTCGAGCAATCCGTCGGGATCACCGCTCTCGGCGTAACAATCACCTGTGTTGACGTAGGCGATCGGCACCGGCGCCGTCCGGCTGGCCGCTATCGCGACGGCGCTGCCGAGTCCACCGTTGGCCGAATGCTCCTCGGCGACGACGATCGCACGCGTCTCGCGGGCCGCCGCCGCCACGGCCGGTTCGTCGATCGGCTTGACGGTGTGCATGTCGAGCACCCGAGCCGAAACACCCTGTTCGGACAGTTCGGCGGCCGCATCGAGTGCCACGGCCACCATCAACCCGTTGGCGATGATCGTCAGGTCGTCGCCGTCCCGCAGCTGGTTGGCTCGGCCGATCACGAACTCCGAATCGTCCTCGTAGATCCGAGGCACCTTCGGTCGTCCCAGCCTCAGGTAGATCGGACCTTCCCGCTGCAGCATTTCCTCGGTGGCCTTGGCCGTCGAGATCTCGTCGCAGGGGACGATGACGGTCAGGCCCGGCAGCGAACAGGCCAGGGCCACGTCCTCGATCCCCATCTGGCTGGGACCGTCCTCGCCGATCGAGATCCCCGAGTGGGAGCCGACCAGCTTGACGTTCTGGGCCGGGAACGTGACCGACATGCGGATTTGGTCGTAGGCGTTGCACATCAGGAACGCCGCGAAGCTGGCCACCACCGGGGTCTTGCCGCAGGAGGCGAGTCCACCGGCGATGCTGACCATGTTCGCCTCGGCGATCCCCACGTTGAAGGCTCGATCAGGGAATGCCTTGGCAAAGGCCTCGGTCCGTGTCGAGTTCCCGACATCGCCGTCGACAACCACCACCTCGGGGAACCGCTCTCCGAGTGTCTCCAGGGCCTTGCCGAAGGCGTCGCGGGTTGCTCCGCCCGGGGAAAGGCCGCTCTTGTCTCCAATCGCCATCGTCGCTGTTCCGTCTGTGGGTGAATCTGTGTGTGTGGGGGCTGGCTCCGGGGCATCAACCCAGGTGAGCCAGCGCCTGTTCGGCCACCTCGGCCGACAATGCCTGTCCATGGAAGTTCATGTCACCGGCCTCCTCGAGCACCGGCAGGATGCCGAAGCCCTTTTGCGTTTCGGCCACGATCGCCGTCGGCCGGTCGGTGATACCCACGGCCGTCTCCAGTGCGGCGACCACCTCGCCCATGTCGTTGCCGTTGACCGTCTGCACGTGCCAGCCGAAGGACTCGATCTTGGGAGCGAATGGAGTGAGATCGAGGACGTCGGACGTGGCGCCGGTCTGCTGGTAGCCGTTCTGGTCGATGATCGCCGTCAGCTTGCCGACCTGGTACTTGTGCGCCGTGGCGATCGCTTCCCAGACCTGCCCCTCGCCCATTTCACCATCACCGAGCACGACGAACACCCGGGAATCGTAACCATCGATGCGACAGGCCAGTGCCTGTCCGAGTCCGATCGAGAGTCCCTGTCCGAGCGATCCGGTGGAGGCCTCGATGCCTGCCAGCCGCCGCACGTTGGGGTGTCCCTCGAGCGGGCTGCCGAGTTTCCTGAGCGTGGCCAGGTCCTCGACCGGGAAGTACCCCGCTTCGGCCATCGCCGCGTACAGGGCCGGCACCGCGTGACCCTTGCTCATGATGAACCGGTCTCGCTCGGCCCAGCCAGGCTCGGCGGCGTTGTAGTTCAGGAATCCGCCGAAGTAGATCGCCGTGACCACCTCGGTCGCCGACAGGCTGCTCGTCGGGTGCCCGCTGCCCGCCTCGGTCGTCATTTTGATGATGTGACGCCGCAGCACGCGGGCCTTGTCCTCGAGTTCTTCGATCGATGGACGCTGGTTTTCCAGGGACACAATAGGACCCCTTTTCGTGATTGGGTGGTTCCCCGTGTCCGGGGAGTGGTCAGCCACCGCGTGACGTGGCGAAGTCGGGTGAGATTCGCTGGTGGCTGTCGCGTGGCCGGTTGGGCCAGCTGTCGGAAGTCCGCATTTTACCGACCACGGAAAACCCCTGCAAGCAGCCCCGGCGGTGGGAGACCTGTTACACCCTCGCGGATGCACCTGCTGCTCGGCTGGGGTATGCTGACCGCCGTCACTCCAGTTCCACCACGGACTTCCACCATGCAACGATCACTGCTGGCCCGTTTTCTCGACGATCTTGACTGTCATGCTCCGGGGGTGGTCAACCGTCGACGATTTCTTGCGACCGTCGGCGGCTCGGCCGCCGCCGCCGTGGCGGTGCTGCCGTCCTACCGGCATGCCCTGGCCGCTCGGAGAAGAGCCGAGGCCGAGGCGGGGGGGCCGATCCGGGTCGAGTCGATCGAGGCTCACGAAATCCAACCTCGCTACAACAAGTGGATCCACCACGAACTGCAGCACTTCTATGGACCCTCGAAACGGTATGTCTATGAGGTGAAGACCAACACCGGGCTGGTGGGGCTGGGCGAAAGCGGTGGGCTGGAGTCCGAAGCGGTCCGGAAGCGGTACATCGGGACCAACCCGTTCGATCATGTCGGCGACATGACCTCGCTGGGACTGGGGACGGCGATGTACGACCTGATGGGCCAGGCGGCCGGCGTACCGGTTCATCGGCTGATCGGCCAACGGCAGCGTCGTTGGATCAAGGTCGGCTCGTGGACCGTCTCGGCCGACCCCAGCCACATGGCCGCTGCCGTCAAGGAGTACTCGCGACGCGGCTACACCTGGTTGAAGTATCACCTCTCGCCGTTCGAGAACGTCTTCGACCAGCTCGAGGCGATGCAGAAGGTTGCGCCGCCGGGGTTCAAGGTTCAGTTCGATGTCACCATGGGCGGCACAGACGACCACACGCCCGATCTGCTGATCCGCATGGCCCGTTTCCCGATCTGCGGGGCATTCGAGGATCCCAAGCTGGAGAAGGACATCGACGCCTACAAGGAACTCCGCAGCCGGGTCCGCGTCCCGGTTCTCTATCACCACTCGCCGCTGGGCGCGACGTTCGAGGTGGTTCGGCGGGCGGCCGACGGGTACATGATGGGTCACGCCAAGATCGGCGTCGCGATCCGCAAGGCCGGTCTCTTCGGTGAACTCGACCTGCCCTTCATGCTCCAGAACGTCGGCGGCGAGATCACGCGGACGATGACGGCTCACATGCACGCCGCCTTCAAAACCGCCACCTGGCACACGCATTGTGATGCCGAGACTTGGCGGGACGACGTCGTCACCAAGCGGATCGATCCCATCAACGGGTTGATCCCTGTTCCGGAAAAACCCGGACTGGGCGTCTCGATCGACCGCGAACAACTCGAGCGGCTCAAGAAACAGAAGCTGCCCGGGCAGGCCAAGTGGATCATCAAGACCACCTACAAGAACGGCACGCGGATGTACAACATCGCCGATCCCGCCGAGTCGATCTTCATGGTGCGTCCCGACAAACGCAAGTTGCTGCCGTTCAGCTACGACGCACCCTTGTCGAGCCAATGGTGGGACGACGACGGGACGAAGAAGTACCGCGAGATGTTCGCGCGGATCCAGAAGCGGGGCGTCGTACTCGAGAAGCCCGGGGCAGAGGACTGACCCGCTGGTCGGCTGTACCGAAAACACCAAGCTCGCATCTCTCCACCGACAGGTGGTGGGGCTCCGGTTCGAAACCCGCGGGGCGACCGTCTACGGCTTCCGCGCTGCGAAGTGATGATTCGGCGTGACAGAGATTGTCGATCGATGCCCGATTGCGGTATTGTCATCACTGGCGGATGTCTTCGGAATGATCCGACATCACGAAGTGACACTTCACACACGCTGGACCTATCTCAACACCGCAGCCACCACACCGCAGCCACCAGCCCGGTCGCCTGTTCGATCGTCGTTTTCGAGGCCGAGGACAGGACTTCCGGGGTGGGTGAACGAGCCCGTCGTTCGGGTGTCAGGAGAGACGACATGTCGCGGCTCCGTTGCGGTCGAGCGGTGCTGCTGTCGACGTTGACGGTTGCCTGGCTGGCGCTGTGTGGGCCGGGAGCGGCGGTGTCGACTGCACGTGCCCAGATGGTCACCAGCGGGACCGGTCTCCATTCTGTCAGCAGCCGTTTCTACGAACGCAACGGTGTCAGTTTTGGCTTTGGGTTCGGTGGATCCGGGCGGGTGCGGACGGTCGGAGGGTTTGGCTCACCGTTAGGGCTGCCGCCGTTCGGCGGACTGGGTGGTTGGATGAACGGGGGACTGAGGTCCGGCTGGTCGGTCCGCAGTGGTTCGGCGACCGGGCACTTCGGCTTCTACGCCTACCAGGGGTCTCAACGCAGCCTGGTCAGTTCCCAGGCCGTCGTCACCGGTTTACCGGGTTACCACCCGATGTTGATCACCGACGGGCTCTACATGCCGTTCGTGGTGGGAATTGTGCCAGTGGGGCCGTATGGGGCGTACATGGTCGCTCCGTTGGGTGGATTCTACGGTCTGCCGGCAGCGGTTGGCCGGATCCCGTATCGATCGTGGAGAGATCCCTGGTGGATCGATTCATCGGGCCGGAACGGGCTGGACCGGTCCTACCCGGTTGGCCCGCGGCGAGAGACCCTGGGCGATCGCTACCGTGCGGCTCGTCGCCGGGCAGCCGATTCAACACCGCCCCCCCGACGGTCTCCGCCTCGGCCTTCGACCGCCAGCGTCCGTGATCTCTCCTCGGCCGCTTTTCGTCAATTGGGTGGCGGAAGTTCACGCCGTTGACCGCTCTTGACCCGTCGGACGGAATGCGGGATAAGGCGTCCGCCCGGTCACTCGGGCTGTGGCCAGCGGTGCCCCCCGGCAGGTGGTCGTGCGGGCGATAGCCGTGTGTCCGCACGTACGGGTGTTCGGGTGTGGCCGGCCAGGGACGGACGGCTGTGGGCGAGAGATCGAGGACGACAGGGATGAGTCGACGAGACACGGTGTGGTTGGCGATCGTGCTGGTCGCTGCCGGCGGCTGCTCTCACCTGGTCGAAACCCGCTCGGTGAACCGGTTCACCGGGGCATTCGAGGACCGCGACATCGCGGCACTCCGCGATGCCACGACTCCGGAGTTCCGGCGGAAGGCGTTGCGTGACAAGACGGCGATCGAGGCGATGGGGCTTCTGGAATTGCCGGAGGGCAAGGTCACGGTGGCCGAGGTTGAGGAGATCGCGACCGATCGGCGTCGCGTGAAGGTCGAGATCGGATCGACCGCCGAGGGCAAGAAAAAGCTGATCTTCGAGTTGTCGCGAGACGGTAAGTCGGGCGCGTGGCTGGTTGACGACGTGTTGCTGAATCAATCGCGACGCGGAACCACGGTCACGAGATCGGCGACAGATCTCATGGACCTGCTGTTGAGCGTTCACGAGTTTCAACAGGCCTGGCAGGCTGGAGACCGCAAGAGGCTGCTCGATTCCACCTCGGAGGACTTCTCGAAGAAACTCGCCGGGGTTCCCGCCAATTACCTGGTGCAGTTGGCCACGCGGGTGGCGGTACGCGATGGACGTACCTTCAACAGCCGACCGCGGGCCAGTCTCGACAAGGGCATCGCGCAGGTGAGATACAACGGTCCCGAGGGTGAGACCGTGCTGGCACTGGTACTGGAGTCGGAACGGTGGCGGGTCGACGACATCGTGTTCTCGGCCAATGCGACGAGTCGCCAGCCCGAATCCGTCCGGCTGTTGGTCTCGGTCGTGGCCCGTGCCGCCAACTTCCTCGATGCCTTCAACCAGGCCGATCGCAAAACGCTCAAGGCGAACGCCTCGAACAGCTTCTACGACAACTGCCTGGCACGTGCCAACCTGGACGAGGTCCGCTTGCCCGGGTCGACGGCCATCGACGGCACGACGGACGTCCGGTTGCAGAAGACCTTCAGCGATATCGTGATCAAGCAGCCCGAAGGCCTGGTCCGCCTGTCGCTTGAACGCGAACCGGCCAGTGATCCGAAAGACACGTCGGTTCGCGGCTTTCGGGTCGCCGAGGTCACCATGGTCGAATTCGGTTCTCAGCAGGAACGCAGGCTCTCGGCGGTCTTCACAGCACACGCCCGCATGAGACTCTTCCTGGCCGCCGTTCGGCAACACGATCTGCCTGCACTGCGACACAATTCCTCCAGCGACTTCAACAATCGTGTCTGGAAACAGGTGACACCGCGTCTGTTACCCGAGATTCTCGGGTTGGCCTTCTCGAGTGCGGAGGCCGATGTGTTGGGGACCGTTTTCCAGGGGGCGGTCACCGAGATCACCATCACGCAGGGGACACGGGCGTTGACGTGTGTGCTCAGAGAGCAGAACGGGTCTATTCTCGTCGATGACATCCATGTGCCGAGCACCAGTCTTCCCGGTTCGCTCAAGCAGCAGTTCGAGCGGCTGGTTCCTGTGATAGCTTTCCGGCAGGCCATCGTCGCCGGCGACACGTCGGCCGTGTCGAAGTTCTCCTCCTCGGACTTCAACCGGTTGGTCTGGAGCCAGGTCGGTGACCGACCGCCTGCCCGGGCCGCGCATGTCGGACGGTTCCTCGGCCCGAAGGTGTCACGGATTCACGTCATCGACAAGGATCGCGAGGAGGTGCAGATGGGAGATCGTCGGTTCGGCGCCCGAGTGATGCTGGTTGCCGAATCGGGCCGGTTTCTGGTCGACGACATCGAGCTGCTGGCCGGAGAACCGGACGGCACCCGCCCGACTTGGTTGAAGCAGGCATTGCGGCTGGAGGTCGCTCGTCCGCAGAACCGTCCGCAGAACCGTCAGCCGGCCGCTCAAGCCACTGATCCGCCTACGCCTTCGAAGACTCCGTTTCCGGCGACTCCGTTTCCGGCGACTCCGTTTCCTGAGTCGTCACCCGTCGCACCCTCTGGGCCAACCGGACGTTGACGCTCTGGTAGGCGGTGGCCAGGTGCCCCGCGTCGAAGAGGTCTCCTCTGAGGTGTTCGACGTCACCGGATCCGACGGCATCGGTGAAAATCGCCCGCAGGTAGTCGCTGCCTCGTGGCGAGATTCTCCAGTTCTCGTCGTCGAAGAACGAGTGGTGAACCAGTCGGGGACGCACCACGCCCCAGCGGTCCCTGAGTTGGCTGGCGGGGATCCCATCGACGTCGAAGCCGCCCGATGAGGTCCACTGCAGCGTGGCGACATGGTCGGGCCGATCCTGGTGGATCAGGTCGACCGCCTGGCCCCCAAGCCGGGCGGCGTGGAAGCGGTCGAACAGAACCGGTCGGCCGCCTCGCTGGGTGTGCCCGACTTTCCGCGTGAAGATCGCCGCCTCGGGCGTGGCGTGGCCGCGGAACAGCGAGGCCGGCAGGGTCTCAGCCAGTCGTTGCCGGAGTGCCTCGGCGGCGCCACGGAAGATCACGTTTCCGGCCGGATCGACGCTCGGCGAAGTTGCTCCCAGTCCCCGTCCCGTCTTGTCGACAATCCCCTCGCCGATTACCACCACCACGTGCTGCTGCTGTTGATAGACCTGGCTGATCCGTTCGGCGAAACACTCGAAATCCAGCGGCACTTCCGGGATTGCGACCAGGTCGGGCTGACCGTAGCTTCCGCCCAGCGCGATGTAGCCCGACTGCCGTCCCATCACCTCCACGATCGCGATCCGCCGGTGGCTCTCGGCCGTCGTGCGAATCCGGCGGATGGCCTGGACGACCACGAACACCGCGGTCGCGAAACCGGGGGTGGCGAAGTTGACCATCCGCGAGATGTCGAGCGGTTCGTTGCGGTTTCCGACCGCTGATGGGACGTCGCCGAGCGGTTCGGTCCAGGAGGTCGGTTCGTCGGGTGAATTGAGTCCGAGGTCGTTGTCGATCGTCTTTGGGGCGAGTACGCAGGGGAGCCGTTCGGCCAGTGGTTGCATCCCGTTGAGCGTGCCGTCGCCACCGACGGCGACCAGCCCGTCGATGCCCATTCGGTCCAATCGGCCGGCGACCGCATCGACCAGTGCCGGGTCGGATCCGTCGAGGTAGGTCCGCGAGGAGCCCAGGATTGTGCCGCCGCGAAAGGGATCGAGTTCGGGGATCGTCGCCAGCAGGGGATTGAGCGGAATGTGAGGCAGTTGTTCGTCGAGCAGCCCGGCGTAACCGTCGAGCAGTCCGAACATCTCGATCCCCAACTGGTTCGCTCGAGTCACCGCGCCGTGCAGGGTGGCATTCAGCGCGGGCGTGTCACCTCCGGCTGTGAGGATGGCGAGTCGTTTCATCGAGTGGCGGGTCGGTCAGTGCCATTGTTGAGGGAACGTCTTGAGCGAGCCGTGACAACACCTTATACATTCGCGCAGACGAATGTCACGAGAGTGTTCGATGACGAGGTGTGAGGTCATGCGTGGATTTCTGGCTTGCTTCAGTTCCGCCGTGGTTGGCGGTTTGTTCGTGTCCCTCTCGGGCGGCGGGCCACCGCCCGGGTTGCTTCCGCATGGTGGGGCCCAGGTGGTTGACCGACCTCCGGGTGCGGCTCGCCCTGCGGAGGTTGCCGGCGACTCGCTGACTCCGGACGAGGCGGTCAACGTGGCTGTCTACGAGCGTGTCAACCGGGCGGTGGTCAACATCACGACCCGGAGCTACCGCGACGAGGGGTTCTTCCTGTTCGATGGCGGTCCGGTCGAGGGAAACGGTTCGGGGTTTGTCGTCGACAAGGCCGGGCACATCGTGACCAACTTCCACGTGATCGAGGATGCTCGTGCCTTTTTGGTGACGCTCTACAACGGCGAGACATACACCGCGAGCTTCGTCGGGGCCGATTTGATCAACGATGTGGCGGTGCTCAAGATCTCCGCCGCCGCCAAGGTCCTGTGGCCGGTGGTTTTGGGAGATGCGACGAAATTGAAGGTCGGCCGCCGCGTCTTCGCCATCGGGAACCCCTTCGGGTTGGAACGAACCCTGACCACCGGTGTCGTCTCGAGTCTCAATCGCAGCCTGCAACTGGTGCGTGGACGAACGATCAAGTCGATTATTCAGACCGATGCCGCAATCAACCCGGGAAGCTCGG
>CAUZRQ010000122.1:0-16000 GCA_963582065.1 Planctomycetota bacterium | reverse complement strand
CCTTGAGGTAGCGAATCGGCTCGGACTTGGGGACCAGTCCCCTGCGGGCCCAGTCTTTGAAGAGTCCTTCGAAGATCCCATCCAGGCAATACAGCGTATCGTCGCTGACGGCGACCAGCGGGATGGTCATCTGGGCGGTGTGTTTCCAGATCAGCTTTCCGGTCTGTCGGTTGAGCACCTGCACTTCGGCGGGCACGCGTCCTCGTTTGCCCTGCGTGCGGTGGATGGTCCCGATCAAGAGGTCGCCCTGGACCCGGATGCGGCCCCAGGTATCGCCCTTGGCCGGAGGCGGGAAGACGGCGACCTGTTTGCCGTTCTTCGGGTCGAGTTTCAGGATGCGTCCCTTGTGGACCAGGTAGATGCCGTCCTTGACGGCCAGGAAGTGGAACCCGGCGAGCACCTTTTCGAAGTCGTTGCCACGTCGTCCGGCCCGGTACTTCTCGTCGTCGACCAGCGGCACCTGCCAGAGGATGCGTCCGGTGTAGACGTCGACCGCCGACAGCTTTCCGGGTCCCTGCAGCAGCATGCGTCCTTCGATGATGGCCATGCTCGGTCCCCAGAAGTGCCGGTTGTAGAACAGGCTGCCATCGGAGGCGGGGCCACCGAACCACAGCACACCCAGCGGAGCCCGCACCAATTGGTCCTGTGACGTCAGCGAGTTGGACGGGTCGCCGTATTCGTGTGTCCAGTCGGCGGATCCCGGCAGAGCCCCTTCGCGTCGGATCACCGCCAGGCCGTCAGCCTGGTGGGTCTTGGCGCCGGGCAGTTTCATCTTGGTGACTTCCTCGAGGAACCCCGTGG
Organism: Planctomycetota bacterium; assembly: GCA_963582065.1. Lineage (GTDB taxonomy): Bacteria > Planctomycetota > Planctomycetia > Planctomycetales > Planctomycetaceae > UBA8437. Next base: position 15,199 of record CAUZRQ010000122.1, on the reverse strand, counting down.
CTCCGTCTCCGGGAATCCTCAGTGCCGCCGTTCCCCCGTAGGGTCTCAGGCAGCCAAACGTCAGTCGTGCCAATTTCGGACCCAGGTCGGGTCCGCCGGACCATTCGAGTGTTTCGGTGGTGACGAGGTTGGCGATGTAGGGTGGCAGTCCGCAGGACAGCGGGTCGGCGGTGAATGCCGCCACGCGGTGCCCGTAGAGTCCGGCCCGGTCGAGTCGTCGTCTCAGCGCGTTGATGCGGGCCGGGTCGGGGTCGACGCAGATCAATCTCAATTGGCTTTGTCGCGCCAGGGCTTCGATCAGCGATCCCTCGCCGACGCCCAGCACCAGCCCGAAGCCTTCAGTTGACCCGGCGGCCTTGAGGATCCTGGTGGCTCGTGGCAGAGGGGGTCTTTGGGGATTTGCCACCTTTTCGGTCACGTCACCGGGCCCCTCTTCGGCCGCGAAGCACAGCAGCTGCCCGGTACTGGTGGTGACGAACAGTCTCGAGTCGGCGGCGATCTGCGAACCGGGCGTGCCGTTGATGGTCGTCTTCCAGGTCACCGTGCCTGGCTTCCCGGCGGCGGCGGGAGGTTCGACGGCGAACAGCACTGAGCCCTGGTGTCCATAAAGTCGTCCACCGGCGGCCAGGTCGATGGCCAGCGGGTTGGCGGCCAGGAACTTCTTGTAGGCGGCTCCGGCGGGAACCTTTTGCACGCTCGAATTGGCCATCGTCCACAGCTTGGGCAGCACGGTGCTGGTGACAGTCCGGCCACGACGGTCCTTGGCTGTGACCTTCTTGGGATGCTCGAGGTCATAGGCCACCACCTGTCCGTTTTCGCCGGAGTACACCGTCGAGGGCGTGGTGACCGGCTTGTGGTTGCGGGTGGACAGCGTGGTCTTGGTGGTGGTGTCAAACGCGATCGAGCCATGGAACAGCCAGCGGCCTTCGGCGATCACGTGGTAGTTGGTGGTATTGGAGGTGCTGTAGCTGTGCGAGAGGAAGTTGTTGGTCTTGAGATCGAGGCAGGCGGCGACGGCGCGTCCGCAGGGGATGTAGAGTTTCTGGCCCGAGAGTGCGAGGTAGCCCTGGGGGGTGAGGTCCTTGAGCGTGCGGATGGCGTGCTGCGGTCCGATGGCTGCCGGACCCGAGAGTTCGGCCGGTTTGCCGGTAGCCAGCTCGATGGCGCACAGGAAGGCACCTTCGAACGGCCAGACGCCGGCGGTGAAGCGGACGAGGTGACCGTCGAGCACGGGGCCGCCTCGGACGGGCCAGACCGAGATCAACCGGTCGTTGCCGAGCACCTTGCGGTTGGCCGGAGCGGCCCGGAAGGTCCAGATGGCCTTGCCGGTGGTTGCATCGACGGCGTAGACGCAGCCGTCGTCTGAGCCGAAGACGACCTTGCCGTCGGCCACCAGTGGAGCGAATCGGACCGGACCATCGGCAAACACCCGCCACTTCTTCGCTCCGGTCCGCGTGTCGTAGGCGGTGACGCTGTCGGTACGGGTCGAGGCGAGGTAGAGGGTGCGGCCGACGACGACCGGTTCGGGGACGAGGTCGAAGCCGATGCGAGGATCTTCGGGCCACGCAGGCTGCGGCTTGGCCAGCTGTCTCTTCCACGCCAGCTTCAGCGTATCGGGCAGCTTCTCGGTGGTGGTCCCCGAACGGCCCGAATCGTGCCGCCATGTGGGCCAATCGGCCGCGGTCAACGGGGATGCCAGAAGCATCGAAAGGCAGAGAGACAGCAGGGTGCAGCGGGTGACGGCCGTCATGAAACGAGTCCTTCCCGGTGTGTGTACCGGTGTGAGGCGTTGAGTCGTCGTCGAATCGATGAGAATTCCGTGCAGGGCGAGCCGTCGCGTCCGGGATCTCATCAAGCCCGCAACCGTTGACTCACACCAGATTGTCAGCTTGGCGTCTCGGCATGTCAAACCGGAGGCGTCCCAGGAGTAGACGATCCTCTGGTCAGCGGCCGAAGTGGTGTCCTATGATCGAGTGCATGGCCTGTGACCGCGTTTGCCTGTTGGTGTTGATTGTGCTGTTGGCCTGCACGCCCAGCGGCTGTGGCGGGTCGAGCGTGGTGGCGTGGCCCGAGTCGACTTCTAGCGAGGTGTGCCTGGTCGAGGTGACCGGCAGCGGGTTTGAGTGGAGCTTCCGTTATCCGGGCAGAGACGGGCGTTTTGGTACCGACGACGACCTGGTCAGCACCCGCGACCTGCACCTGCCTCGCGGACGGGCTGTGGACCTGAAGCTGACCAGCACCGACTACATTTACACGTTGAAGCTGCCGGAACTGGAGCTCGAGGAGATCGCGGTGCCCGAACTGGTGCACACGCTGCGTGTCGACGCCGACCGCGTGGGCAGTTACCAGTTGCTCTCGGACCCGATGTGTGCCATCCGATTTTCTCACGATAAGGAAATGGGGCGGATGCAGATCGAGGAGACGAGGGTGTTCCAGGACTGGTTGGCGACGTTGGTCAAATGATCCCGGCACCCGGACAGCTCATCGGACGACGGACGCTGTTGGGCCACACCACCGCGTGGCTGGGGTGCTGGGCGGTCGGTTGTGGATGTGACGACAACGCCGGACCGGTGAACGGAACGGGTTCGGGCAGACCGGATGCTGACGGTGCGTGGCACGTTCACCCGGGCGAGTCGATCCAGGCGGCCCTGGACCTGGCGGCCGGGTCGAGTGCGGGGCACCGCGTGGTGGTGCACCAGGGGACCTATCGACCGACTCAACCCGGCCAGGCCTTGATCTGGCTGAACCGTCAGCACGACGGTATCACGCTGGAGACTCGTGGCGAGGTGATCTTGAGTGCGGCCAATTCCGAGCTCGCCGAGAGCGAGGCCGAGAGTTTTCCGTCGGTGGTCAACCACGTGGTCTATTTCGGTGACGGGATCACCGCCCGCACCGTCTTCCGCGGGTTCACGGTCACCGGTGCGAATCGGTTCCAGACCCGCAGCGACGAACCGGGACCGGTTGAGCCGAATCGGCCCGAGCTGGGCAAGCAGAACCTGCTGTTCTTCTATTGCGACGGCGGCGGGATCAAGGTGTTCGGCCGCAGCTACCCACGGATCGAGCGGGTCGAGGTCATCGGCAACGTGGCCAACCCCTGCGGGGGAGGCATCTCGATCCAGCACCTGGGATTCCAGCAGGACAGCGTGCGGATCAGCGATTCGATCTTCCGGGACAACAGTTGCCAGGTCACCGGTTCGGCGATCGACGTGCTGCCGGGCAGCCGGGCCGAGATCACCAACTGCCTGTTCGTCGGCAACGTGGCCAACACCGGCCCGGACACGGTCAGTCCTCCGGGTGAGCCCTACAATGCTCGTCACGGGTCCGGAGCGTTGACGGTGTTCCCAGGTTCGAAGGTTCGAGTCAGCGAGTGCACCCTGACGGGCAACTGGAACGGTGTCGACGACAAGGGCGAGGGCAACCACTACACGCGTTCGATCTTCTGGCAGAATACCAGGACCGGCGGCACGGCTCCGGAGGGTCGCTACGAGTTGGACATCGTCGACGGCAGCAACGTCAGCGGGTGTTATTTCGGAGGAGCGACGGTGGATCTGCGAGGGACGATTGACCCGGCGGCCAACACGCTGGACGCACCCGATCCCGAGTTCGACGAATGGTTTCGTCCGAGTTGTCCGGCTTATGAGGGGGTCGGTTATCGTCGGGTTGAAAATCCCGAGGCGGCCTCGGCGAAGGAACATTGACAGCACTTGGCCCAACGATTCAAGTCGAATGATCGGGGTCGCCTTGCATCCGGCCCCATGCAGCAACCCGTGTCCCCGGCTCGAGAAAACTCAGCATGAGATTCGTGTGCCGTTGCGGTTCAGTGGTCCTGGCGGCGGCCGTTGTGCTGGCCGCCTGTGGCTGCCCCGACGATCCGAATCCGGGTACTCCCAAAGGGAAGGACACGGGCAAGACGGGAGGCAGCGATATTCCCAGACCGGCCGCTTCGCTGTTGCCGCTGGACCTGGAGCTGCCGGAGTTCCGGCTGGTCGACCACTCGGGCGAGGCGTTCGGGAGCCGTGAGCTGGCCGGGCGGGTGTTCGTGGTCAATTTCATCTTCACCCGCTGCCAGTTGACCTGTCCCGAACAGACTCGGCGGATGGCCACCTTCCAGAAGCGGCTGGCTCGCGAGATCGAGCACCAGCACAGTTCCGACGAGCGGGGTGGACCCAAGCATTTCCTCTGGGACCGGGTCCGCATCGTCAGCCTCTCGGTCGATCCCGACAACGACACGCCCGAGATGTTGACGCGTTACGCGGAGAACTTCGGGGCCGAGCTGTCGAACTGGAGTTTCCTGACCGGGAAGAAGTCCGAGATCTTTTCGCTGATCACGGCTGGCTTCAAGCTGCCGGTGGCCGAGGTCGGAGCCGACCAGCCGATCGTGCACACAACGAAGGTGGCGCTGGTGGATCATCGTGGCCGGCTCCGCGGGGTGTTCGATGGTATGAAGGATGAGGGTCGTAAGACGCTGATCGAGGCGATCGGGCAGGTGCTCAACGAGCGGGTCGCAATTCCTCCGCAGATTGTCTCGCCCGACTGGCTCAAGACTCGAGCCGCACGTCAACGGGCAGCCGCCAAGGAGTGGACACTCAAGCACGACTTCAGCTTCACCGATCGTCAGCCATCCAGCGGGATCGATTTCCGGCACCGCGTGGTTGATGACGCCGGCCGGACCTACAAGGCAGTTCACTACGACCACGGCAACGGCCTGGCGGTCGCCGATGTCGACGGCGACGGGAAACTGGACATCTTCTTTTCGAACCAGGTTGGCTCGAATCGGCTCTACCGCAACACCGGTGAGGGCCATTTCGAGGACATCACCGATGCGGCAGGGGTGGCGGTGATGGGTGCGACCGGCGTGACCGGGTCGTTTGCCGACATCGACAACGACGGCGACGCCGACCTGTATGTCACCAACGTCCGCACCGGCAACAAGCTGTTTCTCAATGATGGATCGGGCAAGTTCAGCGATGTCTCGGGTGGATCGGGGCTGGGCCACAAGGCTCACAGTTCCTCGGCCGTGTTCTTCGACTACGACCGCGACGGGTTGCTCGACCTGTTCCTGTGCAACGTTGGGCAGTACACGCACGAGACGATACGCGATGTCGGGTCGGACAAGACGGATGAGGGCCGCGAGGGCAAGGGCTCGGGAATGGCGTTGCGGTTTCACGACGGGATGGACGACGCATTCGCCGGACACCTGCACAGCAGCCGAACCGAGCGGAGCGTGCTGTATCACAACGAGGGGGGAGGGCGGTTCGTCGACGTGACCCAGGAGACGGGGTTGATCGACGAGAGTTGGACCGGAGCGGCCAGCCCGATCGATGCCAACAACGACGGCTTCATCGACCTGTATGTGCTCAATATGCAGGGCAACGACGAGTACTACGAAAACGTCGGCGGGAAGACGTTCAGGAAGCGAAGCCGTGAACTGTTCCCCAGGACCTCGTGGGGAGCGATGGGTATCAAGGTCTTCGACTTCGACAACGACGGACAACTCGACATCTTCATCACCGACATGCACTCGGACATGGGTGGTGAGCAGGTCGAGTTCCTGCGGGCCAACGCGACAGCGGCCGAGGAGCAGAAGAAATCGCCCAGGCCGTTTGCTGAGAGCATCCTGAAGACCGACGGCACGAGCCTCTTTGGTAACAGCTTCTTCCGCCGCACGGGGCCGGGGAAGTTCGAGGAGGTTTCGGACCGGATCGGGGCCGAGACCTATTGGCCGTGGGGAATCTCCGTCGGTGACCTCAACGCCGACGGCTACCAGGACGTGTTCGTCACCTCGAGCATGAACTTCCCCTGGCGGTACCATCCCAACCACGTACTGCTCAACGATGCGGGCAAGAGGTTTGTGCTGAGTGAATTCGTGCTGGGTGTCGAGCCGCGTCGTGGCGGGCGGACGAGTGTGCCCTGGCACCAGCTCGACGCCGACGGTCGCGACTCGGACCACGATTTCTGTGAAGACCGCAAGGGTGTGTTCACGATGTACGGTGCGTTGGGGAGTCGATCGAGCGTGATCCTGGACCTTGACGGCGATGGCGACCTCGACATCGTCACCAACGACTTCAACACCGAGCCGCTGGTGCTGGTCAGCGACCTGTCCGAGCGAACCACGGTGAGGTACGTGCAGGTCCAGCTCCGGGGCGTCGATTCCAACCGAGACGGGCTGGGGTCTCGGGTCACCGTCCACGCAGCCGGCAAGCAGTATGTCCAGGTGCACGACGGCCAGAGCGGTTACCTGTCCCAGAGTCGCATGCCGTTGTACTTCGGGCTGGGTTCGGTCGAGTCGATCGAGAAGATCGAGGTGACGTGGCCGACGGGCAAGACCCAGGTCCACCAGGGACCTTTCCCCGCGCGGGGCACCGTGGAGATCGAGGAAGCCGAGTAGGTGACCAGGCGGTCGGGCTACATGCTGGCTGTCGTCGTGGCCCTGTTGGCCGGTGGGTTGGCCGGTGGGTTGGCGGTGAGTGTCTGGTGGTCCGGGCCCGACGTCGACGGGTTGCTCGAAGAGGCAACCACGGCCCGAGACCGGGGCGAGCACGCTTTAGCCGTGGAACTCTACGCCCGCGCGGCCGAAGCGGCCTTTCCGGACCGGCCGGTCCAGTCGGCCGACGCACATTCCCAGGCCGCGCTGCTGCTGCTGCGGTCGTTTGCTCGGCTCGACGAATCCGAGCAGCACTTTCGAGAGGCCCTTTCGGCCCAGCCGGATCATTTCGAGGCGGGCCGGGGCCTGGCGATGCTGCTGGCTGTCAGCGGCCGCAGGTGGGAAGCGGTGCCGGTGATCCGTCGTGCACTGCGGTCTCGCTTGGAGAAAGTCTCGGACGGCAGTGAGATCGACCTGTTGCGACTGATGGATGTCGGTGGCGGGATGCGGTTGGATTCGTCGGTACTGGACGAGGCCTTGTCGCGGAATCGGGAGGATCCGGTGGCGTTGCTGGGCCTGGCCTCCGGTGACCTGGACGCGGGCCGATTGCGGCAGGTCGTCGAGCGGGCCCGTAGCGCGTTGGAGTCACGATCGGACCTGGTGGCCGCCCGGTCGGTGATCGGTCGCGGGCTGCTGGCGACGGGTCGGATCGCGGAGTTGGTTCGATGGCATCGGCAGTTACCCGAAGCGGCCGACGGTGACCCACGGGTGTGGGTCATCCGCGGCAAATTTCACGACCGGGCAGGCCAGGCTCGCGCCGCGGCACGCTGTTTTTGGGAAGTCCTGAAGTTGCATCCCGATCACCGGACGGCCAACTATCGGCTCGGCGAATTGCTCAGAGATCTCGACCGCGGGACCGATGCCGAGGTGTTCAGCCGGCGGGCGGCCGACCTGCAGACGCTCAAGGAGATCGACGACAGGATGATCGCCGAGGGGGGTGTCGGATCGCTTGAGCTGATCCGAAGCAAGGTCGAGCATCTCGAGGGGATGGGTCGGATCTGGGAGGCGTGGGGTTGGGCGCGGTTGGCTGCGGGCCGCGACGAAGAGGCCGGGTGGACCGGCGAGGCGGTCAAGCGGATCGAGCAGCAGTTGGCGAGCGAGAGAATCGAGTCACCCGAGGGTTTGACCCGCGTTTCGTCCAACCCGGCCCTGGCCCTGGATCTCTCGGATTGGTCGCGGCCCGACTGGTCGGTCGACTCGATTGCCGATGATGCGGACTCAGTCGCCGGGACGATCGCCTCGTTCCGCGACGACGCGGCCGATTCGGGGCTGGTGTTCCACTACGCCAACGGTCATGACACCGAGGGTAGCGGGAGGCAGATGTACGAGTTCACCGGTGGCGGCGTCGCGGTACTCGATTTCGACGGCGACGGTTGGCCCGACGTGTACCTGGCCCAGGGCACAAGCTGGCCGGTCGATCGGAGCGATACCCGCCACAGCGACCGGTTGTTCCGGAACCTGGGTGGGAGTCGGTTCGAGGACGTGACCGAGTCGGCCGGACTGGCCGAGACCGGTTTCGGGCAGGGTGTGGCCGCCGGCGACATCGACGGTGACGGCTGGCCCGACCTGCACGTGGCCAACGTCGGCGGCAACCGGCTGTACCTCAACAACGGCGACGGCACGTTTCGCGACGCGACCGAGGCAGCCGGATTGCCAGGCGATGGTGATGCCAGCTGGTCGACCAGCGGCACGATCGCTGACATCGATGGAGACGGCCACGCCGACATCTATGTCGTGAATTACCTGTCGGGATCGGACCTGTTCACCCGGGTCTGCCGCGACGGGACTGGGCGGGTGCGGATGTGCCAGCCGTTTCAGTTCCCTGCGGCAACCGATCGGTTGTACCTGGGTCGCGGCGACGGCACATTTCGAGATGTCACGGCGATGTCGGGTGTCGACGTCGAGGGGGGCAAGGGGCTGGGCGTGGTGGCGGCTGACCTGGACGGTGACGGCCGACTCGAGCTGTTCGTGGCCAACGACACCCGGGCCAATTTCCTGTTCCGGGCCCGGAAGGCCGAGGGCGGCGGGGTGGGGCTGAGTGAGACGGGACTGTTGGCAGGAGTGGGCCTGAGTGGCGATGGGCGGGCGGAGGGGTCGATGGGAATCGCCGCGGGGGACGCCGATGGCGACGGGCGGCTGGACCTGTTTGTCACCAACTTCCTGGATGAGACGAACACGTTGTATGTCGGGCTGGGCCGGGGCCGGTTCAGCGACCGGACACGCCGTGCCGGACTGGCGAAAAGTAGCCTGCAGACCCTCGGCTTCGGCACCCAGTTTCTCGATGCCGACCTCGACGGCGACCTGGATTTGCTGGTCGCCAATGGCCACGTCGACGACTATTCGGATGTCGATCGCCCTCACAGGATGGCGACCCAGTACTACCGCAACCGGGGCAACGGGCGGTTTGACCTGCTCGATGACCTGGCCCAGGGGCCTCACTTCCGACACCAAATTCTCGGCCGCGGCTTGGCATGGCTCGATTGGAACCGCGACGGGCGTCCCGATGCGATCATCACCTCACTCGACGTGCCAACGGTGTTGCTGACCAATACGACCGGGCAAGCCGGTGGCGGGCTGGTGCTCAGGCTGGTGGCGACGGCGGGTCATCGTGATGCGATCGGGACCCGGGTGAAGGTGGGGACCGGTCCATCCGCCCGGTCGTTCGAGTTGACCTCGGGCGACGGGTACCTGGCGAGTAACCAGCGATCGTTGTTGATCGGCATGGGAAGTGATGAGGGAGCCGTGCGGGTCGAGGTGAGTTGGCCGGGTCGTGCGAGCCAGGTGTTCGAGGGCCTGTCCTGTGATCGCGAGTGGGTATTGGTCGAGGGGCGAGGGGTGGCGTTGTCATTGGCCCGGCCAATTGAACGACCCTGATCAGGTGTGGCAAAATGGAGTCCGGCCGGGGTCAGGTGCTGGTGGTCAGCAGCGTGGTTGCCCATCTCTGCCCCCGCGGTCATGACGCCGTCGCCGACCTGATGGTACAACTCAGACGACTGATTCAACTCGAAGCCGGGCCACCGGCTCGGAACACGGAATAGAAGGACCCAGCCATGATATCGATCGACACATCTCGAGTTTCACGCCGACGCTTTGTCGCCGCGGCCGTGGCCGTGGCCGGTGCGGGTTTGAGTACGATGGCCCGTGCGGCGGGTCCGTCCCGAGGCGGTCTGCCGAAGGTGACTCGTCCGAGGTCCACATCGGGTGACACGGCGCACGAGCCGAAGTGGGACGAGCGGATGACGATCACGGTGGGGCCGAAGAAGGCCGACCTGGTCGGCAGCACCGAGCGGGTGTTGCAGGCGGCGGTCGACTACATCAGTCGTTTTGGCGGCGGCACGGTGAAGGTGTTGCCGGGCTCCTACACGTTGCGCAACTCGATCTATCTCCGCAGCGGCATTCGCATTCTCGGCAGCGGTGCTGAGTCGATCCTGACCAAGGAGGCCTCTCACTCGGTCGCACTGGCCGACGACAGCGACTGGTATGACCAGGAGGTGACCGTGGCGGATGCGAAAGGGCTACGGGTCGGCGACGGCATTGTGCTGCGGACCCGAAATCCTCACAACGGCAGCACCGACGTGCTGAAGCGGACACTGGTGGCCCGTAAGGGAAACCGGTTCAAGCTCGACACCGCGCTGCGGAAGAACTACTGGCTTTCGGGCAAACCGACCCTGGCCACGCTGTTCCCGCTGATTTCCGGAGACCATGTCCACGACATCTCGATCGGCAACATCACCCTGGACGGGAACCGCAAGCAGAACGCGCACCTCGACGGCAACTACGGCGGTTGCATCTTCCTGCAGGACTGCAACCGGATCCGGATGACGGGTGTCGAGGCCCGGAACAACAACGGCGACGGGATCAGCTGGCAAGTCTGCCACGACGTGGTGGTCGAGAACTGTCATTCGCACGACAACGCGGACCTGGGTTTGCACCCGGGAAGCGGGTCGCAGCGGCCGCTGATGCAGAACAACAGGATCGAGCGGAACAACATCGGGATCTTCTTCTGCTGGGGGATCAAGTACGGGCTGGCCGAGAACAACCAGATTACCGGCAACCGCAGCTATGGGGTTTCGATCGGTCACTGTGACACGGACAACCTGATCCGGCTGAACACGATCACCGGCAGCGGGAAGGTTGGAGTGCTGTTCCGTGACGATTCGCGGGGCAAGGATTTCTGGCCGAACCGCAACACGCTACAGCAGAACCAGATTGTCGACAGTGGAGGTGGAGACGGTGTGGCGGTCGACGTTCAGGGCAAGACCCGCGACGTGACGCTGGAGGGGAACCGGATCCGCGAGACGCGGAAGCCGATGAAGCGGATCGGTGTGCGGATTGGCAAGCAGGCCCGCGACGTGAAGTTGCAGAAGAACACGATCGAGGGATTCGAGCGGGACGTGGTCGACCTGAAGGGGACGCCGTAGTTCGGTGTTGGGGACTGGCTCAGGGGTCTGGCAGGGTCGGCACTTCTTGCTCGAACGGTTCGACAAACGGCTCGGGTTCGGCCCGCAGCAGTTTCGAACGAGATCCGTGGCTGCGGGCTTCGGCGCGTCTCAGGGCGTCGCGGTAGGCGGCCTGGTCGCTCCAGGGTCCCTCGGCCAGGTGGACGTTGTTGTGTTCCAGCGAGCGGCCCTTGCGGTATTCGAGTTCTGAGATCGCCTTGTTGTAGTCCACCAGGCTGCTGAAGTAGGCGATTTCGGCCTGGGCCAGGCTGACCTGTGCTCGTAGCAGCAGGTCGGCGGAAGTGCGTCCGTTTTCGTATTCGGCCTGGTAGGCTCGCACGCTCTCGGCGGCCGCCTTGCGTCGGTTGAACCCGATCCGGGCGGTGGCCCAGGCTCGATCGAGTGACTGGAAGGCGGCGGCCAGTTCGTGACTGATCTCGACTTCCTGCTCATCGAGCGCCTTGCGGGCCTTGGCGAGTCGAAGTTCGAGGTTTCGGACCTGGGCCTGAGCGGTTCTCATCCCCAGCGGCAGATTGAACTGCACCCCGGCCTCCCAACTGTTGAAATCTCCATTGGCGAGGCTGCCGTAGGCGCTGCGGTGGGGGCGGTTGGATTGGCCGAGCAGGTCGTCACCGAATCCGTTGACGTTGTAGCCGAGGACGACATCGAGTTGCGGACGAGTCAGGCTCTGGGCCGCGGTCAACTGCAGCTGCAGGCTCTTGATCGCCCACTTCTGCCGTCGCAGTTCGATCCGCCGGGTCAACGCATCGACCAGGCTGCCCTTCCAGTCGGGGCTGTACTCGGCGGTGATTGGTTCATCGGAGGGTCGGATGATCCGGCCGTCGTTGACCGGGAGTCCGATCAGGCGTCTGAGTCGGGATTCGGCCGAGTAGAGGTCCGAGCGAGCCCCTTCGGCTCGCCCCTTGATCTCGAAGTAGTTGTCCCGGGCCTGGGCCTTCTCGGCGGCCGGCCGACGCGGGTCGCCCTGGACCATCCGCCAGGTCTGCTCGGCGCTGTCCAGGGCAAACTTCTGGGTGTGGTAGACGCGGTAGGCCAGGTGGAGGTCCCAGTAGAGGTCCTCGATGTCCTTGACCAGGTTGCGGATGGCGACTTCGAATTCACTGAGCGTGATGTCGCTGTTGATCCGCGAGATCACCACCCCCTGGTTGACTCCGACAATCGAGGTCGCACCACCGAAGCGGCCCAGCCTCGGGCCGGCGATCTGGGTGTACTCGGTGCCGGCTCCGGCCAGCAGCGGATGTCTCATCTGCAGCCCCAGCGAGGGGGCCTGGGAGGTGCCGAAGAAGCTCGAGGGGAACAGGTTGAAGCGTTGGTTGTTTTGAGAATAGTCCCAGTTGTGGCTGAGGCTGAGCTGAGTACCGCCGCCGGTGATTTTCGAGAGTGATGCTCGGAAGCGACCGCTGTCTTCGTCGAGCGTGTCACCGGCAGAGAACCCGAGGTTGTCGGTGCGTTGGACCGTGCGACTGCCGCCCCAGGTCATCGAGCTCTGGAGCAACGTGTCGAAGTCGGCCGAAGCCGCCTCGATACCTCGTTGACCGAACTGGACGTTGGTTTCCTGGATCGCCGGGTTGAACACGCTGGCGGCGAACTCGGGGTTGGCCATCAGGCGGTTGTTGGGCGAGAGAAATGTGCCGCTCTCGCGGATGATCGCGCTGTTTTTCAGGCCTAGCTTCATCGTCTCTTGCAACGACAGGTCCCAGATCTCCTGCTCGCCCGGATGACTGAGCCGTCGCGGCTCGGCTGCCATTTCGACTCGACGCGATCGCTTGTCCCCGGCGTCCTCGCTTTCGTCAAGATCGACGATCCGAGTGGCGATGTCGCGGTAGTGAGTCAGGTCGGCGTCGTCGAGGTAAGTCAGCTCCCGCGGTCCCGACAGACACCCACCCAATGCCAGCAGAAGCGGCACGACGAGGATTTGGGGGAGAGGGCGGCAAGCGGACATGCGGAGGGTGTTTTCTGCGGTGTTTTCTGCGGTGTTTTCTGCGGTGTTTTCTGCGGTGTTGGCGCACGAGATCCGAAACCCGAGATGGCGCGGCCTGTGAATCGAGACCGTGCCCCCGGGGTTATCGGTAGAACCGTTACAGTCGGTATCGGCGTTACAACCGGTACAGCTTGACAGGATTCACTAGTCCGTGGGCTGCGGTAGGGAGACCGTCTTGGACAGCGGTCTTTCCCCAAGTCGCGTGATGGCACTAGAATACGCGCTGAGGTGGATGGTGCAGTCGGGGTGGCGTTGGTCCTGTTGGGCTGCGTGGCCTTTGCTTCGGATCCCATTTTTTGCCCCGATTTCGCAGTGATTTCGACCCGATGTCCACAGACAACGTTGACGAAGTCCGAGACCGCATCATCCAGTTGGCTCGAGAGATCGAGCAGATGTCACAGCAGCGGATGTCGTCGGACGACTATTTCGGTCAATTCCTGCAGCGTGTTGTCGGAGCCATCGGTGGCCGAGCGGGTGCGGTTTGGGTCCAGAATGGCGCCCACCAGATCCAGTTACTGGCTGATCACCAGCTGGAATCGACCGGATTCCACGACAATCCGGACGCGTTGCGTCTCAATGGCCGTCTGCTCCAGGACGTATTGCAGAATGGCCAGGCATGCACTCACAGTCCGGAGGATGGCGACGTCGAGTTGCCGACCGACGACCTGATCATCCTGGGCGCGTTGCAGCGTCAGCAGGAGTGTGTGGGTGTCGTGGAGATCTTCCAGCGGAAGGACACACCGGCCCAGGCCCGGCCGGGATTCCTGCAGTTTGTCGAGCAGATGTGCGGCCATGCCTGCCGTCACCTCGAGCGTCAGTCCGAGTCGACCGAGGGTGTCATCGAGCGGTCGAAGTTCTCCGAATCGTTCGAGCACTTCGTACTCGAGTTGCACCGCAATCTGAATCCGACCGACGTGGCCGCGACCTGTTCCAACGACGCCCGGTTGCTGTTGGGCTGCGACCGTTTGAGCGTGGCGGTTCAGGTGGGTCCGCGGACAGACATCAAGGCGATCAGTGGTCAGACGGCGGTCAACCAGAAGTCGAACCTGGTTCGCTCGATGAGGAAGCTGGCCGGGAAGGTGTTGGCGACACGTGAGCCGTTGATCTACACCGGGAAGCTCGACGAGCTGCCGCCTCAGATCGAGCAGCCCCTGGCCGAGTACATCCAGGAGAGTGGTTCTCGGATGGTGCATGTGGTGCCACTGTTCGAGCCGGACCCGTTTTTCGACCTGGCCGAAGATGCTCGAGGTCCACGGGACATCGAACGGCCCAAGCGGGTGGTGGGCGGGCTGGTGGTCGAGCAGATTGCCGAGAGCCGTGTGAAGGAGGGTTTGCCGGAGCGGCTCGAGTTGGTCAAGGATCACGTTGCCACGGCCCTGGCCAACTCGATGCGTCACGAACGTCTCTTCGGCATGAAGCTCTGGAGATTTCTCGGCCGCTCGCTGTCGTGGCTCGAGGGCCGCAACCGGTTGAAGGCGGCCGGGGTGGTCGCTGCGATTGTCGTGGTCGGGCTGGTGCTGGCGCTGGTACCGTGGGACTACCGGGTCGAGGCGACCGGGCAGTTGATGCCGGTGGCTCAGCAGGACATCTTCGCGCCCAACAACGGCAAGGTGATCGCTGTGCTGGTCAAGGAGGGTGACCGGGTCGAGAAGGGGGTCACCCCGCTGGTGGTGTTAGAGAACCTCGAGCTCAACGCTCAGATCGAGACGGCTCTGAGCGAGCGTGAAAACAGCCGCGAACTGCTTGCGACTCTCAGGGCCCAGTTCGACCGTGCCGTCGAAGCCGGCAACGATCCGGATGCGATCGAGCTGACCGGTCGAATCCGCGAGGCGGAGATCCAGGGCGAGGGTTTGAAGAAGCGGCTGGAGATTCTTGGGAAGCAGAAGACGGAACTGACGGTGACGGCCACGAAGGACGGGGTGGTGGCGACGTTCCAGGTCGAGCAGAAACTGATCAACCGGCCGGTCAATCGTGGTGAACGGTTGTTGGAGGTGATGGAGGTGGGTGGGACGTCGAAGTGGCGATTGGAGCTGCAGGTCGAGGAGCACCGCATCGGCCACATTCTCAGGCACCAGGAAGAACGTTCGCGGCTGAAGGTCGCCAACCCCAACGCGGTGCCGGTCGAGTTTGTGCTGGCGACGGCGTCGGAGAAGACCTACACCGGCCGGCTTTCGAGAATCTCGACCCGTGCCGATGCGTCCCAGGCCGGCGGCAGCGTGGTCGAGCTTCACGTCGAGCCGACCGGTGAGACATTGCCGGAGCATCGGATTGGTGCGGAGGTCAACGCCCGGATCCATTGTGGCCAGCGCAGCCTGTTCTACGTTCTCTTCGGCG
>CAUZRQ010000121.1:0-16112 GCA_963582065.1 Planctomycetota bacterium | reverse complement strand
CAAACCACAGATTGAAGGAGACTCTTGACTCCCGCCGAAAGGCGGGATATTCCTGAACCCGGGTGCCGCACTTTTGGGCCGCCCCCCGGCGCACTTTTGGACCGCCGTTTACAGTTCATTGCCAAGAGCAGTCCCTGGGAGAATGGCTACGTGGAGTCATTCAACGGCAAGTTCCGCGACGAGTTGCTCAACGGGGAGCTGTTCCTCGGCCTTGAGGACGCTCGCTGGGTGATTGACCGTTGGCGTCTTGACTACAACCACCGGCGACCGCATAGTGCTCTCGGCTACCAGACCCCGGCCGCATTCGCGGCCAGCTGTGTTCTGGAGGATTCCGCTACGCTTCATCCACCAGAACACAGAACGACCACTGACCCGAAACTCTCTCATTCGGAGTGGTACAAGATCTGGGGGTAGGTCAATTGCGTGTTCCAGACCTCGATCAATTGACCCAGATCGGGGTCGATTTCCGTCGTTTCTTGCCCGTGGTGCTGCGCCTCGGTGATCAGGCCGTCGGACGTGTTCGCGAAACTGTTTTGATGATGGCCGGTTAGCGACGAATCCGGAGCCCGAGGCGTCCCGGGCGGTTGTGACGTCCGAGGATGACTCTCAGTTGCCGGTCTCGAACTCGATGTGGATCGACGGTTCAGAGACCAGGCTGTCGTCCATGTGGATCGGTGCCCATTGGGTATTGGTGACCGTTCCCGACAAACTGATGTCGCGACTCTTGTCGCCGATTACCGAGATGCCGTGACCTCCACCCTGAACGTGATCCGCGATGCGGACCCGGCGACTGTCTCGGATCGTGATCAGAGTCTCATCACCGCCCATCGTACCCTCCCATCGGTTGCCTTCGACGATGACGTCGCGGGCTTCGCCGATCATCAATCGACAGCCGACGAATCGGTTGTCACGGATCTCGATGTCAAATGGCCCGCTGTGCTCTTGAAGGCCCTCGGAGTTGGCAAGCAGAAAAGTCCCAGAGTCGTAGCACTCGTTGTTGCTGAACCTCAGCCCGCCATTGGATCCGCCATGTGTCGCTCGACCCTCCACCACATACTCGCGACTGTCACGGATCGTATTGCCAGTGATTACTGCTCCCTCGCCGCCGGAGTTATTGAATCCTCCGATCGCAGCCCGGCCGTTGATCAGGCTGTTTCCGACAATCACCGTGTCTGCAGCCTGTCGGGAAAAGGTGATGTTGCCTCCCACATGACCCACCCGGTCTCCACCCAGGTTGGTGTCGCTGATGATGTTGTTCCGGATCTGGATACGGCGGCCGCCGGAGAGGTGAATTCCATTCCCCGCAGCGCCCGAGATCACGCTGTCTTCGACGATCGAGTCGTCTCCCCCGACTACTATCGCCTCGCTCTGCGAATCCACGATGGTCATGTCGCGAATCACACCGCGGCGGCTGTAGCTACGAACCGAATTCTGCAACTTCCAGTTCGCGACGGTCCGGTTGCCTCGCGCGTTTCCGTCGATGGTCAGGCCGATCATCTTGACGTCGTGCGTGCGCGGCATCGGTTGCAGGATGTGAAAGCTGGTGATGGCGACCGAGCCGGCTGGGAAGGGGCGGGAGATGTTGACAGCCAGACCGATTCTGTTGCCGTCCACAAAGTGGATTTCGTGGTTGCGAGGATCAAAGGACGTGCCGTCAATCAGTGCGACCTGCATCCCCTTCCGGAATCCACTCGCGTCCGCCACCGTAATCACGCGGGTTGAGCAAGGCAGGCAGTCGGCATAGCTCTCCTGGTCGGCCACGTTCTCGAACGACTCGGTGAGCACGCTCGACACCTCGTCAATCCTCTTCAGTGTGGCTCCATAGCCGGTCAAGACCTGGCGGCTGAGTGGCCGGAGATGGCTTGATACGAGATAGGTCTTTCCCTGCGCGAAGCGAATCGTCCCGCCTTCTCCGGCCGAAGCAATCGTCTGCTGGATCGCGAGCGTGTCATCGTGGGCACCGTCGCCGATCGCTCCGAACCAGTCGACCAGCAGGCCGTCAGCCGCATCTTCGAACAACCCGCCACCATCCGGATCGGTGACAAACAACGCGGTTTTAGATCGTGGTGCCCATCCGGACAGATCAGAGAAACGGGTGACCACCTCGAGATGAGTACCTGGCGAGAGCTGCAGAGGATCCAGCGAACCTGGGTCTTGGGACGTCGCCGTTGCGCCTCGATCCACAACAACCGTGTCCCCTTCTTCAATACTCCGAACCGATCCTCCCCCACCCTCAATCACAATCCGATCATGTCCAGCCTGCCCCTTGATGATGTCTCGGCCTCCACCACCCCGCAACGAGTCGTCGCCACTGCCCCCGAACAGTCGTCCACCGCCCAACCCTCCGCCAACGATCGTGTCGTTGCCTGGGCCACCGTTGAGATGAACCGGTCCGTCGCCGCCCAACAGGTGATCATTGCCGTCCTGTCCCAGCAGTCGCACCGATCCCGAAAATCGACTTGCATCCAGCCGGTTGTCGCCCGGTCCGCCGACCAATGTGATGTGCTCGATTTGGCGATGCACATCATGGCCCATGCTGGTGAGACTGTTGTCGGTTAGCACGAAGTCGACGTCGCCGGATTCGGTCAACCGGTCGTCACCGGATCCCCCATCCAGAGTGTCATTTCCCGGGCCTCCGGACAGCAGATCTCGACTGCCTCCCTGTCCTTTGATGAGATCATCTCCGTCACCGCCGGAGATCTCATCGGCTCCACCACCACCCAACAGCCGATCGTCGCCCTCGCTGCTGATGATCGTGTCGTTACCGGCCAGACCGTTGACCAGGATTCCTCGGTCTCCCAATCCGGAGAACACCAGGTCGGTGACCGCCGAGAGATCGATCAGATCGTTCGACCTCGATCCGGTAATCCTGATTGCGCGGACCGCATTGGCGGGGACCGGTTCCCCTGATTCATCGCGAACATCCTGCGAAGACACCTGGACCATGCCCAGCAGATTCGTCTCCAGGACGATCGTCTCACTCGTCAGGCCGGACCCTTGAACGCTGATCAGGCCGGTGGCTGAAGCGAAGTCGATCGTGGTGAGCAGGATCCGGGATTCGAATTGCTCAACCGCCGATCTGTGCGACCTGCAGCGGCGTCGGAGGCCGCGGCGGCGGAATTGACGCAGCGGCTGCCAGGCACCGCGAATTCGGTGAGCCCAACCCCAGGCCATTCCCTTACCTCAAAACGGCACATCCTGTGCCAGGCCCTCCACACTTAGCCTATCGGAACTCTGGCTCGCTCCCCTGCAATTGAAGTGCTTGATCCCTCATTCCCCGGCGAACGAGAGGAGCACACGCTAGCCATCGGCAGGCCGACGACTCAGGACGAGACCAAGTCCAGCAGCGGACGTCCGTCCTCGAGCAGGTTGTAGGGGCGGTCCTGGCTGTCGATGGCTGACAGGTCCTGGATGCCCATTGCGTGGTAGACCGTCTTGGCGATATCGGCCGGGGTGACGCGACGGTCGGCCGGGTAGGCGGCGTGCCGGTCGCTTTTGCCGTAGGTCTGCCCACCTCGAATGCCTCCCCCGGCGAGCAAGTCGGTGAGGCAGTAGGTCCAGTGATCTCGGCCGGCTCCTGAAACACCGCCGGAACGAGGGTCGCCGATCTTGGGCTTGCGTCCCATTTCACTCGTGACGAGCACCAGCGTGGAATCAAGCAGCCCGCGATTTCCCAGGTCGCTCAGCAACGCCGAATAGCACCGGTCGAACTCGGGGAGCAGCATCTTCTTGAGGCATTCGAAGTTGTTGCCGTGCGTGTCCCATCCCCCCGCACTGGCACACTTCAATTCCTTCGCCCGGGCTCGATCGGGCATCCAGAACAGCGTCACGAACGGCACCTTCGCTTCGACCAGTCGGCGGGCCAGGAGCAAGCCCATGGCGTTGATGGATTTTCCGTAGCGGTCGCGCGTCTCTTGAGACTCACGGGTCAGATCAAAGGCTCGAGTCGTCGCCGCGGAGGACAGCAGCGAGAAGGCTCGATCCTGGTGCCGCTGCCAAGTCCGTGTTGCGCGGTGCTGCTCGAGTTCGCGGCGCGACCTGTCGAGTGTGCTGAGCAGTTCGCGGCGATGCAGCAGTGTTTTTGCCGTCAGTCCTTCCTTGAGGACCAACGACGGGGCCTGGAACTTCAGAGGTTCCTCGACCTTCCCGAGCAGGCACAGCGGATCATGTTCGATCCCCAGTTGGCCGGCAAACTGCCCGGCCCGGATGTCGGCGGGCCCATCGGGACTCCAGGGATAGGAAATCGCATTGGGCAAGTCGCCACGCTGAGGCAGCTTGGCCGAGACCACAGATCCGATGAAGGGCCAGTCGTCACCCTGCTGCCGCCGCTCGGCCGGAACAATGATGGTACGGGGGTCGAGCTTGTGACCGGTGAGATGGTAGTAGTAACCGAGATGCGAATTCGTCGGGTCGGTTCCATCCACGGAGTTGACCACCGCCAGCCGATGAGCGTGTCGAGCCGTCAGCGGAAGGTGTTCGCACAATCGAACGCCCGGCGCCGAGGTCTCGATCGGTTGAAACTCGCCACGAATCTCCGAGGGAGCCTCGGGCTTCATGTCCCAGGTGTCGATATGCGACGCACCACCGGCGAGTACGATCATGATGGTCGACTGGGCCGTCGCAGCAGCTCCGACAGCTTCGACTTCCGACGACCATGCCGGTCCCACCACGCTACTGCCCGGCAAGCCCAGCAGACCGGTCCCCGAAGCGGTAAGGAAGCGGCGGCGGGACGATGACGAAGAGTCGGCCGCTGTGTGTGACCCGCGTGTGCCTCTGGAATTCATGCCTCAGCCCCTGGTACGGCAAGCCGTTGACTTGGCTGGAACTGCCCGAGCCCAAGACTGGCTCAAGTATACGACAAACTCACACCCTGGTGGCTCTTCTGGACCAGTTGGTCGCCGTGGTTCATGAGGCCTGGAGGCTGAAGTCCTCGGCAGCGGAAATCGCCGGGAAACTGCGATTGCAGCATGCTCAGAAATGGCGATAACTGCGGCGGCTGGCTCGCGGTATCCCAATCGTCCGTCTGCGGACTTCCCTCACATGGTGGCTCGTCCAAGGAGTTCTTCCACGCTCCTGATCATGGCCTGCAGTCTCCTGGCCGGCTGCTCATCAGGTCCTCAATTCGCTCTCTCGCCACCCACCGCCACGGTGGTTCCCGGTTTGCGCTCATCGCGAGGCAACAGCGAACTGGTCTCTTCGGGGTCCCGCACCAGGGGGCCGGGAAGACTCGGAAAGCAGTACCTGGCCCTGTCTGTCACCGGAGACAGATCTCCCGACCAGGATGTTCGCCAGACGTTTGGAACGCCGCTGGGCTATGAAGCGGAACTCAACATTCCCGTGAACTCTCTGACCGACTTTCGTCTCTGGGGTCGCTATGTACATCATTCAAACGACTACATGTTCGACGAGATCCAGGTCGTCAGGTCGATCGTCGAGGGTGGCAGCGTGGCCGCCGGTCTTCGGCACCGACTCAGTTCATCCCCCAAGGGCTCACCATTTGTCAGCGCGATGTTGGGGTACACCAACGGCGACTGGAGATTCGCCAATCCGGAAAATATTTCGGAGTCGATTGTCCGAGATCAGCTGGACAATTTCTCCTGGCAAGCCTCTGTCGGTGGTGAAGCCCAGCTGGGACCCACCCTGTCGATCCTTTTGGGCGTCGGTGCCGGAAACACCCTCAACGACGGACTCGACGATGTCAGCCTCGGCGTCTTCGGTTCCGCACCTCTGTGGCTCTCAGCCAACTTCTTTATCGCTCCACGAGCCGAATACGATTTGGACGAGCACCTGCGGTACGGAATCGACGTGGGATTCGGGTTCTAGCCCGGCATCGAGCTGCTCGCATGTGTTTCGGCAACCGGCCTGGCTGACGGCTGCAAGACAACGACGCGGCTCTTCTGCAATCTCCTGCCTCTGAATTCCACACGTTGCCGCCGGGTAGGGCTCGACTGGTCGCAGGCTTCAATGCAGTCTCGCGGCAGACTCGTTTGACAATTCTTCATCGACTTGAAATGCTGAGAGTTGAAATCGAATGAGGCATCGACGCTGCCAGTGACATGGTGTCGCGACCAGTCTCACCCCGGACTCGGAGAGTCTTTGCCGCGATCACTTCAGCGTGGATTCTGCATGCTGCTGTTGCTGTCCTGACCCGCCGCCGGCCACCATCGGTTGTTGCAGCGGATTGCCATTGCCATTGCCATTGCCCTGGCCGCTGGCTTTGGGCTGACTGCCGATCGCGGTGGATTCGCCGCGTTTCAGCCCAGCATGACGAGCCCTCGCTGCCGCGGCACTTGGCAAGAATGGAGCCTTACCATGACGCCTTCACAGATTGGTCCCTACGAGATTCTCGAGCTGATCGGCCGTGGCGGGATGGGCGAGGTCTTACTGGGCCGCGACCCACGACTCGACCGCCAGGCTGCGATCAAGGTGTTGCCTGCCGACAGCGGCGACGATGAGCAGAGACTGCAGCGGTTTCTCCAGGAGGCACGATCGGCATCGGCGATCACTCACCCCAACGTCTGCGTGATCTACGACGTTGGTGAGACCGATGAGGGACAGCCCTTCATTGCGATGGAGTACATCGAGGGCAAAACGCTGGATGAGCTCAACTCGACCGGCCCTCTCGCGACCGAGATGACCACCGAGTTCGCCACCCAGATTGCCGATGCGCTGCAGGTGGCTCATGAGGCGGGCGTGATTCATCGTGACATCAAGCCGTCCAACGTGATCATCAACTCCCGTGGCCAGGTCAAGGTGCTCGACTTCGGACTCGCCAAGCGCGTGAACGAGTCGGCCGAAGCCAGCCAGAAGCAGCAGGTGGAAACCCACGAGGGCCAGGTACTGGGGACTCCCAGCTACATGAGCCCCGAGCAGGTGATGGGGCAACCGGTCGATGGACGGTCGGACGTATTCAGCCTGGGCGTGGTGATGTACGAGATGATCACCGGCCGCCTGCCGTTTTCGGGCCGATCGCTGGGTGACACCCTGCAGAAGATCTGCTCTGCCACTCCCGAGAGCATGAGCCGGTTCAATGATGAACTGCCGCAGGGGCTCGAGCGAATCACGATGAAGTGCCTGCAGAAGGAACTCGCTCACCGTTACCAGTCAGCCGGCGAGATCGTCGTGGATCTCAAGAACCTGGCCACCGTCCTAGGCGGTGATCCTGTCGACTCGATCCCGGTCGCGGTCGCACAGACGATGACTCAGATCGTCTCTTACGAGGCCGAGAGTGCCATGTTGTCGGCCGACGACATCCGGCAAAGCGACATCCTGATCAGCTGCTCGCAACTCGACAACCAGCCCATCTCGGGCAAGGACGAGGGTTGGATCTCGCGGTTTCATCGCAACCTGAAGATCCGGCTCGAGCAATTGACCGGGGAACGCATGACCGTTTCGTACTGCGAAATGCCGCCAGGCGATGGCGAGGTCGACGAGACCGTTCTGAATGCGATCCCTGATGCTCCCACCCTGGTCGTCGTGGTGTCGCCCCCCTTCGCCAAGTCCAGCGCGTGCACGGACGGAACGGCGCGGTACTGGTCCGAGATGCTCGACAGCAGGTCGGCCGGATCCGGGCCCAAGTCGCTCTTCAAGGTCGTCAAGACCCCGGTGGAAGAGGACGACCTGCAACCCCAGGTCGCCAGCATCTTCCAGCAACTGCTCTCTTACGACTTCTTTGACCAGGATCCGGAGACCAACCGGATCCGGGAGTTCGACGACTCGTACGGAGAGGCTGCGGCACAGCGTTACTACGAGATGATCTATGACCTGGCCTTTGAGATCGCCGACACGATCAAGAAGACCCGGCAATCAGACGCCTCGGGCTCAATCAGCCAACTCCGCAAGTCGATTTTCCTGGCCGAGGCGACCTCCGATCTCAGGGATCAGCGCGAGAATCTCCGCCGCGAGTTCCTCGAGCAGGGACACCTCGTCTACCCCGACCGCGCGTTGCCGATTGAGAGCGAGGAGCTTGAGGCGGCCGTGGGAGGTTACCTGGACGAGTGCGATGTGATCGTGCAACTCATCGGCGAACGATACGGATTCACACCCGAGGGTGCCGACGAATCGGTGATCGTGATTCAAAACCGCCTGGCACGGACATTTGCCGAGGACCACAAGACTCCTCGGTTCATCTGGCTCGCACCGGGTTCCGAGAGCGAAGATCCCAGGCAACAGGACTTTGTCGAATCGCTCAGGCAGGAACCGGCAACGAGTCGATCGGTGGAGCTGGTCAAGGAGTCGATCGAGAACTTCAAGGAGTTGCTCGAGCAGCGATGGCAGGCCGAGATGAACCAGCGGCAGCAGGACGGCGAGTCGTCCTCATCGACCGGCGAAGCGGCCAGCGTCTACCTTGTGTTTGAGGAGCGTGACGAGGAACTGGCCGAGGTGATCGAGGACTTCCTGTTCGAGCAGGGCATCGAGGTGATGCTGCCGGAGTTCCAGGGCGACGAGCACGAGATCCACTCGCTGCACCTGCGGCATCTCACCGACTGCGACGGCGTGATCGTGCTGTATGGCAGCAGCGGCAAGTCCTGGGTTGATATCAAGGTGCGTGAGTTGATCAAGGCGCTGGGATATCGGAACGGTCGTCCGATCGAGAGATCCGCCGTCGTCGTGGCTCCTCCCGTGGATCGTCGCAAGGAACGCTTCCGAAGTCTCACGGCCGACGTCTTTCATCTGGCCGGGGACCAGCTCGACCCGTCGGTCCTGGCCGACTTTTGTCAGGAACTCAAGAATTCATTCCAATCATCCATTCACGGGGACTCGGGTCGGCAAGACCTGGAGAACTCGAAGTAGACGAGGTCAGTTGATCAGCCATGGCTGAAAGAAACATCTTCAATCCGTTTCCCGGCCTGAGACCGTTTGGTGCCGAGGAGGACTTCCTGTTCTTCGGCCGCGAGGAGCAGACTCGCGAGTTGCTACAGCTGTTGCGGGCTCACCGTTTCCTGGCGGTCGTGGGTACCTCGGGCAGCGGCAAGTCCTCGCTGGTTCGCGCGGGCCTGCTGCCGGCTCTGTTTGGCGGAACGATGGTGGGGGCCGGGTCCGACTGGTCCACCGTGGTGTTCCGCCCCGGAGGCGACCCACTGTTGAATCTCGCCGAGGCGATGATCGGGGCGGACCTGTACGACCGCGAGGACGACGAGTCGCCGTTGCGGATCCGAGCCACGCTCAGCCGCAGCCGGCTGGGGCTCGTCCAAACGATCAAGCAGTCCGAGCTGCCCGAGGGCACCAACCTGCTGATCGTCGTGGACCAGTTCGAGGAATTGTTCCGTTTCCGCGACACAAGTTCTGAACACCAGAGCGGGGCCACGGCGTTCGTCAAGCTGCTGCTCAATGCGGTCGCCGACCCCGACCTTCCCATCTATGTCGCGATCACGATGAGGTCCGACTACCTCGGCGATTGTGCCCAGTTGCCCGGCCTGGCCGAGGCGGTCAATGACGGAGAATACCTGATTCCCAAGTTGACCCGGGACCAGAAGCGGGCCGCGATCGAAAAGCCCGTGGCGGTCGGTGGCGGCCAGGTCTCACCGGCCCTCGTGCAACAACTGCTCAACGATGTGGGCGACGATTCCGACCAGCTTCCCATTCTGCAACACGTCCTGATGCGAATCTGGGACAAGTGGGAATCGGACCACGACGAGACCGAGCCGATCGACCTGCGTCACTATGATTCAGTCGGCGGCATGGAGCACGCGCTCTCGTGTCATGCCGATGAGGTCTACGAGGAGTTGCCCGACGACAACAGCCGGCAGTTGGCCATGCGGCTGTTCCAGGCCATCACCGAACGGAGTGATGACGAGCGAGGCACGCGGCGGCCCACACGACTCGATCAACTCTGCTCGATCGTCGACGGCAGCCAGGACGATGTCGCCGTTGTGCTCGACGCCTACCGACAGTCGGGGCGGACCTTTGTGATGCCGTCGCCCGACGTGACCCTGCAGCCCGAGACGGTCGTTGACATCTCGCACGAGAGCCTGATGCGGGCCTGGGAACGGCTCAGAGGCTGGGTCGCCGAGGAATCGCAGGCCGTGCGGATCTACCGGAGATTGGCCGAGACGGCGGCTTTGCATGAGGACGAAGAGGCGGGGGTCTATCGAGACCCCGATCTGCAGATCGCCACCAGCTGGCGCGACAACGCCGATCCGAACCAGGCCTGGGCCCATCGCTATCACGACGGGTTCGATGTCGCGATGGCGTTTCTGGACATGAGCTGGACCACCGCTCACGCCGAAGAAGAAGCCCGGGAAGCGGCCAGGCAGCGCGAGCTGGAGCAGGCCAAGCGGCTGGCCGATTCCGAACGCAAGCGGGCCGAGGTGCAGGCCAGGGCCAAGAAACGACTGTATGTGCTGCTGGCGGGGATTTCGGCCGCGCTGATGGTCGCCGTTGGCATGTACATCTATGCCGAGGACCAGAGAGAACTGGCGGAATCCAATCGCAAGCAGGCCGTGGCCAACGCCGAGACTGCCACCGAGAACGAACAGCTCGCCAACAAGAACGCCGACGAGGCCGAGCGGAATGCCGATGAAGCCAGGCGACAGGAAACCGTCGCGCGCAAGAATGCCGACGAAGCCACTCGCCAGGCCAAACTGGCCGAAGTCGCTCGCGCCGAAGCTCGCAAGGGACTGTATCGATCCCAGATGCTGATCGCCCACCGGGGCCTGGTCCAGGAAGAAGGCCTCGAGCAGATCTCAAAGATCCTGGACAACTGGCGGCCCAAGTCCGGAGACAAGGACCTCAGAGGCTGGGAGTGGCACTACCTGAATTCACTCCGCTCGTCGGATCAGCAGTTTATTTCCACGGGCTCGACTTTCCAGGCGGCTGCCGACTGGAGCCCCGTGGGAAGCCTGGTGGCGTTTGGAACCGCGGATGGATCAATCGTGCTGTCGGACGTGAAGACCGGTCAAGAGGTCAAACGATTTGTCGGTCACGGTGGACGAATACTGGGGCTTCAGTTCAGCCGTGACGGCAAGCTGCTGGCCAGTGGCAGCCGCGACAACACGGTCCGCGTCTGGGATGTGGACCTGGGACTCGAACGACAGGTCTTCAACGGACACAACCGCTGGGTTCACACGGTAGACTTCTCGCCCGACAAGTCACGAATCGTCTCCTCGTCCTTTGACGGAACGGCACGGATCTGGGAGGTCAAGACCGGGAAACTGCTCAACAATTTCCAGGCGGCTTTCAACTCTTGGGCCGTGAGCTTGTGGAGCCCCTCGGGAGACTTCGTCGCCACCGTAGCCAACGATCACGAAATCGTGATCCGAAACGTCACCGATTTCGCGGTCGTCAAGACTCTCAAGACCCACTCGGCGCAAATCCGGACACTCGACTGGTCTCATGACTCGAAGAGACTGGCGACCGGGGCAGAAGACGGAGAGATCGAAATCCTGGATGTCACAACAGGCGCCAGCATTTCCAGGCTGACAGGCCACAGCGCCCGCCTCTTGTCGCTGAGATGGTCGCCTGACGACCGGCGGTTGATCAGCGGTGGGGTGGATGGCTTCGCAAGAATCTGGGACGTCCAGCAAGCGACCCTGGATAGCTCACTGGTATTTCAGGTCTTCGTTATCGTTGACGTTGCCTGGTCACCGGATGGCAAGGAGCTCCTTGTCAATGGAAACAACGGGCGACTTTGGATTCATCGCCCTGAACAGGCCGATGAGTCGGAGTCCCTTTCCCGGCACACGGGCATGGCCCGGAGTGTGGCCTGGCATCCGGCCCAGAAGATGATCGCTTACGGAGGTGACGACCGACTTGTCCACATTGTCTCGCTCGAAAACAGCAAGGACTCGACGACGCTGAAAGGCCACAGCGGCAAGATCAATGCGGTGTGCTGGAGCCCGGATGGAAAGTGGTTGGCCACGGGAGCCGCTGATGCTTCGGTGAGAATCTGGGCAGCAGACACGCTCAAGACCATCGCGGTGTTGGATGAGCTCGAAGAGAATGTTCAGGCGCTCGCCTGGAGTCCCGACGGCAAGCAACTGGCCATGGGGCTTGGAAACCCCAATGCCTGGCCATTTTCCAATCGCCCGGTTGTCACGCCGCGTGACATTGTCATCCTCGATATGGCCGATCCTTCGCAGCCGAACGTCAAGCATTCCCTGTCAGCCCATCGGTCCGTCCTGGCCCTGGCGTGGAACAGCACGTCGGATCGGCTGGCATCAGCCGGTGTCAATGCCAAGTCGGACAACGAACGGATCCGCATCTGGGATACCGTCAATGGGACAGAAACCCGGCAACTGACCCTGCCTTTTGAAAGGGTCTACTCCCTTCAGTGGACCCCCGATAACAAGACGATCATTGCGGGTTCCAGCACGAGCCTCCAGCAGGGATCGATCAAGTTCGTATCGATCGAGGACGGCTCGATTCTGAAGACTCTCGAGGGCCAGGACACGGTGTTTTCGGTGGCCCTGAATCGTGATGGCACTCGATTGCTGGCCGCTGGAAAGGACCGCACGGTCAAGCTGTGGGATATCGAGAGTGAGGCGGAAATGCTCACGATTTCGACTTCCAGTACTGCCGTTCTCTCGGCGGCCTGGTCGCCCGATTACACCCAGATCGCCGCCGTGGGAGCCGAATTGGCCATTTACGATGCCTACGAGAGTTTTCTGGCTGAGCATTCGCCGACCCTGCTCGAGGCGCTCAACGCACGAGAGGCCAACTCGGGGTTGAACGCTGTCGAATTGCGTGCCCGAGCCGATCTGCACAGCCTGCAAAACAACTGGGACGAGGCTGTGGCGGACTTGCAGGAACTCAACAAGGTGTCCGGTCAACCCAGGAAGTGGTTTCTGATGCCATGGCGGATCCAGGGCCCGTTTCCAGGAGGTTTGAAAAGCCAAACGCGACTCGATCAGAATCCCGATCCCTTTGCAGCCGATCCCCCCGAGCTGGGAAGCCCTCTGAGTGACTGGCTCCCCATCCGTCTGACCGCCGACGGCATGCTCGACATGGCTGCCTTCACCGGGTTTGCAGAGCAGTGCAGTTGCTATGCGATCTCGAGAATCTACTCGGTCAAGGATCAGCAGGCCGCCTTCCTGATGGGGACCGACGACAGCCATCGGATCTGGATGAATGGCGAACTGGTCGACGAGTTCATTGGCAATCGACCGGCTCAACCAGACCAGGACGTCTTCACAGCTCAGCTCAAGCAGGGATGGAACACGATTCTCTTCAGGGTCCACAACGGATTTGGGGATCATGGATTGTACTTTCGAATCACCGACGAGCCGCTGCAAATCGCCCTCGCACTGAATCGCAAGGGGCAATTTCAGGCGGCTGTCTCGGCGTGGGACAAGCTGATCGCCGATCAACCCAACGAGCAATCCTTCCTGGCATTCCGGCTCCAGGCCTCGCTCGGTGCTGCCCTGTATGAACGGGCCTCCGAGGATCTTGCCACGCTCGGCAAACTGGTTCCCGAGAACAACGAGCTGCAGATCAAGCGCATCGACGTGGCTCTTGCACGCGGTGAGTTCGGCGAAGCGATCGAGTCTCTGACCATGGCCATTGATCGAACCGGCGGCAGCCCAGAGTCCCTGATCCGGC
This sequence comes from Planctomycetota bacterium, assembly GCA_963582065.1. Taxonomy (GTDB): domain Bacteria; phylum Planctomycetota; class Planctomycetia; order Planctomycetales; family Planctomycetaceae; genus UBA8437. The sequence goes on along the minus strand of CAUZRQ010000121.1, from coordinate 2,573 downwards.
GAGCCGAACTGCATCGGCTGGTTGGGAACAGCGAACAGGCCAAGCTGGACCTGGCTCGGTCGATTGCCATCAACACGACGGTCGGCGGAGGCCGTTCCCGTACCTCAGGCAGCCGAATGATCAACCGTGTCGCGAATGCCATCGATCGCGTTGAGTTGGTCAAGGCCGGTCGCAACTCTTCGGTTCCCTGGCGATACACGTTCGAGGTGCCCAGCGGCGCCTGGACAGAGACAGGCTTCGACGACACCGAATGGAACCCGGGCCTGTCGCCCTTTGGCTCTGAGGGAACCAACAAGAAGACCACATGGGGATCACAGCACGAACAGATCTGGTTGCGTCATGAATTTCAAATTGAAAGGGTTGCCGAGGGCAAGCTGAGGATCAACGCGTTCATCGATGAGGACGCGGTGTTCTATCTCAACGGCGTCCGCATCGCCGAGGGCCGATGGAAGGGCTTCGGATACCAAAATCTGCGTCCTGCAATCAACGGAGCCTTGCCGCTCAAGCGGGGTAAAAACGTGCTGGCCGTGATGTGCCGGAATACTTTTAGGAACGGCGGGATCGACGTTGCCCTGTCGGTCGAGAACCCCAATTCCGATGCCATTGTCGACATCCTGAACAGCGCCCAGGCGGCTGCTCCCAGGGATGGCGTCATTGGCATCCTCCGCGGAAAGCAACTCCTGTTGAACCAGCGGTGGTCCGAAGCGAGCGAGGCCTATCTCAAGGGAATCGACAGTGCCGCCGACGATCATTGGAGTTGGTACGAGAGCATCGGCATCGAGTGGCTACTGGGTAACACGGCAAATATGCAGGGCCAGGTCGACAAGATGATCGAACGATTCCGAGACGATCCCGATGCCACCATTGTCCGGCGTGTTGTCAATCGGGCGGTCTATTCCGATTTCGTCCAGTTCGACCCGGCCGCCATCGACAAGATGGTCGAACAGTTTGTCACCGCCGCTCCCAATCACCCCTTCACGCCGTTGATTCATGGCGTCGTCCTGTTTCGTAAGGGCGACTATTCCGCTGCGGAAGAGCAATTCGCCAGAGCAAAAGAGCTGGGCCAAAACGGATCGTGGGTCTTTCACGGCTTCCGCGAGACATTCCAGGCCCGCATCGCCTTCCGGCAGGGCAATTTCGACGAAGCCCTTCTCAAGTTTCAGAGGATCAGCCGAAGTTTCGGTATGAGAGGACCCAAATCGCACAAGGACAAGCTGAACGATTCCTGGATCGACCAGATGGCTGTCATGATTCTGATGGCGGAAGCCGGAAAAGAGATGAGCAAGGTCTTTGCCGGCAAGGACCTGACCCTGCAACAACGCCGCCTCGGCATCCTGTCCTTGCAGGCGGTCGCCCGGCGTCACCGGTTTGCCCGGCAGCACGAGAAATTTCTCGAAGCGACCCGCCAGGCACTGGCCCAGTTGATTTCGCTGGTCGGTGATCGGGACATCGCCTCGGATCGCCAGGCGGTCATGTTCCTGGTTTGGCAACAGCTGAACGCCGACCCCGAATTCCAACTGCCGCGCGATGAAGTGCACGCCGCCCTGGAGACGCTGTTTCCAGCATCTTCGCTCGCGCTGCCGCGGGTTGAGTGGTCAACACTCAAGCCGCTCGACTTCCAGTCTCGCGAGGAAGTCGAGTCTACGATCGAGCCGGATCATTCGATCTTTGTAGGTGGTGCCCATCCGCGACAAAACGTCTATACGGTGCGGTATGAAGTGCCCAGCGGCCACATCACCGGGCTCAGGCTGGAGCTTGTTCGCGACAGTCGTCTTTCTAGCTTCGGACCCGGTCGGAATGGTAATGGCAATACTCATATCCACAACGTCGAGTTCAACGTGCATTCGGGCGGCAATTCGTCCAGTCCCGCCCTGAAGGTTGCCGGTGCGACATCGGCCTTTCATAGCTGGGACGGTGCATCCAGCCGCCAGAACCGTGCCAGTGGAATGTTCGATGACGACGAATCCACGTATTTTGACGTGTGGCCGAAGACCGGCCGCAACCACAACATCGTCGCAGAACTTGCTGGGCCAGTCGTGTCGGCTGATGGAGATCAGTTGGGTGTGACCATCGAGTGCACGTCGGAGCGATTTGGCTTTCACACCGTCGGTCGGTTCCGCATCAGTGCGACCACGTCGACTGCAGGGCTACGAATCCAGCGGTGCTGGGGAGACGTCTCGCCGCAGTCGGTGTCGTACTGGAGCATCATGGCCGCGCGACTGATGAACGCGAACCAGTTCGATAAGGCGAAGCCCTGGGTCGAGCGAGCACTGAGCGACGATGACCCTTCCACCGCGTTCGACTGGCTGGTAGCGGCGCGCTATTATCGTCACGCGGGCGATCAGGCCCAAGCTGATCAGCTGCACAGTGATGCCGCCCTGTGGGCCTCAAGCTACCGTCGAGAACAATCGATCCTTGAGCGTCTGCTGACATCGGTGGCACCGCCCCAGTCGACCACCAAGGTCCCAGGGCAGTAGTGCTTCGCAGCGATCGCCTCGGTGTTCCCGATCCACTCGCAGACAACCTGGATCGGGAACTGGTCGGCAAGTTCCGTCTCCCGCGTGCTGCGAAGG
>CAUZRQ010000120.1:0-16159 GCA_963582065.1 Planctomycetota bacterium | reverse complement strand
CCGGATCCCCCGCTGGGTCGCTCCTGCGACGGTCTCGGGCATCCGAGGAAAGACTGCGATTTCATGAGGCTCCTTGTTCGTGCAATCCTGATATGCATGTTCGCTGGTGGCATCATCCTGGGCACATCCTCTCTTGCCTTCTACGACTTGCTCAAGGACTTCGACTGGTGCCCCGAACACCGTGGGCAAGCCTCGCTCCTGGGTGCTGCCATCGGCGGGGGCCTCGGGTGCATCGTCGGGATATTTGTCGGCTGGCAACGTCTCCGCCGCTACCAAGACCTCAAGCTCCTTGCCGCCAGCGAAGCGGGGGAGTTCATCGACAAAGCCGACGATCGTCTTGTCGAGCGGGTCAAGAACCTGCTGGGGAAGCTCGGTAACGTGTCGCTGCGGTCCATCATGAAGCTGGTCACTCGGGACCGCCGCACTTCCCTCTGGATTGGTGATCTGTACGTCCGTGACGTGGGAACCGAAAGCCGACGAGTCGAACGCCGGACAATCGCCGCCTTCCAACACTCGGATTTGTCCTTGCCTCAGTTCATTCTTCAGCGGAGACGATTCTTGCTGTCACTTTTCGCATCGCTGGCTGGACTCAAGGACATTCGATTTGTCGATTGCCCGGGCTTGTCCGAGTCGTATCACTTGAGTGGCTCTTCAGAGCAACTCGTGACCCGGTTGTTCGACAAGTCGCTCCTGGATCATTTCAGTCGGCAAGCCGGCTGCGAGGTGGGCGGAGATGGTGATTGGCTGGTCATCGCTGCTCCGCAGCGAAAACACCTCTCGGCATCAAGCCGCAAGCTCTTCAAGAGCCAGGCCCAACAGATCTTCGCAATGTTCGTGGTCGCATGCCGTGACCTGGATACAACCGTCGAACCGGCTGAAACAGCGGCAGATTTCTCACCAGGGGGTCCGTTGGACAAGCTGACGTCCACGATGACCCCCGATTCGGATATCACGCAATTCCTCAGTCAACCAGTCCCCCGATTCGTACCGCCACAAATCTCCAGGCCGCACATGATCCCGGCCATCATGATGGCGATCTTCGGCGCGTTCACCCTGTTCGCGACCGGAATCTCGGTCATTGCACTTTTCGTCGCTCCACTCACCGTTGCCGTTCCGTTGGGTGCAATTTCACTCACCCTGGGGAGTCTCCTGCTCGGGGCCGCATGGCGTTTTCGACACAGGAAACTACGGCTGCTGAGCCACGGTGAAGTCACATTGGGGTCCATCCAATCGGTCACAAAAGCCGCGGTCCGTTCCTCAACAACCCGTTATCGCGTCCAGGTCCGTTATGAAGCCATGAGTTCTCCGACAGTCGGCAACATTGTGCTTCCGGGTGATCTCGTGGAAAAGGCCTGGAAGGCCCAGGAACAAGATCTGCAGGTGCCGCTGATCTTTGATCCTGATGACCCGCAACACTTCCTGCTGGCCTGGCAGCTGTCCAGCACAGCGACACTCCTTGCGAAATTCGGCAGAGCCCGGCTCGATCCCAACAGCTAGACGGGCGGGACCGGAGGCTGAGAGTACCGCTCGGTCGCAGAGCAGGAGCAGATACACTTACTCGAGCGCTCGGCAGACGTTGTGACCAGTAGACCCGAGCGATTCAGGACTGGCCTAACTCGTCAGAAACCAGCTGCCCGACCCGGAATCTCCTCAGGGAAAATGAGCGGCGGAACCCAACAAGCAAACTGGTACCGTTCGTGGTGGCAGGTCACTCGAACTTCAGGCAAAGAGTCGGCTCGGGTGAGCCGTGTGGTCGTTCGGTTGTGTTCGAGAACGACCCGCTTCCACAATGAGTGCCGTGTGCCGCCGGCGAGACACTGGTGGGCTCGATCGGCCAACCGTCCCTGCAGCGCCCGCATCTGAGCGGCGAGATCGAAGGGATCGCCACCGCCACGCTGGACTAGCAGGCTACCGGTTCATGTGATTCTCGAGTTCCCGAGCGATGACCCGGTGCCCCGCGACGTTGATGTGGTGGTCGAAGTCCCAGAACAACGCCGCCGTCTCGCGTCGCATCGCCGGCCGCAAGTCGATTGCCTCAACATCCAACTTGCGGCAGATCCCGAGCATGGCGTCGCACACCCGGTCATCGCATTCGAGATCATGCCCTTCCAACTCCAGGACCTCGGCGGCGTCACCGACCACCTCGGGATGCAATTGCCGCAGCGTGGGGATCACGGCGAACACGATGTCCCCGCCGGGGGATTCCAATCGAAATTGCTCCACCACGTAACGCAACATCGCCAGGGCCTTCTTCCACTCGTCCGGGAAGTGCTTGAAGAAGTGGGCCTGGCCAAGTCCCTGCCAGGTGGCGGCCGGAAACCGGTCCCTGGCAGACTGGAGCCGCTCGTTGAAGCGGGCATCACGGTGGGCACGGAACGGTCGGGAAGGTGGGCCGATCCAGCCAAGACGCTGCAGCACCTGGACGGTCGCAAGGTGACGTCTCAGGAACGGACCGGTCCCGTACCATTCCATCGTGACGTCGGGCCGACGTGTCGGCTGGCAGTGGACGAATTGCCGGCCGTCCCACTCGAGGTGGATCCGGTCGTGCTGCCGGGTCAACTCGACCAGGTCGTTTCCGGCGTAGAAGCCCACCACGAGCCGGTCCGGGTCGAACCGGCTGTAGAGAACGCGATAGACCCACAGCTGCTGGTACGGAGAAGTGACTCCCTGGCCACAGTTGACGACGTCATGGCCCGTTCCCAGTGACTGCTCCAGCACGTTGGCATAACTGTCCCGGTTCGCCACGATGCCGTCGGTGTGAGAATCACCGAGCACGACAATCCGCTGCACTCCGGCGGGCTTCTCGATGGGCGTTTCGTCGTCTTCGCGGCAGCCGCACCAGTTTCGCACCAGCGTCACGTCGGGATGCTCGCCCTGGAGATTCATCGGCTCGCGTGAGGACGGCTTGTGGATCCACCGGCTGCGATGGGCATGATCGACGAGTTCGCGGATCGGCAGTCCAGCCAGGTCCGCGATCACCGGCGGTGGAGCCGCCGGCTGGAACCCGACAAGACGGAGGGCCGTCTCGAGCAACACGACTGTGAAGACCAGCGACGCCAGGAACTTGATCGCCAGCTGCCGCCGCCTTGAGACACCGGAGCGTTCGGTCTGTGCCATTGTTCGCGATGGCCTCGGCGTTTGCGGCAGCTGCCCTGGTCAGGTGGACCCCAACACAATCTTGTCCTCTGGAGCCCGGGGAAGACAACTCAACGGGCGGCTGGCCGACGGCCGCCACCCACACAACCCCCCAATGACCCCGGAGCCCTGCGGCAGCGAGGGACACAGCAACCAGTTCGTGGGGCAGGGCAATCAAACTCCAGCCTAACAGCGCGAAGCAACCCCGAACGGTAGTTGCAGAACGGCAGCTTTAAACCGACGATGGGGGTCGGAGGTCGAGTCTCAGGCAACTCACCGAGTGCTTTGAAGATCATGAAAACCACGTTGACGCCTTTCATCGCTCTCGGATTGGCCATTGGTCTGCCGGCGTCGTCACCGGCTGATGATTCTTTGACGTCGCTGAAGTCGGCATTCCAGGCGCATTGCATCAAGTGTCACGGCAAAGGCAGAAAGATCGAGGGCAAGATCAACCTGCTGGCACTGAAATCGGGCGATGACTTTCAGGCTCGTCCCAGGTTGCTCGAACGACTGATCACGGTCCTGCAGGATCGTGAGATGCCGCCGGAAGACGAGCCGCCTCTTCCGCAGGCAAAGCGGAAACAAATGGTCACGCGGCTCCAGGTGATCCGCAAGCAGGTGTTGCAGGCGTTCGCATTCGTCCCCACGCCGATCCGACGGATGAACCGGTTTCAGTACAACAACGCCGTTGTCGATCTTCTGGAACTGGATCGGGATATCTTCCGTCTCAACGAGCGGCTGCTCCGGCGTCGCGATGATTACTTTCGGCCGGCAACCAGGAAGATGCCCCCCGCGGTCCACGTCTCCAGCCGCCCTCTCTCCAAGGACATCGACAACCAGCGGCCCGAGGGATTCCGGGGTGTGGCGTCCTTTCCGCAAGACAAGCGGGCCGAGCATGGCTTCGACAACCGAGCCGACCTCCTGACACTCTCGCCACTGCTGATGGAATCGTTTCTTCGGCTGAGCCAGACAATCGTCCAGAGTCCTGACCTCAACCCCAGCGAATGCCGAATCTGGAATCGCCTGTTTGCTTCACCGGGGAACCCGGTCCGTGGACCTGTCAACGGCCGGTACGAGGCCGAACTGAAAAGGCTGGTGAAAGTCGCGGGAAACTTCCGGGGGCAAGCTGCCCGGCAGGACATGCGAGAATTTGGAAGCCAGTGGAGCGAAGATGCCCACCTCTTCTGGAGATGCCGAAAAGCCGGGCCGGAACTGACCATCTCGTTCGATGTGACCGGTTCCGGGAGCGGGCTACGTCTTGGGATGACCAAGGCGCCCGACTACGGGACGTTTGAGATCTCGCTGGATGGCAGAAAGATCGGTGAGAACGTCGACCTCTTTGACCCGAAAGTCGTTCCCACCGTGCACGACATTGCCGGCCTGAAGACCACGGCCGGACGACACACGCTGAGATTCAAGTGTGTCGGGAAGAACAAGCAATCCAAGCGGTTCTACTTCGGTCTGGACTACATCGATGTCACCGGGCTCAAGCCGACACCAAGGCCAAAATCCGCACCGGTTGACGAGAACGTGGTGATCCGGGCCCGGCTCAAGACACTGCTGCGTCGCGCATTTCGTCGTCCGGTTGATCCCGTCACGCTGGATCGATTCACCAGATTTGCAGAGGAGCATCTCGCATCGGGAGCCTCCTTCGAAGACACGATGCGAACCATCGTCGGTGCCGTGCTTGGCATGCCGGACTTCCTCTACTTCTACGAATCGAACGGCAAGACAACGTCGAAGAAAAATCAACGTGGTCGTGAGCCTGTGAACAATTTCGAACTGGCCTCACGACTTGCACGATTCTTCTGGAGCAGCATTCCCGACGACACGTTGCTCGACCTCGCCGAGTCGGAAAAGCTCGGCGACCCCAAAACGCTCCGATCGCAGATCGAACGGATGATGAACGACCGGCGGTCGGGCCGATTCTGTGATAACTTCCCCGGTCAGTGGTTGCAGTTGGATCGACTGATCACGTCGATCCCGGACCAGAAAAAGTTTCCCTACTTCTATTACAACGGATACCGAAGCAGCATCCACATGCTGCCCGAGCCGTTGTTGCTGTTTGAGACGGTGTACGTTGAAGACCGGTCGATCATGGACCTGCTCGACCCGAAATTCACCTGGCAAAGCCAGATGCTCAAAGCAAACTACGAGGGCCACCGAAAAGCACCCATTGAAGTCCAGGTGCAGGTCTTCCGACGGGTCCCTTTGAACGACCCACGTCGAGGTGGCGTCATCACTAACGCGGCGGTCATGACCATGACCTCCACGCCGACACGGACCCAGCCGATCACCAGGGGGGCCTGGGTCAACTCGGTGATCTTCAACGATCCGCCGAAACCGCCTCCCGCCGATGTCCCGCCTCTGCCCGAGGTCGACAGAGAGAAACTGGCGAAACTCACCATTCGCGAACGCCTGGCCGTGCACCGCAAACGGGCCGACTGTGCCGGGTGCCACAACAAGATCGATCCGTTTGGTTTTGCCCTGGAGAACTACGGCCCCACGGGAATCTGGCGCGACAAGTACGAGAACGGACGAAAAGTGGACGTCAGCGGCGTGCTGTTCAACCAGCACAAGTTCAAAACGGTGATCGAGTTCAAGCAGCTGATTCTCAAGGAGAAACAGCGGTTCATCCGCGGGTTCGTCTCGCACCTGATGACGTACGCGCTCGGCCGGGCGCTCGGTCCTGCGGATTCACTCGCACTGGATAACATCACCACCAGGGCGATGGCCGGCGAAGACCAGATGCGGGCCGTGCTCAGGAACATCGCGATGAGCAAACCATTCCTTCACAAGAACACACAGGCTCCAGCGGCTTCGGGAGACAACCGGGCCGATTCGCACCGGCCGGACTGAAAGGCACACGAGCAAAGGACAGCCCACGTCATGACCAACCAGGACAATGCCCACACCGTTTCCCGACGTCGCTTTCTCAAAGGCGCCGGCGGTGCCGCACTGAGCCTGCCCTGGCTCGAGAGCTTTACCGACCACTGCCGTGCCGAGAACGGTGGCAAGGAAGCCGCACCGGCCAAGCGTCTCGCCTTCTTTTACCTCCCGAACGGGATCACGCGACGAGGCTTCTTCCCCGGCGAGGGCGACCGGCCGCTACCGAAGTTCGCCGGTCAGAACAACGTCTGGCGTTTCGAGGGCAAGACCGTTCCGGAGGGAAACCATCCGCTGACGTTTACGCCGACGCTGGCCCCGTTGCACAAGGTGCGGGACAAGGTCTCACTGATCACCGGCCTGGACCGTATCTTTCAGCATGGGACCGACTCGCATGCCCAGTGCGCGTCCTGTTTCCTGACCAGTGTTGCACCGTTCGAGGTCAAGAACTCGGCCTATCCGCTCTCCCGCACGCTTGATCACATCGCCGCCGACAGCATCGGACAGGCGACTCCCTATTCCACTCTTGAGCTCAGCTGCAACGACCACAAGAACAACATCGAGTCGATCTACTTCGACAACATGTCCTGGTACAACACCGGTCACGTTGCCCCGTCGATGAGAAATGCTCGCAAGGTCTACGACCGGCTGTTCGGCACCAGGTCCAACACGCGTTTCCGGAACATCACCGACCTGGCCCTCGGCAACGCCAGGCGACTGCAACGTCGACTGAGCACCAGTGATCGCCGCAAGTTTGACGAGTACCTCGAGTCGATTCGCACCATCGAGAAACGCATGGATCGCATCGACTCGATGAAGTCCAAGCTGGCCGCGGCATCCATCAAGCGTCCGGCCGAGCATCTGCCCCGCAACGAGTACATCCACCTGATGGGCGATCTGCTGGTGACCTCATTGCAGATCGGCATCACGAACGTCGGCACGCTGATGGTAGGCCCCGAACGCTGGACGACACCAACAAACTGGGAAGGGATCCTCGACAAGCCGCACAGTCATCACGCCATGACACACGCCCCGCAAAACCACCTGGAAGACCTCCTCAAGCTGGACCGCTTCCACATCTCGGCATTCGCACGACTGTTGGAGCGGATGGAGGGCATCGAGGAAGCGGGCGGAACAACGCTGCTCGACAATACCCTCTTCACCCTCGGAGCCGGCATGGGCGATGGGACCACCCATCAGTACAACGACTTGCCACTGGTCGTCGCCGGCGGCGGGGGCGGAACGCTGAAGCTGGGCAGGCACGTCCACTGCAAGACCGGCACACCATTGGCCAATCTCTGGCTGACCCAGTTGCATTGGCTGGCGGTCGAACGCAAATCGTATGCCGACAGCACGGGCATGCTCACCGAAATCCTGGCGTGACATCGTGTGGCTGCTGTGAGTTGATTCCTCCGTAATTACGGAGGAATGGCCAGCTCCAAGGCCGCACTGCCCGACACGAGCAGGTCTGCTAAATTCAGCGTTCGGCAAACGTTGCGTCGAATACACCCCAGAGGACTCGAACCTCTAACCTTCGGTTCCGTAGGCGGGTACTCGCACAACGCCAAATGGCCTTGAAGCTCGGTGGCAGCAAGACCTTACAGCAACCGGAGCGTTTTGCAAGAGCGAGCAAAACGTATCAAGAACATGCGAGAAAGCTCAGTATTTCGGTGATCCTCTCATTTCCACTGGTACAACGGGAGGGGGTAAGGTCAGGGAATGTAGCGGTTGTCGATAGTGCGGGTGCGGTTCTCCCAGACTGGAAGATAGCTGCCGTTTTCAGGTCTACTGAGGGTTCCGCGGGCGTCTTCGCCAGCCTTACCGAAAAGGGAGGTCAGCTGGTCACCTAGACCCATGACCGTTCATCCAAACCCAGCGGTGGCTGCTCTCATCCGACCGGTCGATTCCCGGTAGCCGGCTGCACTGCGGATTCTAGCGCAGCCCCAGCCCCCACGAACTCTCAGCGACATGTGACCAATGTCTCATGACGAACTCCCCGACGGCTGGGTCCAAGTCTCCCGAGAGCGTACCCTGCCATTCGAATCCGAATTGCAGCGGGAAGTCTGCGCAGACCATGTTCTTTCGGACACTACCGTACGGTGCTTGGCTAGACGCGACGGCTGGGATGACTTTCTGTTCTCGTTGGAATCGCACGCCAGTCCTCTCGCAGTCGTCCATCTCACGTGGGCGGCCGAATCAGAACCTGACTTCCCCCGGACGACGTTTTTCGACAGCCCCACTGACTTTGCCTCAAACTGGCGCCGAATCTTCGAATGACCGACGGCCGTGAATCTCTCAGCGGCCGGCGACAGCTGAGCCGACTGGCTGATTGACCCCCCTGGCAGCCTGTTGAACAACGCCAAGTCCAGGGTTCAGATCCGCCGCCACGGGCGGCGTCCGGCCCCGGACCCCGAGTTGCCGGGTCCCGCGAGGCATCGTGGCTGGCGTGATGCGATTGTCGAAGCAGCAAGCGAGATCCATAATGGCTGTTGCGAAGTGCTTCGGCTTCTCACCATGTGGAGATCAAGTGGGACCGAGCGCGATGTCGAACTACGTGTGTGTGAATTGAGCGATCTGCCTGCCAGTCAAGCAGGCCCCAACCGATCGGGTTCGGACTCGGTATCGCATCCTCCGCTCCCGGGCGGGTCTTGCCCTTTGGTCACCACAGAGATGCCACTTCCCATGCAACCCGACCTTGTCGCCCGCCAGCTCCTGAATGGTGCGCTGAAACTCTTCGGCGAGCATGGCTACGAGGACGTCGAGCCCCGTCGAATTGCCGAGGCTGCGGGGTGTTCGCTGGATGATCTCTATGCCCGGTTTCCCAGAAAACAGGCCTTCATCATGGGCCTGTACGGTCGGATCACTCGTGGCCTTCAGTCGCACGCAGCCGACACGCCACCTGGAACCGTCGCATCCCGCTTCCAGTTCCTGATCCGTCAGTTGCTGGTGTCGCTGGGACCGTACCGTTCACTGCTGCAGCAGTTGATGCCAGCGATGCTCGATCCACAGAACCGACTGGGGGTCTTGGGCCCGTCGACCGACCACATCCGGGCCGACGTGCAGGGGCTGTACACGCTGCTGGTTCTGGGAGCAGACGATTGCCCGGCCGAGGAGCAGGCCGATTCGTTGATCCAGTTCCTCTACTTCGCGCACCTGGGATTGATCTTCCTGTTCCTGCAGGACCAGGGAGACGGTCCCGAGTTCATGGAGAACAACCTCGAGCTGACCGCCGAGCTGATCACCGTCGGACAAAGGGCCTTGTTGCCGACTCGCAACAGCTGGTTGACGAATCGGCTCGCAGGTTGGCTCGGCTTCCCTCGTCCGGACCAGCTGAGCCAGCGGGTCGATCGGTTGGTGCGGGACTTCATCCACCCTCCACACGATTCCGCCCACTACTCGCAAGCCGAGAACATTCTCCGCGAGCTGTTTCGGTTTCGCCGCCTGCAATCCGGTGCCGGCAGCTGTGACACCAATCCGTGCTCACAGTGCCTCGCATTGCACCTGCCCAAGGTGCAGCGGGCCATGGCGACCGGAAGACCGATCCCGTTGGTCCTGCCGGCATTCCCGGCCAAGTCAGCCAACCTGAAGAAGGTCGCGGGACCGCTCCCGGACTTGGGCGAGGAACTGGCACTGCGGTTTCTCCAAGAACGCTGCGACGTGATCGCCGAGGGATACGAACCGGGTGCCGAGCTGGTCATCTGTTCGGACGGGCGGGTGTTTTCAGATATCGTCGGGGTCCGGGAAACGGATGTCACCGCCTATCGGCAGGCGTTGATCGAGATGATTGACCGGCTGCGACTCAAGTCGCTGCAGGTCTTCGACCTGGACAATGTCTGTCCCGACCTCGAGTTTGATTCGATGCGTGACTGGCTGATGGACCGGTATGCTGAACCGCTCGAGGACCTGCGTCGCCGTACACGGCAACATCCCCATCATCAGCAGCTGTTCAACGGCATCCACCGATTCATGTTCGAAGACCTGATCGAGCGGGACACCGAGCTCAGCCGCTCCCAGGCCAAGAAACGCAGCAAGGACCTGGCGTTCGAGGTGATCCGTCGCAGCAACAGTTGGAGTCGTGTGGTCGCCGAGTTATTCCCCGACGCGTTGAGGCTGTCGATTCACCCGCAGACCGCCCATTCTGACAAGATCGGCATTCTGCTTGGTGACGCCGACGACCTTTGGCTGACCCCCTGGCACGGAGTCGCGATGTTGCGGTCGGATCGCTTTCTGCTCACACGTCGCCACCTGGCCGAGGAACAGGGCGCCGTCCTGATCCAGCGCAACGACCACTTCAGCCACTTCGAAATGCCTGACCCTGGCGGCGATGGTGAAAAAGTCGACCCAGAGACCACTCGATGACATTCTCTCTCTCGGGGTAGTATAACCACGGGAGTAGGTCAGTACGGACGCCAAAGAGCCCTCTGGCGGAGGCGGGGAACGCTTCGGAGAATAGGACACAGCCGACCTAAGACGACGTTTCCGTTACCAATCCCGAACCTCACTCGCCAACCGGAACTGAGCCCAGGGCAGACAAGCCAACTGTTAATCGGATCGACGATGAAAACTCGCGAAATCGTACCGTTCGGCCTTGAGGTCACTGGTGAGGCGCCGAAGCGTGGATTCGTAGAACTTTCAGCCAGGCAGATTTGTGACTGGGTCGCGGTACATCGAGTTGCCGTGTTTCGCAATTTTATTCTGGAGTCGGATGACGAGATGCTCGCCATCTGCAGTGCACTGGGAGACATCCTGCACTGGGAATTCGGCGCCGTGAACGAACTGAAGGTGGTCGCCGACTCCGCAAATTATCTCTACACCAACCACGACGTTCCATTTCATTGGGACGGCGCCTTCGTTGGCCGGATCCCGCACTACATCTTCTTCCACTGCCTGGAGTCTCCCGAAGAAGACTGCGGCGGCGAAACCACCTTCTGCAACACCGTGCAGTTACTGGCCGACACGTCGGCGGAAGAACGGGAGTCATGGAACAACATCCGCGTCACGTACAGTACAGAGAAGCTTGTACACTACGGCGGGTCGTTTACGTCCCAGCTGGTCGCCGCGCATCCGGTCAGTGGCGATCCGGTTATTCGTTACGCTGAACCGGTCGACGATCTCAATCCCGTGCGATTGCAGGTCGACGGTCTGCCCGACGATCAGCACCCGATGTTCTTCGACCGCATGAAGCAACTGCTCTACACTCCAGCGTACTGCTACGAACACGCCTGGAGAAGCGGGGATATCATCATTGCCGACAACCACGCGCTATTGCACGGACGACGGGCGTACCGAAAGTCGGCGAACCGGCACCTGCGACGCGTGAATATCCTGTAACGCGGCTCCTCGCCCGGTGAGATGGCCGTCGAAAGTCCTTTCTCGACATTTCCTCCCGCGAGCCGTCGCACTCTCGATGTTTCAGTATCTGATCTACTCCCTGCGTCTGCGCCGCGTCGAATACCGGATTGCCGAACTGCCGATCTTTCTGATTCCAGTCTTCTTGACCGCTGAGGATACGACGGTCTTTGTCAGCGCGGAATTCTGGGAAGGCGGGCTCATCTTCTTCTTTCTGTTCGCATTCGGAGATCTGGTGAACTGCCTGGCGGATCGCGAACTCGACGCAGTCTATAAGCCGAAACTGACCGAGGCTGTCCACGGAATCGGAATCCGCGGTGTCATTGCTCAGGCGGTCCTCTCGGCGATCGCAGCGACGGCATTGACAGTTCATCTGGCCTGGCGGCTGGATCGATGGATTCTGGTTCCCGCGGTCGCATTCGGACTACTTCTGGCGTTTGCGTATTCAGTCGAACCGCTGCGGTTGAAGGGCAGAGGACTCTGGCAACTGGCCTTCTATTGGCTCGGTTTGTTCAGCGGGCCGATGATGTTCATCGCGATGCTGTTTGATCCGATGCCCGCCTGGCCGGTCTGGGTAATCTCGCTGGCCTTTGGTCTCGTTCAAAGCGGTGTGATTCTGGTCAATACGGCTGAGGACTTCACCGAAGACCGGCAGATGGGTGTCCGCACCGTGATTGTGGCGCTCGGACTGAAACACGGAATGACCCTTGCGGCTTTGCTGGCATTTGCCGGAGCGGTCGCTGCCGCAGTTGCGCTGATCCTGCTGTACGCCGAGCGGGGTGTTCTGACGACGGCCTGGCCGTGGCTGCTGCCCTTCGTTATCTGCGCGACATTCGACAGCGTGTGCATCGCCCGGCTGCAGCACGTGGTCAGACGGAGCGATCTCGGTGGTGGAGTCGACGCGGTACGGCGCGCGGCCAAGCTGGTGCCAGTCTGGATGACGACGACAGCGGTCAGTTGTCTGATCGCGGTTGTCGCAATGTTCTTGACTGGTGGATGACCGCAATCTTTACCAGCGACAGTTGTGGGCGATGACTCAGTGGGAGATGGGCTTGGCTACTCGTCGCGACGCATCAGACCCCAATCGAGCGCAAACGAAACCGCCCAAGTCACGGCCAGTTGCGGACTTGGGCAGCGTGGTGCGGCCCGATGCGACTTCAGGCACAAGTAGCGGAGGAGGGACTCGACGACCGCGACGCAAGTCCTTCGCACCACAACGAGTTACTGCAACAGCCGAATCGACATGGTGCAGAATCCGGTGCAGTTCGTCAACGGATTCTGATTGAACCAGATCTGGTTGGCGTGATCGAGGCTTAGGCCGCGCTGATGCCTCGGCGCACCGAGTCGTCTCGGATCTGTCGGTGTGCATCGGCCAAGCGAACTCGCACCGGATCATCGCCGCCGGTGACCTGAATATCCTCTACGGACACGGTGAACACGGAAGCGAGTTCTGGGCCTCACGCTACTCAACTGTGTTCGACAGACTCGACACGCTCGGCCTCCGCTTCATCGGTCCTCAGTCGCCCGGCGGTCGCCAAGCCAAGCCGTGGCCGGACGAGTTGCCCAGCGTGACACTCAGCCAACCAATTCCTGCATGGGAGCAGCGTCGCCGTCCACGAGATAGTGGGGCCGCCCGGAAAAATCGGCGACCGTTGCCGTGTGCACGTCGATCCCCAGATTGTGGTAGAGCGTGGCAAACACGTCCTGGACATGGACCGGGCGGTCCTTGGGTTTTGCGGCGTGTCGGTCCGTCGCACCAACCACCACTCCCTGTTTCAGACCACCACCCATAAGCAGCGCGGAGGATACGGCGGGCCAATGATCGCGACCGCCCTTGTCGTTGATCCGCGGAGTGCGGCCCATCTCTCCCCAGACGACGACGGTCGTTTGGTCCAGCATGCCCCGCTGATCGAGATCTTCGATCAATGTGGACAGACCATGGTCAAGATCCGGAAGATGCTCGCGCGCCATGCGTTCAACTGTTTCGCCGCGATCACCATGCCAATCCCATGCACCGAAGGCGACTGTGACGATCCGAACACCCGCTTCGACCAAACGCCTCGCCAGCAGCAGGTGTTGAGGACTCTTGGGAGCCGCCTCGTATTGCCAACGAGTCGGTTTCGCCTGGCCGTAGCGTTGGACAACTCGGGGATCTTCACGCGACAGATCCATCGCGTTCGCCAATTTGCTAGACGTCAAGATGCCCATTGCCTGCTGTTGGAAAGCGTCGATGCCATCCATCATCCCGCGATGGTCGATGTGACGCCGAAACCGATCAAATGAATGGAGCAACGCCTGGCGGTGGTACATCCGATCCAACGAGACGCCATTGAGAACCAAGTCCCCTTTCCCCTGACCCTCGAGATGAAAGGGGGTGTGAGCGAGTCCCAAGAATCCCGGCCACGAACTACGAGACACTCCGTCATGCTGTCCCCGGTTTCATGTCAAACATATCGGACTGTGTCAAACCGCCGGGGAGGTAGATCATGATGACGGAATTCTGCGATGTTCCATCGGCAGCTCCCGCGTTTGCCTCGAGGCAGCGCGCGAGTGAAAGTCCACCGAACCCACCGCTCAATCCGATGCTACCGAGACGAAGAAAACTGCGGCGTGAGACGCCGTCGCAGAAGGCTCGCTGGGGGCGACCGAGAATCGTCAACAGCTACTCGTTCCTTCCAACCACGAGCAACACCGCCAGCAGAACTCGCATCACACCCCTTCAGGCAGTCGCCCAGGAACCGAACCGAACCCCCACCCCGTTTGCTGCCGACGGATTCAAAGCAGCTCGTCAATCGGCTTGCCGCTGTAGAGGACCGGGACCGGGCGGCCTTCGTCGTAGTGCACTCGATCGGTCGGCACGCCGAGCTGGCGGTACATCGTGGCCAGCACGTCGTTGTAGTGGATCGGCCGATCGTGCGGGACTTCGCCGCGCGAGTTGCTTGTGCCGATCACCTGGCCCGATTTCAAGCCGCCGCCCGCCATCACGATCGAAAAAACGTTGGACCAGTGGTCGCGGCCGGCGGTCCGGTTGATCTTCGGAGTTCGTCCGAATTCCGTGATGACCGCGACCAGTGTCGAGTCGAGCATGCCTCGTTCCTGCAGGTCGTCAAGCAGCGTCGAGATGGCTCGGTCGAAGTTTGGCAGGCGAGTCTGCTTGAGCGTCTGAAATCCGTTTGAGTGAGTATCCCAGTCCTGGTTAATGGAAAAATTCACCAGTGTGAACGGGACGCCGGACTCGGCCAGTCGTCGTGCGAGGATGGCCTCCTGGCCGACTCGCGTGTTGCCGTATCGCTGACGCAGAGACTCGGGTTCCTGGGACAGGTCGAACGCGTTTCGGGTGGCTTCGCTGCTGACCATTTCCAGGGCCTGGCGGTTGAACTGGCTCATCCCGGTCATCAGGCCGGAGGACTCCAGCGATCGCGAAAATTGATCGAGCTCAGCCAACAGCTTGAGTCGATGGTCTAACCGCGTGAGGTCGACGGCTTTCGTGAGGCTCAGATTGGGCGGCATCTGAAACGGGCTCTTCGCATCCGACGGCGGCATTCCCGATTCAAACGGGTCGTACGCCATCCCGAGAAAGTGCGACGACGCATAGCGGACGCGGTCTCCCAGCTGGCCTTTGTCCGGGACGCAGACGTACGGCGGCAGACCGGGCGTTTTGGCTCCGAGTGTTCGTGCCACGATGGAGCCCATCGACGGCTTGTCGTTTCGATTCTTCGTCGACGTGTTCGCGCCGGGATAGTTGTAGCCGGTGAGGACCCAGTGGATCGCCGCCTCGTGGCTCGGCGTCGCGTGGTAGACGCTTCGCAGCACGTTGAAGTTGTGAACCCGCTGAGCAAGAAGCGGCAGATGCTCGCTGCACTGGTAGCCGGGAACGCTGGTGGCGATCTGCTTGAACTCGCCGCGAATCTCCGCGGGCGCGTCCGGTTTCAAATCCCATGTGTCGTGGTGGGAACACCCGCCCTGAAGCAGGATGACGATCGCTCGTTTGGCTGGCGCACCAGCAGAACTCGGGCGAGCTCCATCAGCCAACTGCGGCAGACCGAACGCAGTCGGCAAGGCAAACGCGCCGACAGCGACGCTGCTGTTTCTGAGCAGGCTGCGACGGTTGAACGCCGATCCCGCCTGATCCTGGTCTTCCGACAACGCCATTCGTGACTCTCCGAACGGTTGCCGTTTCGCAACCATCGTTTCGCATTCGTTTCCAGAATGTCAGCGTATCCCGACAGTGAGGATTCGGTCAATGTCTGGTCGGCTCAGACAACGGTGTTTGCTTCTTTGGCCCAGGTGAGGTCTGGCTTTCGGCATCCACATTCAACGTCGATGGATTAGTTTTTTGTCGTTCTTTTATTATCGACACCGCTTCGATCGAGCCTCACTCTGCTGTCACAAGAACGGGAATCCGGGCGATGCTGGGCCGCCGTCCAGGCGATGTCTTGAGTCCTCAGTCTCCCCACCCCAGCCCCGGCGTTCAACCCGCCAGATCCGAACCACGCCCGCCGAGACGGACGACGGCCCTGCCGGATGCTTTGTGGAGGCAATACGAAGGGACTTTGAGTGCTCTGCGAGATATCGTGCGGCTCCTGTGAGTTGATTCCTCCGTAATTACGGAGGAATGGCCAGCTCCAAGGCCGCACTGCCCGACACGAGCAGGTCCGCTAAATTCAGCGTTCGGCAAACGTTTCGTCGAGTACACCCCAGAGGACTCGAACCTCTAACCTTCGGTTCCGTAGACCGATGCTCTATCCAATTGAGCTAGGGGTGCTCAGGGAGGTCGATTGTACGAAAT
>CAUZRQ010000119.1:0-16174 GCA_963582065.1 Planctomycetota bacterium | reverse complement strand
CCAGCCTCACAGCTGAAGCCGTTGGCGATCAGCCAGGTCCCGCGAGTCGAGGAACTGCGGTCGTTGCAGAAGGCCGGGGTATTGAGGAAGTGGTTTGCGAGGTCGGGTGTCGCAACACCGATCGTGGCTGTCTACAGCCGTCGGGCGGTCGAGGCCGCCAAGCTCACCGGAAAGAACATCTGGAATCTGCAGGCGACCGGACAGCAGCCGTTCCTGAAGTCATTTCCGCCGGCGGCAGACAAGGCGTTTCGGTCGGCATCACTGGTGGTGATGCATGGGCACGGAGTACCCGGGATGTCGTGTGGCGTCGATGTCGACGGTCTGCCGGCCGACCTTTCGGGCAAGGTCATTCTCAGCGGATCCTGTTTTGCCGCGTCTCCGGTCCGTTCGGACTTTCCTGCGCTTCGCCAGGTCCCGGGAGGCTACGAGATCAGGAAGCGAGACGCGTTTGGGTTGCGGGCGATCGACAACGGTGCAACGGTCTTCTTTGGTCACATGCGTCTGAGCATGGGCTTCCCACACCTGTTTCCAGTGCTGGAAGCCTGGTCGAAGGGCAAGACCGTTGGAGAATCGTACCAGCAGTTGATCAACGGGCTGATTGCCGTGAGGGGCTTCCGGTCCGGTCGCTTCGTGGTTCCACCAGGCCGTGCCGCTGGTCGCCGCATTCCGCAGAACCTGCTGTTGTACGTCGTGTTTGGTGATCCGGCGGTTCGACCGCTCAAGGCCGTCGCCACAGCCGCAAAATAGGTCCATCGCTCGGCTGAAACCGGATCTGTCAACAGGCCGGTTGGTTTGTCGAATCAGAAGAGCTGGCGCAGCGGCCGTCGAGTCATGACGTGATGGGGCCGACCCTGGACGTCGTGGACGACGGTTTCTTCGGTGCAGCCCAGGGCGTGGTAGATCGTGGCGACGAACTGCGAGACATGGACCGGGTCGTCGTGCGGATAGGCGGCCTGGGCGTCACTGCTTCCGTAGTGGCGTCCTCCGCGGATACCGCCGCCGGCCAGGACGCTCGTATAGACCCACGGCCAGTGGTCTCGGCCGGCTGTCTTGTTGCCGTTCAAAGACGGCGTGCGACCGAATTCCCCGGACCAGACCACCAGGGTGTCTTCGAGCAACCCACGTTGATCGAGATCTTCCAGCAGCGCGGCGTAGGCGCGGTCCATCGGTGGCAGCAGAGCGTTCTTCATGTCGGGGAAATGCCCACCATGTGTATCGAAGTGAGTTTCGTGACCCGGCCAGTTGACCTGGACCACCTTCACTCCGGCTTCGACCAATCGACGTGCCACCAGGCAACTGCGGGCAAACTTGTGGTCTCCGTACAGTTCGCGAGTTTCCGGTGATTCGTCCTTGATCGAAAACGCCTGCCAGGCACCACCGGCGTGCAAAATCTCCATCGCCCGTTCGCGTTGGCGTTTCCACTGAACTGGTGTTTCGAGGCCACTCCCACCACGTTCCAGGCTGGTCAACAGCGAGGTGCGGCGGTCGAGCCGTGACACGGGGAAGGTGTCGGGCAAGCGAAATGTGCGAGGCAACGTTCCGGGAAGGTCGGTCTTGGCCACGTAGAAGACGCGCAGCGGATCGAAGCGTTGTCCCAGGAATCCAGCGTCCTGGCCGGCGAAGCGGCCGACGTTTCCTTGTTGAATCCAGAAGGGCAGGTGCACCGAGGCGGGCAGCCCCGCCCGGAATCCGGTCAGCTGCTGAAAGACCGCCCCGATGCTGGGGGCATCGCGGGAGTCGAGGTAGTACTCGGGTTGCGGTGTTCGAGGCTGGTGAGGACGGCCGGTCAGGTTGTAATGGGTTCCGCCACCGTGGAACGTCTGGTCGTGGTGCATCGACCGGATGATGGCCAGGTGATGTGTCAGCCGGGCCGTTTTCGGCATGAATTCGCAGACGTCGATTCCCGGCACGCGGCTGGCGATGGGGTCGAATTCTCCGCGTGCTGCCCCGGTCGCCTGGGGTTTCATGTCGAAGGTCTCCTGCTGGGCAGGA
Organism: Planctomycetota bacterium; assembly: GCA_963582065.1. Lineage (GTDB taxonomy): Bacteria > Planctomycetota > Planctomycetia > Planctomycetales > Planctomycetaceae > UBA8437. Next base: position 14,182 of record CAUZRQ010000119.1, on the reverse strand, counting down.
CCTCCGGTGATGTGCAGGAAAATGCAGGCCCGGGCGGTGGCCTTCGGTTGCAGCGGCGTGCCGTTGGCATCGGCGGCGAGGAACGCCAGGGGAGCCAATCCCCCGCCTGTCCGAAGTGCCTGCCTTCGGGTCAGGCCACCGGATGCCTGTTGCTGACGCGGCATGGGCCTACTCGACGATCTGCAAATTCAGGAACTGGCTGCCGTGGTAGAGCGCCTCGTCCTCGAGCACTCCGACGGCGTAGACCCTGAGAAAGGCTCGTTGTCCCAGCGGGGCGTCATCGCTGGCGATCACCTGGATGGCCCCGCTGTCGGTCTGGCCCACAAAGGTCACGCCACGACCCCGCAGCCCACCGACCTTGGTGACGGTTCCGGGTGCGGCCAGTTCCGAGTGGATCTTGTTGATGAACCCGTTGAGCCGCCGGACCCTGTACTTGACCTGGGCGATCTGTCCTCGCTTGATGGTCCGCGGATTGTAGGGGTCGAGTGTCACGTGGAACATCGGTTCGTGGACGTCAAAAACGATCGGGTTGCTGAAGACGGTCACCGCCTGGGTCTTTTTGCCATCGGCGGTCGGCACCGTGGTTGTCGCCCGAACTCCCAGCGTGTAGCGACCGGTTTGGAGTCCCGGCGGCAGGTAGAAGCTGATGTAGTCCTTGTCCTTGGCGGCGGGGATGGTGGCGGTGCGATTGGCGATACCCGGTGGCAGGCCCACGCCGATAAGCTGAACATCGGCACGATGGTTGGGGTCCTTCCGCTCGACCTCGATGGCGACGTCCAGCACACCGCCCGGAGCATGTCGGACCTTCAGTTCTCCGTAGAGATGGTGAACCCGGGCCTCGTGACCGTCGGCGGTGACTCGCAGCGGGGAATCGCCCCCGATCCCCAGTGCCAGTTCATGCGTCAGCCGGCTCCACCCGTTCGGGCGACCTCCGCGGACCACGGTTCCACCGCGGACGTCACGCCGTCCCGACGGGGTCGCTGTGACCGGGGTCGACCACAGCGTGAAGCGGCCGTTGCCTCGCGAAGCGCCGTGGTCGGCACTGAGCACCAGCTGGCCGCGTGAGACGCCCGGACCCAGGAAAATGTCGGGGCACGAGATGCCATCGGGCAGATTGCCGGCCGAAATGCGGATACCGTCCAGGGCTCCGCGACGTCGAAATGCCACGACATCCAAAACCATGCGTCCGCCCGGGGCCACGTTGATGGCTCGTGGACTGGTGCCGGTGGGGATCACCGCCACGTCGGTGGCCGGGACCTCGCGACGCAGTGACAGCCGGTAACCGCGGCGTGGGTCGGGGTGGATGCCGGCGCTGCGGTTGTAGACGACGACGGTGTAGTGACCGTCGGCCGGTGCCAGGAATCGGCCGGCCGGGTCGGCGTGTCGGGTTGGCAGCCCGAGGCCGCCGATGTTGCGGGGATCGCGTCGACAGCGAAGCAGTTCGGTGCGGCCGTCGGCGGACAGCACCGAGGCGGCCAGGTGAACCGGCGATCCCATCCGTTCGCCAATCAATTCCACGTAGATCACTTCGCCCCGCCGGGCCTTGAAGGTGTACCAGTCCTTTTCGTCGGCTTCGACCAGCAGCCCAGCCGCCTCGCAGGGGATTTCGATCTGTTGTGCGGACTCCGGCGAATGGTTGTTGTCGGCGCCGTGGACGACCGTCACGTCGGTGACTCCGATCAGCACCGGTGCGTGGGCACCGGGCAACTGCCATGTCATTGCGTCCAGCGGAGCCTGCGAGGGTGCCAGTCGGACGGGCAGCGGCCAGGCCGAGATGGCCTTCTCGGCGGGGATCTCGACCTCGACCCGATCCAGCGCCGGCGGCGGGGCGTCGCTGCGTTCGGCCAGGTTCCAACCCAGCAGAGTGACACGAGTCGCCCGGCCACGACGGATGACGCCGGGCACGGCCAGGGCGACGCGTGGTCCGGTGTCGATGTCGAGACGGTAAATGTGGTTGGCTCCGCCGGTGTAGGTCAGGTCGTGCAGGCGGACGATGTAGTCGCCGTCGGCAGGAACCCGAAAGTCGATCAGTGGGTCGATGCCGTAATAGCCGCGGCTGACCTTCAGCAGGTGGCCGTCGGCATCGAAGAGCTGCAGCACCGGGTGCAGGTCCGAATCAATTCGTTCCGCCCAACACTCGATGACGACCCTTTGCCCCCTGCCGGCGGTGAAGCGATGGCAGTCCTGGTCCCCGGCCTCCAGGATCCGTCCGTTGACGATCACGTCGAGCGGGACCTTCTTGGCGACCTCGAGTGTGTTGTTCGGCTCGGCCTCGGTCACCTCGAGACGGTTGCCGATCTGGAATGTGCGCGGGGAGCTGACTCCGGATCGCCCCGCCAGGCGGATCTCGTACAGACCCGGTGGGGTTGTCGTGGGCACGATGACGCGAAACCGCGTCGACTTGTCGCCACCGACCGGCTCGGCAGTCAGCCCGGGAGCCGTCGACCGCAGTTGGTTCAGTTTCTCGATGCCGCTGCCGGTCAATGTCACCTCGACGGTCGAGCCGGGTCGTGCGCCCGCCGGCCAGGCGGTGGTGATGACCGGGTTGGGCGCGGCGGCGGGGACCGACGAGGTCGCCAGCAGGGCCGCAGTGACGGTGGAGAGCAGGCGGTTGGGGCGCATGGCTTTTGGGATCCGGTTGGAACGTGGTCCCAGTGTAACGCGACCGGGTCGGTGGACTCAATTGCGGTTGCCGGCAGATCGAATGCCGTTGCCGAGCGTACCGGCTTGCCGATACGATGCGTAGGACCTCCACGGGACGTTTGACCATGCTCCAGATCCTTGGACGACCGCAACGCCTCTGCAACGGCATCAGCCGTCGCCAGATGCTGCAGGTCGGGGGGGCGGGACTGCTGGGCGTGGGGGCCGCGTCGGTCTCGGCGGCCGAGACGGCCGGTGCCCTACGGTCGGCTCCGCGGGCCAAGTCGGTGATGTTCCTGTATCTCTTCGGCGGTCCCAGCCAACTCGAGACGTTCGACATGAAGCCCGAGGCACCGAGCACGGTGCACGGGCCATTTTCGGCGATCGCGGCGCGGACGCCGGGGATGCGGATCTGCGAGCACTTGCCGCTTCTGGCGGCCTGTTCGGATCGCTACGCCGTCATTCGCACGCTCAATCACACGCAAAACGATCACAACGCGGCGCACATCATCCAGACCGGGTGGCCAATGCCCCCGGCCGAACGTGGTCCGGCCAAGGTCAACGCGGCGCCCAACGATTGGCCCTCGATGGGTTCGGTCGTCTCCTATCTCGACCGTCGTCGGGCCAGCGTCTCGCCTGTGCCCAGTTACATCTACCTGCCCAACCGCCACGGAGAAATCCAGCTGGGCGGACGATACAACCGCCTGGGCCAGTATGCCGGCTGGCTGGGTCCCGAATACAACGCGCTGGCGACACGCATCCGCAAGCGAGCCCACCTGGACAATCCCTACTTCCGCGACTGCACCGAGAAGGAACTCCAGTTCCAGTTCCGCGGGCTGTCGCTGGGCGACGGGGTGACGCTGGATCGGCTCGACCGACGCCGCAGTCTTCTGGAGCAATTCGAGGATCAGCAGCGGAACCTGGCGGGGGCCGCCGGCACGGTCAGCTACGGTCGGCATCGCCGCTCGGCACTGGGGATGGTCAGTTCGGAGAAACTCCGCAAAGCGTTGGACATCCGCCGCGAGCCGGCAGCGCTCCGCGACCGGTACGGGCGTCACCTGTTCGGTCAGTCGCTGATGGTCGGTCGCCGGATGGTCGAGGCGGGGTCCCGTTTCGTAACGGTCATCTGGGACATGCCCGATGGGGCCGCTTCCGGATGGGATTCGCATGAAGGCATGACGGCCAGCCTGCGGGACCACCTGCTGCCTGGTCTGGACCAGTCGGTTTCGGCGTTGCTTGAAGACATGCACGACCGAGGCGTTCTTGACGAGACGCTGGTGGTCTGCGTCGGGGAGATGGGGCGGACGCCGAAGTTTGAGAACCGGGGCAGCGTCGATGGCCGGGATCACTGGGGATACTGTTTTCCCGCGTTGATGGCCGGAGCCGGGGTCACCGGCGGGGTGCTGTATGGTCGTTCGGACCGAATTGCCGGCCATCCGCTCGATCATCCTGTCAGCCCGGCCGATCTCTCGGCGACGATCTTCGATTCGCTGGGAATCGATCCGCACGCGACTGTCCAGGACAAGGAAGGCCGTCCGGTGCCGCTGGTCGACGGAGGGCAGGTCGTTCGGGGCCTGTATGCCTAGTCGATCGCGGTGGTTGGCGGCCGTGTGTGCCACGGTCGTGCTGCTGGTCGGCTGGTCCTCGTCCCGATCCGAGCAGGAGCCGGCCCGGGTGATCGGGCCCGGAATGGAGTTCCGGAAGACCGGTCGCGTGGTGCTGGACCTGGGCGGACCGGGTTCATTCGACGAGTGCAACGCCAAGTACCCGTGCGTGCTGCGTGTCGGAGACGAGTGGTGGATGTGGTACAACGGTCGCGCGGGCGACTGCTTCACCGGTGGGATCGGCCTGGCTCGCAGCCAGGACGGGCTGGCCTGGAAAAAGGCCGGCGGCGGCAAACCGGTGTTCACGCCGGGACCGGCCGGAGCTTGCGATTCGACCAAGGTGGACCATCCAGCGGTGGTGCAGATCGGCGACCGGTTTCACATGTGGTACACGGCCGGGAACAGGTCGAGCACGTACACGGTCGGTTATGCGACCAGTTCGAACGGAATCGCCTGGACTCGTCAGAACCAGGGGCGACCGGTGCTGGGACTGGGAGAGAAGGGGGCCTTTGACAGCAAGTTGGTGCTGCATCCGGCCGTGGTTCGCGATGAAAACGGGTTGCTGCACATGTGGTACAACGGCGCCGGGCCGCAGCGGGATTTTCACGTCGGCTACGCCACCAGCCGGGACGGGCTGGCCTGGACGCGGCAGAACGACGGCAAGGCGGTGCTGGTGCCGTCGGTGTTGGGGGACCGCAAGGAGGACTACGTCTACAACGTCATGGTGCTGCGGGAGGCGGGGCGGTTCCACATGTGGTACAGCGCCGCCTTCAATCTCCGTAATGGCCGCTACACCCCGCGTGCCAATGCGGTCGTCTACGCCGGCAGTCGTGACGGTGTGCACTGGAAACGAGACAATCGGGCAACGATGTTCAACGGCAAGCGGGGCAGTATCGACGAGTACTGTTGTTTTGCCCCCTACGTCGTCCGTCGACGCGATGAACTGTGGATGTACTACTCGATCGGCCACCTGGTCGATGCCCGCGACCGTCGCAGGTTTCGCACGTCGCTGGCGATCCACAAGTTCCGCTAGGCGGCCGTGGGCGAGGCGTTGCGGAGGTGTTCGAGGCTAAGTCGCAGGGCCTCGATACGTCTCTCATCGGAGGCCTCGAACTCACGGTCTTCAACCTCGACGCAGACCGCGTCGCGGTAGCCCGTGTCGGCCAGGGCGGCCAGGAACGCGGTCCAGTCGATCGAGCCGCGTCCGGGCAGCACCGGCGTGTGGTATTCCAGCGGGGTGGCCAGGATGCCGACATCGTCAAGCCGGTCGCGGTCGATCACGACATCCTTGGCGTGGACGTGGACCAGCCGATCGGCGAACTCGGCCAACGGACCCAGCGGGTCCATCTGTTGCCAGACCATGTGCGAGGGGTCGTAGTTGAGACCGAGAGCCGTCGAGGGGAGGTCGGTGAACAGGCGTCGCCAGACGGCGGGGCTGACCGCCAGATTGTGACCCCCGGGCCATTCGTCGGTGGTGAACAGCATCGGACAGTTCTCGATCCCGATCCGCACCCCGTGCGATTCGGCCCACTCGACCAATGGTCCCCAGGTGTCCAGGCAGCGGCTCCAGTTGTCGTCGATCGATCGGGTCGGGTCGCGGCCGATGAACGAATTCATGACACCGATGCCCAGTGACGCACATCCGGTGATCACCCTGCGAATGTGTTCGACCGACACGGAGGCCGCGGCCGGGTCGGGCGAGAGCGGATTGGGATAGAAGCCCAGTCCGCTGACGGTGACTCCCGAGTCGGAGAGTCGTCGTTGCAGGTCACCCGGGGTGTCGATGGCATCGACATCGATGTGGGTGACACCGGCATAACGTCGGTCGGCGTCTCCGGGAGGCCAGCACATCAACTCGACGCAGTCATAGCCCAGTTCGGCGGCTGTCCGGAGAACGGTCTCGAGCGTTGCGTCCGGCAGGATGGCGCTGACAAAGCCCAGGGGAAAGATCGAGGTCATGTTGAGGAGCCAAGTTTGCTTTACGCCGGCCAGTGCGGTCAGATACGCGAACTGACGAACTGGAAGCTGGTCGTGTGCGTTGCTGCGAGAGGGCGGGGCGGAGGTGTCGACCGCAGAAGTCGCCGTTCCACTCGGAAAATGCCAGTTGTTCCTTGATGATCAAGGTATCGAGAAGATCGAGAACCTCAAGCGGAGAATGCACCGCCCAGGGCCAACGCGAGCGGTGGAAGCAATCAGGAAAAACGGGAGAACGAAGATGCATGCTGATGACAATGTCTCGCGACGGGATTGGATCAAGGCGGCCGGTGTGGCCGGGCTGACCGCAGCGGCCACCAGTGGTTCCGAAGCGGCACCGGCCGCAACCCGGGCAGACCAGGTCACCTCCATCGGCAGTCGGCGCGAGCTGTTTGTCGAAAATGCCCTGGTCGGATCGATCACCGGCGGCGCTCGACTGCAACTCAACCAGCCGAACCCCCGGGAGATCTCACTAGTCAACGACCGGCCATGGGAGGGGGCCTCGTGTGCCTACATGAAGGTCTTCCGGGACGGTGAGCTTTACCGGATGTACTACCGGGGCAGCGATGTGATCTACACCAAGGACGGTTACAGCAGTCCTCATCCGGAGGTTGCCTGTTACGCCGAGAGTCGGGATGGGGTCCATTGGACGCGGCCGGACCTGGGCCTGTTCGAGTTCAAGGGTTCGAAAAAGAACAACATCATCTGGATGGGCTATGGGGCCCATAACTTCGCCCCGTTCCTGGATGAAAATCCCGATTGTCCGGCCGACGAGCGGATCAAGGCCCTGGCCGGGAGTTCCCGAGAGGGGTTGTGGGCGTTCGCTTCGGCCGACGGCAAGAAGTTCCGAAAACTTCGGGAAAAGGCTGTCATTGCCCGCGGGGCCTTCGATTCGCTGAACCTCGCCTTCTGGGATTCGGCTTCCAGCCTGTATCGCGAATTTCACCGCGACTTCCGGGAAGGTCGCGACATCCGCACCGGGACATCCAAGGACTTTCTCGACTGGACCGAGAGCCGGTTCCTGAAATACGAGGCTCACGATCATGGGACGCGTCCGGAGGGGGCCGAGCCCGTCAGGGACGCTGATCCGGCCAAGCAGATGCCCGGTCGTGTCAGCCAGCTCTACACAAACCAGGTGATTCCCTATTACAGGGCTCCCCATATCTACGTCGGTTTCCCGACCCGCTACATCGACCGGGGCTGGAGCTATTCGGCCACCCAACTGCCGCGGTACGAATACCGCAAGCTGAGAGGGGCCAAGTCCCGCCGCGAAGGCACCGCGGTGACCGACGGGATGTTCATGGCCAGTCGTGACGCGACGACGTTTCACGTGTGGCCCGAGTCGTTCATCAGGCCGGGATTGCGGGCCGAACAGAGTTGGTTCTACGGTGACACCTACCAGAACCACGGGCTGGTTGAGACGAAGTCGATGTTTGAGGACGGTGGCAACGATCTGTCGATCTACGTCAGTGAGAATTCTCACCAGGACCATCCCGGCCAGTTCCGCCGCTACACGCTGCGAATCGACGGATTCGTGTCGTTGACGGCTCCACTGGAGGGGGGCGACCTGTTGACGAAGCCGGTCCGATTCGAGGGCGACCGGCTGTCGCTGAACACGTCGACGTCGGCTGCCGGCAGCGTCCGCGTGGAGATCCAGGGCGAGGACGGCAAGCCGTTGCCCGGATACTCGCTGGCCGATGCGCATCCGCTCTACGGGGATTCACTCGGTCTCGTGGCTGCCTGGAAGGGGCACGGGACCAACGTGGGATCGCTCTCAGGCAAGACGGTGCGGTTACGGTTCCGGGTCGAGGATGCCGACCTGTATTCGTATCGTTTCGAGCGGGCGTGAGAGAGTCTACTGCGTGAATCGTCGGATCACGTTGGCGGTGATCCGGGCGACCGATTCGTCGACCAGGATCGACGACGGCCAGGTGATCGATCCGACCGAGAAGACCTCGCCACCGGAGGGCGTGTCGAAGTGGACGATCTCGGCCCCGCCCTCGTCCGGGTTGGTCCCCTTGGCGATGGTGTGCACGTTGGGGGGAGACTGGTCGGAGACCTTGTCGGTTTCGTGCCCGGATGCGCCGCCGGGAACCCGCTTGTGCAGGCTGTCGGCTCCGAAAGTGTCTCCGTTGGCCAGTCCGGTGCCCTCCAGCGACCAGTGGTCGGCGTCAATCACCCGGTAGGGGGCTGACGTCATGATTCCGGCGAACGAAAAGACCACGCCCAGCAGGTTGGCTTCCGATTCGACGCGCTTGTCGAAGCGGCTCTGATACTCGGATCCGTCGTCCTTGAGTTGCGGCTTCGAATGGCTCCAGTTGGTGTTGTGGTAGACGATCCGATGGTCGTCAAGGAACTCGATCTCGCAATTGAGCCCGTTGCCGCCCAGGTACATCAGTCGGCCGCCACGTTCGAAGACCCATTCCTTGACGCGGAAGTACATGTCCCGCGACCAGTACTCGGGGTGGGTGCTGATGATCAGCACCTTGTACTCGTCCAGCGGAACCTGGTCGAAGTGCAGTAGTGTTTCGCTGTAGTAGTCGTAGTCGAACCCCTGTTGTTCCATCCAGCCCAGCAGTCGCCATTCGGCCGAGGCCATGTGGCAGCCCTGCCGTCCTGAGATCGGGTCGGTCAGGCCCTCGTCGAGTTCGATGTGGTTGTACGGATCGGGTCGATCGAGCGAGAGCGGGGCGTACTCGTCCTGGTCATACGACCGATGTTCGGTCTCGGTGTACCGCTTCAGTTCCAGCCGCGAGTTGACCGTGGGAGTGGGTGGGAAGCAGTCGGCGTGAATGTAATTGCTGCGTCCGCCGAAGCTGTTGTAGGCGTTCCAGTTGATATCTGAGGCCAGGACCGCGACGTCGGCCGTGGGAGCGGCCGGAGCGACGATCCAGGGAAAGGCAAAGAACGACCCGGACTTGCCCAGGGCATGCAGGTAGTAGAGTCCGCTCCGCTCGGGAGCCTCGATGAACTGCGACAGCGCCTTGCTGTTGTAGCCGTACTTGTTCCACTCAACCCCGGTACGGGTGTAGTCGCCATCGGGGGTGATCTGCATCGTGGCCCGTGGGCCGTGTTCGTCGTAGGTGCCGATCCGGCGGATGTACTCCTTGGTCTGCCCGTATCGCCACAGCTGCAGCTCGTATTCCTCCACCGCGTGAACCCGGAATTCACTGCGGTCACCGCTCTTGACCGACCTGGGCCACATGTAGCCGAGCAGCCCGTCGGAAAGCAGCCGGAAATGGTAGGGGCTTTCGGTCGAGACGGTCATCGTGATGATCTTGGACCCGTACCCGTCTCGGCCGAGCACCACCTCGTACTCACCGGGGTCGATTTCGGCGTGGACGGCTCCGGAGATCGTGGAACTGGCGGTGGTGATGTCACCGCTGCCGCGGAACTCGAACAACACTTCGGGCAGGGCGACGTATCGCTCATTGCTGACATAACCGACAAACATCGTTGCTGGTCCTTTCCGCAGCTGAGGCCGCTGCCTGTGAAACATCGAACGGCCCATGATGTCGCCGGCCATCGAGATCGTCCAGCTTGTCAGCGTGGTGATGGCCACCGCAGCAGAGGGGAGTATGGGCAAGCTGCGGCGGGTCTGGCGGCATTAGGTGTTTTTCCGGCTGTGTGGAGACGGCAGGTGCGATAACGATGAAGTGAGATACTCCCTCGTTATCTTCATGTTGTGCGTGGTGATCTCGGTGACCGAGGCCGGAGATCCTGTCGGGTGGCGTGCGCGTCGATCCGAACCGGTATCCCAAAGTCGCGTGACACCGGTGGTGGCCGTGCGAGCGGTCGCCAACCTGACGATGCAGACCCTGGCGGATTTCGAATCGATGGCGCTGGCCCGCCACCCGTCATTGCGGATGGCCACCGCACGGATCGACGAGGCCCGTGGTGATCAACGACAGGCGGGGCTGTGGCCCAACCCCGTAGTGGGATACAGCGGAGAAGAAATGGGTAACCGGGGAACGGCCGGTATGCAGGGCGGATTCGTTCTGCAGAGGATCATCACCGCCAGAAAGCTGAAGCTGGCTTCGCAGGTAGCAGCCGGGCGGGTGACCGAACAGCAGTACTTGGCGACCGTGTCCCGGATGCGGGTTCTCAATGGCGTTCGCGTCCGGTTCTACGACACGCTGGTCGCACAGCAACGTGTCGAGTTGACCGGGAAATTGTCTCACCTGGGTGAGGAATTTGCGCGAGCTACGGCACGGTTGGTCGAGGCGAAACAGGTCTCGGCCAATTCCCTGCTGTTGTCCGAGATCGCGGCGGAGCAGGGTCGGACGATGTTGGAGAACTCTCAGAACGAGTTGATCGAGGCCAGACAACTGCTGGCGTTTTCGATTGGAGACCTCAATCTGCAGGTGGGTTCATTGCGAGGAAATGTGACGGCCGATCTGCCGGACATGACGTGGGAGGACTGTCGCAAGCTGGTGCTCGAGGATCATCCGGCGCTGTCCGCGGCCAAGATCCGGTTGTCCACCGCTGAGGTTGAGCGGAATCGTCAGAAGCGGCTGGTTGTTCCTGACCTCGACGTCCGCGTGGGAGCGGGGCATATGAATGTCACCGGCAGCGATGTGACCAGCGTGAGGGTTAGCGTGCCGCTGCCGATTTTTGATCGCAACCAGGGGGGCATCGCACGGTCCGAGGCCGAGCTGGTCCGGGCTCGATTCGGCGTTGAACGGCTGGAAGTCGAATTGTACCAGAGGGCGGCGGTGGCGTTTCGCGAATATTCCAACGCTCGCCAGCAGGCCCGGCGGTACTCGACCCAGATTCTGCCACGGGCCAGCCGGTCTCTGGACCTGGTTCGTCGCGGGTACAGCCAGGGCCAGGTGCCTTTCCTCGAACTGCTCGTGGCACAGCAGAAGTACGTCGAGGTGAACCTGTCGTACCTGGCCGCCATCCGGAAGCTGCGTGAGTCGGTCACTGTGATCCGATCGCAGCTTCTGACCAGCGGATTGCACGGGCACCGGCGTTCGGTCGACCGTTGAGCGAGTGGTCAGCAGGCCGGTCCGCATCGGAACGATATTGACGCTTCCGGTGTGGTCGCGTACCGTCCTGATAGAGCGTCAATTTGCGTCAATGGACGTTGGAGTGGGCATGATTGGGCTGGCACCTGGCAATCGCAGTCGGTGGCGCGCCGTGTTGGGCGGGTTGCTGGTGGTGGTGATGCTGGCCTGTCCGATGGTGTGCCGTGCCGGGACCTGTTGTTCGAATGACGCGGTTGAGTCGTCCTCGGGAGAGGCCGATGACGCGGTGTGCCAGTTCTGCGACCAGCAACGGCCGTCGCCGGTGCTCCCGATGTCCCCCGACAAGCCTGTCCGGCACGGCCGCTGTCTGTGCGCGGGAGTGACATTGTCGGAGGTGGCCACGGCGCCCGGTCGATCGGATGGCTCCAGTCGTCACAGTTCCACCTTCGTCTTACCGACACACCAAGTGACGGTGACCTGCTCGGGAGATGCAGAGCGTGGATGGCTGAGGAGGGCGACATCGGGGCGAGCGATCTGCTGTTTCATCGGCGTGCTGAACTGCTAGGACCGGTGTCGTCGGAGCGGAGCGAACTCCGCGGTCGGCGTTGCTGACTGGTCTGAAGCCCTTGTGGGCGGTCCTTTCGCCCCCCCCCCGGATACCTCTGCCGTGGCCACCTTGCGTTTGCTCCCGTGGGAGTACTCTGTCCGCAACCTGTTTCGTCGCCCGCTGCGCACCGCCTTGACGCTGGTGGGTTTGACCACCGTGTTGCTGTTGGTGCTGGTGGTGGTTGGTTTCATCCGCGGGTTGGAGTCAACCCTGGCCGTCAGTGGCGATCCGGACACGGCAATCGTGTTTGCGATGGGCATGGGCGAGAATCTCGAATACTCGGCCATTCCGAGGAAGATCGCCGTTGTGGTTCCGGCCAACGTACCCGGGATCGGGCAGCGATATGGTCGGAAGTACGTTTCACCGGAGATATACCTCGGCACCGAGGTCACGGTCGGCGATCGCGAGGAGGTCTCATTGGGGCTGGTCCGCGGAGTGACGTTGGATGTCTTGACGGTGAGACGAGGCGTTCAGATTGAGCGAGGGAGGTGGCCGAAGTCTCAAGAGGCTCGTCAACCGGGGGAAGTCCTGGTCGGGACACTGGCCGCGACGAAGCTGGGTGTCGACAAGGCGGAACTGGATGTGGGGAGCCAGGTGAATTTCGAGGGTCGCAGTTGGGTGGTGTCGGGGGTCTTCTCCGCGGGCGGAGCGGCCTTCGAGTCTGAAGTGTGGTGCCGATATGATGAACTTGCTGTGACAATGCAGCGGGACGACCTGAGCCTGGTTGCGGTGACGTTTGGACCCGACGGAAAATACTCCGACCTGCAGTTGTTCATCAGCGAGCGAACGGTGGACTTGAAGCTGGAATCAATCAGGGAAACCGATTATTACGCGCTGTTGCAACGGGACTACGGTACGATCCGGTGGCTGGCGTGGCTGGTGGTGGGACTGGTGGCCGGGGCCGGTGTCTTTGCCGGGTTGAATACGATGTACGCTTCGGCAATGGGACGTGTCCGGGAGTGGGCTGCGCTGCAGACGATCGGGTTCAGCCGTGGGGCCCTGCTGCTCGGCCTGGTCCAGGAGGGTGTGCTTTTGGCATCGGCGGCCACATTGCTGGCGACCGCGATTGCCCTGGTCGCTCTCCGCAGTGCGGCGGTCCGTTTCACGATGGGAGCGTTCGAACTGGCGATCGATGAGTCGAGCATCCTGTTGGTCTGTGGGATTGGTCTGTTCATGGGCGTGCTGGGGGCGGTGCCCCCGGGGGTACGAGCCCTGCGGATGCCGATCGTCGAGGGACTCAAGGTGATATAGGGCCGAACGAATCAACAACTGACTGAGAATCCAGGGCCGAACTGGCCGATCCAGTTTCTGGAGAGCAAGGGAGACATGACGATGAGTGTCAGAAATCGAATACTGTTGGCGACGTTGGTGTCGGTCGGCTGGGTGACGGGATGTGGGGATCGGCCGGAGGGTCTGCCGCCGGTGACGATCGACGTAACACCGTACCTGTTGTCCGAACCGCCCGGGGACGCCGAAGACGTCAAGTCGGTCCACGAGGCAGCCGGAACTGAGCGTGACGTGGTGATCGTCGGCAGGATAGGTGGGCGATCGGATCCATGGATCGAAGGACGGGCGGCGTTCAACATCGTCGATCGTTCGGTCAAGGCGTGCTCGGACATCCCCGGCGACGATTGTCGAACTCCCTGGGACTATTGCTGCGCCCAGAACGATCTGTTGGGAGCCACGGCGCTGGTCAAGGTCGTGGGAGATGACGGTCGGACGCTGAGCGGGGATGCCAGGACGCTGTTCGGCGTCAAGGAACTGCAGACGGTCATCATCAGGGGGACTGCTCGAAAGGACGAGGCCGGCAACCTGACCGTGGTCGCCAGTGGATTGTACGTCAAGAAGTGAAGGGTCCCGTGAAAGTTCGAGGTCAACGAGCATGGCCGAGATTGATCTGAAGCAGCTGGTGATTGATCGTGACCCCGGGTCGTCGGCGGACGGGTCCGGCGGTCCGCGGCGTCACCTGCTGGCACGCTATGCCGTGCCGGGGACCATCCTGGCGGGGTTCGTGGCGCTGGTCGGATGGATGATCTGGGGGTTGGTCTTTCCACCACGCGGGGTGACCGTCGTCGCGTTGAATACGACACGGACGGTTTCGACCGCGGCCGGCCAACCGGTGTTCCAGGCCAGCGGATGGGTCGAGCCCCGTCCGACGCCGATTCGCGTGGCAGCGCTCGAGTCGGGCGTGATCGAAAAACTGATGGTCCGCGAGGATGATGAAGTCGTGCCGGGCCAGACAATCGCGGTGATGATCGAAGATGACGCCCGGCTGGTTCTCGAGGCTGCCGAGGCCCAGGTCAACCTGAGAGAGGCCGAGGTGGCCAAGGCGGAGGCAGTGCTGGCGGCTGCCGAGGTCCGCTTGGCTCGACCGGTACACCTTGAGG
>CAUZRQ010000118.1:0-16385 GCA_963582065.1 Planctomycetota bacterium | reverse complement strand
GAAGCCACTGCCAGTGCGTGACTTCCGCGAGAGGCGCCGCCGGGATTCGAACCCGGGATGGCGGATTTGCAATCCGCTGCCTTAGTCCACTTGGCTACGGCGCCCGAATGAAAACTCGGTCGCCGACCGGGCCGGCTCGCGAGATCGCCGTCGATCCTACGAGTGCCATTTCGCAGCGTCAAGAGAGCCCCGCTGACGGTCGGAACCACGTGGGGCAGCGGGCTCGGCCACGCTGATTGACACCCGAACAGCGATGACTAGGATGAGGGTCAGCCCCCCCCCGTGGACGATTGTTGACCGATGACCGACGACACCACCATCCAGATCGAAGTCGAAAACGACATCACCGTCGTCACCTTCGGCCCGCCACTGAAACACCTCGACGACACCGCAGTGATCGAGTGCCAGGACCTGCTGCTGGAGGCCGCCCAGAACGCCTCGCCACCGCACGTCCTGTTCGACCTCACCAACGTCCACCTCTTCGGCTCGACATTCATCGAGGTCATTTTCCGGGTCTGGCACCGGCTGAACGCTGAAACCGACGGCCGCTTCGCGCTCTGCGGCCTCTCCGACTACTGCCTGGAAGTGCTCAAGGTCACCCATCTCGACCAACTCTGGGGGATCTACCCGTCGTCGTCCGAGGCCGTCGAGCAGATGGCCCAGGGATGAACGGTCACTCCGTGCCCGACTCGCCACCAGGCCCGCTGACCTTCCGCCCACTGCTGCGACGCGCCATCTGGGGCGGCACCAACCTGGCGTCGGAACTCGACAAGCCGTCCGGCCACCTCGACGATTGCAGCGAGAGCTGGGAAATCGTCGACATGGAAGACGACCAGAGTGTTGTCGACGGTGGCCCCTTCGACGGTTGGACACTGCAACGGCTGGTCGCCGAACGTGGCAGTGAACTGCTGGGCCGGCACGCTCCTCGCGATTCGTTCCCGTTGCTGGTCAAGTTCCTCGACGCCACCGACCGGCTCTCGCTGCAGGTTCACCCCGACGATGCAACCGCCGCACGACACCACCCGGGACAGCGGGGCAAGACCGAAGCCTGGTACATCCTCTCCTGCAGGCCGGGCAGCCGACTGTGGGTCGGGCTCCACCCGGGAACCACACCCCAGCAACTCGCGACCGCCCTCGACACCGGCAAAATCGATTCGTGCGTGGCCAGCTTCGAGGCCCGGCCCGGCCAGTGCATCATCGTGCCCGCCGGCACCATCCACGCCATCGGCGAAGGGATCGTGCTGGCCGAGATCCAGCAGGCCAGCGACCTGACCTACCGGCTCCACGACTGGGGACGTGTCGGAACCGACGGACAGCCACGCCCACTCGATCTCCAGCGGGGACTCGAGGCCATCGACCACGCCGCCCCGCCGGTTACCCCGTCACCACCTTCGGACACCGAGGAGTCTCGCGGTTCAAGGTGCCTGGTGGACCGCCCCGAGTTCCAGGTCGATCTCCACCGGGTGCTCGGACGTGACGAGTGGATCAACGACGACCGCTGCCGAATCCTGACAGTGGTCGACGGCGAGGGAACCCTGCAGGCGGACGGTGTCGACTGCGAGTTGCCCATCGGCCGCACGGTGCTGTTGCCGGCAACAGTTGAGCGGCTGAACCTCGAAAGCCACCACGGCCTGGTGCTGCTCGACAGTCACCTGCCCTGAGCGTCGGGATCGGACCGATCGGTCGCTGCCACGTCCGTCTCGGAGAACCCGTGACGCTGCAGGTGGGTGATGGCCGTTTCGAGTCGCTCGACGATCTCTTCGACCCGCGCGGCGTCCAGGATCTTCCGGCTCTCCCGGTCGACCACGTAGAACACGTCGACCACCTGATCGACGTGCGTGGCGATGCGGGCCAGTTCGACCGAGTGCCCGAGCTGGAACAGGGTGCGGGAGATGGTGTAGAGCAGCCCGGGGCGGTCGTGGGCAAATACGTCGACAATGGTCCGCGAGGGCGACGACTGGTTGTCGACCACGACCCGGGTCGGGAAGTTCGAGACCGGTTCGGCGGCGTCAGCCCGACCGTAGACACGGTGCCGCCCGGCAAATTGCCTGACCGAGACATTGCGTCGAACCGCATCGCAGATCGCATCGTTGATGACCTCGATCCGAAACTCGGTCGCCGGTCCGTCGAAGTCGTGGTCGACGACGTGGAAGCGATCGATCGCCACGTCGTCGAGAGCCGTGGAGATCTCGGCCCCCAGCACCTCCAGTCTCAGCACCGTCAGCGTGCCGGCGATGCGATGAAAACAGCCCTCCGAGTACTCTCCGCCGACCAGCACTCTTAGTTGCAGCGTACCGGTTTCAGCCTGGTACCGTCCGTCGACCTGCACCGAATCGGCCTGCAACCGGCTGACCGCCGCCAGGTCGTCGGCAATCGTCTCGACCTCCGTCGACGCCAGGTACTGTGGCGAGAGCCCCTCGAGCTGCCGGGCCAGCCAGTCGGACTCCGGCCCTCGATCGTCGCCACCCGCTCCGGCCGTGGACCGTTCGAACACCGAGTTGCGGACCGACTCGAGCCGCTCTTCGAGCTGAAAACCGTGACGTTCGCCCCCCAGCACCAACAGCGACCGATCAAACAACTCGGTCAACAGGTCGGCCTTCCAGTCGGTCCACTTGCCGGGCCCCACGGCGATGATATCGGCGGCCGTCAACGCGTAGAGCATCCTCAGGGTCTGCGGGCTGCCGACCTGGTGACTGAACTCGATGACCACCCCCGGTTCGGAGATATCCCGCCGGGTGGCCAGTTGTTCCATCGCCAAGTGCTGGTGGACCAGGAAGACCAGTCGCTCGGTATCGGATTCGTCGAGACCGAGCCGCTCGGCCGTTTCGACAGCGATCCGCCGTCCCACCTCGCTGTGATTCTCGTCGAAGCCCTTGCCCAGGTCGTGCAACAGCAGGGCCAGGTGCAGCAGATCCTTGCGGCCGATCTCCCGGTAAGCCACTCCCACCGGTCCCGGGTCATCCACCAGCGCCTCGGCCGCCTCGACCGCGCGAAACGTATGCTCATCGACGGTGAAGCTGTGGTACTGGTTGAACTGCATCAGGCAGCGGGCGTGCGTGACGGCGGGCACCAGGTGGTCGAGCACGCGGGCGTGGAACATCTGCCGCAAGGCGGTCCCCACGTGGCCGGTGTGACCCAGGATCGACAGAAAACGGGAACGGGCCTGCCCGCTGATCTCCGGATCCCAGTCGTCCACCGCGTCGGTGATTCCGTCGAGCAACGGCAAGGAGGGCTGGACACCGTGGACGGCAACCGCCTCGAACAGTTCGAGACTCGACTCGAGCGTCCTGGCCACCTCGTCACGATCTCCGGGAGCGGCGTCGATCGCGCGACGGGTGATCCGGAACGGACCGACGCGTCGTGGAATTCGCCACCAGTCGGCGATCGTTTCGAACAAGTTGGACGGCCGGTTCCGGGTCGCAAACCGCTCGACCACGCGTGCCATCTCGGTCGTCTGACGAAAGTAGTCCTGCATGAACCGCTCGACCGACCGCTGCCCGGTCGACGCCTCGACGCTGCGGCTCTCGGCCAGCCTCAGTTGTTCATCCCGGGTCAGCACGTCCTGGGCCCGGCCGGCCTCCAGGTGCATGTCGACCCGGACCCCGGTCAGCAACCTGTGGCCGTCGACCAGGACGTCGCGTTCTCCGGGCAACAGGGCACCTCGGCGGACCAGTTCATCGATGTCGGTCGTGCCATGCCGACAGAAGCCCAGCCAGCGGACCAGGTGCACATCCCGCAGTCCGCCGGGTGACCGCTTGACGTCGGGGACCAGCGCGCTGGCCGAGAGTCCGTGACGAGCCCATTCGACCCGTCGTGCCTCGAGGCAGTCCCGGTAGAACCGCGACATCCGCCCGGCGACAACGCGGCGGGCAAACGACTGGCGGAACTCCTCGGCCAGCCCACGATCGCCCCACAACCACCTCGCCTCGACCGCCGCCGTGGCAAACTCGATTTCCGAGCGGGCCAGGGCAATCGTCCCCTCCAGCGAATGGACACCGTGCCCCAGTTGCAGTCCCACGTCCCAGCAGTCTCGAACCGCCTGTGCGGTGAACTCGGCAAACGACCCGCCGTGACCCCCGTCGAGAAACAGCAGGTCGACATCCGACCACGGCGAGAGTTCGGCTCGACCCGATCCCCCAACGGCCAGGATCGCCCCCTCGCCGGCCAGGCGGTCGTCGGCCGAGATCCCCTCGGCCGCCTCGTCGAACAACTCGACCAGGAACCCGTCGGTCTGCAACGCCAGCGATTGCACCAGTTCGACGACGTCGACACCCTGGTCGAACCGTTCGCGCATCGACTGCCGCAGTCGATCCACCCGTTCCCGATGCCGCGCTAGCCTCGAATCAGAGGGCGCTTTCACCGGATTCTCCGGTGCGGATGCGAATCATGTTCTCCAGGTCGATCACGAAGATCTTGCCGTCTCCGATCTGCCCGGTCCGGGCCGTCCGCTGGATCACGTCGATCACGCGGTCGGCGTCGGCGTCGTCCACGACCACCTCCATCTTCACCTTCGGCAGAAAATCAACCGTGTACTCGGTCCCGCGGTACTGCTCCTTGTGACCCTTCTGGCGACCGAATCCCCGGACCTCCGAGACGGTCATACCCTGGACGCCGATCTCGGTCAGGGCGTCCTTGACTTCTTCGAGCTTGAAGTGACGGATTATCGTTTCGATCTTCTTCATCGGTTTCGCCGTATGAGAATCGTAACAGCACCGACCGCTCGATCGGGTCGGACATCTCGCCTGTGATATTATTCTAAATCGGGAACCAGCGGACTAGAGGAAGATGTACCCCTCTTCGCCATGCTGATTCAGATCGAGTCCCTCTCGTTCTCCGTCCGGATCGACCCGCAACCCGATCGTGGCCCGGACCAGCAGCAGCAGCAGCAGCGTACCCACAACCGCCAGGGCGACCGTGGCCAGAATCCCCACGACCTGGTTGATGAACTGGCCGGTGCCTCCGTGCACCAGGCCATTGAATCTCAGTTCGCCGGTCACCGCCGGCGAGGCCAGTACGCCTGCCATCAGCAGGCCCAGCACTCCACTGGTGCCATGGACTCCGAAGACATCCAGCGAATCGTCGAACCCGAAGCGGTTCTTGACGGTGGTGCACATCACGAAGCAGATCACCCCGGCCAGCAACCCGATCACCAGGCCCGAGAGCGGGGTGACCGAACCGCAGGCCGGCGTGATGCAGGCCAACCCGGCGACGCCGCCGGTGCAGGCCCCCAGCAGCGTCGGCCGCCCACCCCGGATCCACTCGATCGCCATCCAGCCCAGCAGCCCGGTCGCTCCGGCCAGGTGAGTCGTCACGAAGGCGTTGGCCGCAAGGGGATTGACCCCCAGGGCACTGCCGGCATTGAAACCGAACCAGCCGACCCACAGCAGGGCCGCGCCGATCGCCGTGAAGGTCAGGTTGTGAGGCGGCATCGCCTCGCGGCCGAAACCGACTCGTGGTCCCATCAACAGGCAGCAGACCAGCGCCGCGACACCCGAACTGAGATGGACGACGGCCCCGCCGGCGAAATCCAGCAGCGGAAACGACGCGTCGGGATTCCCCGAACACAACCAGCCATCCGCGGCCCAGACCCAGTGAGCCAGCGGACAGTACACCACCAGCCCCCACAGCACCGAAAAGACACACATCGCCGAGAATTTCATCCGCTCGGCAAACGCTCCGCAGATCAACGCCGGGGTGATGATGAAGAACATCATCTGGAACACCATGTGCACCGACGTCGGCAGCGTGCCGGACATCGGCACCACCACCTTCTTGTCGATCCACTCCGGCAGAACCCCATCCAGCAACAGGTGGTCGCCGCCGCCGATGAAACCGCCCAGCACGCTCTTGCCGAACGCGAAACTGTAACCGCAGACGACCCACACGACCGACATCAACCCGATCAGCGCCGCACACTGCATCAGCACGCTCAGCACGTTCTTTTTCCGGACCAGTCCGCAGTAGAAGAGAGCCAGGCCGGGTGCCGTCATCATCAGCACCAGTGCCGAACAAACAAGCACCCAGGCGGTGTCGGCTTTCGCGGCCGCGTCGTCCAGCGTCACCGGCGTCGGCTCGTCCGCGAACGCCTTAGCGGGCGCGAGAGCCAACAGCAATCCGAAGGCCAGCCATCGACATCTCGACATGTTCACCGTCTCTCGAATTCTCTCGTACCCACCACTCCGATTCCCCAACCGACCACAGCTCGTCGGTCTCGATCACGCGCCTCACGAGAGTTCTCGACCGACCCCTCTGGATCCACACCACGACGTCCACTAGGATTCGGCCCGGAAATACCACTGTTGTCGAGAACGCGACACCGACGACAATCGAGTGCAACTTCTATGCCACCAACCGGCAGATTTTCTCGAGCAGGAGATGATCGCCGGAGGACTCGTGGATGACCGGTTGAGCCAGGGGGCGGTGACTCGGCGATGCAGTTCAACGACCTGGGCACAACCGCCGGTTTGCTGATCGTCGCCACGGCCGGCCTGCTCGGTACGGTGTTGGGGCCGTGCCTGGACTGGTACGTCGTCCGACTCGGTGCCGATCGGCCGCGACGCGGCTGGATGTCGATCGTCCTGGGGCTGATCTGGCTGATGCTCGGCGGGGCAGTGATCCTGGCCGGTTGCCAGCGGATCCCCTATGTCGACCCGGATACGGCCGGCCGCTGGGGCCGCCTGGGCTACCACGGCGTGCTGATGGCACTGATGCTGGCGGCGACATGGTACGACCTGCGGCACACCGAGATCCCCGACGGAATCACCGTACCGGGAATGCTCTTCGGCCTCGGCTGCGCCACGCTCTCGGGCGACCTGCAGATGATCCATCTCTGGATGGACTGGAACCCGGTTGCCGAACATCTGCACGGGGGAGACGTGGTGATCCCCGAGTGGATCCGCGAACACCGTCACTGGCACGGGTTGGCCTGGAGCGCTGCGGGGCTGGCCTGCGGGGGCGGACTGACGTGGCTGGTCCGAGCGGTCTCGGGGATGGTGCTGGGCCGCGAGGCGCTGGGTCTGGGCGATGTGACACTGATGGCGATGATCGGCAGTTTTGTCGGATGGCAACCGGTGCTGTTCATCTTCCTGTTGGCACCGTTTTGCGGCCTGGTCGTCGGGCTGCTGGCACGTGTGCTGACCAACCGCCCGTTCGTGCCATATGGGCCGTTCCTGGCCGCCGCCGCTACGGTGGTCCTGCTGGCCTGGCGCTGGATCTGGCTGTTCCCTCACAACGCGCCCCGCGGCGGCTTCGCCGTACGCAACCTTTTCGGCGACGCCGTCAGCCTGGCGATCCTGAGCGGGACATCCCTGGCGGCCTTCTGCCTGCTGCTGGTCGTCGTCCGGCTGTACGGAGCGATCCCGGTCCGTGGTCACGGCGGCGGCCAACAGGAGACGCCCGAACTGCCGCCGGACGCCTAGTCCGACGAATCCGATTCGATGCCCAGCCGCCGGGCGAGTTCGTCATAGTCGACCGGCTGATCGGCATCCTCGGGCACCGCGCCCGCCACCAGGTCTTCGACCTGCTGTTCGGCCGCGGCCCGTGCCCGGCCATAATCCCCCGGGTTGAGCCGCCTGAGGACGTCCAGGAATGCGCGGGTGGCCGGATCGACCGCCAGTCGCCAACCGGTCAGCCACTTCGAGCGGACCGGCTCGGAAAGGGTAGCCAACGAGCCCATGAAACCCCCTTCGACTCGGAAGGTCCGGAACCGGATGCTGCAGCGACGGCGGTTCGACTCCGAGTGATCGAGGTGCCGCCCGGCAGGGTGCGCGACAGTGCGCGACAGTGCGCGACATACTCAGACACCCGCCCCACCAGTGTCAATATCGACTGCAGGGGAAACGCGACGCCACAACCGGCAGGGCAGGGGAGAGGAGAGGAGAGGAGAGGCGGCCGGCAACCGTACCTAGATCATGTCGAGCTTGGGATGGCGACGCCGGGACGGACGACAGCAGTCGTCGCAGGTTCCGTAGACTTCCAACCGGTGCCCGGACTGACGGAATCCATGAGTGGCCGACACGGCCGAGACCACCTTGGCGATCTCCGCAGCCGGAAACTCGATCAGCGCCCCGCAGTCGCCGCAGATCAGGTGATCGTGCTGGGGATACCCGTAGTCGTGTTCGAAGACATCCCGTCCGTTGGCGCGGGCCACCTTCCGCAGCAATCCGGACCGTTCCAGTTCCTGCAACGTCCGGTAGACGGTCGCGCGGCTGACGCGGCGGTCGTCCTTGCGGGCCGTCAGTGTCGAGACCAGTTCCTCGCGATCGAAGTGCTCGTGCGACGAGAACACCTGTTCGAGCACGATGTCACGTTCGCGAGTCAGCCTCTTGTTCTGCGTCGAGAGATACTCGCGAAACTTGTCACGGGGCGAGACGGCAACCGAAACCGATTCCAAGTCGCTCACACCATGTCTCCCGGCGACCGATCAGTCACCACGATTAGCCCGTCGCCCTGAGTTGATCAAGCATCGCCTGGTAGGCTTCGAGTTGCGACGTCACGTCGGCTTCTCCGTAACCCTGTGAAACCCAGAATCGCCGCTGGCCCTCGAGGATCGCCGACGCCTCGGCCGGCGTCTGTTCGGCCAACCAGCTCGCGTGGGCCGGATCGACGGCCAGCGGCGGCAGCGCTGTCCCGGCCGGAGTGACTCCGCCGACCGCCTCGGTACCGGCCACCGGCGCACCGGCTTCGACCTGGGCCTGGGCCTCGGGCGAAAATTCCACCCGGTCGACGGCATCGGCTGGTGCCACGTCACCTGTGGGTGTCACGGTCTCAGGGGGCTGGATCGGCTGCAGGGGCTGATTGCCACCAATCGGAGCGGGGCCGGTCACTTCCATGTCGGCATTTCCTGGCAGGTGGAGTCCACCGGTCCCTCACCGGGACCAGCGTTTCCGAGATCATACCGGATCTCGAATCGGGTCTTCAATACCTTGTTGTCACGCCACGTCCGGTTCATCCGCGGCTGTAGGGTCCGGTGACCGATCCGACGAGGTCGCCGACTCCGGATTCCACGCACCGGCCGATGATCGCGGCCGCCTCGAGCACCTGTTCTCGGTCAACATCCAGGTGCGTGCAGGCACGGAGTCGATGTGAACCGCTGGCCCCCACCTTGACGCCCTCTTCGAACGCCTTGGCGGCCAGCTGCGTCGCATCGCCGATGTCCGGATCGACCTCGAAGAAGATCAGGTTCGATTCGACGTCCTCCGGATCGACCCGGATCCCCTCGATCGCGGCCAACGCCTCGGCAAAGGCCCTGGCGTTGGCGTGGTCATCGGCCATCCGGTCGACATGGTGGTCGAGCGCGTGAACGGCGGCGGCGGCAACGATACCCGACTGCCTCAAGGCCCCGCCGAACAACTTCCGCGACCGACGCGCCGCGGCAATGTCGTCGGCCGATCCCACCAGGATCGACCCCATCGGACAGCCCAGGCCCTTGGAGAAGCAGATCGAAACGGTGTCGTAGTGCCGGGTGGCTTCGGCTGCCGAATAGCCGCCGGCCACGCACGCGTTGAACAGCCGGGCACCGTCGACATGGGTCTTCAGCCCGTTGTCATGCGCCCACTCGCCGACGCGGTCGAGTTGGTCCAACGGCCACGCGCGGCCGCCGCCGGCGTTGGTCGTGTTCTCGACACACACCAGCCGGGTCCGGCACAGGTGCTGGTTGTCGGCACGCAGCTGGCCCTCGAGATCGTCGACGTCGATCATGCCGTTGTGACCGGGCAGCAACCGACAGGTGACTCCCGAGAGCACCGCGGGACCACCGGCTTCGAAGTTCGCAATGTGCCCGGTATCGGCGATCAACAGTTCGTCACCCGGCTGGCAGTGCGCGCGGACGCCCATCTGGTTGGACTGGGTTCCCGAGCAGGCGTAGACGGCCGCTTCCTTCTCCAGCCGCTCGGCAACCATCGCCTCGAGCCGGTTGACCGTCGGGTCGTCACCCGACATGTCGTCCCCGCACTCGGCCTCGGCGATCGCCTGCCGCATTGCCGGAGTCGGGCGCGTCACCGTGTCACTGTACATGTTGATAAACGGGTCGCTCATCGACGGTCCTCGATTCGGTGGTGCCTGTTCACCCGGTGTTCGAACACTCACTCTAGCCCGCCCCCGGTGGCTTCTTCAACGGTGTCCGGACAGCCCGGCGTGTGGTCAGTCCACCGGGGAGCCACTAGGATTACCGATGGCAACCGATTCCTCGGCCCGGCACCGTCCGATGACGCTCGACATCACCACGATCGACACGCGCAACGGCGAGGCCGCCGCCCTGATTGACCGGCTTCGCGAGCGACTCAGCCCGCGGGGCGACATCGTCTCCGACGCCGGCCGCGCCCGCACGGTCGAGATCTTCGGCGAACCGCTGTCGCCCGCACAGGTGGTCGACCAAATCTGCGACGACGTCGCCTCGAGGGGTCTCGAAGCGGTCCTCGACTACACCCGCCGCCTGGACGGCGTCGACCTGACCGGCGACACGCTGCGAGTCTCCAGCGAAGAATTCCAGGCCGCCCACGAGGCGGCCGATCCCGAGTACCTGTCCACCATCGGACGGATCCGTGACAACATCGTCGAGTTCCAGTCGCGTGTCCTGACCGAGGACGTGACGGTGCTGCGACAGCGCGACGGCGGGGAAGGGCAGGGGACGGTCGAATTGACCCAGCGATACCGACCGCTGCGTCGTGTCGGCGTCTGTGTCCCCGGCGGCGCGGCCGCCTATCCGTCGACCCTGCTGATGACGGTGGTGCCGGCCCGCACTGCCGGAGTCGAACAGATCGCCGTCGTGGTGCCGCCCACCGAATTCGGCGGTTACAACACCGACCTGCTGGCGGCCTGCCACGAGCTGGGGATCGACGAGGTGTACCGGGTGGGCGGGGCCCAGGCGGTCGCCGCGCTGGCCTACGGGGTCACCGGCATCGAGGCTGTCGACAAGATCGTCGGGCCGGGCAACCTGTTCGTCGCCCTGGCCAAGCAACGCGTCTTCGGCGACGTCGACATCGATTCGATCGCCGGCCCCAGCGAGGTGGTGGTGCTGGCCGACGAGACCGCCGACCCGGCCTTCCTGGCCAGCGATCTGATTTCTCAGGCCGAGCACAGCCCCGGGGCCAGCGTGCTGCTGACCTGGCACGAGCCGTTGATCGCAGCCGTCGCCGCGGCCCTGGCCGAACAGCTGGACCGGTTGCCTCGGGGCGACCTGGCCTGCGAGAGCCTGAACCAGTACGGGGCGCTGGTGCGGGTGGCCGACCGGGACGAGGCGATCGCGTTGTCCGAGCGGATGGCACCCGAGCACCTGCACATCTCGACCGCCGATCCCACCGCGATTCTCGAGCAGGTCCAGAACGCCGGGGCGATCTTCCTCGGACACCACACCCCGGTGGCCCTGGGCGACTACGTGGCCGGCCCCTCGCACGTGTTGCCCACCGGCGGCACAGCCCGTTTCGCCAACGGCCTCTCGGCCAACGACTTCCTTAAGCGATCCAGCGTCATTCGCTATGATCGCCAGTCGCTGGCAGCCGATGCGGCCGATGTCTGCAGAATGGCCGAGACCGAGGGCCTGACGGCCCATGCGGCCAGCATCAAGATCCGCCTGGCCGATCCCCCGGCCGGCGAATCACCCTGAAGCGGGTGCCATCCGGTCGACCGCGTCCCAGTCGACCTCGACGCCCAGTCCCGGCCCGGTGGGGGTTTCGATGACCGGCCCGTTGACGACGATCGGATTGGTGGCCACCCTCGCCTCGTGGTAATCGGGACCCAGGATGTCACCCGGGTAGGTCTCGACCTGCATGTTCGGACAGGCGACCACCAGGTGGCACATCGCCGCTGCGGCGACGTCGAGTTCGAGGTTCGAGCCGATGCTGCAGGCGACGTCGTGCTCGGCCGCCAGTTCGGCGATTTCCCACGCCTTGCGGATCCCCCCGTTCTTGCCGGGATAGAGACTGATCACGTCGCAGGCCTCGTGGCGAATGCACTCGAGAGCGTCGGGCAGGTCGAAGACGATGTCGTCGGCCATGACCGGGCACGAGATCGCTCGCCGGACCTCGGCCAACGCGTGGTAGTCGCCGTTGGTGGTCGGTTGTTCGAACAGTCCCACGTTGTCTTCGGCCATTCGTTCCATCGCGGCGATCGAGGTGGCGGCATCCCAGCCGGCATTCGCATCGATCACCAGGTCGCGGTCGGGGCCGATCACCTCGCGGACGGCCGCCACCCGCGCCACGTCCTCCTCGAAATCGGTCCCCACCTTGACCTTGATCGTCGTGAACCCCTCCTCGACCAGTTCACCGGCCCGCTGCCGGGCCCGTTCGAGAGGGTAGGCCCCCATCGAGAAACGGCAGGTGATCGGCATGGGCCGGACGGCTCCGCCCAGCAGTTCGTAGACCGGTTTCCCGGATTCCTTGCCCTGGATGTCCCAGCAGGCCATCTCGATCGCGCTCTTGGCGAACCAGTTGCCGGCGGCGGCCCGGTCCATCAGGTGGTCGACCTGGAGAATGTCGAACGGGTCGCAGCCGATCAGCAGCGGTGCGAACACGTGATCGATGACCGCCTGGGCCCCCCACGCGGTCTCGCCACTCCACCGCGGCATCACCGTCGCCTCGCCGGCTCCCTCGATCCCCGCATCGGTTTCGACCCGGACCAGGACGTAGCGCGAAACGGTGTGCTGGCCGAGGGCCGAGATCATCCGGCGGGCGGGCTTCAGCGGAATCTCGACCTGGTGACTGGTGATACTGGTGATCTTCATCGACT
This sequence comes from Planctomycetota bacterium, assembly GCA_963582065.1. GTDB lineage: Bacteria > Planctomycetota > Planctomycetia > Planctomycetales > Planctomycetaceae > UBA8437. The sequence continues at coordinate 3,662 of CAUZRQ010000118.1, read as the reverse complement.
TCCTCGTGCCCCCGGAAATCGCCTATCATCGGCAGCGATCAGCATACCGATCGCTGCAGTTCTTTCCATCACCCCGGGCACGTTCGTGAAGACGATCTTCCTGCCGCTGTCGATTATCAGCACGCTGCTGCTGGGCGCGGCGCTGGTGCTGGGGCTGGCAATCGAGAACGCTGCCGAGCGATCGCTGAGTCACCAGGTCGACTACCACATGTGGGCCTCGCTGGGCGGCATGCTGTTCACCACCCTGGTCCACGGGCTGGTGATGACCTACTTCATCGGGACCGGGCGGTGGTTCGAGGAGACCGCCCGGGTCTACCCGCTTTCCGGTGACGGCTACGCGGCCAGCCGGAAACTGAAGCATCGGACGATCCCGATCATCGTCGGGGGATTCCTGCTGCTGCTGGCCGCCGGCACGCTGGGCGCCGCGGCCGACCCCGCCTCGCCGGTCGGTTTCACCGGCTGGCTGGGACTCTCGCCAGGCACGCTCCACCTGCTTGCCGCCCTGGCCGCAGTCGGGATGAACACCTGGACCCACGTGGTCGAGTACATCGCGCTGGACGAGAACGCCCGGCTGATCGGCCAGGTCATGGACGAGGTGAAACAGATTCGCACCGAGCGGGGCCTGGACGTCTAACGTCTCTGCCGAAACGGCTGGGCACCAATGAAGGCCGGGTCCTTGAGGTTGCCCGGACCCCGGTGAGGCAGCGTGCCGGCGCGGGGTTCGAGAAAGTCCGACGCCTGGGGATCGGTCGACGAGAACTCGACCCTGACCCCTCGCTGCTGTTTCAGGCCGGGCAGCATCAGTTCGCGTTCACCCTTCTTCAGGTCGGCCGCGGCGGATCGAGTCGACCAGTTCTCGCTGATCGAATTGGCCGTGTTGACCATCTGGCTGAACTGCAGCTCCACGTACTCGTGCTCGACCACGCACTCCGGCCCCTGCACCTCGTGGAACAGGTTCCGGCGAATCGTGACGTTGTCGGAGTTGTCGGTCGGCATGTGCTCGAAGACCAGACCCCGCCGGACCTTCGAAAACGTGTTGTTGTGGATCGATACGCTACGCCACGTCCGATTCTCGCCGGAAAACAACACGGCCGACTGGGCCAACTGGATCACCGTCCGGCGGACCGCCAGGTAGGTGGCGTTGTCGGTCAACTCGATTCCGGCTCGCTGTGGGCCGATCAGCCGGCACCCGGTGATCTCCACGTGAGCCGTATCGTAGACACCCTCGGACAACTTCATGCCGACCGCTTCGGCTCCACCGGCGGTCAGCCGCAGGTCAACCAGTCGCAGTGCATCCTGGCTCGGATCGCCGGCCGCCCCCTGTGCGTCGATCCCGCTCGCGGTGAACCCGTTGATGACCAGCTTCTCGAGTTGCACCCGGTCCTGGGCACCGGCCAGCACCACGCCCGTCGGCTTTCCCTTGACCTCGATCCGGAATCCCTCGATCCGGACATATTCGACCTGGTCCAGCCGGATCCCCGGTTTCCGGCCCGGCGGCGCTATGATTGCCGGCTCGACGCCGGTGCTGATAATCGCGATCCCCGTCGGCCACTGCTGTTTCTTACCGTCGATTTCGATCGACTCGGCATAGGTCCGTCCGCCCAGCACGTTGATCGTGACCTGGATTCGCCGGGACAGCTTGGCGTAGCCGTCCTTGTGCTCACGGACGTACGCCAGCGCTGCGGTGATCGTCTCGAACTCGGCATCAACTCCACCCACCTGCAGTGTCTTTTTTGCCTTGGCCGTCTTCTTCGCCGCTGCCGAATTCTTCGCCTTGGGGGTTGGAACCTGCGATGGGGCTCCGCCGCCATCCCCACCGGTGTCGTCCTTGCCCGGATCGGTCGTTTCACCACCACTTTCCCCCGCGCCATCTCCACCGCCGATGTTCCCCATGACGACGACGGCGACGATGACAAGCAACACCAACCCACCGATGGCCAACCCGATCTTCAGTCCCTTGCCCGACGCACTCCGTCGGCTCGAGCTCTTCCTGGTGCGAGTCGACCGCCTGGGAATGGTCTCCGAAGCCGAGATGTCCAGTTCGGGGAAGCCGGTGCTCTCGGCGGCCGGCGGCGGCAACTCCTCGGCCGATTCCACCCCGGGGGCGGCAGCAACCGGCGTAACGGGGTCGGGGGGAGCAATCGGTGGAACTTCGGCGGGTGCCACAATCGGTGGGGCATCGGAGACCGCGGCAGGTGCCGCCGGTTCGGCAACGGCTGGAGGTGCGGGGGTGTCGTCGTTGCCGAGTTGCGACAGGAAATCGGCCAGGCCGGGATCATCGGTCCCGGCAACGACCTTCTCGGTTTCCGAGGCCGAAACCCGAACGGTTTCTCCGGCCGACGGCGTCGGTGGCTCGACGGGTGTGGCCACCGGCGGGTCCGGAGACGCGGGGGGCGGGGCCAAAGCCGGTGGCTCGACAGGTTGCGCCACGAGAACGGCTGCGGCCACCGGGGACTGAACAGCCGTCTCGCCGTCACCGATCCAGGCGGTGAGTTGTTCGGCGACATCCAGGGCCGTCTGGAACCGGTTGTCGGCGTCCTTGGCCATCATTGTCGAAACGATTTCAGCAATTCGCTCGGGCACATCGGCACGGATCTCGGAAATCTCCGGCGGAGACTTGGTCTGGTGCCACATCAGCCTCTGGGCCAGGGTCCCCTCGTTGAACGGCGGATGGCCGGTCAGCAGGAAGTACATCGTGCAACCGAGGCTGTAGATGTCCGCCCGGGCATCCACCTGGTGACTGTCGAGGGCCTGTTCGGGTGCCAGGTAGTCGGCGGTGCCCAGCACCTTCTCGTCATGCCGCAGCGTAATCGGGTTCTCGTCGCTCTCATCAAAGAACCTCGCCAGGCCCAGGTCGAGAATCTTGACGACCCCCTCGAGGTCCACCAGCAGGTTGGCCGGCTTGATGTCGCGATGGACCAGCCCGGCCTCGTGAGCGTGGGAGAGTCCGTGAGCCGACTGGCGGATGTAGTCGGCGGTGTCGCGGTAGCTGCGGGGCCCGCCGTCGACGATCAGGTCCTGCAGGCTGTGACCCTTGACATACTCCATCACCAGGAAGTGGATCTCGGTCGTCCCGTCCACTTCGCGATCGACATCGTAGGCCCGGACGATGTTCGGGTGATCCAGCGACGCCACCGCCTGGGCTTCGCGATGGAATCGTTCCAGGTAACTCGTGTCGTTGACCTTGTTGTGTGGCAGCACCTTGATCGCACACCGTCGCCGCATCAGCACGTGATCGGCCAGGTACACCGAACTCATCCCACCCTTGCCCAGCAGCGACTGCAGGCGGTACTTGCCCAGGAAAAAGCCCTTGTGCTTCCCCTTGAGCAGCTTGTCGGCCTGCCAATCGGTCAGCGCCTCCGCCGCAACCAGGGCATCGGCGACCGACTGCGAATCGCCGTCGGCCGGCAAGGTGGCAACCAGCTGCTCCAACCGGTCGGCATCAACCAGGCGACTTTGCCTGACCAGGTTGAGGAACGACTCGACGGTGAACTTCAGCGCCATGCCGTCTACCCGTTGTCAATCTCTACGTTGTCCGCCCCGAGCACCCGGTTGCGAATCTAACATAAGGCCCACCCCTTTGGTATACTTGCCCCCCCCCCCCCCCCCCCCCGCCCCCCCGCGCCGGGGGCCCCCCCCGGGGGGCCCCCCCCGGGGGGCAC
>CAUZRQ010000117.1:0-16706 GCA_963582065.1 Planctomycetota bacterium | reverse complement strand
CTGCGCGACGCGGCGGGCAAGGACTCACCCGGGGGGGACTTCCTGCTCGAAGCCACACCGGGCAAAGGCGAGGTGGACTTCGGTCTGCTCGGGCGAACCCTGGACAAGCACGACTACCGCGGCAACGTGACACTGGAGACCGAGTACAAGAACTACCGGGAAGAGGCCGAGGTGGACGCCGAAAACGCGTCTGCCCTGGCTCATCTCGAAAGCGTTGGGTGGGAGGTTCCGAAGAGCCACTGACCGCCCCACCCTCGGGCGTTCAACCCGCCAGACCCGCACCAGGATCGCCGGCGTCGGGTGGAGGGCGAGGAGAAAGATGACCACTCCGACTCGGATGGACTCGCCTAAACGGCTACGGGTATGATCGATCGCAAAGCTGAAGAGCACACCAGGAACGGACGCGATGCCAAGCGAGCCTGTGATGGATTCGTGTGGCGGTACGGCCCCCATCCATCATCGCGGCAAGCCGATCGAGGCGATCCTGGCATGGCTGACGTGTCTGTCGACAGAACGCAAACCTCGACCAACGGCAAACGGTCACCACGCAACACTCAATTGGGCCGCCCACATGTTCAGACCAGGACCAGGTGAATCGCGAAGGCGATTCGTTGCAGGCGGGCCCAGAGCGTGAGCGACAGCCAAAACGACAAGGTCAACCTCGCCGGGAAACTCCAGCAGTTCACTGAACATTGGAGCCCCCGTATCGTCGGCGAACTCAACGGCCAGCACGTCAAGCTCGCCAAGCTCGAAGGCGAGTTCGTCTGGCACCATCACGAGCACGAGGACGAGCTCTTCCTGGTCCTCCACGGCCACCTGTCGATACATCTTCGCGATCGGATCGTCGAACTCGACGAAGGCGAGTTCTTCATCGTTCCCCGGGGAGTGGAACACAAGCCTGTCGCCGAAGCCGAGACCCACGTGCTGCTCCTCGAGCCAACCTCAACCCTCAACACCGGCAACGTTCGGAATGAGCGAACAGTCGACGCGCCGAGACGGCTGTAGCGCGAAGATTGGCGTCGAAAACGACTGGTCATTCAGATTCCGGAACGGTCGCTTACGACCTCTGGACCACCAACTTCCTCGAACAGCGGCTTCACCTGCTGAAAACAGGTCACCCGTAGGAGAATCTCCGTGTCTTTTCATCGGCCAACCCGATCGATTCTGCCCCTGGCCGCAACAGCAATATCGTTGCTCGGTTTGTCCTCCGTATTCGCACAGGTTCCGGTCCAACTGCCCGACCCGGACAACAAGCCGCCCGCAGCCGACAAGCCGGTCAAGGTCTACATCCTGTCCGGTCAATCCAACATGGTCGGGATGGGCGATATCAACGGCAGATTCTCCCGCTGGGGAAAGCAGTTCCTTGATTCGGTGGTTTCCATCTATCCGGGGGAATACTCACCGACGACCGATTACGACAAGACGCCGCCGATCGCGACGAAGAAGCTGAAGGCAATCGGCGGAACCAGGCCCACCCCGTTCCCCAAGGGTGGAACCGCGGTCGTCAGGGGGTTCATCAGGATGGAAGCCGACGGCATCTACGAATTCAATCCGGGATACCAGGCGTCGTCTCACAACATCATGGAGATCGCCGGCAAGGAGATCTTTCGAAGAGAACCCGGCAAGGAAGTGGTGCGGACCGGGTTTGAGTTTGCCGGCGGGAAGAAATACCCCTTCAAGGTCACGTTTCTCACGAAGAATGCCAACGGCCTGGGTTGGTTCGGGCGGACGGACATTCGCGGGACCCTGGCCACCGTGGTGAAAAAGGATAAGAAGTTTCCCCACCTCATCGACGATGAGGGTCGGTGGACCGTGCGAAACGACGTGACCTACAAGGGCGTGATCTCCGCGGTGGGGCAGGGGACACTGACGGTGGGACTGCAAGGCAACACCATCGGTCCGGAACTGCAGTTCGGGCACGTCCTGGGCCATTACCACGATGAACCAGTCCTCCTGATCAAGGCCTCCATCGGCAACCGGAGCCTGGGCTGGGACATCCTGCCGCCTGGGAGTGAACGCTTCACCCACAAGGGCAGGACCTATGCCGGGTACAAGGACACCCCGTCCTCGTGGGTCGCAGGGCAGCCCAAGAAGAAAGTGAACTGGTACGCGGGCAAGCAATACGATGAGTACGTCAAGGCGGTCCATGGCGTCCTCGACAAGTTCGGCACCCTCTTCCCCGCATACAGGGACCAGGGGTATGAGATCGCCGGCTTCGTGTGGTGGCAGGGGCACAAGGATGGCAATCCGGCCCACGCCGGCCGCTACGAACAGAACCTGGTGCGGCTCATCAAGGCATGGCGGACTGAATTCAAGGCACCGAAAGCCCCGTTCGTGCTGGCCACCATCGGCTTCGGCGGCTGGGCGATGGCCGGTCCGCACCTGACCGTGGCCAATGCGCAACTGGCTGTCAGTGGTGAGAAGGGCAAGTACCCGGAATTTGCCGGCAACGTGAAGACCGTGGAGATCCGAAAATTCTGGCGGGCGGTCGAAGTGTCTCCCCGGAACCAGGGCTACCACTACAACCGCAACGCCGAGACCTACATGCTGGTCGGCGACGCGCTGGGGCGAGGAATGGTCGACCTGCTAGAGAACGAGAAGTGATGGTCAGCGGGGGGGCATTGTCGAGCAGCTTGTCGATGAGTCCACCCGGCGACCCGATTCCGGAACTCGATCCGGTTGGCTGATCATCCTCGTGGAAGACTGCGGCAACGCTGACCCATCGCTCGCCAGTCTTCCCAGCCCCGGCGTTCAACCCGCCAGGTCCGAACCACACCCCCGGCGAGGCTCATCGATGTCACGTGGTCCCGGTCACGCCGTTTTGTCATCCCATCGGCGCAACGATACTCTGGGAGGCCGCGTTACCGCTCCCCTGGCTCTGCGGAGATCTCGACAGTGCACCTTCCGTCACACATCGTGTTGCCAGTTGTCGCTTGACCCTCAATGACCGCAACATACGAAAACCAGGTCCGCACCGAATACGTCCGCGTCCCCATGCGTGACGGCGTCGAACTGTGCGCCAAGATCACTCGCCCTGACACCGCCGGATCTTCTCCGGCAATCATGGAATACAACCCGTATCGGCGGCTGCGAAAACCGTTGCCCGACTACCGCGACGAATACCCGCCGGTCGTGCCTTACCTGGCCGAGCAGGGATACGCGGTCGTGCAGTTTGATGTGCGCGGCACGGGGAATTCGGGTGGCTTCACGACCGACATCTACAACGACGAGGAACGGCTGGACGCTTTCGACATGGTCGGTTGGATCGCCGATCAGCCGTGGTGCAGCGGCAACGTCGGCATGATCGGCAAGTCGTACGGCGCGGTCGTTCAATGGCAGGTCGCGGTGGAAAATCCCCCCGCACTCAAGGCGATCATCGTCCGATCGGCGAACGACGACGTCTACACCGAGTGGGTTTACCCCGGTGGCTGCCTGCGGCCTTACATGTTCGACAGCTACTCCGCCAACATGAACACGTTCAACTTCGCGCCGCCGGATCCGGATGTTGTCGGAGAGCAATGGGAGACGTTGTGGCAAGAGCGGCTTGAGAACAGCGCACCGTGGGGGATCGGCTACATCTCGAATCCGCTGCAAGGTCCGTATTGGCAAGACCGCTCGTTGTCTGCGGATTTTGAACGAGTGAAGTGCGCGGTGATGGTGATCGGCGGATGGTCCGACTGTTATCCCACCGCGCTGTTGCGAGCTTTCGAGAACTTGCAGTGCCCCAAAAAGGCGATGGTCGGACCCTGGGGCCACTGGTATGGCGAGGAACCGATCGCGGTGCCCGGACCGCGAGTGGACACACGTCCGATTTATCTTCGTTGGTTTGATCATTGGTTGAAGGAGATCGACAACGGCGTCATGAATGAACCGCCCGTCACACTGTTCGTTCGCCGATACAGCCCACCCGCCGCCCGCATGCCGCTCGAAGAGCCGGGTGAGTGGCGAAGCGAAAACGAATGGCCTCTTGCCCGTCGCGAAGACCGCCTGCTGTATCTGGACGAGGCGCGGCTCGATGAGTCGGCCGCAGAAACAGGTGACCGGGATGAATTCCCCTTCCTCGCGGGTTCCGGAGTCTCATCGGGGATTCACTGGGGCGGTGGAATCATGCCGTGGGGAATGCCGCTGGACCAGCGACTCGACGACGCCAACTGTGTGGCCTACACTTCCGCTCCGCTTGAGGAAGAAATCGAAGTCACTGGCACTCCGATCGCAAAACTGTTCGTTTCGTCAACCGCTCGCGTGGCCTACTTCCGCGTGAAGTTGATTGACGTCGCACCCGATGGAACGGCAAAGCTCGTGCGTTACGGCGGTTTGAATGCCACGCATCGCCAGTCACACGTTCAGCCAGCACCCCTGGTGCCGGGGGACGTCTACGACCTCGAAGTCCCCCTGAAAACGATGTCGTACGTCTTCGAGCGGGGACATCGGTTGCGGGTCAGCATCGCCGGAGCCGATTTTCAGAACGCCTGGCCCGTTGCCGAACCAGGAGTTCATTCCATCCATCGCGGCGGCGACCATGCATCACACATCGTCTTGCCCGTCATCCCGCGACAATCACCCCCACTGCCACTTCCCGACCTGCAACAACTCCCACCCGCCGATCCAGAGAAGTTGCCGAAATCAACCGAGTACTCAGTCACCAGAGACATGGTTGAACAAACAGCGACGCTGCACCTGGGCGTGGAGTCGGGCGACGCGAACAACCGGTTGGAGTTGAAGTCGGCTTTCACGGTAAACGATCGATCCCCTGCGACCGCCGTACTCGAAGCCGAGGGCAATTGCCGTGTCCGACGCCCTCAATTCGACGTGGAAATCCATTCCGAAGAACAGACACGCAGCGATGCCGAGTCGTTTCATCACGCCGTCCACGTCCGCATCACTCGCGACGGCAAGCTGTATTTTGAAAAGGACTGGTCTGTCGTCATCCCCCGCGAACTGAATTGATCTGAAAGACGGGGACGTCGAACAAGAAGAAAGCGAAGTGCCGGGGAGCGAATTCACCATGCAACAAACTGCGGACGCGGTCGTGATCGGCGGCGGGATTCTCGGCGCGAGCACGGCTCATTTTCTGGCCAAGAAGGGCTTCGGGCAGGTCGTCCTGCTGGAACAGCGGACACTCGCCGCGGTAAGCACCGGTCATTCGGCAGCAGCGATACGGACGTTTTATTCGAATCCGGTGACCGTGCAGCTCGCCCGACGCGCCGTGGAGATGTTTTCGCACGGAGCGGAAGAACTTGGCGGCGACTGCGACTTTCGACAAATCGGTTATCTGGCTTTGCTCGACGAGGCCGGAATCGAGGCGGGAAAGGGCGTGGTCGAGTTGCAACGCGAGCATGGGATTCGGATTGAGGAGTTGACGCCGGGTGATCTGTCCGACCGATTGCCGATGGTCAACTTCGACGACATCTCGTACGCGATACTCGAACCGGATTCTGGATTCGCCGACCCGAAGAAGACGACGCGGAACCTGGTCGAGAGCGCGAGTGCCTGGGGGCTCACGGCGCACGAAGGTGTCGGTGCCCGATCGATCACACTGCAGAACGGTCGCGTGTCGGCCGTCGAAACCGACAACGGACCAATTGAAACGCCGGTCGTCGTCAACGCTGCCGGAGGGTGGGGTCGGCAACTGGGATTGACCGTCGGCCTCAACTACTCGTTTCGGTGGAGTCGCGAGTACGACATCGTCATGAACGTCCCGTTCGAGACCGCCGATTACCCCTGGCTGACCGATCCGCAACTTTGCGTTTACAGCCGGCCGGCCGGACCGCGGCAATTACTTGTCGGCCTCGGTTTTCCCAAGGAAATCGAACCACTGGACATCGACAATTACGACCCGAAGGTCGACGACAAATCACGACATCGCATCGAACAGAAGATCTTCCAGCGAGTCCCGTCGACGCGCGAAGGCAGCTTCGATCACGGCTGGGCGTCGATGTACACGATCACTGACGATTGGCATCCGCTGGTCGGACCGGAACCGGAAGTGCCTGGTTACTTCGCCTGCCTGGCGGGCAACGGTCATTGCTTCAAACTCGGTCCGCCGCTCGGTGAAGCGTTGGCCGATGTGATCTCGGGCGAAACGAGTGACATCGACATCACCGGATTGCGGCCGAGTCGATTCATCGAGGGCGAGTATTTCACATCTGCCTGGGGTTCGGGAAATCGGGCATGAGCGGCATTGATCCCATCAAGTTCGAAGTGATTCGCAACGCGTTCGTCGAAGTGACCGAAGAAATGTCGGCCGCGCTGCGTCGCAGTGCCTACTCGACGAACATCAAGACTCGCTGCGACTTCTCGTGTGCGATCTTCGATCGCAATTTGAACGTGCTGGCCCAGTCATTCGCGCAGGCAAACCATCTCGGCTCGCTGGTTCGCATGGTTCCCCTGGCGGTCGAGGCGTACGGAGCAGACAACTTCAAGCCGGGCGATGGGATCGTTCTGAATGATCCGTTTCTCGGCGGCGTGCATTTGAACGACATCACGGTCATCTCGCCGGTGTACTTTGACGGCGAGGTCTTTGGATACGTGGCCAGCCTGGCCCATCACGTCGACGTTGGTGGCGGGGCACCGGCCAGCATTGGTGCATTCCAGGAAGTTTACCAGGAAGGCGTGATCATCCCGCCGGTCAAGCTCGTCGACAACGGGACGATCTGCGACGACGTGTTTCGCCTGATTCTGTCGCAGGTCCGAGCAAAACGGGAAACTGCCGGTGACTTTCGGGCTCAGATCGCGTCAAACAACACGGGCATCCGCCGGCTGACCACGTTGTTGGAGCGACACGGATCGAGCGTCGTCTCGAAATACGTTGCCGAGTTGATCGAATACACCGATCGGTTGACGCGGGCGGAAATCGCCAAGCTGCCGCACGGCACGTTTTCCGCCGAAGGAGTTGTCGACAACGACGGGTTTACCGACGAGCCGGTCAAACTGGCGTGCTCAATCGTCATTGACGAGGACGGCGTGCTGTTTGATTTCACGGGCAGCGACGTTCAGCGACCGGCGCCGGTCAACATGACCTTGTCGATGGCGTACGCGGGCGCGGCGTATGTGCTGCGGTGCATTGTCGACATCGACGTGGCGATCAACGCGGGCTTTTATCGCTCGGTGCGAATGGTCGCACCGGAAGGCACCGTCGTGAACTGCACACCGCCCGCACCGGTTGTCGGTGGCTGGGAAACGCATACGCGGATGATCGACGTGATGTTCAAGGCGTTGTCGCCGGCCATTCCCGACAAAGTTCCCGCCGGGACGAAGGCGATGATCTGTCATGCGGGCTTCGGCGGTGTCGATCCACGGAGCGGCGAATTCTATTGCTTCCTGGAGACGCTCGGCGGCGGCTACGGCGGCCGGATTGCCAGCGACGGGCCGGATGCCGTTCAGGCTCACGGACAGAACACCGAAAACGCTCCGATCGAAGAGACCGAGATGAGCTATCCGGTGCGGATCACTCGCTACGAACTGGTCGATGACTCCGAGGGACCGGGAAAGTTTCGCGGTGGCCTGGGACTCCGGCGCGACTACGAATTCCTGGATCACGAGGCGTCATTCACGGTTCTCTCCGACCGCGATCGCTGGGGACCGTGGGGCTTGTTCGGCGGCGACGCCGGTCAACGAGCGTCATACATTCTGAATCCGGACGGCGAAGCGAAAGAACTCGGATCGAAGGTCACGGTCTCGCTGAAGCCCGGTGACGTCGTGAGTTACCGCACGTGCGGCGGCGGCGGTTACGGCAGTCCACTCGAACGTGATCCGAAACGTGTCCTGCAAGATGTTCGCGAGGGCAAGGTCGCCGCCGAGCGTGCCGCCGAGGTCTATCGAGTCGCCATCGATACCCGGACGTGGACTGTCGATGAAACCAAGACGGCCGAGTTGCGATCAACATGAGTTTTTCACACCGACTGGGCGTCGACATCGGCGGGACGTTTACCGACGCCACGTTGATCGACGAAGCGACCGGCGAAGTCCGCATCTGCAAAGTCTCGTCGACGCCCGACGATCCGTCTCGCGGATTCCTGGAAGCAGTCGAACGCATTCTGCAGGAAGCCGATTTGCCATACGCCGACGTCGGTTACGTCGTGCACGGCACGACCGTTGCCACCAACGCCATCATCGAAGGCAACCTCGCTCCAACCGGATTCGTCACGACCGACGGCTTCCAGGACATGCTGGAGATCGCCCGGCAGATCCGGCCCTCGCTGTACGACATTCACTTCGAAAAGCCCAAGCCGTTGGTGCCACGACACCGTTGCTTCGGCGTCCCGGAACGGCTCGACGCTCGCGGCGACGTGGTCGTTCCGCTCGATGAGGACGCGTTGCGGAGTACGGCCGAAGAGTTGAGGGACGAAAACGTCGAATCGCTGGCGGTTTGCTTTCTGCATTCCTACGTCAATGCCGATCACGAGCAACGCGCCGGCGAGATTCTCCGCGAAGTTCTGCCCAACGTTCGCGTCTCGCTTTCCTCTGACATCGCGCCGGAGTTCCGCGAGTACTTCCGGGCCAGCACGACCATCATCAACGCCGGCATTCAACCGATCGTCGCTCGATACCTCGATCGGATTGAACGCCGGTTGCGGGAAAACGGGCTGTCCGCCGAGTTGCTGATCATGCAGAGCAGCGGCGGCGTGTTCACGTTCGCAGCCGCTGCCGACAAGCCGGTTTACATGGTCGAATCAGGGCCCGCCGCCGGAGTGATCGCGACGAGTTTTCTCGGCGAGAAGCTGGGACACAAGAACCTGATTTCTTTCGACATGGGCGGCACGACTGCCAAGACCGGCTTGATCCAGGACGGCACGCCCGGCGTGACGAAAGACTACGAAGTCGGCTCGGCCGCGAGTTCTTCCGGACACGGTGCGAAGGCAGGCGGATACCCGATTCGCACACCGGTGATCGACCTTGTCGAAATCGGAGCCGGTGGCGGATCGATCGCGTGGATCGATGGCGGCGGCGTGTTGCGAGTCGGCCCACAAAGCGCCGGAGCTGATCCAGGCCCGGCCGCCTACGGCAAGGGCGGACGCGAACCCACGATCACCGACGCCAACCTGGTCCTGGGTCGAATCGACCCGCAGAATTTCCTCGGCGGAGAACTGGAACTCGACGTCGAATCAGCGCGAACGGCCATCGAAGAAAGGTGCGCCAGCCGCCTGGGCATGGACGTTGTCGAAGTTGCCCACGGAATTGTCGAGATCGCAAACGCAGCCATGACCGGCGCGTTGAGGAGAATCTCTGTCCAACGCGGCTACGATCCTCGCGATTTTGTGCTGGTGGGATTCGGCGGTGCCGGGCCGTTGCACGCAAATCGGCTCGCAGACGAGCTGGAGATTCCACAGACGCTGATTCCCATGAGTCCAGGAATCTTCTCGGCCATGGGATTGCTGTCCACTGACTTGAAGCACGACTACAGCTCCACATTCGTGACGCGACTTGATGACACCGTGCCAACGGACTTGCTGCAGGAATTCGAGGGGCTTGAAGCCCAGGGACGCGCCGCACTCGATCAAGATCAGGTCGACGAGCAGCGGATGCACTTTGTGCGTCAACTAGATCTGCGCTACCTCGGTCAAAGCTACGAACTGACGCTGTCGATCGACGATCCCGACTTCCGCTCGGACGAAATGCAACGCCTGGCCGAACGGTTCCACCGCGAACACGAACGCGTTTATGGCTTCAGCGCCCCCGACGAGCAAATCGAACTGGTGAACCTTCGACTGAGCGCCATCGGCACCATCGCCAAACCCAGCCTTCGGCAGATCGCGGACGGCGACCAGGACGCGAGCTCCGCGGTGCTGACAACCCGATCTGTCTACTTCGCAGAAAGTGGCGGGTTCGTCGATTGCCTTATCTACGACCGGTATCAGTTCCGCGCCGACACCAGGATTGACGGCCCGGCCATCGTCGCGGAAATGGACTCCACGACGCTGATTCACCCAGGCTACAAGGCCTCAGTCGATGACATCGGCAACCTGCTGATCGGGAAGATGGATTGACGAGATTCAAGGCGGCGTCGGGGCAGGGGAGATGACGGCTACTTGCGGATCCTGCACTTGGGCAACGCCTTCCCGGGGCTGCGGTGGGAAGACTGGGGGCAGTGACAACGAGAGGGAAACGGATGGAAGACCGGAACCAACCGAACACTCGCCAATTACCGAAATGGGTGCGGGCTCCCAGAACACGCCGAATACTGAAGTGGGTTCTAGTAATTCTGATTTCGTTGGCGATGGTGTACCCGGTTTTTATTGGTTTGATGCTCTTTCTATACACTGTCCAATATTATCTGGTCGTCCCCCTCTTATTTTTGTCGCAGTTATTTCGTCTCGAAGATTGGATTGTTTTGTTCAGCATTGCGTGCCTGTTGCTCGCTGGCCTTATCGCGGTGAAGCGAAGACGCGGCAAACAGCCGGAAGATGTAGTGTCCGAACAGCCTGCTGCTCCTGACGACATCTCCGGAGAGTGAACCAGAGATGATCCACGCGCCAGCTCAACCGGGGGGCGGTCTCCCACAGCCTTTCCGTGACCACGCGATAACGCCCCCTGGCCGTGCGGAGGTCTCCATCGTGCACCGTGTGACCGCTCGCTGCTGCTTCCTGCTGGTTGCCGCGTTCTGTCCGCTTTCGTTCTCCTCGGCCGTTGCTGCTGACGACGACCCGACTGCGAGCAGTCGCACCGTCGTCTACCGAGCCCTGGAGTCGATTAGTCCGGATACGATCAACCACGATCTGAAAGTTGCCGTTCCCACAGTGAATGTTGCCATTTACCTGGGGGAAACGGACGGCAAGCCGCATGGTTACGTCGCCTCGCCCGACGAGCTGACCGAGTCCTTCAAGCGTGCCAAAGACATCTTTGCCAAGGCGGGTGTCCAGCTGAAACTGCTCTGGGTCAAGCGAGCCATTGTTCCCTCATCATGGCTCGCCGTGCAGGCCAACGACGTAACGGGATTTCCTTCGCCTCCACAGATCAACACTTACGTGGGCTTTCGCTCCGCCCGCTGGAGATTGACGACGGAAGCAAAGAACGCCTTTGGGGGCATCATTGAACGTCAGGCCGAGAACCATCGAACGATCTACTTGCTCTACCTGAAACAGGTGCGGATGGCCTACTACGATCGGACGGTCGAAGATCGGCCGCAGATCAAGTCCATTCCAACCGGCGGCCTGTCCCTTCCTGCCTATTTGTTCGAAGCACGGATTCCCCGTCGAATTCGCGGCGTCATCACCATATGTCGGCAGAGTGGGAAGGGCGGTCGAACGATCGCTCATGAACTGGGTCATAAGCTCATCAATGTGAGTCACGAGTACCGGAAGATCAGCCCACAATTCGAAGTCCGGGGGGAGGGCGGTTTGATGATCTACGGCCGCGGTACAGAGATTCCATCGGGTAAGACCGGGCGATGGCACAGGGAGCGGTTGCATCTCTCGCCATTCATCTACCGGACAAAAGAAGACGGCACTCGCCAGTGGAACGCCGATTACTGCGAAAGCGGCCACTACTATGATCCGCTATACGCTGACAAGGTGATCCGTTTTGGAGTCATGAAACCTCCAAAACGACCGAAACAAGATCAGCCGTCGAGCGAGTGATGTTGGTTGCGTCTCGACAGGCGAGCGGCACGCTCAGATCATTGAACGGCGACAGCTTTTCATGCCTGGCCCGGAGTTCTCCCTGGAGTGTGGCCGCGACCTCACTCCCGCACCCCGCGTGGGGCCGAGGGGTTATTGCCCCTTGATCTTGCAGTTTGGCAATGCCCGCCCCAGTTCGGCGATGCCCGCGCCGGTGATCCGGGTGTAGTAGAGCCTGAGTTCCTCCAGGGTGGTCATCCCCTTGAGATGCACCAGTCCCGCGTCGGTGACCTGGGTGCCGTTGAGGTCGACTTCAACAACTTCGCCCTGTTGATTCCACTCGATTTTGGCACCGAGCCCCAATGCAGCAACAGCATCGGCGTCAGCAACTCGAGCAGGCGGCTTGTCCACCTTTGCCCGAGAGCTTTCTGGTGACGGCGAGAAACCGTCACCACATCCAGCGATCCCGACCAACAGCAACGAGAACGACAACAGAACTCGCATCACCTCTTCCCAGGCTCGGACACGTCAACCAAGTCTCCCCACCCCAGCCCCGGCGTTCAACCCGCCAGATCCGAACCCCGCCCCCCGGCGTCGGGAGGTCGGGCCGACCGTCAGTTCTTCGACGACAGCGCCTGCGTGTGGACCATGTTGGCCGCATAGATCGATTGCTTTCCGTCTTCGGCAATCGCACGGGCACGGAAAATCACCGTCTTGCCAGGTTCGGCGGAGAACTTGGCGGAGTAGGGAACTGTCGCGTCGACGCGAGTCTGCCAGGTGCCTCCGCCGTCAGCGCTCTTTCCGAAGACGACCTTGGAGATCGTTCCCGAGTCCGAGACGGCCTGCGCGGTAAGCGTGAACTCACCGGCCGAGTAGGTGCCGCGGTCTGTGAAGGGGCTCCCGTTGTTGGTCAGTGTGACAGCCGGCCAACCGTGCGAGCGACGGAGGTCGTGTGCGGCGTCACTGAAACCCCTGCGAATGCCGTACTGACCGTTTCCGTGGCGATCGACCAGGGAGACCGCCCGGTGCTGGTTGTACATGTACGGCTGAAAACCGCTCGCGCCGTAGCAATACGCGGTCACCATTTGTTCGTAGGCGTCTTGCGCGTTGGTCCTTTTCGCGAGCCAGCCAAAGACATCGGGCGTTGCCGGCCGGATGTTCCAGTACTCGACGTTGCCGACCCTGCCGCCGGCCCAGTCCGACATCCGTCCGAGCAAGGCGACCACGGTAAAGTCCTTCAGACCGATGGCCTGTGACTCCCGGATGCGATCGCTGATCCGCCGGCTGTTGACGGCTATCGTGGGCGCGGCACTGCAGGTTGCGTGCTTTTCGTTCAAGTCATACCACTTGGGATTGCAGTGGTTGACGTAGATTTTGCGGTTGGGGTTGTGTTGATGATAGGCATCTGCCCACGCCCGCAAGAATCGGCGTTTGTCTTCGGACAGGCCAGGTGGGCACTCGGGTTCATCCGTCATGATGTGGCCGACGCAGGCGTCGCCAACGTGCTCGTCCTTCCAGATACAGGTCCGGAGAAACTCACGCTTCTCCTTGATCCCCTTGGCAAAGTCGGACGGCTTCCATTTGCCCGGCCCGGGATAACCGTTTAGCTCGCCGTAGCTGGTCACGCCACGCATACCCCAGTGCTTGATCGCGGCCCATTGATCCGCCCAACAATTTCCGCTGATGACGACAAAGTTGCAGCCGGATCGAGCCATGTCCATGAACGCGTAGTCCCAGGAGAAGTTGTCCTTGGGATTCAGCCACGGCATCGCATAATAGACACCGATCGTGAACTTCGATCCGACCGGCCGATGGATGTTCGTCGAGCCGGGGCGTGTCGGTTTTGCTGGCCGTCGACTGCGAGGGTTGATTGGTGTCAGTGTCAGCGACTCGATCCCGAAGGTGTTGTCCCTGCCCGGGCTCATGTCGCGCACACGCACATAGAAGTCTTCCTTCCCCACCCCCGAGACGGTGATAGAACCTGCCACCGGAGTGTTGGGAAACATCGAGAAGCCGACCGGACGGGGACCTGCCAGGTCATGGGCAAACCACCGATCGTTGTCCACGGCGGCAAGACCCGGATAGAAGTAGTGCCACCCACCTTTTCCGACATCGTTTTCCACAACACTCCCCACGCCTGCGCCGAGCAAAAATGCCCAGGGCGTGCCGTTCATGCGGCCCGTCCGCCAGCGTATTGCGAGGCAATAAGTGCCGTCCGGGATGGGTTGCGGGAAATGAATCTTGAAGTCGCCCACAGCGTGAGCCGGATTCCCATGGGAATCACTCGCGAGTTGAACCAACTTCCCGTTGCGGGAGTCGACCTTTGTGTAATGACCGTCGATCGCGGTGATCCGGCAGTTTTCCGCGCGGGCAGTGAGTGACCGCTGGGGATTCTCTGACGCCGGCAAGACGCCGGCACCCAGGAGGACACACGCGATCGTCAGCCAACCACCGAACGGTCGTGGAAATCGCAGTTCAGTCATCGGCTCGACTCCTGGCAGCTTCAAGAAAACGCCCAGCCCGGACAAAGAACCTCAGTCTCCCCATCCCAGCCCCGGCGATCAACCCGCCAGATCCGAACCACAGTCCCCGGTGTCGCTCAGCAGGGCCGCCAGCGATATCGCG
The DNA here is from genome assembly GCA_963582065.1 of Planctomycetota bacterium. Lineage (GTDB taxonomy): Bacteria > Planctomycetota > Planctomycetia > Planctomycetales > Planctomycetaceae > UBA8437. The sequence goes on along the minus strand of CAUZRQ010000117.1, from coordinate 2,526 downwards.
CGATCGCCGGCCAGGGACACGCTGCCGATGCGGTTCCTCGAGGAGCCGTTGGAGACAAGTGATTGTGGTGAGGTACGGTTGGAGGAGTCGCGGCTGGCCGAACAGGTTCGCGGTTACAATCTCGCCCGCGGATCGGTGGCCGACGGGTACGTGTCGAACAAGCGGATGACCGCGATGGGGTTGACGGGCATGCGGAGCATCAAGAAAGATCGCGACTAAAACAAACCCGCGAAAGTGACTGCCGAGCCGAACGTACGGACAGATCGGCTGGCCGGGATCGCCGTAATTCTTTGCGAAGACACCGCACCGAGGATCGAACCATGAAAATGCAACTCAAGACGTTTCCAGTCATGTTCACTATCACCTTGATCTGGGGACTGGCCGCTCCTATCGCGACTTGGGCGTGGCTGACAAATGCATCGCCCGCAGTGGAAGCCACCAATCCGGAACGCGTCGGCAGGACAGAGCAGGACCGGAACCGCAACTCCTCTTTGCTGGCCGGTTACGAGTACGACAAGTATGTCGTGGCAATCACCGGGTACAACGGGCAGGATCGCCAACAGGTGGTGTTTTGGGATCGGCAGCATGCCGTGCGTACACGTGTCGGGCCGCGCGGGAACTACAAGTGTGGGATGACGCTGCTCAAGGACGGCAAACTGTTATTGGCGACTTGCAAGAACAACAACGACGACGATCCAACCAAAAAGATATTTGACATCTTCGTCTACGCATCAACGGACAACGGCGAGTCGTGGAAGATGATCGGCGAGACTCCACTATCGGGAAAAGAGCCGAGCCTGACGGCATTGCCGGACGGGTCGGTCGTGTTGTCGGCCCAGAAAGGTTACTTCGGTCCGGGAACGAAATACAAAGAAGAAATCAATCTGGCCCGTTCGACGGATGGTGGCCGGACGTGGGAAAGATCGGTCCTACGGGGCAGTGATCTTCCACGCAACATGATCGTCGAGCAGGATGGCTCGCTGTTGTTCGTGCGAGCCGCGAAGTTCGACTGGAGCCAGGCGAACGTGGGAAGCCCGAATTTCCAGCTTTGCCGATCACGCGATGGCGGCAAGACCTGGTCGTTCACCGAGGGCGTCATCAACTGGGATAAGAAGCGTCGTTTTGGAGAGGTCTCGGCCATCCGTCTGCGTGACGGTCGAATGTTGGCCACAATCCGCAGTCTCCAGAAAGGCGCACCCAAGGGAGACATGCATGGTTTCGGAATCACACTGCTGACCGAGTCACGTGACGATGGAAAGACGTGGTCTCTTCCGCGGGCGATTTCCCGGACCGCAGAGGTGCATGCCTATCTCACCGAACTCAAGGACGGTCGGATCCTGGCCACATACTCGAACTATCACCTGCCGTTCGGAGTTTACGCCATCGTGAGTCGCGACGGCGGACGGACCTGGGACCGAGACCATCCCATTCAATTGGCACTCTCGGCCCATAACCAAGTCGGGTGGCCGGTCACGGTGCAACTCGATGACGGCAGCTTGCTGACAGGATATGCGTTGACGGCGTACCTGAAACAACCCCCAGACAAATTCGTAACCGAGACGGTGCGTTGGCGATTGCCGTGACCTCCAACGCGTCGCTGGCCCCCCGGTCTCCCCACCCCAGCCCCGGCGTTCAACCCGCCGGATCCGAACCACGCCCCCCGGCAGCCCGGCCCACGGGCCGGTGATGGTCTGGTGATTCAATGCCCTGCTGGCATCGCGCGATCCAGAACCCATCAACCTTGCTTCACTGGTACCTTCGCGTATTGGAGATCCGGATTTCACCAATCTGGCCAAAGAAATTTCCGAAACCCAGGAAATTGAAGGCGCCTCCGTAACGCGAGTACCCGGTGAGCCGTGTACTGACGCTGAACTGAGCTTTGTGCCGGCGGTTGTTGACCAGTTTGCGTCCGTCCGGACTCTTCATCCGCCAGACCAGTTGACCGTCCAGGAACAGTTCGTGCAGGTCCTGGGCATAGTTGTATTGCCAGGCCACGTGATGCCACTCGGTGTCCCGAATCCCCGCGTCTTTGGGAGCCCCCACGATCCCCCTGGGCCGTTTCCAGGGATGAAGATCCATCAACGCCTCTTCTGGCCGGGCGCCCAGGAAATGGACACCCGGTGCCATGCTGCCATCGGGCGAATCGTGGTCCGAGAGGTAGAGTTCCCAGACGCCTCGTTTCGAATTGTCGTAACTGCCACAGATGTGTCCATAGTCAAACAACTGGTGGGTGCGGTCCACCTTTGTGCCATGTCCCTGGATCGGTCCGGCCCGTCGCACCCAGGCTTCCACTGTCCATTCCTTCGTGCATGTCTTCAGGTCCAGCTTCGCGTTGCCCTGACCCTTGATCCCCCAGCCGTGTTCGCCGTGCCCCATGTTGTCGTAGGGAAACCGACCCACTCGCCCGGGCCACGACATCCGCATGTCCCCGCCCATGTTGGTCCAGGTCAAGGTAAGTTGCTTGTCGCCCATCCGGTCCTGGATCAACTTCCCATTGGGGCCCTGCCAGTCGTAAAGCACGACGGT
>CAUZRQ010000116.1:0-17344 GCA_963582065.1 Planctomycetota bacterium | reverse complement strand
CAAGACGGGCACCCCTCGCGAACGCAAGACGGCGGCCCTGTGCCTGGAATTCACTCAGAACACGTTCCGGTTGATCCAGAAGCCCGGCATGGACAGTCCCGGGAAGGTCGACCGACAGATCGAGGATTTTCGCAAGGCGGTCGCTGCGGGCAAGAAGGGCGGATGAGAGCCCCGCCTCGGGACAGCGGCCCGCATCAGGTGGGCCGCGGCAGAGGTCGGTCGAAGCGGCTGCCGTCGGCGAACTGGATATCGAGGTGCTTGGCGTTGAGTCGAAAGCCGGTGATCTGCTCGACGAGTTCCGCGGCCAGCCCACCAGCCGTTTCGTTCGACTCGGGCCCGGTCGCCTTGGTCCAGCGCTGCTCGACGGTGTGACAGAAGCAGAGCCTCGAGCCGTCGTCGAGTGTGAGCACCGCTTCGGAGAACGCGGCGTTGGTCTCTGAATCGGCGAGGTGCTGGTCGAGTTGTTCGGCGGCGTTCATCTGGGGATCTGCAGTCGAAGGGCACCTGAGTCTGTTCTCTGGAGAGATCGGCCGCCAGCCCGCAACGGTTGTGTTGCTCGTCGAGGGACCAGACGGCAAGATGCAGCGGTCGTTTGGTTCCCTGGCGAGGAGTACTCGAAGATGGTCTCACCGAATCGCTTGGCCGTGGTTGTTTGCCTGGTGGCTGTTGGATTGGCCTGGTTGGTTGATCCGCATGTGGCCCTGGCCGCCGATGCACCCAACACCCTGTCGGAGGCCGAACGCGGCCTGGGGTTCGAGTTGCTGTTTGACGGTCGGTCGCTGGCCGGATGGAAGCACTCGGGCAACTGGAAGGCCGACAAGGGGGCGATTGGCCGCAGTGGCCGAGGCGGCAGCCTGGTGTATGTCTCGAAGAAGGTCCCCGACGATTTCGAATTGCGGTTCCAGTGGCGGGTGGCCGCGGGCAGCAACAGTGGGGTGTACTATCGACCGGGCCAGTACGAGTACCAGATCCTGGACAACGCCCAGCACGTCGACGGACGCAATCCCAGGACCAGTGCCGCGTCGTTGTACTTCTGCATCGCCCCGTCTCACGATGCGACCGCGAAGGTGGGGACCTGGAACACGGGCCGGATCGTGGCCAAGGGAACCGTGATCCAGCACTGGCTCAATGGCAAGAAGGTGATCGATTTCGACTATGCCGATCCTCGCTGGAAGGAGCACGTGGAGCTGTTGCGGTTGCGGGGCGGCAAGCTCGATGCGCGGGGCGCGAGCCTGAACCTGCAGGACCACGGGGATCCGGTCTGGTACCGATCGATCCGGATGCGGGCGATCCCGCGGTCCGAGAAACTGGCCAGTGAAAACCTGCGGCCGCAGAAAATCACTCGAAGGGTCAAAGCCGCGGAGCTGAAAAAGCTGCGTGGGATCCTCGCCAGGCGGAAGGCTGCTGCCGCGAAAAAGAAGAAGTAGCAGCGGGTGCTGGGGTCGCGAAGGGGCCACAGTGGCAGGAAAGCCGTCGCGGTAGCGGTGAAATCGCCGAGAAGTGTTGATAGTGGGCTGTGATTCGTAGTAAAACGAGGGCTTGAGGTTCGTCGCGGATTGCGTCGCTCCGTCGAAACACACACGAGGAGTATCTGGATGTTCTCGATCAGGTCGGGCAAGCAGGGACCAAGGTTCTGTGACGGCATGACGCGTCGTGACGCAATGCAGGTTGGAGCGATGGGCGTTGGTGGCCTGACGCTGGCCGAGTTGTTGCGTGCCGAGGCCCAGGCCGACAGCGGTTCGTCTCACAAGGCGCTGATCAACATCCACCTGGCCGGCGGACCCTCTCATGCGGACATGTTCGACCTGAAGCCCGAGGCGCCTCGGGAGTTCCGCGGCGAGTTCGATCCGATCGCGACCAACGTGCCGGGGATCGAGATCTGCGAGCACATGCCGATGTTGGCCCAGGCGGCCGACAAGTACACGATCATCCGTTCGCTGACCGGCTCGATCGCCGACCACAGCGACTATCCGACTCAGACCGGTTTCGCCCGTGGCAACTTGCAGAGCCAGGGGGGTCGCCCGTCGATCGGCAGCATGGCATCGCACCTGCATGGCAGCACAGGCGGTGCTCCGCCGTTTGTCGGCTACAACGGTTCCTACACCGGTTATCTGAGCTCGGTCCACAAGCCGTACAAGCCGCAGGGCGGCGAATTGAAACTCAACAAGACGCTGACCGCCAGCCGGTTGCAGTCTCGGACCGACCTGCTGGTCGGCCTGGACCGCCTGCGGCGAGACGTGGACCACACCGGCCACATGCTGGCTCTGGATTCCTACACTCGCCAGGCCGTCGACATCGTGACATCCGGTCGCGTGGCCGATGCACTGGACGTGAACACCGCGGATCCCAGGGTCCGCGATCGTTACGGCAGCAGCGGCAGCATGTTCCTGCAGGCCCGTCGGTTGATCGAGGCGGGGGTCCGCGTCGTCGGTTTCAACTGGGGCAGCTGGGACACTCACAGCAACAACTTCAATCACCTCCGCGGCCAGTTGCCGAATCTGGACCGTTCGCTGCACGCGTTGCTCGAGGACCTGAGTGCACGCGGGATGGACAAGGATGTGACGGTGGTGGTCTGGGGCGAGTTCGGTCGCACGCCGCGGATCAACAAGAACAAGGGCGGCCGGGATCACTGGTACGAAGTGGCGATGTGCTTCATGGCCGGTGGCGGCATGAAGAACGGGCAGGTGATCGGCAAGTCGAGTCGCAACGCTGAGCGAGCGGTCAAGCGGCCGGTCCATCTGCTTGAAGTCTTCGCCACGATGTACCACAACCTGGGCATCGACGTGCGGACCACGACGATCGACGATCCTGCCGGGCGGCCTCAGTACCTGACCGAGGGTCGTTTGCCGATCCACGAGTTGATCTGAGTCGGGTCGTGTTCGGGTCGGCGCGTTTCAAGTCAGGCCGTTGTGTCTCAGCAGTGCGTCGGTGCTGGGTTCTCGGCCCCGGAAGTCGCGGAAGACTTCCATCGGGTGCCGCCCTCCCCCGCTGGCCAGCACCGTGTCGCGGAACCGGCGACCGGTGAGTGCGACGGCCTGTTCGTCTTCGAGTCCGGCGTCCTCGAACGCGCTGAAGGCATCGGCGCTGAGCAGTTCGGCCCACTTGTAGCTGTAGTACCCCGCCGCGTAGCCACCGGCGAAGATGTGCTGGAAGCCGCACAGGAAGCGGTCTTCGGCTAGAGGCTCCAGGGCCGAGGTGCCCAGAGCGATCCTCTGCTGTGCCTGAAGCACCGTCTCCTCACCGGCGGGGTCGTACTGGTGATGCAGGTACAGGTCCAGAATGCCGAAGTTCAGCTGCCTCAGCATCAGCGATCCGGCGCGGTAGGTCCTGGCCCGGCAGAGATTCTCGAAGAGCTCATCGGGCAGCGGTTCACCGGTCTCGAAATGGCGGGCAATGCCCATCAAGGTCGTGCGGTGGTAGCACCAGTTCTCCATGAACTGGCTGGGCAACTCAACGGCATCCCACTCGATCCCATTGATCCCCGACGCATCGGCGTAGTCGACAGTGGTCAGCATGTGCTGCAGTCCGTGGCCGAATTCGTGGAACAGCGTCTCGACCTCGCGGAACGTCATCAGCGAGGGCGACTCGCCGACGGGTGGAGTGCCGTTGCAGACCAGGTAGGCGACGGGCAACTGCAGAAGGTTGTCGACAATTCGTCGCGAAAGGCACTCATCCATCCATGCCCCGCCCCTCTTGTCCTCGGGTCGGGAATACGGATCGAGATAGAATGCGGCAATCTGCTGACCGGCTTCGTCGCGGACGCGGAAGTAGCGAACGTCCTCGTGCCAGGTCGGCACCTCGCCGTCGGCGGCTTCGACGGTGATTCCGAACAGGCGGCTGGTCAATGCGAACAGTCCCTCGAGCACCCGTTCCAGCGGGAAGTAAGGCCGCAGCTGTTCGTCGCTGAGGTCGAAGCGTTCTTCTCTGAGCCGTTCGGCCCAGAAGGCCACGTCCCAGTGTGCGATCGGCGACTTCTGGCCGCGGTCGGCGGCCAGGGTCTTCAGGTCCTTGAGATCGGATTGGCCGGCGTCCCACGAGGCGTCCCTGAGCAGGTCGAACATCGATTCGACGGACGGGACGTCGGCCATTTTCGTCGCCACGCTCATCTCGGCGAATGAGTTGAATCCCAGCAGCTTGGCCCGTTCCTGGCGCAGCTCGAGGATCTCATCGATCAGTGGTGCGTTGTCGAGTTCTCCGCCGGATGCTCGCGTGACGAAGGCGCGATAGAGCTGCTCGCGGAGACGCGGGATCCGGCAATGCTGCAGGAACGGCATGGCGCTGGGTCCGTCGAGCGTGAACCGCCAGGGACCAATTTCGGGATCGCCTGATTCGGTGTCGTCGTCGGCCTGGTCGTTGAAGGACTGCGAGGCCAGTTGCTTCAGCGTGCTGGGTAGACCCTCGACGTCGGCGGGATCCTCGAGCAGCAGCTCCCAGTCGCGGGTCGCGTCGAGCACATGATTGGAAAAGTCGGTGCTGAGTTGGCTCAGCCGCTCGGCGATCTGGTTGAAGCGTTCCTGGTCGTGGTCGCAGAGCGCGATCCCGGCCAGTACCGCGTCGCGGATCCGCCTGGAGATGATCCTTTGCTGAGATTCGTCGAGCTCTGTCCACGCCGAGTCGTCGTCGCCGATGTGCTTCAGCGCCTCGTGGATCGGCCGGCTCTGTCTCATTCTCAGGCCCAACGCCACCACGTCGGCCAGGACCGACTCGTGCGCCTCACGCAATTCGTCGGAGTTCTTCACCCCCATCAGGTGCGAGACGGGCGACCAGGTGCATTCCCAACCCCGCCCCAGCACCTCGAGAGCCTCGATCGTGTTACTCCAGGTGCCCGTCGACGGATCAGCCAACCCCGCCTCGATCTGTTCGAGACGCTCGGTGGTTTCCCTGAGCAGCTCTTCGACGGCGGGTTGGACATGTTCGGGCAGGATGCGGTCGAAGGCCGGCGGGCCGTCTCGAGCCATCAGCGGGTTGGCAGAAATCGACGGATTCGACATGACCATGACTCGTGGGGTGGATGCAGCGACGTGAGAGCACATGGTGGCGACCCGGGCAGGTGGCTTCAAGCCGGACCGGGTTGGGCCGGTCCGGGTCGCGCTTGACTGGCCGAGCGGTTTTGGCACAGTGAGTGGTGACGAGCCGGCCTGCTGCCGGCCAACTGCCCCGCAATTCACCTCGGAAGCCCCGTCATGAAACGCTCTGTCCCTTCAGCCGTCACGCGTGTTCTCATCGGAATGCTGTTGGCCGTATCGATTGCTGGTCTTGAGGCCGCTGAGAGGCCGGCTGTGCGTCATGCCATGACGTTGACCGACATCGAACGGCAACTCAAGGAGCTCTCGAACTGGAACCGCTGGGGCGAGGACGACGAGCTGGGTTCCTTGAACCTGATCACCGAAAAGACCCGTCGCCGTGCGGCGAAGCTGGTCAAGCGTGGAGTGATGGTTTCGTTGGCGCGGGTGCCCGAGGAGATCAAGGCGGTCGACAACCCGGATCCGTTCATCCAGACGATGCTCAAGATCGGGCGGACTCCCGGCGTGCCCTGGGCGGTCGACAACTACAGCGTCAGCTACCACGGATATGCTCACACCCACATCGACTCACTCTGCCATCTCTTCTTCCGCGGCCGACTCTACAACGGTTTCACTCACGACGACGTGACCGAGCAGGGAGCTCGCCGCCTGAGCATCCACAACCTGCGGGAGGGGATCTTCGCCCGCGGAATCCTGGTGGACATTCCACGACTGCGAGGCAAGAAGTGGCTCGAGCCGGCCGAGGCGGTCTACCCCGAGGACCTCGATGCGTGGGAGAAGCGGGCCAAGCTGAAGATCGGTCGAGGCGATGTCGTGTTCTTCCGCACCGGTCGCTGGGCACGTCGCGACGCCCTGGGGCCCTGGGATGTGCAGGCGGTCGGGATGCCCGGCCTGCACGCCTCGTGCTGTGCCTGGCTGAAGAAGCGAGACGTGGCAATGGTCGGCAGCGACGCGGCGATGGACGTGATGCCGTCGCAGATCGAGGGTCTGACCCACCCGGTGCACCTGCTGCTGCTGCATGCGATGGGCTGTCACATCTTCGACAACTGCGATCTCGAGGACCTGGGCAACACGTGTGCGAAGCGCCGCCAGTGGGAGTTTCTGCTGACGGCCTCACCGATTCCGGTACGCGGCGGCACCGGCTCGCCCTTGAACCCGATCGCCGGGTTCTAGACCTCGCGATTCCGCTTGCGCTCGTTCTCGGTCAGGCGGATTTTACGGAGCCGGATGGCTGCAGGAGTCACCTCGACGTATTCGTCCCCCTCGATGTACTCGAGCGCCATCTCGAGTGTCACGTGACGGGGTGGCTTGAGCAGGATGTTGTCGTCGGAGCCTGCTGCGCGGATGTTGGTGAGTTTCTTTTCCTTGGTCGGGTTCACGACCATGTCGTTGTCGCGGGAGTTTTCGCCCACGATCATGCCTTCATAGACCACGTCGCCGGGGGCCACGAACAGTACAGAGCGTTCCTGCAGTTTCCAGATCGCGTATCCCACGGCGTTTCCGTTGGCCTGTGAGACCAGTACGCCGTTCTTTCGTCTGGGCACTTCACCATCGCATCCTTTATAGACGTCGAACCGATGGTGCATGATCGCTTCGCCTCGGGTGGCGTTCAGTAGCCGAGTCCTCAGGCCGATCAGGCCACGCGCGGGGATCGAGAACTCGATGTGAGTCTGTCCAGAGGAGGTGGTGATCATTTCCTCCACCTGGCCTCGACGGACGCCGACCAGTTCCATCACCGGCCCCACATCGGCGGGCGGCACGTCGACCTCGAGCCGCTCAAACGGCTCGTGCCAGTGCCCGTTGACCTGCCGTCGGATCACCTCGGGCTTGCCCACCGACAGTTCGTAGCCCTCGCGGCGCATCTGCTCGATGAGGATTGCCAGATGCAGGATGCCCCGTCCCGAGACGGTGAAGACGTCCTGTGCATCGGCCTCCTCGACCCGCAGCGCCACGTTCGATTTCACCTCGCGCGCCAGCCTCGCACGCAGGTGCCGGCTGGTGACGAATCGACCTTCGCGTCCGGCCAGGGGTGAGGTGTTGGGGGTGAAGATCATCGAGAGCGTGGGTTCATCGACGGCCAGTCGCGGCAGTGGCTGCGGGTCCAGCGGGTCGGCGATGGTGTCTCCGATGGTCGGTTCATCAAGACCCGTCAGGGCGACGATGTCTCCGCAGCGGGCCTGCGGTACCGGCCGCCGGCCGAGCTTGTCAAAGACTTCCATCCGATTGACGGTCCCGGCCGCCTCGAGACCGGCCTCCTTGAGCACCGTGACCTGTTGCCCCTCGTGCAGGGTGCCGGAGGAGATGCGGCCGATGACGATCGAGCCGACGAATTCGGACCACTCGATCGTGGTCGCTCGTAGTTGCAGAGGCAGGTGTGAGTTGTCCTCGGGAGGTGGTACGTGCTCGTGGATCAACTCGAGCAACGGCTGCATCGTTCCGCTGCGTTCGGAGGGGTCGTGAGTGGCATAGCCGTCGCGGGCGCTGGTGAAGATGTAGGGAAAGTCGAGAGTCTGGTCGTCGGCTCCCAATTCGACCATCAGGTCAAAGGTCTCCGAGAGCGCCGCATCGGGACGGCTGTCGGGACGGTCGATCTTGTTGATGACCACCAGCGGCCTGAGTTTCTGCGCCAGGGCCTTGTTGAGAACGAAACGGGTTTGCGGTCGAGGTCCCTCGAAGGCATCGACCAGCAACAGCGCTCCGTCGGCCATCTGGAGTACCCGCTCGACCTCACCCCCGAAATCGGCGTGGCCCGGGGTGTCGATGATGTTGATCGTTGTGTCGCGAAATGGCAGAGCGATGTTCTTGGAGAGGATCGTGATGCCCCGCTCCCGCTCGAGGTCGTTCGAGTCGAGGATCAGGTCCCCTGAGAGTTGGTTTTCGCGGAACTGCCCACTCTGGCGCAGCAGGCAGTCGACCAGGCTGGTCTTGCCATGGTCCACGTGGGCGATGATTGCAATGTTGCGGAGGTCGGATCGGAGCATGCAGCGGTGGGCGGCTGAAGCCGGTTGGGTGTGGAGAGAGGGGATTATGGTGAGCGGTGCGCCGATCGGCAACAGCGACTCTGCGGCGAGTTGATTCGACACGCACGCTCAGGGTCTCCAGTCGTTTCAGACCGAACAATCCCCCAAACAGCGTTTTCCGATTCAACCCGGCGGACTGCCAGAACCGATACCGGACAATACGGCCTGACAGTCGTCCTGGGTGCCGGTGTCGGTTTGCCAGCAGGCAGACGGCCGGACTCGGGCCTCTGGAACTGCAAGACAACGGCCACGCGATTGGAACCACGGGTCGTCGTCATCCGGCGTCAGTTGCCAAACACCACACACCTCGGGGGGGCAGGCAGATGAAGCCAGCCAGAACGCATTACGCAGCGGTGCTCGCATTTTTCCTCCTGGCCACCGCGGTGGTCTGGACCAGTCTGCTGGAGGCTGGTGGACCCCACGCGTCCACCTGGCGGTTGCTGAGCTCGGCTCAGCTATTCGAGCGACAGGGCCGGGTCGTGAAAGCGGCTGAACTGTACCAACAGATCCTGCGGGCCGAACCTGGCCACAACTGGGCAGCGACCCGTTTGGCAAAGATCCGGGCGGCAGCCGAAGAGACGTTGAGGGCCACGCAGCCCAAACAGAAGGCCACGTCGATCAAGACAAGGATCGCCGAGGCCACCGCACCAGCAAAGGCGAAAAAGGCTGCGCAAGAGCCGAAACCCGCCCAGCTGGCCGCAACGGATTCCTCGAAACTGGATCAGAAGGCCACGCCGATTCCAACGACGATCGCCAACACCGTGGCCACGTTGAAGATGCGACGGAGAAACTCCGAGACGACGCAGCGGCGACTGGCGAAAACAAGGCAGGCACTGTTGCAGGCCGGGGAGAGGATCAAGAACCTGCGTTCCGTAGCGAGTGCGGTTCCGTCAAAACCGAAACTCGCCAACAGCATTCCCTCCAAACCACAGATCTCCAGCACCGCCAAGTCAATCACCACGGTGTCGAAGGAAGCGCCGACCGTGGCGACCGCAGAGCCGGTCGCCACGGTGACGTTGGCAACCGAGACGCGGAATCAGAATGTGATCGTGACCAGGGCAATTGCAGCCTGGGACCGGATCCGCGAAAAGATCACGCAGAGGCCGAAGACGGCGGCCGGGGATCCGAAGCCCGCGGCGATTCCCAAGTGGCAGAGTCTGAGGAATTCGCTGAAGCGATCTCGAGACAACCTGGCTCTGAAGTTGGGACGCAAACCGAAGGTGACAGACACCGTGACCAAAGGCGAGGAACCCCAGCTGGCCGCCGTGACGGTGGTGAAGCCTGATCAGGCCGCTTCGACCGCCAAGCCGGTCGCGAAGGTTGCTCCCAACCGTCCATCGAACCGTCCGCCGGTGATTCCTCCGGTGAGTTCACAGGAAACGATCTTCACGGCGAGTGAGACTCTGTCGGCAAAACCTGACGAGGCGAATGCTCGAGCGGTGCTGATCAAGGCCGTTGAGGTTGCACCGGACGTTGAAGCATCGCTGGCGGCCTACATGCTGGGAACCCGAGCGTCGGGTCACCCTGAGGTGATGTCTGCATTGGGTGAGCAGTTGTCGGCCAGGACGGGGATCGCCCGGGTGCACATGGCGGAGGCGATGTTGCGGCTGGATGGCAACCACGTGACGGCGACTGACACCCTGGTCGGGTTGCTGTCGGACGAAGATCCGCAGGTGCGGATGATGGCGGCGTTAGCCATGCAATCGGCCACGGTCACGCAGAAAGAACGATGCATCTCGACACTGATCAAGGTGTTGCAAGACACCGACAGTGGAGTCCGTGCTGCGGCGGCCCTGGCGTTGGGGGGTTATGGGCCCGCTGCCAAGGCGGCGTTGCCGGCACTGGTACGTTTGGTTCACGACGAGAATGTGGACACAGCACGGGCGGTCGGTATCGCCCTGCAGTGCATCGAACCACCGCCGGCCAGCGCCCAGGTTGACACGAGAGTCACGCCCGTGTCTGCGGGGGCAGACCACGGGCAATAAGGATAACAACACGAGTGACCGGGACTAGGGGATGGTCAGTGAGGGTGCCGGTGCGATCGATCGCTAGGTGGAGGCTGACCGCGATAGGTACTGGCAATCAGAAAGAACCGGCGGCGCATGGCTGGTTCAGGGAAGGACTTGGAATGATGATGAAGACCTTCGTAGTTGTTGCGGCGTTGTTGATTGGTTTTGCCACCGGATGTGCTGATCTCCGAGATGGAATCGATGACTCACTGGTCTCGATCAAGGCCAGGACGGCCGCAGCCACGGCGTGGAACGATTCGACGGAAATATTTGGTGGAATCGATGACCAGCACCACTTCGCCGATGGTTTCAAAGCGGGGTACTTCAACGCGACGAAGTACGGGCCGGAAAGTCGGCCACTGCTGCCCCGTCGGTACTCCGGCCGTGCCTTCCGTTCGCGACGTGGACAGCACAGGCTCCAGGCGTGGCTCGATGGATTTACGCATGGATCGTCGATCGCCATGGAGGAACTGATCCCCGACACCGAGGGGGATCTCCAAGTGGTTGGTTACGAGGCAAGGACTTGGGACGCGACAGCCTCCGATGGGGGGAAAAGCCAGGTGTCGGATACGGCACCCGGTTCAACTGGAACGCAATCAAGCTCTGAACCAACAATCCCCGCCACGGCGAAAGACTGACCGTTGGCAGGGCCGGCGGTTGATGCCGTGAGACGCTTGGTGGCTGGCGGACGACCTAGCCGAGGTCGTCAATCCAGTCGTTGAGCAAGGCAAATTCCTCGTCGATCTCCGACGAGTCTCCGAAGTAGACGTCGTTTCCGGAGCCTCCATCGAGCGTGTCTGATAACCCGCCCTGCCCCTTGAGGATGTCGTCTCCGTCACCACCGAGTGCGATGTCGTTACCGGCGCCGCCCTTGAGCCGGTCGTTGCCCGGCCCGGCGATCAGGATGTCGTTTCCGGAATCTCCGGAGAGGACGTCATCGCCGGTTCCGCCGAACAGAAGATCGTCGCCGGCTTGGCCGAGCAGCGTGGCCGAACCGCTGAATCCCCTGGCATCAAGTGTATTGTCACCGGCACCACCGATGAGCGTTGCGCCATCCATGCCGATGAGTCGATCGGCTCCCAGCCCGGTCAGGCTGGTGTCGGTCAGCAGGAAGTCTCCGTCGAAACGCTCGCTGAGTCGATCAAAGCCACTTCCACCGTTGAGCAGGTCGTTGCCTGGGCCGCCGGACAGTTCATCGGCACCGGCTTGACCTCTGAGGATGTCGTCACCACTGCCGCCCAGCAGACGGTCATCTCCGTCGTGACCCATCAGGCGGTCGTCGCCGTCGCCTCCCTCGAGCAGGTCGTGACCAATACCACCCTTGAGGCGGTCATTGCCATCTCCGCCCTTCAGCAGATCAGCGCCACCCTGGCCACTGAGGAAGTCGTTGTCGGAACCCCCGTCCAGGACATCACGTCCGGCTCCACCCAGAAGACGGTCGTTTCCGCCATCACCGATCAACTGGTCGTGTCCGCCGGATCCGTTCAGGCGGTCATCGCCCTCGTTGCCTCGCAGGAAGTCATTCCCCGCATTCCCCTGGGCGAAGTCGTTTCCCTCTCCACCGTGCACCTCGTCGTGGCCACCACCGCCCAGAATCCGGTCGGCTCCGGAGCCGCCGAGGATGACGTCATTACCAGACTGGCCATTGATCCAGTCATCGCCGTCGCCAGCCGTGACGTGGTCTCGGCCGCTACCGGCCCAGATGATGTCGTCCAGTTCGCTGCCAAAGATCGAATCATCCCCGTGCCCGGCCCAGACTGTCAGGGTCTGAAGGCGGTCGAATACGTCCGAGGCGATCAGGGACAGGTCGATCGAATCGGATTCCGAGCTCCCCTGTACCACCAGCGTGGTCACGTTTCTGGCCAGCACCGTGCCCAGATCGGGGTCAATCTGTCCGTCAATCAGGACCTGGACAGTGCCCGCGTTGGCGACCACCTGGATCTCGGCGCTGCGACTCAGGGTGATCAGCATCTCGCCGCTGATGGGATCGAAACTCGAACTGGCGGCCAGCGATGGCGAGGTTGAGGTTGAGACCGGCGGGTCGAAATTGCCAATCAGCGGCACCGAGAGGTTGTTGCCGTACTGGCCGAACCGGTCGCTGCCCAAGGGGACGGGTGCAAAGGGGTGGTCCAGCGCGTCCAGCGGCTCGGAAGTCCCGGCGGCTTCGCTGATCAGGAAGTACCACTCGAGCGTGTCGGCCGGGGTGTTGCCACTCTGGTTGGGGACCGTCAGACCAATATCGTCGATCCCATCCAGGTTGTAATCAGCTGCAAACGGCCGATCCAGAACTCCGGGAAAACCGAACGAGATCGTTGCGTCGGCAGTTCCGTCAAGGTCGAGGTCGAAGCTGAACGTATTCAGGCTTGGGCTGTAAACGGCCAGATCATCCGAACCAATGCCGTCAAAGTTGCCCACCAGCGGCAGGCCCTGGAGCGTGCTGGAGAGAACCAGGTCGCCGGGACCACCCAGGTTGTTGTCTCCGTCGGTGTCGAGGTACCAGGTGCTGCCGTCGAAGAGGCCAATTTCGTCGCCGGGGTGCGATGCGTTGAAGTCGCCTGCAATCGGCAGACCGTTGATCTGAAGGCCACTGACGGCTGAGTAATCGGCGACCCCGTCATTGTCGAAGTCGAGCAGCCAGCGGAATTCGCCGTTGATCCGGCCGTAGGCCCCCAGGCGATCAAAGCCGTCGGTCGAGGCGGACGTTGCGTCGTTGAACTGTCCCGCGAAAATCGCGTCGGTCTGGATTCCGAACCCGAAGTTCAGATCACGGTTTACGGCGTCACCGGTCGTCAGGTCACTTTTCCAGTTGCCGTTGGCGTCCACCGCAATCCCCGACTGACCGACTGTTGCGATCTCGGGCCGGCTGTCGATGGTGAAGCGTGCTGTGAAGGCACCGCCTGGCTGGCTGTCGCCGGAGGGCAGTTGGGAAATCTCGAGCGGTTGGGTGGCGTTGCTTTCGCCGTTCAAGGCGTTGCCCGCCGGATCAACCAGGAGATCATCAACCGACAACGTGTAACGATCGTCCGGCAACGGGCTGTTGAACGTCAACGTGATGCGGGCGGTGGCGAGGTTGCCGTCGGAGGGGGTGTCGTAATTCGTGGTGACAGAAGCGATGGCGATCGTACCGACGTCGTCACCGACCAGGATGTACGCGCCGGGCGCGGATGCAACTTCGTCCTGCAACGCGTTGTACAGGAAGCTGGGGCCGGCGCTACTGCGGGGGGCCAGGTCCTGGAGACTGATGACGAGAGCGTTGACGGCCGGAGTCGGGCCGTCGGTTGAGGGTTTGGGATCGAACAGGTCGTAGGGGTTGCCGGCGGAATTGACTTCGACGGCGGAGACCTGTGGTCCCTGGGTGTCGATGAAGATGTCGATCGCAGTCGGGGTGCTGACGTTGCCTGCGATGTCCTGGGCCGTGACCAGGACCTCGCGAAGTCCATCGAGCGTGAAGTCGCTGGCCGACGTGGGGTCGTTGAGGTCTCGAACGTAGGAGGTCGTCCAGGACGCGTCGGTGAAGACGTGGTCGCCGTCCAGGGGCACGGCCATGGTCAGAGCAAATTCATCTGAGGTACCAATCGTGTCGTCCGAAGTCGAGTCGACGTACAGTCTTATGACCGCGTCAGCTTCGCTGGTCCCGGTGAAAGCCGCCCCGGTATCGGACGTGATCCGGTCGCCGATTGTCGCCGAGACACCGGCAACACCCGTGTCCGAGCCGTCGGCGGCAAGGCCGATGATACTGATCGGAGGCTGAATCGTGTCGACGGTGATCTGGAGAGGAGTCGAGAAGTCACCGCGCCCGTCAACCTGTGGCGTGGCTGCGTCACGGATGCGAACCGCGGCGGTCAGGAAGTTGTTGTGACCTTCCTGCAGGTCTCCGATCGAGGTGGCGAACTCCCAGCGGCTGTTGTTGTCGGCTTCAATGGCCGGACCCTGGAACGTTGCCTGTCCCAGCGGCACGCCGTTGTTGAACACGTCGACGAAGAAGTCGTCGTCCGGATCCAGCTCCAGCCTGATGTACTCTTCCAGACGGTCGTCGTCGAGGTAGATGTCCAGGACGGGCGCGGTGCTGTTGGTGATGTTGTCAGTGTCACTACGGCCGAGGTCGGAGAGGGCCTGGAGATCGACCTGGAACGGCACGGGTGCCGGATCGTTGACCGCCGTGAAGCTGTAGACGTTGATCGCATCGGTGCCCGCAGCGGCGGCCACCCTCAGGTAGTATATCTCGTCCTCGACGACCGGGATCGTGATCCGCTCGTCGTCGGTCACCGACGTGCTCGAGACAATGAAATCGCCGTTGGCGTCGTAGGCTTCAATGTCAATGTTCCCATCCCCCGGGAGCCCCGGGTTCCCGTTGTTCAACGTGGAGATCTGCTCGAAGGAGACCTGGAAGTCGAGCGTGCCGGTTTCGGATGGAACGAACTGGTACCAGTCCTCGTCCCCGGAAATACCAAACGCGGCAAAGCCGGCCGGGTCGATGGTCGGGTCGAGGTTCAGGTTGGTGCCGCTGCCGAGGTAGGTCGCGTTGGGCAACGCGTTGTTACTCTCCGACGAGTCACTCTTGAAAATGACCAGCCTGCCGTCACCGTCGATGCCGGTTCCGGCCGTGACGTTGTCCAGCGGCGTGACCGAGAGGGATTCGATCCCCTCGTATGCCACCGGGGCCAGGTCACCGACGCTCACCGAACCGGATGCTCCGTCATCGTTGATTCGATGAACAACCACATTGCCGTTGGCGTCGTCCACGACGCTCAGGCGGTCGTTGGCGTTTGGCGGACCCCCGTCGACGTCTACACGCAGGCTGTTGCTGATCGAATCGGCATGGGTCACCTGGATAGTGTCTGTTCCCGAACCCGCTTCGATTCGAATCGTCTCGACAGTACCGTCGATGAGCGTGTCGGTTTCCGACGAGGAAGTTGGGCCGAAGACTCCGTCGATGGAGTGTTGCAGCGTGGTGGAACTGGGCTGGATGAGATCGATCACATCATTTCCGGCCGTGCCTCGCAGCAGGACCGTGTCCTCGTCATCACCGCCGTCGATCGTGACGTTGCCTGTGCCGACGACGAACGTGTCTTCCCCAGCGCTGCCCGAAAGGGTTGCGCCCACGAAGGCGTTTTCGAGTAGATCGTCACCGACACCACCCTCGAGATCGTCACCACCGCTGAGGACATCGTCACCGCCGGCGCCCCGCAACTGGATGAGGATCGCGCCCGAGAGATCGCTCGAGGCGGACAGGCTGTCGTTCCGGTCACCGGCGGTCAACTCCAGCGTCTCACCACCAGTGACACCGTCGGTGTGATCGATCTGGACGGGAACCGAGAGTCCGTCTACGTGGACTTCGGACGTCAGGGCATCGAGTGAGGCAGAAAGCGTATACGCTTTTCCGTCGGCGGCCGTCAGGTGCACGGCATCCTGGCCATCACCCAGTTCGATTTGCACAAGACCGACCTCGGTGCTCACGAGGTCATTGACCGTGACGTCGTCGTTTCCGGCCGAGAGGTCCAGGTTCACGTTCTCGACACCGGCAATGTCCAGGGAGCCGCCACCGGACTGGTCGACCTGCACTCGCAGGAAGTCGTCGCCGGAGGCCGGGATCGAATTGATGTCGACAGAATCATCGGAGTTGGCAAACGTGGCGTTCAGCAGGTCGGTGCCGCCTCCACCCTGCAGCACGTCATTGCCGTCACCGTCGGTCCAGTTGATGGTGTCGGAGCCGTCGCCGGTCGACACCTGGTCGTCTCCGGAGTCGCCGGCAGCAACGTCGTTCCCCGTGCCGGTGGACAGGATGTCGTTCCCGGCGTTGCCGTGAACGTTGTCGTCGCCGGGACCACTGGCGATCACGTCGTCACCGGCATTGCCATCAACAATGTCGGCGCCGTCGCCTGAGGTAATGCTGTCGTCGCCGTCGCCACCGTCGATGTCGTCATCGCCGGCACCGGAGAACACAGAGTCGTCGCCGTCGCCCCCTGTGATCTGGTTTCCGCCGTCACCGGCGACGATGTAGTCATCGCCGACGTCACCGGAGATCGTGTTCACGCCGTCTCCGACTGTGATGCGGTCGTTGCCCGCGTCGCCGTTGATCGAGTTGTCTCCGTCCGCGGAGGTGATCGTGTCGTCCCCAGTCCCGCCGAGCACCGTGTTGTCACCGGCACCCCCGATGATGATGTCGTCGCCACCCAATCCCGAGAGACTGTCATGGCCGTCGCCTCCGTCAATCAGGTCACCAAGCTCGGTGCCGATCAGCGTGTCGTCGCCGGCACCCCCGATCAGCGTTCCGTCGGTGGCCAGCGAGGCGTCGACGAAGTCGTCGCCATCGCCCGCGTCGACGTACTTGGCCAGTCCACCGGTAACCGAGAGGGTCACGGTGTCATCGCCGCCAAACGTGTGAATTTCCAGTCGTTCGATTCCCGTGAAGTTCGCTTCGCTGGCGTTGAGAGTGATGGCTGCGGATGTCGAGGTCAGTGTGTCGTCGTCGTCGTCGCCGAGAATCGTCAACTGGTCGACGCCATCGGCTCCGTCGAATGTGACCGTGCCGCCGTCGAAGCCGGTGTAGGTTACAGGCGGGCCGGCATCTGCTTCTGAGAAACTCCCTGCCCCGGCGATTGTCGGAGTGACGTTGAAGGTCTCCTCGCCCGCTGTACCGGTGACAGTCAGGTTGCTGCCGCTGGCAGCCGTCGCCGCGACGGTCACGTCGGCCAGGACGCTGGATTTGCCGGCGCCGTCGAGGTTGACCGTGTCGACACCTCCGTTGCCATCGACCGAGAGTGATTCGACACTCGAGAGCGACACGGGGCCACCCACTCCGGTGACAGTGCCGTCGGCCAGTGACACGCCGATCGTGTCGCTCGCCGCCGTGCCGGTCAACGAAGCGGTATCGCTGCCCTGGCCGCCCGAAAGGGTGATGGCGGTGTACGGCTGGGTGGCGTTGACGTTGAAGGTGTCATCGCCGCCGGTGTCGGCCAGCGTCACCGTGGCGACACCCGGCGTGGCGATCGCCAACTGGCTGTTTAGCGTGATCACGCCGTCTGTCGCTGCCAGCGTCCAGATATCGTCACCGGTCGTTCCGGCCACGGTCAGGGAATCGACGCGTGTGCCGCCGGCGTCGGCCAGGACCACCGAGCCGCTTGTGCCCAGGTTCTCAAAGCTCATCGCCAACAGGCTGGCGATCTGCACGTCGCCCGAGTCGATGGTGGCACCGGGCGTCAGGCTGGTCGTGGTGGCACCGGCCGGGGTGGCCACGGTCAGCGTGTTGTTGTCTTCAGCCCCATCGATCAGCAGTAGTTCAGTCCCGGTG
>CAUZRQ010000115.1:0-17369 GCA_963582065.1 Planctomycetota bacterium | reverse complement strand
GGGACTCAAGACGCTCAGAGTGCTGCGGCTGGCCGATACCTCGACCACCGTCGTCGGCCGCCTGAGACTCGGCAACCTGCTGCCTCGATGCCGGATCATCGACTCCCGTGCACCCCGGACCCCCCGGCCCGCTACTCAGCGCCCCGGATATCCGACGCTTCCGCCGAATCGCCCCTGACGACCGCCCAGAAGGTGCGGTCCTGGTCCGATTCGGGTACCAGTTGCAGGTTGGGAATGCAGCTGAACACGAGCGAGAAGACGACGGAGCTGACAAAGCCGACGACGAAGACCCACATCGAGAACCAGTCGGAAAAGGTCTCCGAGAAGGTGAACCACAGCGTGACGACGGCTCCGGAACACGTACCCAACAGCACCCCGGTCGCGGTAGCTCGCCTGACAAACAGGCCGAGCACGAAGACGGCCAACAGTGGTGCGGCAAAGGCCCCGACCGTCTTCTTGGCCACCGCGAACACGTCGCCCAGTTCGCCGACGAAACACGCCAGCGTGATCGCCAGTGCGCCGATGACCACCACCATCACCCGAGCCACCAGCATCTCACCCGCCTCGGTCTTCGGTCGCCACTCCGGAGCCAACCGGTCGCGAAAGTCGATCAGCAGGGCTGTGGTGATCGAGTGGATCCCCGAATCGACACTCGACATCGTCGCCGCCATCAAGGCGGCCACCAGCAGGCCCACCACCCCGGCCGGGAACTTCAGGCGGACAAACCGCGGCAGGGCCTGGTCATTGAGTCCCAGCTCGACGACATCGGCGTGCAGTTCCCGCGGGTGCGTGGCATAGTACTCGGCGATTGAGGCGTCACTGCTGCCGGCTCCCGCCTCGGCCAACCGCGCCCGCACCACCGCGACCTTGCCGTTCTCAGCATTGCTGAACTCGTCGATGGCCACGTCCGAGAGCATGTCGGGGTTGTGATGGAAGTAGCTGAACAGGCCCATGCCGATCATCAACAGGCCCGGCATCACGATCAGCATCGCCAGTTGCGACAGGATGAATCCGCTCTGTGAGGTCCGGACGTCCTTGGCCGCGATGTACCGCTGCACGGCGACCTGGTCGGCACCGAACGCCGAGAGCCCCTCGAGGAAACTGCCGATCAGGATCGCAAAGGTGCCGAAGCGGATCGTGGGGTCGAGCCGAAAATCAAACACCAGCCGATCACGGCCGCTGAAGTAGGTGTCGAAGATCTGCGACGCACCGCCCTCGGTCCCCGAGACCAGCAGCGCGGCGGCGAACAGGATCGTGCCGAAGAAGACGAAGAACTGGATCACGTCGGTCCACATCACCGCCCTCAGGCCGCCGAACATCGTGTAGATGATCGCCACCACGCCCAGGCCGACGATGACCAGGTACTGGTCCAGGCCCGAGATGCCCGAGATGGCGACCGAGGCGGCATAGGTCGCCGCGGCCATCCAGGCGATCCGTAACACCACGAACAGGCTGCTGGCCAGGCAACGGACCGAGACGTGGAATCGCTGCTCGAGATACTCGTACGCGGTGGCACAGTTGAGTTTCGAATAGACCGGGATGAAGACCCAGATCACCAGCGGCGTCGTCGCCAGGAAGGCCGCTGCGGCCAACATGATCCTCAGGCTGTCGCCGTAGGCCGTCGACGGGTACATCACGAAACTGTTGGCCGAGAACAGCGTCGCCATCACGCTCAGGCCCACCGTGATCCGGCCCATCGATCGCCCGGCCGTCAGGAACTCGTCCCGGTTCGACTGCCCCCTGAGTACCAGGCCCAGGCCCAGCGACACCACCAGGTAGACGCCGATGACCAGCAGGTCCAGCCCACGCAACGACCCGCCCAGGGCAGCCAGTCCCTCAGACAACATTCGGTGTCCCGCAGTCGATCAGCATCTGTCGAGTCTTCTCGCGGAACTCGTCGCGGACGTCTCGGGTCGGAGGCCGACAGCGACTCGAAGCCAACCCGACCAGCTCCATGCACAGCTTGTCGATGTACCCGTCGCCGCTGGTGTAGTTTTCCATCTCGGCCCACAGCCGATAGTACGGCTCGGCCACGTCCAGCAGCTGACGCTGCACCTGCGAGTACTCACCCGCCTCGAGCATCCCCCACATCTTCACTCCCCATTCGGGCCAGTGGTTGCAGATGTGAAGCTCGATCGACCGCGCACCCAGCATGTGGCTGGTAACAAACCTCAGCTGGTTGTCAATCACCGCCACGCGGTCGCTGAATTCGTCGACAACTCGCTCGAAACCAAAGAACACGTCGCCCGGACTGCTCCACTTCAGCCCCACCATGTTGGGCAGCTCGATCAGCCGCTGGATCATGCCGTGCGAGACTCCCATCGACGTCCAGTAGGTGTTGTAGATGATCAGGCCCACCTCCGGAGCCGCCGCCGAGGCCGCCTTGATGTACTCGAAGAAATCGTCCTCGGTGTGAGAAAAATAAAAGGGTGGCGAGACCTGGATGTAGTCGGCCCCGAGTCTCTGGGCCGCGGCAGCCAGCTCGATCAACTCGGCCGTGCTCGTGGTCTGGGCCCCCATCGCCACCGGGATCCGACCGCCGGAGGCCTCGATCACCGTCCCGGCCACATCGATCCGCTCGGCAATCGACATCGTCGAAAAGTCGCCGGCGCCGCCGCCCGAGAGAAGCAAGCCGGTCCCCTCGCACAATCCTCCCGCGATCAGGAACTCGACGTGCTCGGCGATGCCCGGCAGGTTGACCGCCAGGGTGTCGTCGCAAAACAGTGTGGGAATCGTGACATAACAGCCCTGGAGCCGTTGCCTGAGTTGCTGTTGGTCCATCGAGGTGTCCGGTGGCGATTCGGGGCGATTGGTGCGGAAACCGGCATGATACCAGTTCGGCTTTGCTGTTGCCCTCTGGCGGAATATCCGAGGATTCCGGAGGTCGGCAGACCCGCCACGCTGAGTCGCAAAACTCTCTTTGCGCCGACGTGATAGAATCACTGGCCGAATACCGATACTATTATTATGCTGCCGCAGCACGGGCTTCCGAGCACGAGGCTCGGGACGACACAATTCCCCAAGACACTTCCAGGACCGGAACCTCATGTTCAGCATCCTCGGACGATCCCGCGATCACGCCACCGGTTTCTGTGACGGCCTGTCGCGTCGAGACTTTCTGACCGTGGGAGGCATGGCGTGTGGAGGGCTGTCGCTGGCCCAGATGCTGGCCGCCGACGAGCAGGCCGGCAACGGGTCGAACCATCGCGCGATCATCAACGTCTACATGCCCGGTGGCCCGTCGCACATCGATCTCTGGGACCTGAAACCCAACGCGCCCAAGGAGATCCGTGGCGACTTCCGTCCGATCGCCACCAACGTGCCGGGTATCGAGATCTGTGAGCTGTTCCCGCGGATGGCCGCGATGATGGACAAGTTCATCCCCGTCCGCTCGATCAGCGACGCCGACGGACGCCACGACGCGTTCCAGTGCATGACCGGTTGGAAGAAGAGCGACCAGATGCCTCGCGAGGGTCGCCCCAACTTCGGAGCCTGGGTCGCTCATGCCCAGGGCCGGGTCAACAACTCGGTCCCGCCCAACGTCTCGCTGTGCTACCCCACCGGACACCGCGAGTGGGGTGAAACACAATTCGGGGGATTCCTGGGTGCGGCCAATGCCCCCTTCGGACTCGTCGAAAAGGACCCGAACAAGAGATCCAGCAACATGGTGCTCAAGGGCATCTCGCTCGATCGACTCGGAAACCGCGAACGACTGCGAGCCGCCTTCGATCGGTTCCGCCGCGAATCCGACGCCCGCGGCCTGGTCGAGAGCATGGATGTCTATCACCAGCAGGCACTCGGCATCCTGACCACCCCCACACTCTCGGATGCACTCGACGTCTCGCAGGAATCTCCCGAGGTCCTCTCGCGATACGGCATCAACAACCCGGCCTACCAGAGAGACGGGGCGCCCAAGATGGTCCGCAACTTCTGCGTGGCCCGTCGGCTGGTCGAAGCCGGTGCCCGGGTCGTCTCGATGAACTACAGCCGCTGGGACTGGCACGGCAGTGACGGGCTGAACTTCCCCCGCAGCCGACAGGAATTCCCGCTGCTGGATCGGGGACTCTCGGCACTGGTCACAGACCTGCACGAACGAGGCCTCGACAAGGACGTCTCGGTCGTGGTCTGGGGCGAGTTCGGACGGACTCCCAAGATCAACAAGCGGAACAGCCGCGACCACTGGCCCCGAGCGTCGTGTGCCATGCTCGCCGGCGGACACATGCCCGGCGGACAGGTCATCGGATCGACCAACAGCAAGGCCGAGCACCCCGTCGACCGCCCGGTGAAGTTCCAGGAAATCTTCGCCTCGCTCTACAAGAACGTCGGCATCGACTCCACCAGCACCCGGTTCTTCGACACCTCGGGGACACCGCAGTACATGGTCGCCCAGGGCATCGAGCCGATGCCCGAGCTCGCCTAGACGTCAGCGGGACAGCATGACCAGCTTTGGCGTCCAGGCCGAACAGGTCGACCTGCCGCGGGGGGCGTATCACAAGACGCCCCGCACCTACGTGACCTGGGACGGTCGTCCGGTGCTCGGACTCAGCCAGAACGACCACCGTGCGTACCTCTTTCCGGTCTGCACCCCCGCCGGCGTGCCCGTCACCAGCGAATCGCCCACCGACCACCCGCACCACAACTCGGTCTGGATCGGCGCCGATCACGTCACCGCGCTGTTGCCCTTCGCTGCCGACCGCTGCGAAGAGGCAACCTACAGCTTCTACATCAACCAGACCTTCCAGGGACGCGCCGCCGGGAGCATCGTCGCCGACACACCAGCACACCACGAAATCAGCGACGACGCTGTGCAACTGGTCCAGAAACTCGACTGGATCGGGCCGGCCGAATGGGGAGCACCCTCGGGACGGAAGATCGCACGAGAACTCCGCACCACCTGCATCCGATTCGTCGATGGCAACTCAAACAACCAGGCCGCGTTCCTGGTCGATCTCACCTCGGAACTCTCGCCCACCGAGTGGGCCCTGAGAATCGGGCCGACCCGACACGCCTACTTCGGAGTCCGGCTGGTCGAACCGCTGCGGCCGGCATTGGGAGGCCAACTGGCTGACCCGAGCGGGCCTGTGACCTTGGCCGACATCGTCGGTCAACCCGGAGCGTGGGTCGGGGCCTCGGCTGAAGTCGTGGCCGGGCACACTGCCGGAATCGTGGTGGCCCGAGATTCGGACACCGCCAGGATGCCCTGGAGCCTGCACGATTGGGGCACCCTCGACGTCAATCCACTCGGAGCGCTGGCCCGCGAACTCGCCCAGGGCGATACTCTGACCTGCCGCCTGAGACTGCTGGTGCACGACGGACTCTATACTGCCCAACAGATCGATCAACTTCTGAGGCCCTGACGATGACCCGCATCCTGCTCGCTTTGCTGCTCACCCTGACACTGGCCCCGGCCACCTCGGCCGCGTTGCCCAAAAAGCCGACCGCCGTGCTCGACCTCTGGCCCGACGGGCCGCCCGATTCCAACGGACTCTCCGGTCCCGAAAAAGGGACCCGCTGCGTCGGAAACATCAGCAAACCGACCCTGCTGGTCTACCTGCCCGAGGGAAAGACCAAGCCGACCGCGGCGGTGGTGATCACGCCCGGGGGCGGCTACGGCGTGGTGTGTGTCGAACCCGAGGGTTATCCGATCGTCGAGTTGCTACTCAAACGAGGCATCGCGGCGATCATCTGCAAGTACCGACTGCCCAACGGGCACCACCTGGTACCCGCCAACGACGCACGCCGAGCCATCCGCACCATCCGCCACAACGCCAGGAAATGGAACATCGATCTGGGGCGAGTCGGAGTCTGGGGGTTTTCGGCCGGAGGTCACCTGGCCAGTACCGTCTCGACCGTGTTCGATGCGGGCCAGGCCAATGCGTCCGACGCGGTCGAACGACAATCCAGCCGACCCGACTTCTCGGTGCTGTTCTACCCGGTGGTCACGATGATGGACGGAGCGGTTCACCAGGGCTCGCGTCGCAACCTGATGGGTGCCGACCCGAAGCTGTCGATGAAGGAGAGGTATTCGAACGAGGCTCGAGTCAGCCGTCGGACGCCTCCGACCTTCATGCTGC
The DNA here is from genome assembly GCA_963582065.1 of Planctomycetota bacterium. GTDB lineage: Bacteria > Planctomycetota > Planctomycetia > Planctomycetales > Planctomycetaceae > UBA8437. The sequence continues at coordinate 11,295 of CAUZRQ010000115.1, read as the reverse complement.
ACTGCACCGACGACCGGGCGGTGCCGGTGGAGAACAGCCTGAGGTACTACCGTCAACTGGTGAAGAACGACGTCCCGGCCGAGTTGTTGATCTTCGAAAAGGGAAGCCATGGCCCGGGCGCCTTCAACAACAACCCGTCGTGGTTGACCGCGTTTGATCGGTGGCTGAAAGCCCGAGGCGCCCAGTAACCGACGCCGCGGCGGGCGACTACGAAGCCTCAAACAGCTCGCGCATCGGTTGCCCCTCGGCCAGCCGCCACGGGCGACCCGTCCTGTCGTGGACTTCACGCTTGGGATCGATCCCGAACCGCCAGTAGATCGTCGCCGCCAGGTCGGCGGGGGTCACCGGCAGGTCGGCGGGGTAGGCACCCGACGCGTCACTGGCCCCGTAATAGGTCCCGCCACGAACTCCACCACCGGCCAGCAGAACCGAGTAGCAATCGGGCCAGTGGTCTCGTCCGGCGGTGCCGTTGATCTTGGGAGTCCTGCCGAACTCGCCCAACGCCACCACCAGCGTCGTCTCCAGCAGGCCCCGGTCCTCGAGATCTTCGATCAGAGTCGAGAGGGCCTGGTCGGCCTGGGGCAGCAGGAACTTCTTGTGCTGGTTGAAGTTGTCGCGGTGCGAGTCCCAGTTCTGACCCTGCTGCAGGAAGTCGTAGATGTTCACAAAGGGCACACCCGCCTCGACCAGCCGCCGGGCCAGCAGCAGGTTCTGACCCCGCATGTTCCTGCCATATCCCTTCTCGGCCCCGTTGCCGCCTCCGCGAGGGATCTCCTTCATCATCCCGTATCGCTCACGCAACACGGTCGGCTCGCTGTCGATGTCGAGTGCCCGAGCCACCATCGGTGACTGGATCAACTCGTAGGCCCGTTCGTAGAACGTCTTCAGGTCCGTCATGGCCATGGTCGTGGCGGCCGCCGGCAGGCCGGCGTCGAATTGGTCGAGCAGGCTCCGCCGACCGGCCAAGCGTGAGGCGGTGAGCGTCTCGGGCGACTTCAACGCCTTGTTCGAATACGTCAGCGTCTTGGGATCACCGGTGATCTGGAACGGGTCGAACGCCTTGCCCAGGAACCCGCCCCCCTGGCACGGCGTGGGGACGACGTTGTGAAAGACCCACGGCAGAGCGGCGTGGGGAATGTCGATGTCGTGCTGAGAGTTGAAGAAGTTGACCACCGCACCGTAGCTGGGAAAGAACTGGTCGATCGGCGCGAATTCCTCGCGGTCGCCCATCGGACCCTGCCGGCCGGTCAACGACTCGGTCGACGCCGAATCGTGCAGCCGGTTGGTGTGGTGCATGCTGCGAACCACCGCACAACGGTCCATCACCCTGGCCATCCGGGGCAGGTGCTCACAGACCGGCATCCCGGGGGCGCTCGAGGCGACCGGCCGAAATTCGCCCCGGATCGCCGAGGGACCCTCGGGCTTCATGTCGTACGTCTCGAGATGACTCGGGCCACCGTAGTAGAACACGATGATGCACGATCGGATCGCCGGCTTGGAGGCCGGACCTCCTGACGCAGAAATCTCCCGAGCCTGCAGCAATCCACTCAGCGAGAGACCCAGTCCGCCGGCGGCCAGCGACGACATCGCCTGGCGTCGGCCGATCCGAGCAAGTGAGGGGCTGATGATCACAACGCGGATCTCGAAGAAACGGCCAGGACCGGAGATGGCAGGCTCGAAGCGTCAGTCTAGCACGACATGCACGGGTTGGGACCCCCGGGCTGGATCTGCTCAGCAGTCGGTATAGCCCGCCTGCGGCAGGTTGAAGAACCGAGAGCCCGGGGTCAGACGCCGCCTGTGATACGCCGGAGGCGGACCACAAGCGGGGCCTGAACCCTTCGGCCAGACAGCGTTGCCGGAGAAAAAGGGGTCAGGCCCCGCCACGGGCGGCGTCTGACCCCAGATTCCCGGTTTTTCAACGGGCTGCTAGCCCAGCAATTCCGGGCGCAGGCTGCCGGTCCCGGCGATCGGATGAGGCTGGCCGTTGCGATCGGGCATCGTCGTGTGAGGGTCGTGGCCCAGCAGGTGATACAGCGTGGCCTGCATGTCCTTGGGAGAGATGGGTGTCTGGGCGACATCGCCACCATCGGGAGTCGTGCGGCCGACGACCCGACCGGCCGCCGTTCCGCCACCGGCAACCACCGACGTGTAGGCCCGCGACCAGTGGTCTCGACCGCCGCCGGGCTTGGAGTTGAGCTTGGGGGTCCGGCCGTGTTCGCTCATCCACATCACCAGCGTCTCGTCCAGCAAACCCCGGTCCGACATGTCCTCGATCAGTGCCGAATACGCCAGGTCGAAACCGGGCAGCAGCAGTTCTTTCAGGCGGGGATAGTGGTATTGGTGAGTGTCCCAGGCCCCGTTGGCAAACTGGCCGAAACAATCCCACAGCACCGTCACGAATCTCGCTCCCGATTCGATCAGCCGCCGCGCGGCCAGGCAGGTCTGGCCGAACAGCGTCATGCCGTATCGCTCTCGCAGGGCCCGTGGCTCACGGTCAATGTCCAGGGCATCCAGAACCCGGCTGGATGTCAGCAACGACATCGCCACCTCACGCTGCCGGTCCATCGCCTGGACCTCCAGGCTGGCGTCCAGGTCGCGGCGTCCGCGTTCAAACTGTTCGAGCAGTGATTGTCTCAGGCCCAGCCGTTCGATCGACAGATCCTTGGACAGCCGTGCCGCCGGCGACATGCGGAACCGCCCTCCAGGCGTCGTGCCACCGAACGGGTTCTTGAATCTCTTGGTCTGTGGCACCGTGTTCTTGGGGGCGACGTGCAGCCCCGGACCGTCGAAGTCGGTCCAGACCGGGTCATACCGGTTGTTGAGGAATCCCGAAAAGACCCCGGCGTTGACTGCCGGATTGTCAGTCTGCGAGTTCATCAGCCACGGCAGGCCGAGATTGCCCGGCATGCCACTCGGCGGATGGAGCCCCTGCTGTGCGTCGAGGTATTCGACAACCGAGCCGACATAGGGCCAGTGCTTCAGGTCCCGGGCCTTGGTCTCCAGTGCCGGCGTGTAGGTTGGGATGCCGGTCACAGCGTACGCCACACCGTGGAGCGGGTACTGGTGCGTCAGCGAACGGGCGACGGTCACCTTGTCCATCACACCGGCGACCCGCGGCAGCAACTCGCAGACCCTCAGCCCCGGCAGGTTCGATTCGATCGACCCCAGTTCGCCCCGGATCTCGACCGGCGCGTCGGGCTTCGGGTCGAACGTTTCGTGGGTGGAGGGCGACCCGTAGGGGAACAGCAGGATGCACGACTTGGCCGAGCCCAGCCCGGGCGATTGTGATGCGGCGGACTCGGCCGCCATCACGTCGCCCAGCCCGATGCCCAGCGGTCCCAGCGCACCCACATGGAGCAGGTCGCGACGCGTCAGGCCGTCGCAGAGCGTGCGGGGATTTCCCTGGATCCTCAGCATCGCGCGTCGGTCATCCCGTGGGGACTCGGGTCGTGGCAACAGGTACGCATTGTCATCCGATCACCGGGTCACGGCAAGCACGGATCCACCCGGCGGCGGCTAACGGATCATGATGCACGAGGGGCTGGGAATCTTGATCGGCTCACCCACCGACTTCAGTCCACCACTCTTGCTGTCGATCCGGAACACGGCCACGTTGCCGCTGGGCATGTTGGCACACAACAGCAGTCGCCCGTCGGGAGTGATCGCCAGGTTCTGCGGCCCCTTGCCGAGGCTGGGAACGATCGCCACCGTCGTCAGCTTGCCGGACTTGCCGACCCGGTAGATGGCGATCGAGTCGTGACCCCGGTTGGTCCCGTAGACGAAACGCCCATCGGGAGTCACCTTCACGTCGGCACAGTGACTGGTGCCGTCAAAGTCGGCCGGCAGAGTCGAGAGCGTCTGGCGTTCGATCAACACCCCGCTTCTCTTGTTGTAGTCCAGCACGGACACCGCGTTGGAGAGTTCGTGGATCACGTACACCCAGCGGCCGTTGGGATGAAACGTCAGGTGTCGGGGACCGGCACCTGCCGGGGTCCGTACGAAGGGCTGCCGCGGAATGGTCAACTTGGCATCGTCGTCATCGAGCCGGTAGCTGAGAACCTGGTCGAGTCCGAGATCGGCCGAGAGCACGAAACGGTTGTCCGGGCTGATGACAAAACAGTGGGCATGCGGCTCGGACTGCCGCGTGGGATTCACGCTGCCGCCCTTGTGCTGCACGAAGGTGGCCGCCTTCCCCAGCGAACCATCCTTGCCGATCGGCAGTGAAGCGACACTGCCGGAAGAGTAGTTGGCGACGACCAGTGTGCGACCGGTGGCGTCGACATCCAGGTAGCAGGCCGTGGTGCCCAGGGCTGACTGGCGATTGATCAGCTTCATGCGGCCGGTGTCTCCGTCGAGCCGAAACGCCGCGATCTCGTCGTTGACATCGTCACCGAAATCGTCGGCATGAATCGAGTAGAGGAACTTGCGGTCCGGAGAGAGGGCCAGGAAAAACGGGTTCTCGACGTTTGTCGTGCGGTGGACCGGTTTCACCTGCCCGCTTTTCGTATCGACCCGCAACGCGTGGATCGCTCCCGCGTCGCCCTTGCCGAAGGCCGACACGAAGACCAGCAACTCATCGTCCGCGGCCAACGGCATCGCCATCACGCTACAGATCAATCCCAGTGCCATCGCGGAGCTTTTCCATCGGTCGGACATCTTTGCTTTCCGTTCTCATCGTGGGTGTCGTTCGATTGCCGTGGTTTCTCGTCCCCCAGCTTACCAAACCCGAGTCGACCTCTCGCCGCAGCAGCGAATCGAAAAACGGACCGCGAGATCGTGCGGCTGCACACAGCCCCGAACTCCTGTCTGTGGGCCGACGACTAGCCCGCCTCCTCCAGGCACTCCACCAGTTCGGCCACGCCACCGATGCGCCCGCAGACGATCGCCACCTGCCCAAACCCGCGACCGATCGCCACCGCGTCGTCACGATCGATCCCCACCACCAGCAGGCTGATCTCCGGCTCCCAGTCATCCCCGTCAGGGACACCCCGCCCCTGGAACACGTCGAAATATCGGCCGGAGAGTTCCGTCACCAGTGCCTGGTGCCGCGAGAGATTGTCCTCCGACGACAGCCGTATCGACCCGGGATTGGCCGCGGAAATGAAGGCCCACGCGGTGTCCGGTTGACCGCTGTCCAGGTGTCCCCAGTCGGTGGCCGGTTCACCGATCCTCAGTTCAACAAGCGTGCCACCGACATCGGCCTCATAGGCTGTGTCGCGATAGGCTGCCAACAAGCGGTCACGTCGGTCGTCACTCACCGTCCCGGACTCCCGCCGTTCAGAATCGCCAGGCCGGATGTTCGGCTCCGGTCGAGCGAACCGTCTCGACATACAAACCCGTCTGCTTCGCCGGGGCCCGACCGGAATGTTCTCCCCGGTCCATGATTCGGTAGACCAGCAGATTGTGCCAGTGGCCATCGGCCAGCCGGACCACCGCTGCATTGGGATGATCCATGAACCAGGGCTTTCTGCTGGGGGTGGGCCCGAACTGTTCGAGCGCATCGCGAGCCAGTACCGGGTCGAGCACTCCGTTGCGTTCCTCGTTGAGCGGCCACAACACCAGCCGGTCCCGCTCTCGCCCGAGGGGATTCGACACCAGGTAGGGAGTCCCATCAGCTGCCCGGTTGAGCGACACCGGAGCCTGCCCCTTGGTCTCGGGACACTCGAGGATCCGCTTCCAGTCCACTCCGTCGGTCGATCGCCAGACCCGCAGCACGTGCTCGTCGTAGGACTCATAAGCAAACCGCGCCGAGAACAACAGCGATCCGTCGATGTCCCGGATCAGCGTCGGCTCGATCGCCACCAGTCTCACCTCGACGTCGTAGACCACCTGCTTTTTGGAGGTCTTGCGATCGGCCATAACCGGAGAAAATTCGACCGGCCGCCAACGACCGTCCACGCACTTCCAGCGGGACACGCCGACCACGTGGGGTTTGGCAAACCACGCCCGGGTATCACCGGTCGTCGCCGCAACGGCCATCAACAGGTCGTCTCCGTCGGGAATCCCCATCCGCAGGCTGGGGCAGTAAATCTTCCACTTCGTCCCGGCCACCTTCAGGGGACTCGCCTCGGTGAACGTCTCGGTTCCTGTCACCGAGAACCGCTTCCCATCAAACGCCAGGTGCTGCAGTTCGGTCGTACGGACCATTCCCCTGGTCTTCTCCCGCTTGTCGTACGACCCGTCCGGCTTCATCGGGAAATCCAGCGCCTCGCAGAAACCCACCCCGGTGCCGGCGTGAGGATGAGGGCTGCCATCGGCGCGACGGGCACCGAAGGGGACAAATCCTCCCTTCACACCGTGCTTGAGCACGACCCGCCACTTGCCGGTGATCCGATCGGCGTACCGGGTCGTCCGCGTCACGGGCACCGGCCTGGCCCGGTTGATCTTCGCGGCGTCGTCGAAGATCACCGCGTCCATGCCGGCTTCAAAGTCGCCCACCGGAAACCCCTCGGTCCTCAGGTTGCACATCAACCCCGCCTGGGTGGGTCCGGCCTGGAACAGGTACCCGGTCCCGTACCGGAAGCCATCACCATCGGCGGGCACGACCAGGTCAGCCGGACCTCGACTGACGGAAACAATTCCCCGCTTCCCATCCGACCCTGCCGGTTCGGACCGGGTCGCATGCGGGAAGACTGCAGCACCGGCCGCTGCCGCCATGCGACTCAAAACCACTCGCCGAGAGATTCTCCCCATCACATCGCTCCTCCACACTCCACTGCCCAATATCGGGATTCCTGATTCAAGACCCTCGTAGAGAACAGACCGAATCCCGCCTGTACGATCCATCAACCAGCCGCCGGCTTCTCCTCGGATCCCGGCGGCGCGAAGACGTGCAGCGGAGAGAAATTGGCAACGTAATTGCCCCGCTTGTCCCGTACCGCTCCGTTGCCCTGGCTGTTCCGGTTGGATGCGGTCACCACTATCCGTCCGTCCCCATGAACCGCCAGGCTGTGGCAGTTGGACATCTTGGTTGTATTGAAGAACGGCTTCTCCTGGCCCGGCTTCAACAGCAGGAACTGTCCGGAACCCGGCTGTCCGCTGGTGACCACAGCCCAGTACCCACCGGGATGCCACGCCAGGTCGAATACGAACCCGTGGTTCTTGGCTCCCAGGCGAGCCGTGTGCCGGATCTTCAATCCCGGCCAATCCAGCCAGTGGATCGTGGGAACTGCAATGGCTCGTCCGGTCGCCTGAGGCTCTCCACCGGCACAGATCAGCGTCCGCCCTCGATCGTGGAACCGCAACAGCCGTAATCCGCCGACATCCTGGATCCGCTTGTAGAAATGCATCCCTGCCAGTGACGTCTCGCTCACGCATTTTCCGCCAGGCAGTTCGAACCGCCTGAGTACGCCGAACAGGTCTCCGGTCACGATCACCTTCTTCTCCGGGTGAATCGCCACGGCAAACACGTCGGCCGGATGGTCTTTCAACTGGTGCAGCAGCTTGCCGTCGACGGCTGACCACACCCGGATCACTCCGTCACGGCCGGCCGTCACCAACGCCTGGCCGTCGTCTGAAACCGACAGCGAACGGATCCAGCCGTCGTGAGCCTGTTCGTGATGCCAGGCAATCTCGGGTGTTCCAGCAATCCCGCGCGTCGCCTGCAGCCGGCCCCAGGTGTCGGCACTGAAGACCAGGTCACCACCCGGCTGAACCTCCAGCCACGAAACCCACCCGTGGTGTCCCTCCACACGGTCCACCTCGACGGTCTGCTCGGCACACAGGTCCCATCGCCGAATCGACGCGTCATAACCACCGGCCACCAGCATCCGCCCGCACGCGGTGAAACGGGCGACCATCAGTTGCCGGTCGCAGTCGAGCTTGAACAGCTCTCGCGGCTCGGGCGGCTTCTTCTCGGTGGGCTTTGGCGCGTCGGCCATCTGTGCATCTCCGGCCCAACGGGCCTCAAATCAACAACTCGTCGACCTTGTGCATGTCATCGTGGGCAATCGGCAACGGCTGGGTTCCGTTCATGTACTGGGCCTCGGCCGAATCGAGACCGACGGCCGAGAACCAGGTGTGGAACATGTGACCGATGTCGTAGGGGGTGCTCTTCACGTCGGTCCCGTCCGCAAGGGTCTCGCCCACCACGGTCCCGGTGCGGATCCCGCAGCCGGTCATCGCCACGCTCCAGGCGTTGGGCCAGTGATCGCGGCCGACCGAGCCGTTGATCCGAGGCGTCCGCCCGAACTCGGCCATCACCACCACCAGCACCCTCTCGTCGAGACCCCGGTCAAACAGGTCCTCGATCAATGCCGAGATCGACTGGTCGACTTTGGGCATGCGGCTGGCGTGAGAGTTGAAGTTGTCGCCATGAGTGTCCCAGCCGTAGGAGGTGACCTGGACAAACCTCACGCCCGCCTCGATCAACCGCCTCGCCAGCAACGCGTGCCGGCCCAGGTCGTGAGTCCCGTACCGCTGCCGGTCGGTCTCCTTGAGTTGCTTCTCGTCGAACAGCTCGACGTGCTTCATCAGTGTCTGTGCCACGTCGTAGACGTAGCTGTTGGCCTCGTTGAAGTCGCCCCGTCGCCGGTCGGCGAATTGGCGATTGAACTTCTTGCGGAGTTCCTGGCGGACCCGGTCGGCGTCGGAAGTGATCGAATCAGGCCGGACGAGGTTCGCCGGCGGCTTGCCGTCACCCAGGGCCAGCGCCCCATACCTGGCACCCAGGAACCCGGCATGCTTGGAAATGAAACCGCCATTGCCCGGCTTGACCCACACGTAGGGCGGCAGACCGCTGGCGGTGGGGCCCATCAGCTTGGCCACCGCCGAGCCGAAGAAGGGATAGGTCACGCCGCGGTTGCGAGGATGACCACGCATGATCTTGGGGACACCCGACGAGTGATTGGCGTCCTCGGTCTTCATCGAACGGACCAACGCCAACCGCTTCATCTGGCGGGCAAGCTTCGGCATCAACTCGCTGACATGGATTCCCGGCAATGTGGTCGGAATCGAACGAAACGGACCGCCGAAGGGAGTGTTCGGTTTCGGATCCCAGCTCTCCAACTGGCTCATCCCACCATCGAGCCAGATCAACAGGATCTGCTTGTCGTTGCGTGCTAGTTCATCCGCCACGGCCGGCTGCAACAGGCCTCCCAGCCCGGCCGCACCGGCCCCGCCGGCCGCCGCAGACCCGGCTGCCAGGGCCCCCAGCATGCGACGCCGCGACCAGCCGTGCTCCCATGGGCGGCAGTGACTCATCCCATTTCTCCGAATGCTCCGAATGCTCCGACACCGATCTCTCGGTCAGTGATTGACACAGAACTCCGTCGACGTCAGCAACGCCCAGGCCAGTTGGCCGATCGCCTCGGCGCGGGCCACACCCTCCTTCTTCTCCAGCAGCCGCTCGACCGCCTCGCGATCCGAGCCGCTTGGCCTTCGACTGACCACCGCCAGGAACAAGGCCTCGGCCGCCTGCTTCGTGTCTTTCATGCTCGAGAGTCGCTCGATGAGGTTGCCCGTCCGAGGCTTCAACAACTCGAGCACCTTCTCGTCGTGCATCAGGTACAACGCACCCTTGACCGTCGGAGCAAAGTCGACCTCAGGCTCTCGAGGCGGATTCGCAAACGTCTTCAGGAACTGCTTCTGCAATGCGGCCAGGCTCTCGGTCTGTGCGACCACCTGCTCGAGCCCCGTGCCCGGCTTCGGCTTCATGCGACTGATCTCGCCAGTGGCGATCATCGTGCTCCAGAAGAGCTGCTCGGCGGAGAGTCGCTTCTGGTTGGCCACGGCATAGGTCGTCGCATCCGGCAACGGGCCTTCGCCCGGTAGCCGCGAACTCCGCTGGTAACACTCACTTCGCGCCAACTGGCCCAGCAGCCACTTGATGTCGAAATCGTGAGCCGTGAATTCGGTGGCGAGCCGTTCGAGCAGTTCGGGGTGAGTGGGGGGATTGGCCGAATGGAACAGGTCCAGCGGTTCGACCAGGCCGCGACCCATCATCACGAACCAGAGGCGGTTGACGATGTTGCGAGCGAACAGGGGGTTGCCCCGGGCGGCCAACCCGCGGGCCAGTTCCTTGAGCGGACTGAACTTCAGCACGCCGGGGGTCTTGGCCTTGCGGTCCGGAGCCACCGAGTACTCCTCGCCCTTGGGAAATGTCTGGATCGGCACGTCTCCGGCGCCGGGGATCCTGAGACCGGTGGTCCGCGGATCCATCGTGAAGACCGACTGGAACTCCTTGTCCTTCTTCATCACCCGCTCGGTCACCGCCGGGAAGCTGTCCCCGCGGCGGGACTGCATGTTCTCGAAGATCATGTGCAGGCCCTGGAAATCGACCTGCTTGTAGTCGTCGATGCTGACGTGGTCGTGACACTGAGCACAGCCGAGATCGACTCCGGCGAGCAGCCGGCCGACATCTCGAGTCAAGCCCGGCACGTCGACCGGGGCCATCGCACCCTCCTTGGTCAACCGCGCCGTCAGGAAGTAGGCGGCTCCCCGCAGGTTCTCATCACCGGAATCCGGGGCCAGCATCGCCCGGGCCACCTGGTCCCACGGCAGGTTCTTGGCAAACGCATGCCGCAGAAACTTCGTCCACTCGACGTGGTCACCTCGTCGCTCCATCAGCATCGCGTGGAACAACTCCTGCATCCGCCGCGGGTAGTCCTGCCCGGCGAGCAACGAGTCGATCAGCACGTCTCGCTTCTTTGAGCTCTTGTCGTCAAGAAATCGGGACGTCTCGATGTGGGTCGGGATCCGGCCGGCCAGATCGAGCATCACTCGGCGCAGGAACTCGGCATCGTCGGCCGCGGGAGCCCTGACCGCGTCGCCGGCCTGTGCGTCAATCAGCCGATCGATCGCCGCGTGCAGCGACTCGTCGGCGGCGTCAACCGCTGGCGCGGCAGAGCTCCCCAGGCTGATCGCACACAAGAACACCCATCGGCGCATGATTGGTTTCCGGTCCAGAAACTGTCGCGGGACCACCCATGATACTCCGCGACGGCCGTCCGGCGACATGAAGGAACCGGTGTAGTACCCCATCTCATCGCCGCCGAATCACGCGAAGCGGGACCAGCCGACACGACTTGCATCCTCTCCCTTTCTTCGACGAGAATCCAAGCTGCCGAAGCGAGACCGCACCGATCAGCCAGGATGCCAGAATGCTATCTGGGCGTTGCCAACCAAGGGGACATGGGCCGGCCAAGGTCATCGGGACCTGGCTGTTGATATCCGTCCTGGTCTGTGCCTTTCCCGGTGCCATCAAGGCCCAGCGCGTCTCCGGCGGCCTGCAGGCTCTTTACACTTTCACCGAGGGCAAGGGCAACCTGATCAGCGACCGTTCGGGAGTCGGCCGGC
>CAUZRQ010000114.1:0-17437 GCA_963582065.1 Planctomycetota bacterium | reverse complement strand
GCCAGTTCTCCGGCCACACGCAGTGCGTCCTCGTGTGAGTAGTTGTTCTCGACATCGTGCATGAAAGCTGTCTCGGGGAATCGTTCGCGTGCCGCCCGGCAGAGTTCGAGGTCCTTTTCGGGCAGGCACCAGCAGTGGAACTTGACGGCGGTGAATCCCATGTCGAGCCGCTGTCCGATCAGTTCAAGGTAGGCCGGCACGTCGTCCATCAACGGTGTGCTGGCGTAGGCCGGAATGCCGGTGCGGGTGGCCCCCAGCAGTTCGTGCACCGGCTTCTCGGCGAGCCGTCCGGCCAGGTCCCAGAGTGCGACATCGACGACGGCCAACGCGCCGGGTGAGAGCGGGAAGACTCGGGGGCGGAGGTCGTAGTAGATCTGGTCATGCTCGCGAGGGTCGCGGCCGATCAGCACCGGGGCCAGGTGGCGGATCGTCTCGGCCGTGTACCGGTCGAAGTCGTAGGAGGTGTAGTTGGACACGCCCGCCACGCCCTCGACCCCCGCGTCGGTCTCGATCCGCACGACCGTGTTGGTCATGAACTGTTCGGGGAGATCGAACGACCAGGTGAACCGCTGGACTTCGGGTGCTACGGTTCGGACTTCGATGCGGGTGATCTTCATGTCGGGAAACCAATCTGGCTCGAGATGGACCGCGTGATTATGAGACAGCCTCACGTTGCAGACAACGAACCGGCACCGGCATCGGCGTCGCATCTGCCGTGGAACGAGTGCCCGTGATGTGTCATTCTGGCGTGCAGCCGTTTCCCCGTGTGTCCAGGTGCTGGTGACCGTGAAGACCGTATTTCGGATCGTGGTTCTCCTGCTTGTCGCCGCGAGGCCGCTGGCCGCCGACGAGCCGCTCGGATTCTGGTCGTTCCAGCCGCTGCGGTTCACCGTTCCCGACGTGGCCAACAGCGACTGGCCGGACAACACGATCGACCGGTTCATCCTGAGACGGATCGAGCAGGGCAAGCAGCAGCCGGCAGACCGGGCGACCGCTGGAGTTCTGCTCCGCCGCATCTGTTTCGACGTGTTGGGGCTGCCGCCGACACCCGGGCAACGTGAACGCTTCCTGCCAGACCGTCGTCCGGACGCGTGGTCGCGGCTGGTCGACCGCCTGCTGGTCAATCCGCACCTGGGAGAGCGGTGGGGTCGTCACTGGCTGGACGTGGTGCGTTTTGCCGAAAGTTACGGATTTGAACACGACCTGGACAACGACAACGCCTACCACTTTCGCGATTTCGTGATCCGGGCGTTCAACGACGACATGCCGTTTGATCGCTTCGTCAGCTGGCAGTTGGCCGGTGACGAACTGGCTGCCGGCGACCCCCTGGCGAGGATGGCCACGGGATTCCTGGCCGCCGGTGTTCACAACGCCGACATCGCCAAGGTGCGGGTCGAGCAGGAGCGGTACGACGAACTCGACGACCTGGTCAACACGGTCGGCACCTCGCTGCTGGGACTCTCGGTCGGTTGTGCAAGATGCCACGACCACAAGTTCGATCCGATTTCGCAGGAAGAGTACTACCGGTTTGCGGCGATCTTCGAGCGGACCATCCGCGGCGAGGTGGAGCTTTCGACCGGGGCGACCAGCGCGGCGGGAGTCCGTACGGTGCTGGTGGCCGGTGAAGGCCTGAAACCGTTGCCCCGGCTCTACAACCCGGGTCCGGCCTTCTACACCAGGACCTGGTTCCTGCGTCGCGGTGACGTGAAGTTGAAGGACCACGAGGTTCGTCCCGGTTACCTGGACGTGTTGCTGTCCGAGGGTGTGACCGAACGGCAGTTTGCCGGTCCGAATCAGCCACCAGAAACCGGGAAGGACCGGCCGACGTTCCGACGATCGGGTCTGGCCCGCTGGATCACCGACAATCGCCGTGGGGCCGGTCACCTGCTGGCCCGGGTGATCGTCAACCGGGTCTGGCAGCATCACTTCGGCCGCGGGCTGGTGGCCACTCCCAACGACTTCGGTGACCAGGGCCAGAGGCCGACTCACCCCGGATTGCTCGACTGGCTGGCGTCCGAGTTGATCCGCAACGGCTGGCGATTGAAGCCGATTCACCGGTTGGTGCTCTCCAGCGCGACCTACCGCCAGGCGGTCCTGAACCGGGCGCAGACCGAGCAGGACCGGGCGCTGTTTCGTGGTCGGGCGGTACGACGGCTGGAGGCCGAGTCGATCCGCGACAGCCTGCTGGTGTTCGGTGACCGGTTCGACGGCCGGATGTTCGGTCCCGGTTCGCTCGATTCGGGCAACCCGCGACGGGCGGTGTACTTCCGGGTCAAGCGGAGCCGGCCGGACCCGTTGATGGCACTTTTCGACCTCCCCGACACCCTGCAGGGAACCGCCACCCGTTCGTCCACGATCGTCTCACCCCAGGCCCTGGCATTGCTCAACGGCCCGGTGGTTCGCCAGGCAGCGGCCTCGTTCGCACGCCAGCTGAGGCAGGATCGGCCACGGGCCGGTTCGGTGGACCTGGTCCGGGACCTCTTTGTCAGGGCGTTGGGACGCGAGGCCACGTCCGAGGAACTGGTTGTCTTGACCGAGTTCCTGCAGCAGCAGCGGGCCGGCTACCGGGCCATGACCCGCGAAGGAGCCGCCGAGCAACTGATTGCCGACGAAAATCAACTGGTGCTGGACCTGACCGCCGAGGGCCTGGACCCGGGCGAGGTGTCTCGCTGGGCAGATGCTCGATCTCAGCGGACCGGCATCGTATTTCGTCCGCGGGCCTCGGGACGGCCACGGTTGGTCGTGGCGGCGACACCGACTGGCCGACCGGCGGTTGCCTTCGGCCCCAAGCCGACGGTGTTGCAGGCCGACGACAATCCAAGCGTGGAATTCGGGACCGGAGAATTCACCGTGTCGGTCGTGTTTCGCATGGATCCGGCCAGCGTCAACGGGACCCAGATCCTGGGCAAGGATTCCTATCCCGGCAGCGGCACGTCCTACACCGGGTACTTCTTCCACGAGGAACGTGGCCACCTGCGGTTTTCGACCCGCAACCTCCGCAACGGCAAGGGGCCGGTCAACTACCTCGATTCGTACGGGACGATCCACAAGGGCCGTTGGCATCGGGCGACGGCTGTCCGTTCGAAGGGAACCGTAAAGCTGTATCTCGACCAGGCGGTTTCTCCGGACCGCATCCTGGCCGAACCCTCACCGACGAATGTCGACAATGACGTTCCGCTGAAGCTGGGGCTGATTGACGAGGATCCCTCGGGAGCGTTTCACGGTGCCCTGGCCGAGGTCCGTATCTATCGTCGAGCACTCTCTGACGAACAGGTCTGGTTGCTGCATGCTCGGCAGGGCCGGGTGTACCTGGGCCACCAGCCCATCGATCCACTCGACCTGGCCCTGGTCGATCTCTGCCAGGCCGTCTTCTGCCTCAACGAATTCCTGTACATCGAGTAATCCAAGTACCCTGCCGGAGCGGTGTGTTGCTCATGACCGAACTTCCCCTGGCCTACCGGATGACCGGCTACGGATCGCGTCGCGATTTCCTGTCGCGGGCAGGGGCCGGTTGCGGCACCTTGGCGCTGGCGAGCCTGCTGGCCGGCGAGACCACGGCGGGCCCCGATCCGCGGGCACCCCTGGTTCCGCGGGCGGGTCACCACACTCCGTCGGCGAGTTCGGTCATCTGGTTGTTCATGCACGGGGCCCCCAGCCAGGTGGACACGTGGGACTACAAGCCGGCCCTCGCCCGGCGGCACGGGCAGACGGTCAAGGACTTTGACCAATCGACGGGATTCTTTGCCGGGGCGGGCGGTCCGATCATGCGTTCACCGTTCTCGTTCCGACGGTACGGCGATTCGGGGACCTGGTGCTCGGAGCTCTTCACCCGCACCGCTCAACACAGCGACGACATGGCGTTCGTTCATTCGTGTTTTGCTCACGAGAACAACCACTCGCCGGCGCAGTTCCAGATGAATACCGGGATGGCCAGGATGGGCTTCCCCTGCGTGGGGTCGTGGGTGACGTACGGGCTGGGGACCGGGAACCGCAACCTGCCCGGGTTCATCGTGATGTACGATTCGCGTGGCCGCGGCACCCCCAAGTCGCGGGCGCCGGCCTGGGGTTCTGCGTTTCTGCCCGGCGTGTACCAGGGAACCCCCGTCGTCAGCCACGACACGCCGATCGACAACCTGAGGCGGCCCGGCCTGCTGACCGACACGATGCAGCGTCGGCAACTGGGGCTGATCACCAGGTTGAACCGCCAGCACAAGCGACGGTTGCCGGGCCGCGGGGAACTGGAAGCGAGGATCCGCAGCTTCGAGCTGGCCTACCGGATGCAGATGGCGGCTCCCGAAGCGCTGGACCTGTCTCAGGAGACACCGGCGACCCGCTCGCTGTACGGTCTCGACGATCCGCAATGCGGGCACTTCGGACGCCAGGCATTGCTGGCCCGGCGGTTGGTCGAGCGGGGGGTCCGGTTCGTCCAGCTCTACAGCGGGGGTTTCAACAACGACGATTGCTGGGACGGCCACAGCAACATCGACAAGAACCATCGCCAGTTTGCCGGTGAGACCGATCGGCCGATCTCGGGGTTGCTGACCGACCTGAAACAGAGAGGCCTGCTCGAATCGACGCTGGTGGTCTGCTGCGGCGAGTTCGGACGGCTGCCGCTGGTGCAGACCGGCGGCACCGGTCGCGACCACAACCCGTTGGCGTTCACCACCTGGATGGCCGGTGGGGGGATCCGGGGCGGAACGCACTACGGGGCGACCGACGAGATCGGGATGAAGGCTGTCGAGAATCGTGTCAGCGTGCACGACCTGCACGCAACCGTTCTGAACCAGCTGGGGTTGGACCACGAGCGACTGACCTTCCGCCACAACAGCCGCGACATCCGGTTGACCGATGTCTCGGGTCGAGTCGTTCGCGAGATCCTCTCGTAGGGCAGGTGGCGGCGGATCGTGGCCGGGTTCGCCTAGCGGTGCACCTCGAACCACTTCAGCACGTGGGCGACCTTGACCATCAGGCGGCTGGGCCGGGCGACGATGCCGTGGCCGGCCCCGGGCACGCGGACCATCATCGTGTCGACGCCTCGGAGCTTCAGGGCCTGGTAGAACTGCTCGGACTCGGAGATCGGCGTGCGGTGGTCGTCCTCGCCGGTCAGCAGCATCGTCGGCGTGGTGACCTTGCCGACCAGCGAGATCGGAGAACGGGCCAGGTACCGCTGGGGCTCCTCCCACGGCATGTGGTGGAACCAGTAGCGGGCGATGCCGGGGTAGGCGTCGGTGACACCGATGAAGCTGTGCCAGTTGATGACCGGCTTCTGGGCCACCGCGGCGCGGAACCGACCGGTCTTGCCGACGACCCAGGCGGTGAGGATGCCGCCCCCGCTGCCACCGGTGATGTACTGCTGCTTCGGATCGGCCCAGCCCCGCTCGATCAGCACGTCGAGGCCGGACATCATGTCCTGGAAATCGCCTTCGCAGGGGTAGTTGTGGTCGATCAGGTCGGCGAACTCCCGGCCGTAACCGGTGCTGCCGCGAGGATTGGTGTAGAGCACGATGTACCCGGCGGCTGCGTACAACTGGACTTCGAACGAGAACCGTTCGCCGTAGTTGGCAAACGGTCCCCCGTGGATTTCCAGCATCACCGGGTGTCGCTTGGACGTCTTGGTGCGGCCCCGGGGATCGAAGCCGGGGGGTGTGACGACCCAACCTTGGATCTCGCGACCGTCGAACGACGACTTGTAGCGGATCGACTCGGTATGGCCGAGTTGTCGCTGCGAGAAGAGGTCGTCGTTGAGCCGGGTGATCCGCCGGGCCGTCTTACCGCGAGCGGCGATCGCCACGTCGGCGGGATGTTCGGGGCGGGTCTGCGTGTAGGCGACGGTGCCCTTGTGCGAGACGCTGAAGGTGCCGCTGGCGTAGGGTCGTCCGATCGTGGTGCCCCCGATGTTGGTGGCAACCGGAATGACCCTGTCCGGCTTCTTCAACGAGACGAACCCGACTCTGGTCACTCCCTGGTCGTCGTATTGCACATACAGCCCGTCGCCGGCTTCGGCCCAGGTACAGCTCGACAGGTTTCGGTCCAGCAAGCGGGCCAGTCGTCGCGGGTCGGACGGCTTGTCGAGACGGGCCAGCGTCAGTTCATCGTCCTGGTAACTCTTGCCCATGTCCCGGAAACCCAGGTACGCGACCCATTCGCCGTCTGGTGAGACGGACGGGGCGTGGTCGGGACCGTCGCGGTCGGTCAACCGTGCAATCTTCCTGTTGTTGATCGTGACGGCGTAGAGGTCCGAACGGCGGGTCTCCAGTTCCCAGCCCTTGCGTCGGGTGGCCGAGAAGATGATGCGGGTTCCTTCGGCGGTCCAGGCGAGTTGACCCGAGTGGTTGTAGTCGCCGGAGGTGAGCTGTCGGGGACGTCCACCGTCGGCGGGGATGACAAAGACGTGCGAAAATCCCCGCTCCAGGTAGCCTCGGCCGTCGGCCCGGTAATGGACCCGGTCGATCGCCCGTGCCGGCTTGGCCCACTCGGCGCCCTTGGGTGCTGCCGGCAGCGTGACAAAGGGTTTGGGGGCCGAGGGGACGAACATCGTGAAGGCCAGTTGGTTGCCGTCGGGTGACCAGACCAGGTTGCCGGGCGAACGTTCCAGTTGGGCGATGCGGGCCGTTTCTCCGGAACCTGCCCACCGCACGACCAGCTCGCTGCCGCTCTTGCCGCTGACGACGTACGCCAATCGCCTGCCGTCGCGGGACCAGCGGGCTCCGGACGCCTTGACCGAGTCGTCCAGAAGCGGGCGGTGGTTCTTGCCGTCGGTGTCGATGGTCCACAACCGGCCACGGACCCGGTCGGTCATGATGTCCATCGCGTTGCGGGTGTAGACGACCCGTTTGCCGTCGGGAGAGATCTGCGGGTCCGAGGCGTATTCGAGAGCGAAGGCGTCGATCAATTCGAGGGGCCTGGCGGCGGTGGCCGGGACGGTGTTTGCGAGTGTCATCGCCAGGACGAGCAACAGTCGGATCATCGTGGTGTCTTCCCAGGGGAGTTGGTCGATGTGGATGTGGTGTCTTGCGAGATGAACTTGAGCATGGCGTCACCGATCAGGGAACAGCTTCCGGAATTGCCGAACCAGTGGTGGCCGGAACGTTGCGTGGCATCACGAGGTTCCACGATGGAGAGAGTGAGAAGGAACGGACACGAGGGAGCATTGGTGGGGTGCTTCAGGCACGCACCAGTCGCGCCGCGAGATTGTTCTGGCCGCCGACGTCAGTGAGGCGGCGGTAACGGCCTTCGAAGAGGTAGGTCAGCTCCTCGTGATCGATTCCCATCAGGCCGAGCATCGTGGCGTGCAGGTCGTTGACGTGGACCTTGTCCTCGACGGCGGCGAAGCCGAAGTCATCGGTTGCCCCGATCGTCTTGCCGCCACGGATGCCCCCCCCGGCCAGGAAGGCGCTGAACCCGTAGGGGTGGTGGTCGCGGCCATTGGTTCCCTGCTTGATCGGCGTGCGGCCGAATTCTCCGACCCAGACCAACAGCGTCGATTCGAGCAGGCCCCGTTGATCCAGGTCGCTGATCAGCCCGGAGATCGGCTGGTCGACCTTCTGTCCCTGCGTGGTGTGATTGCCGCGGGTATCGCCATGAGCGTCCCAGCCCCCGCAGATCAACTGCACGTAACGGACACCACGTTCGACCATCCGACGGCCCATCAGGCACATCTTGCCGTACCGGTCGGACGGTTTTCCTTCCCCGATCCCGTAGAGATCCTGGGTCTTGCGGGTTTCACTCGAGAGGTCGATCAACTCGGGCGCTGCCGATTGCATGCGGAAGGCGAGTTCGTAGTTGGAGATGCGTGCGTCGAGTCTCGAGTCGCCCGGGCGGGTCGAGCGATGGAGACGGTTCCAGGCGTTGATCTGGTCGAGCAACCGCCGTTGCTCGCCGGCCGAGATCGACTTGTGTCTCGAGAGGTTCTGGATCGGAGCCCCCTGGATCCTCATGTCGGTTCCCTGGTAGACGGCCGGCAGGAAGCCCGAACTGTACATCGAGGCACCGTTGCGGAAGATGCCATCGGTCATCGCGATGTAGGCCGGCAGGTTCTGAGTCTGGCAGCCCAGCCCGTAGACGACCCAGGCCCCGACGCTGGGATGCCCGAGCAACTGGGTGCCCGAGTGCATCATGATCATCGCCGAGCCGTGGATGAACAGTTCGTGATGCATCGACCGCACGATGGCGAGCTTGTCGGCGTGTTGCGAGAGCCGCGGGAAGATGCTGGAGATTTCCTGGCCGCTCTCGCCGTACTTCCTGAAGGGAAACCGCGGTGCCATCACGGTGGCATCGGCGGTGTTGATCTGGGCCAGGTCGTAGTCCTGCAGGTCCTTGGGCAGCAGCTTCCCGTCGAACTTCTGCATCACCGGCTTGGGGTCGAACGTTTCGAGCTGGCTGGGGCCGCCCTGCATGAACAGGAAGATCACGTTGCGGGCGGTGCCCGGCAGGTGAGGCGGTCGTTGAGCAAGAGGAGCGACGGCGGAGGGCGCGTCGGCCAGTGACTGCCGCCGAAGCAGGTCTCCCAGCGCCAGGGCCCCGAAGCCCAGCCCACCGGTTTCCAGAAAATCACGTCGTGTGGTCATCGGCTCAGTCGACAAATGCGAATTCGTTGAGATTGAACAGGGCCAGGCAGAGCTTGGCCAGTGCACGGCGGTGAGGGGGTGGCAGTTTCTTGAGCGTCTCGGGAGGGTTCTCGAGTTCGGTCTGGCTGGTTTTGGCCAACGAGTCGAGCAGGGCGAGAGCCGACGTGGACTCCTCGGGCGTGGGAGCCCTGGAGAGCACGATCTGCCAGGCCCGCTGGACTTGTGCGGGGGATTTCTGTCCCGCCTCCTTGACGACACGTCCGGCCAGTTGAATCGCCTGGCGAATGACCGAACTGTTGTTAAGGCTCCAGAGGGCCTGTGGAGCCACCGTGGTGACATCGCGAACCGGGCAACTGACCGAGGTGACCGGAGTGTCAAAGACCTCGAACATCGGGAACTTGAAGTTGCGGCGGACCATGATGTAGATCCCGCGGCGGGTGTGCTGGGCCGGATCGGTCGAGACGGTCCAGTGCCACTTGTTCCTCAGCGATGCGATCTCGTCGGCCGCCAGCGGCGGCACCACCGGGGGGCCGCCGAAGGTCCGGTTGAGTGTTCCGGCGGTGGTGTGCACCGCGTCCCACAACGCCTCGGCCTCGAGTCGACGCCGGTTCGCCCGCCACAGCAGACGGTTGTCCGGATCCTCGTCGAGGTGCTTTGCGGTGGCGAACCGGCTGGTACGCCGGTAGGCGTCCGAGTTCATGATCAGCCGGTGCAGGTTCTTGACCTTCCATCCGTCGGCGACGAACCCGGTGGCGAGCCAGTCGAGCAGCAGGGAATGGGAGGGGGGCTGGCCCATCTTGCCGAAGTCGTTGGAGGTCTCGACGATCCCGCGGCCGAAGTGCCATTGCCAGATGCGGTTGACCATCACCCGGGCCGTCAACGGGTGGTCGGGCCGTGTCAGCCACAGCGCCAGTTGCTTGCGGCTGCCGAAGGGCCGTTTCAATCCGGCGGGCGTGCCGGTGGTTCTGGCCAGCGTGGCCGGCAGCGCCGGCGGCATCAGCTTACCCGGCTTCTTGAGCTCTCCCCGTTCGAGCAGGTGGATGGGCGGAATCAGGGCGGGGTGCCGTCGTCCGAGCACCCTGGCTGTCGGCTGGTGCATCAACCCGGCGTAATCGACGGCGAACTGTCCGGCGGCACGCTCGGGAAGCGCGAGCACCGAGTTGGCGACCGCGTTGAGCAGGTTCTGCTTCTGCTTGGCCTGCTCGGGACTCAATGTCTTGCCCGAGTACTTGGCCTCGAACATCTTGTACGCCTTGCGGGTCCGTTCGACGGCGATCACCCGTGGGTAGGACTGACGCCAGTCGGCTTCCTCCATGGCCGTCCAAAGTGGCAACTCGACCACGCGAGCCGAGGCGAACACCGCGTGCAGCGAGAAGTAGTCGGCCTGGGTGAACGGGTCGAACTTGTGTTCGTGGCACCGGGCGCATCCAAGAGTCAGTCCCATGAAGGTCGACGCGGTGGTGTCGATCCAGTCGATCATCGTCTCGTAGTTGAGCCGCTTGGCATCGAGGGCCGATTCGTGGATCTGGGGTCCGAGCGTGTAGAACCCGGTGCCGATGCGAGCCTCGAGGTGACGTCGTTTTTCGGCCGAGACCTTGTAGACCTTCCGCGGGTCGAGATCGAGGTTGTCGGGCCAGATTTCGTCTCCGGCGATCTGCTCCTGGACGAACATGTTGTACGGCTTGTCGTCGTTGAAACTCTTCACCACGTAATCGCGGTACCGCCAGGCATTGCGGTAGTAGATGTCGGTCTCGTATCCCCCGCTGTCGGCGTAGCGGGCCACATCGAGCCAGTGACGTCCCCAGCGTTCTCCGTAGTGTCGGGATTGCAGCAACCGGTCGATCAAGCGGCTCCAGGCTCCCGGTTTCTTGTCGGCCAGGAAGGTGGCCATGTCTTCGGGGGATGGTGGGAGTCCCAGCAGGTCGAAATGGGCACGTCGGACCAGTGTCCGCCGATCGGCTTCACCAGCCGGTTCCAGTCGGGCTTTCTGCAGACGGTGGAACACGAACTGGTCGATGGGGTTGCGGACTCGGTTCCGGTGTTTCAACTGCCCGACGTCCGGCGGTGTGGTCCGCTGCGGCCGTTGGAAGGACCAGTGGGCCGCGGCGGGTTTCTGTGCTGCGGAGGAACGATCGGGGGAGTCGTCGGCGGGAGTCGGACGAGCCAGGCAGGCGATGGCGAGCATGGCAACAGCGACGACGAGACAATTGGGGATGGTCTGGCGCATGGGCTTAGTATGCCAGATTTCCTCATCGGGGATCGAGAGTCTCGCGGTCCGGGATCCCGTGTGGGATGTCCCGTGCCGGTGGTTTCCTGAACGCGGGGGCCTTGGTAAGCTGAGTGGGTTGGCGGGCACGGTTCAATCTGTTCACCTCGGTTTGCACCTCCGGTGTGAGAGTCTGTCATGTGGGGAGCGAGGCTTGGTTTCCGGAGTGTCCTGTGGTTCGGGATGGTGCCCGGGCTTTTGTTTCTGTCGGGGTGTGGTGACGGGGTGACGCCTGCTACGTCACCGGCCGTCGGGCAGGATGGCGGTGGAGATCCCGATCCGGGGCCGCCGCCGCTCGATTCCGACCCGGGACCCCCGCCGGTCGATCCCGACCCTGGGCCTCCGCCGGTCGAAGACGACCCGTCGGCCACGGCCCCGATGCCGTCTCGACCGACTCCGAACGTGTCGTCGAAGCCCAAGCCGGTCGTTCCCGCTCCACCTCCGGGAAAGGCGTTCCGGATCGAAACCGATCAGGGGCGAAACCGAGCGGTGGTGGCCGCGGGTGTCGTGTTGGACAGCAAGTTGATGTCGGCCCTGGCCGGTGCGGGCGGGCTGCACGAAGTGGACGTTGTTGCCACCGATGCTGCGTTGCTGAAGGTTGTACCGGTGATCCGGCGGTTTCCCCAGGTGAAGGTGCGTTTTGCCTGTGGAGAGTGGGAACCCGGCCACGTGACGCTCAACGAACGTGCCACCGGTGAAGATCTGCGAGCCGTGGCATCGATGCGTGACGTGCGGCGATTGGACCTGGCCGCCTGCCGGGTGGGTGACGCCGAGTTGGTCGAGTTGGACCGGATGGTCGGACTCGAGTCCCTGGCGCTGCCCCCGGCCACCTCGGACGGCATCGCGCCGACCCTGGTGCGGATGCGGTCTCTGAGGGACCTGTCCCTGGAAGCGACACGGGTGACGGCTGCCGGCCTGGCCACTCTGCCCCGCGGTCTCAAGTCCCTGAATCTCTCGGGAACCTCGATCGGCGATACCGGTGTCGAGCACCTCCGCCGCCTGCCCGGCCTGGAGCAGCTGTGGCTGGACGAGACGTCGGTGGGCGACAGGGCCCTGTCAGTGGTCTCGACGCGGACGACGATCGAGGTGCTGGGCCTGACCGGAACGGCGGTCACTTCCGAGGGACTCAAGCATCTCGCCGGTCTCGAGAAACTCACCTCACTTTATCTCGGCGAGACATCGATCGACGACCGCGCGTTGGGCCTGTTGATTGCCATGAAACAGCTGAAAATTCTCGACGTGACCGCCACCGATCTCAGCGTCGCTGCGCGGCAGCAGTTGGTCGACGCGTTGAGGACCTGCGATGTCCAGGTCGATCTCGACGCGTTGGTGAAGGCACTCGACGACAGCGGCGGTCGGATGGACGAGGCCCTGTCTCGCATCGCGCGGGTGACGCGGAATCCGAGCGGAGAAGTGAAGTCGCTGAATATCTTCGATCGCAACTTCAGTGACACCGGCATGGGGATTCTGCCCCGGTTCACGTCGTTGACGCGATTGAGCATCGAGGGGACCGCGGTGACCAACGCGGGGCTGAAGCATCTCGCATCGATGAATCAACTCGAGGAACTCTGGCTCAACGATACCGCGATCAGCGATCCGGGACTCGACGATCTGCGGCCGTTGCGGGCCCTGAAGCAACTGCATCTCCGCGGCACCCGCGCCACCGTTTCCGGAGTCCTGAACCTCTGGCCGGCGCTGCCACGAGCGCGAATGAGTTTTCCCGGTGGACACCTCTCACCCGGATCACTGTCGCTGGATCGCCAGGCCGGTCCGTTGGAGTTGATTCCTCTGGAAGGCCTTCGCGGACTCCGGCACCTGCAGCTGGAGGGTATTCGCCCGGGCGATGCGGGGTTGGAGCACATCAGGAGCCTGGTCGAACTCGAGACCCTGCGGCTTCGTCGCGGGGGGATTCGTGGCCCCGGGCTGGTGCACCTGCACAACATGGGCGGTCTGCAGGTCCTGGATCTCACCGGCAACCGGCTCGATCGCGTGACCAACGACTCGATCGCCGCCTGGGTCGAACTCAGCGAGTTGATCCTCGACCACACTGACATCAAGACCCTGGCTCCGATCATCACGGGTGGCCGGCCGTCGTTGAGGCGATTGAGCCTGGCGGGGACGCCCGTCGACGACGAGCAACTCGCGCTGCTCTCCAAGCTGACCGGGCTGGAATTGCTCGATCTCAGCGGCTGCCCGGTCACCGACCAGGGCATTGCGGCCCAGCTGCCCGGGTTGCCGAACCTGCAGGCCCTGGCCCTGAGAGGGACTTCGGTCAGCGACGTGGCGGTCGGAAAGCTGGCGGCGTGTTCGTCCTTGAGGATCCTGTGGCTTTCGGACACGGCGGTCACCTCCCAGGGCCTGTCGCCGCTGGCCCGGCTGCCTCAACTGGCCCGGCTCGATCTCTCGGGGTGTGCCGTCGATGCCAGTACCCTGGCCGCCGTGGGACGGTTCGTGAAACTGACCCGGCTCGATCTCCGTCGCACCGCGTTGCCGCCGACGGAGGTCGCCAGGTGGCGAGAGCTGCATGCCGAGTGCGAGGTGGTCCACGCGGTCGATCCTCTGCTGGAGGCGCTGTCGGGAGGAGCCGGCAAGACGGCGGTCATGCTGGACGCCGCGGTGCGGCAGGTGGCCGAAATCAAGGAATCGGATCGGCAGGGCGTTGAGGTCACCGTCACCGACATGGATTTGACCGACGTCGGCCTGGCCCAACTGTCCACTCTCAAGGGCCTGTCGCGGCTGGTGTTGACCGATGTGGCCGTGACCGATGCCGGCCTGGGACCACTGGCGGAATCGTCGACGCTTCGGGCGCTGGACCTGTCGGGGACCGCCATCACCGACCATGCCAGCATCAATCTTTCGCTGCTGGGCAACCTCACCGAGTTGTCCCTGGCCGACACCGCGTTCTCCGACCGTGGCCTGTCACGGCTCGAGGGCCTGGGGAAGCTCGAGAGTCTCGACCTGGCCGGGTTGTCGATATCGATCGACGGTCTGGCCGTCGCTTTGCCCAAACTCACCTCCCTTCAACACCTCAACCTCTCCCAGACCTGGATCGTCAACGCCGATCTTCGGGTGCTCGCCAGGCTCAGGAATCTGCGATCGCTGGCGATTCGTGATACGGTGATCGGTGACAAGGGCGTCGCGTTGATCGCAAAGCTGAAGTCCCTGAAACGGCTCTGGATCGAACGGACCCGGATCACCAAGATGGGGCTGGAGGAACTCAAGCGGGCCCTTCCCGAATGTGAGATCTTCGGACCATGAGAATTCGAGCCGGATGTTGTCTTCGAAGCGATTGTTCCGACACCCCGACGGTACCGAAAACCACCGAGGATGATTCGAGTCAGCCGGGGGGCGTCGAGCCGCCCGGCAAGGAGAATGACCAGATGCGGACGGTCTCGTTGTGGTTGCTGACAGTTGGGTTGGTGGTCTGTCCGGTTCCAGGCGGTGGCCCGGTGTGGGCGCAGGACGGTGAGGCCGTCGCCCGACCTCGCCCGTCGCCGAAGGTCGTCGGACAGCTCAGGCAGCGGTTGCTGCGGCGTTTCGACGAAAACGGCAACGGCCGACTCGACCGACGTGAATCGCAGCACGCGATGAGCACCGTTCTCGGCGTCCTGGCCAGAAACCGTGGCCGTGTGATCTCGATCTCGAAACTCCCCGCCGGATTGCGGCCGATCTTCTCACTGTTTGACCGCAACCGCGACGGTGTGCTCGGGCCGATCGAGCAGATCAATCTGTCTCGCGCGCTATCTCACGCCGTTCGTTCTCCGCAGCGACCGGGCGGTGGTTCCGGGCAACCCGGAGACGGAGACGGAAACGCCGACGAGGGTGGTGGGACCGGATCGCGACCACCTCATCCGCCGCGTCTGACACCCGAGCTTCTCCAGCGGTTGCGGGGCTTGCTGTTGAAGGCCTTCGACCGCAACCGCAACGGCCGGCTCGATCCCCCCGAACGCAGTCATGCCAGTCGTGTGCTGTTGGGTTTCCTGTCCCGCCACCGGGGTGAGGAGATCTTGCTCGAATCGGCAGCTCCGCGTTTGGGTCCAATCCTGGGCCTGTTCGATTTCAACGGCGACGGCACACTGGGCCTGGGCGAGAACCGGTTGCTGAGGCGGGCGTTGCTGATCGTGCTGCGACCGCGTCCTCGACCTGACTCGAACGAGCCGGGTGGCAAAAAACGTCCGCTGCGGCCCCGGCCCGATCGTCCGCTCGGCGAGGAGCTCGATGACTCACGGCCCGATCGACCGGCCGACGGTGGTTTCGAGGTGCGACCCGGCCGACCGCCGAGGCCCGACTTCTAGGACCCGGCAGCACGGATGCTGCATCACCGACGGCGATGTCGTGACCGATCCTAGACGATCGGTTCCCAGCCCTTCTGGTAGTCGCGGCTCCACAGCTTGGCGGCCTGCTGGTTGCCGAAGATGTGCCCGTCCTTGGGACGGCAGGTGATCGCCTGGCCGGTCCGCTGGGCGATGTTGCCCAGGTGGCACAGCAGGGTGCTCTTGTGCCCCTCGGCCACCTCACAGTTGAGCTTCGACGGCGTGTCGTTGCGGATGGCGGCGGTGAAGTTGTCGATGTGCTCGATGTCCCCACGGCTCTTGCCGACCACCTTCTCGACGACCTTGTCACCGCCGTCGTAGACCGTGTGGCCGCCGTCGCTGTCGAGTTCCATTGACCCCTTGTCGCCGTAGAAAGTGATGAAGCCGCCGCCGCGGTGACGGTTGCAGCTGAGTCCCTGCCAGGTGATCGCCCGGTTCCCGGTGAACTCGAACGAGACCTGGTGGGTGTCGGGGGTCTGCTGGTCGTCGTTCCAGTGATAGCGTCCACCGCTGGAGGTGACACGAATCGGGAAATCGACTCCCAGTCCCCAGCGACACAGGTCGAGCGTGTGGACACCGTTGTTGCCCAGTTCGCCGTTGCCCCAGTGCCAGAACCAGTGCCAGTTGTAGTGGACCCGGTTGTCGAGGTAGGGGGTGCGTGGAGCCGGTCCCTGCCAGAGGTCGTAATTGAGATGGCCGGGGACGGCGGCGGGCTTGCCGCGACCCAGCGAGCCGCGGGCGGAGTTGTAGTAGGCCCGGACCAGGTAGACCCGACCGATGGCTCCCTCGTGCAGCTTCTGCATCGCATCGATCGTCTGCGGTCCGCTGCGGCGCTGGGTGCCGACCTGGACGGCCCGCTTGTGGTTGTGGGCGGCCTGGACCATCCACTCGCCTTCCTGCGGATTGTGTGAGCAGGGCTTTTCGCAGTAGGCGTGCTTGCCGGCGTTGACGGCCATGATCGTGGCCGGAGCGTGCCAGTGGTTGGGCGCGGCGATGACCAGGGCGTCGACGGACTTGTCGTCGAGGATCTTGCGGAAATCCCCGATCGGCGTCGGGGCCTTGGCCCCGGTCCCTGCGACCAGCTTGGCACAGGCGGCGGCCCGGTTGGTGTCAACGTCACAGACGTACTTGACCTCGACATTGGGCCGCTTCGAGAAGCTGACCGAGAGGCTGCGGCCTCGGCTGAGACCCATCACGCCGACGACGACCTTGTCGTTGGCACCGGCGGCCCGGGCCGTGGTCGCCAGGGTGGTCGCCGCGGCTGCTGCGGTGCTGCCCAGGAACGTGCGTCGATTCACAGTCGAGGTCATCTGTCGGTCTCCTCGTTTTGGCTCTTTACACCGTCAACCCGCCCATCCTACTCCATCACGGCTGTCACGGCGACACCCCGACGTTGTCGGATCCGGGGCAGGACACGATCCCGCCCCGGAGCGATGGCCGCCGCGGGCCGGTTCCTAGTGATCGGTCACGGCTCCATCGGCGAACCGCATCCGTGGCCGGTTGGCCGGCACGTAGGGACGCTTGGCGGCGACCTTTTCGTCGAGCGTGGCTCCCAGGCCCGGCTTGTCGGGAACCAGGGCGTAGCCGTCCTTGAAGACGGGGCCGGCGCCCCGGAACAGGTCCTGGAAGAACTGGGTGGGCGGCCGACTGATTTCCTGGATCGCGAAGTTGGGAGCGGTGGTGTCGACGTGGAGCGAAGCGAGCGTGCTGACGCTGCTTTGCGGGTTGTGGGGCGCCAACTGGATCCGGTACGCCTCGGCGATCGTGGCGATCTTCTTCAGTTCCAGGATTCCCCCGCAGTGAACCACGTCGGGCTGGACGTAGTCGACCAGGTGGCGGGCGCAGATCGGGGCGAAGCCGTACTTGGTGAACAGCCGCTCGCCGGTCGCCAGCGGCACCCGGGTCTTGCTCCGCAGATGAGCCAACTCGTCGACGTCCTCGATCTGGGTGGCCTCCTCGACGAAGTACGGGTGGTACGGTTCGGCGCCCGCGCAGAATTCCACGGCCATCGGCGGTGTGGGGAACCCGTGGAGGTCGATGAGGATCCGGAAGTCGGGCCCCACGGCTTCCCGGACCGCCTTGAGCCGGGCGATCGCATCGCGGACGTCCCGCGAGGGATCGACGACGAGACCGCGTGGCCTGAGGAATCCTCCCTTGGCGGCGGTCCAGCCTTCGTCCTTGGCCTTGGCCCAGTTGCGGGCGTAGTCGGCGGGAGTCGTTCCGCCGGCGTGGACGTACATCTGCATCTTGCGGCGGGCTCGTCCACCCAGCAGCTTCCAGACCGGCT
This sequence comes from Planctomycetota bacterium, assembly GCA_963582065.1. Taxonomy (GTDB): domain Bacteria; phylum Planctomycetota; class Planctomycetia; order Planctomycetales; family Planctomycetaceae; genus UBA8437. The sequence continues at coordinate 4 of CAUZRQ010000114.1, read as the reverse complement.
GGCC
>CAUZRQ010000113.1:0-17936 GCA_963582065.1 Planctomycetota bacterium | reverse complement strand
GGGTATCGTCGCGGACGAGGTCGAGCACCGATCGCTCGGACGTTGATGCCGGGCCGCGACGGAACATGCGGTCGAAGATCACTCGGGGTTCGATGTCGCGAGGGGCTGGTGTCTTCGGAGAGGTCCACGAGAGCGTGTTGCGGACCAGGCTGTTGCTGAAGAAGCCCTCTCCCCGCAGCGACAACTCCAGCGACGGCAGCAGCGTCTTGCGTCCGATCGTCCTCGCGGCCAGTTGGTCGGCCGAGACCCCCCCGGCATCAATCCGGCGGCCGTTGTAGTCTCCGGCGGTCAACCAGGTCGCTGTTCCGGCCCCGTGGCCGTTTCCTTCGGGTGTCCACATGTTGCGGATCACGACCAGTTGCTCCTGGAAGGGCTTCAGCGGCTCCATCCAGCGGTTGAGCGAACCGATCGTGCCGCCGGGAGCGACCGCTTGGGGATCCCAGGCTCCGTTGGCCACTCCGTTGGGGAAATACAGGTAGGCCAGTCGTCGCGGTGAACCCGATTCGGTCTCGGCCGTCTCGGCCGCTTCGGTGTGGGGGCTCATCACGTCCAGCAACGGCAGGGCGATGGCGGCACCGGTACCCCGGAGCATGCTGCGGCGGGAGATGGCAAAACGGTGTGTCATGGGGCGGACCCGGTTGGTTGCCGTTGCCGTTGCCGTTGCCGTTGCCGTTGCCGTTGCCGTTGCCGTTGCCGTTGCCGTTGCCGTTGCTGGTTGCGGAAAGGGTAACTGCGGGTGATGGCTCGGATCAATGTCCCAAAACGGAACTCGTCGGCCGCCACGGTTTTTCGGATCGCCCGCATCGCAGTTTCGTCATAGTACTCCAGTTGTCGCCCCAGGGCGTAGGCGAGCATCTTGCCGATGACCTGGTTGACCAACTGGTCGTGCCGCCTGGCCAGCAGGATCTGGCGGAGGCCGACCGGGCCGGTGAACTTGTGGCCTTCGGGCAGCGAGGCCGAGGCGTCGACGGTGCGGCGACGGCGACGCGTCCGCCATCGCCCGAACCAGTCGTAGTTTTCCAGGCTCAGGCCCAGTGGATCGATGGCGTCGTGGCAGGCGGCGCAGCGACGGTCCTTACGGTGTAGTTCCAGCTTCTGTCGTCTCGAGAGTCGGGACCTCTCGGCGAGTTCTTCGGACAGTTCGCTGGCCCCCGGCGGTGGCGGTGGCGGGGGCGTACCGAGCAGATCGGCCAGGATCCAGCGGCCGCGGTTGATCGGGCTGGTTCGGCCGGGGAACGATGTCACCGTCAACAGGCTGCCCTGTCCGATCAGGCCGCCCCGCTGATCGGTTTTCAATTCGACCCGACGCATCTTCGAGCCTTTCACATTTCCGATGCGATAGAACTTCGCCAGTTCCTGGTTGAGAAACGTGTAGCGGGCGTCGATCAGTCGCGAGATGGGCTGGTTGTCCCGGACCAGCGACACGAAGAACATCGCGGTCTCGGCCCGCATCGCCGTCATCAGCGTTTCGGTGCACCACGGATTGTCGATCGGGTCGGCCCGGATGCGGGTGCCCAGGTGCACCGATCCCAGCCACTGCCCGGCGAACCGGGTTCCGAGCGTTTCGGCGCGGGGATCGGCCAGCATCCGGGTGATTTCGGCGTCGAGGATTTCGGGTTGGTCGAGCGTGTCCTGGTCGGCGAGCCGCGTGAGAGGTTCGTCGGGCATCGTGGCCCAGAGGAAGTACGAGAGCCGTGAGGCGAGGTCGTGATCGCTGATGGCGGTCGGGTCGTCGCCGGTCAGCGGAGTCTCGGTCTTCATCAGGAACGACGGCGAGACCAGGGCGGCCTGCAGGATCTCACGGATCGCCCGGTCGAAGCCGGATCCGGCCGCTCGACGTTCCAGGACGGCGGCGACGTAACGCTCGCGGGTCGACTCGGACGTCGGACGCCGGAAGGCCCGGGGCAGGAACCGGGCGAGGACCTGGGAGGCCGCTTCCCGGTCACTGACGTCTCCACCGGGACGGCGGAACAGGATCGTCGCCACGGCCTTTCGCTGAGCCTCGGTCCGCGGCTCAAGCGGCAGGGCTCCGTTGATGACCTTCTCGGCCGCACCCAGGTAACGCTCCATCAGGATCGGCTGCAGGAACAGCGTGTTGGCACTGTTGTCGAATCCACTGGTGCCGCTGAGTTCCGAGGGGAATCGCGTGGCGGGACGGACGTCGACACCGAACAGGTCGCGCACCGTGTTGTCGTACTCGTGATGGGTCAATCTGCGGATCGGCTCGTTGCCGGGGTTGTTGATCGTCGAGTAGTCGAATTCGTCGATCTGGACACGGATCCAGGCGACCAGCCGACGTCGCGTGGCCTCGTCGGGTTGTTCCTCGTCCTCGGGGGGCATGAAGCGGTGTCCCACCAAAAACGCGATGTTGTTCCAGGTTCCCCGGTCGCGGACCAGCGGCGTCCGTGACAGCGAGGTCTCCAACTGCAGGCCGCCCTCGCTGGTCTCCGGACCATGGCAGCCGGTGCAGTACCGTCGCAGCAAGGGTAGGATGTCCCGTTTGGCCTGGAGTCGGCGGGCCTGTCGACGGTCGGCTTCAGTGATCTGCAGCGGGTTGGCCGTGGTCGGCGAGGGAGGCTCGGGTTTCTCCTGGGCCGCGAGCGAAGCGTTCATCCCGAGCAGACACGCCGACAGGAGGACGAGGCGAGTGGACATCGGGGGCTCGTGCTGGGATCTGGGACCGCTCCGCCGATTGTATCGGTGGTCCGCAACGGCAACCAATGGCTGACCGGTTCGTGTCATATCCGTCACTCCTGTCGACCCGACGATGTTGCCGTCGTAGGATGGGGGACGTGGCTGGTTCTGGAGGTTCGGAGTTTGTCGCCGCCGACAACATTTCAACGTCGTATGCTGGTCTCGGCCTTGCTGCTGGTCGGTACGGTTCCGCACGTCGTGCGGGCCGAGGTGCCGTTTCCCGACCAGGTTGACCGGATCATCGATGCGGCCCATCGCCGCGACGGCCTGCAACCGGCCGAGCTGGCCGACGACGAGGAGTTCGTGAGACGGGTGCACCTGGATCTTGCCGGCGTGGTGCCCACGTCGGTCCAGGCACGGGCATTCCTGGAGGATTCGACCGAAGGGAAACGCGTTCGGCTCATCGATCGTCTGCTGGCTGCTCCGGAATTCGCGCTGCAGATGGCCCGCGTTTTCGACGCGATGCTGGTCGAACGACGAGTGGCCACGATTCCGTCGTATGACTTCAAGCCCGCCGAATGGCAGGGCTGGCTGGCCACGGCGTTTCGCGGGAACATGTCGTGGGATCGACTCTCAACAGCCGTGTTGAAGAGTGACGGAGCGGATGCCAAGACCGCAGCTGCCGCGCGGTTCTACCTGGTGCGGGACGTCGAATCGCACCTGTTGACCCGTGATATCGGCCGCCTGTTTCTGGGCAAGGACCTGCAGTGTGCCCAGTGTCATGATGACCCCAGGATCAAGGCCTATCGCCAGTCGGATTACTACGGCCTGTATGCGTTTGTCAGCCGTCTGAAGCATTTCCGTGACGACGAGAAGAAGCTGAATTTCGTCACCGAAAAGTCCGGCGGTGACGTGTCGTTCACGTCGGCCTTCAGCGGAGAGATGGGAAAGACCAATCCGCGTCTGCCCGGTGGCGAGATGATCGCCGATCCCCCGTTGGTCAAGGGCAAGGAATACACCGTCAAGCCGGAGAAGGGTCGGATGGGGATTCCGACCTACAGCCGCCGCCAGCAGTTGGCTCGCCAACTGCCCCGCGGGCAGACGTCCGGTTTTTCCAGGAACATCGCCAATCGGCTCTGGGCCCTGATGCTCGGTCGCGGCCTGGTCCATCCCCTGGACATGCATCATCCCGAGAACCCGCCATCCCATCCCGAGTTGCTCGAACGACTTGGCCAGCGGCTTGAGCAATCCGGCTTCGACATCCGTGGACTGCTGCGGGAGATTGCCCTGACACGGACCTACCAGCGTTCCAGTCGACTGCCGGCCGGTGCCGACCCGAAGCGGCCGTCCCGCTCCTCGGAATTTGCCGTGGCCGCGTTGCGGCCGTTGACGCCCGAACAACTGGGCTGGAGCGTGCTGCAGGTCACCGGACGGCTGCCGTCACGTATCGAGCGATTCGAGCGGAAGCTGCAAGAGACGGCCGCCAAACAGGCAGCGGAGAAGAAAAAACCCGAGAAGGGGCAGCAGCAGGAGGAGACCAGCCGGGTTGCAACCGAGCCGGACGACAGCAACTGGCGGGCTCGCCAGCAGGCGTACACGGAACTCGCCTCGGAATTGAGCGGCCTGGTCGGCGTTTTTTCTCGTTTGCCCGGCCAGCCCGACAACGGGTTTCAGCCGTCAGTGGACCAGGCGCTGTTCCTGCTCAACAGCGAACAGATGGTCAAGTTCATGAAGGACTCCCAGCTCTTGGAGCGGCTGTTACGGCTGGAGGAAAAACCCGGGGAACTGGTGACCGAGTTGTACCTGTCCGTCCTGTCGCGGGCTCCCGTTGACGAGGAACAGGGGGAGGTGGCCAGGCTGTTCGCGGCCGCCGCCGACCGCGACCAGCGACGAGAGGTGATTCGGCGGATCATGTGGGGCTTGCTGGTTTCTGCGGAATTTCGTTTGAATCACTAGATCACGAGGAGCTCGACTTGCAGGGACAGGGGCAACCAACGCGGCAACTGCCTGAGGACATCGGCCCGGTCGGCCAGTTCATGTCACGGCGCGGCCTGTTGCGGAGCACGCTCGGCGGCGCGCTGGGTGCAGCGGTCGCCGCAGCGGATCTCCGGGCGGCGCCCGCCGCGGTGCCTTTCAGGAAACTGCTGCTGCTGTTTCTTTCCGGTGGTGCCAGCCAGTTGGAGACGTTCGATCCCAAGCCGGACTCGAAGTACGGTGGCCCCTTCCGACCGATTGCCACCGCGGTGCCGGGAATTCAGATCGGAGAGTTGCTGCCTCACACGGCCACCATCCTCGATCGCTTGGCGGTGATCCGCAGTGTCAACACGGGTGAGACCAGCCATTTCCGGGGTCACTACCTGTTGCAGTCGGGCCGCACGGTGCCGGGATATCCGGTGCTTGGCTCGGCCATGGCCCAGTTGCTGGAGCGGCCCGATGACGAGTTGCCCGGCTACGTGACAATGCGGAGACACCATCCCCAGGCCTACACCGATGTCGGCGACGCCGGATTCCTGGGACCCCGTTACGAGGGGGTCATGATCATCGACGGCAAGCCGCCGGCCAACCTCTCCCGCCCCGAATCGATCGATGTTGCCGCGGCGACAACCCGTGATCGCATTCGCCAGTTGACCAACCGGAGGTTCCTGCAGCAACGAACTCCCCGATCGATCCAGTCGTACACCGACAGCTACCGGAAGGCCGCTGCGTTGATGAGGCGACGGGAGGTCTTTGATCTCGAGCGGGAATCCGCAGCGGATCGTGCGCGTTACGGAGATCATCACTTCGGTCGAAATTGCCTGCTGGCCCGGCGGTTGCTGGAAGCGGGTGTCCACTGCGTGAAAGTGGCCCACCACGACTGGGACGCACACTTCGAGAACTTCCACTGGCAGCGGCAGCGGTGCCTGGAGTTTGACCGGACGTTCGTGACCCTGCTGGACGATTTCCGTGATCGGGGACTGCTGGAGGAGACCCTGGTGGTGATCATGGGCGAAATGGGACGGACGCCACGGATCAACTACTACGGTGGTCGCGACCATTGGGGGGACGCCTGGTCGATGGCGTTTACCGGATGCGGGATCAAGCCCGGCGTGGTGTTGGGCAAGACCAACGGGCTGGGGACCGAGGTGATCGACGGAGCGGTCGATGCAGGGGACCTGTTCCACACGATCCTGGCCGCGATGGGACTCGATTCGACGGGGAACTACCAGGTCGGTGGGCGAGACAACCCGATCGCTGATCCCGCCTCGTCGGTGATCAAGGAGGTGTTGGCCTGATGGTGTTTGCGGGTGCGAAATTGGATCCAGCCGCCACCCGGCGGCTCCGCGAGTTTCCCCACGAAACTCCACTGATGTCGTGCGTGGTTGATCCGACCGGTCGCTGGTGTTTTGCCGGAGGGCGCAGCCGCCGGGTCTACATCACCGATCTCAACAGCGGTGTGACCGAGCCGTTGGAAGATCACGAGAGCTGGGTGGTTGCGGCGACGAGGTGGAGTACCGCGGGGGTGCCGGTGAGTTCGCCGGCCGCTGAGTTGGCCCCGCCCCCGCCCCCGCAACCGCGAGACGTCACGGCCAAGGAAGCCGTTCCCCGCAAGCCCGACGCGGCGGCTGGAGAGGAATCGCTGGTGATCACCGGCGACCTGGTCGGCCGGTTGATCTGCTGGGACACGCTGGGACGCTGGCCGTCGGTCCGCTGGAGCATCGAGACGGGACACGGGACGCTGCGTTCTGTTGCGGTCTCCGGCGACGGAAAACACCTGGCCACCGGCGGAGGGGATGGCGTGGTCCGCCTCTGGTCGACCGCTGACGGGAGTCCAGTTCGCGAATTGACCGGTCACACCTGTCCGGTCTTCAGCACGGCCTTTCACCCCGATGGAACTCACCTGCTCTCCGGTGACCGTGGCGACCAGAAGATCAAGCAGTGGGATTACACGACGGGGAAGCCGGTCCGGGAATTCGACGCGAAGGACCTGTCGAACTACAAGGGCGGGACGGACATCAACTACGGCGGGGTCCGTGACCTGGCGTTCACCCTCGATGGGGCAGTGATCTTCTGCTGCGGGCGAGACAGCTACGGACGTCCGGGCCTCGTGTTGCAGTTCGACTGGAAGACGGGCAAGCAGATCCGCAAGCAGGTCTCGACATTCACCAACTCGATCTTCCACCACGTGGCCTTCCATCCCCAGGGCTTCTTGGTGACGGCCGGGGTCGGTGCCCAGACGGGAGAGATCTGGTTCTGGACGCCCGGGAAGGACGAGAAGCTGGCCAGCGTCAAGGTGTCCGGCCCGGCCTACGGGATGGACCTGCATCCCGACGGCCGTCATATCATCGTCGCCCAGATGAGCGGCCCACGTACCTACGGGGACAGGGGAATGGTCGGGTTGTACGAGATGCCGTTGGCAACGAAGACCTGAGGAGCCGTCGGCGTGGTCGAGGTCACTCGCTCCAGGCGTCTCGCAGGAACCGCAGCCAGTTCCCGTTGAGGATCGCCTCGGTGGCTTCGACCGAGTACCCGCGGTTGCCGAGCACCTCGATGAATCTCTGCAGGTCGGCGATCGTGTCGAGGTCGGCCGGAAATTCGTCAGTGCCGACGCCGCCGTCCAGGTCGCTGCCGATGGCGACCTGGAGGTGGTTGCCGGCCAACTGGCAGATGTGATCGATGTGATCGACGGCCCGGTCGAGCATCACCCGCAGGTGCCGGTTGTCTCCGAGGCACTTCCACTCGTACTGCAGTTGCCAGTTGCCCAGCGTGACGCCGATCACGCCGTTGCGGTCGAGGATGGCCTGGATCTGGTCGTCGTCGAGCTCGCGTTGATGGGGGACCAGGGTGCGGCTGTTGGAGTGGCTGGCCAGGACCGGTCCCTCGAAATGTCGCAGGCAATCGCGGAAGGCGGCATCCGAGCAGTGGGTCAGGTCCAGCGGAATGCCCAGCCGTTGCATCTCGGCCAGCAGCGGTGGGCCGAGATCGGTCAGCCCGCTGGCGCTGCCGGTCCCCCCGGCGTAGCGGCCCTCGGCCGAGTGCGCCGGCCCGATCAGTCTCAGGCCCCAGTTCCACCAGTCTTCGAGTTGCGCGGGATCGAGCAGTGCGTCGGCGCACTCCATGCTGATGACCAGCCCCAGCGGGGGAGACGCCGCCGGGTCGGGATCGTCGCCGGTGTCCCACCGTGACCACTCGGCGATGTGGGCGTCGAGGGAGTCGGCAGACCGGATGATCCTGGCGTGGCCCTGCCGTTCCAGCGCCTCGTAGTAAGCCAGTTGACCCCGGGCGACGGCGAAGGCCTGCTCGGGCGATCCGAAGTCCATGTGAGGGATGAACCGACCGGTGGTGGCGAAGGCGTGGGCGGTGGTGAAGCACAACGCCACCCGCCCGCGACGCATCTCCTCCAGAGACACGGTGCTCTTGCCCTTTCCCTTGGCCGTGTCGTGGCTTTCCCGGACCCGCGTGGTCCAGACGTTGACCAGCAGGTCGCGATTTTCCTTCAGGGCGTTCATCGCCAGGTCGAGATGGCCGTCGACAATCAGCATGGTGCGGAACCTGTCAGGACAGAGCGGAAAGGAGTGTGAACACGAAAAGGGCCCCGCGGTGAAGAGCCTTCACCGCGGGGCCGGTGAGCAGGGTCGGCACGTCGGTCACTTCTTCTTCGCCAACGCGGCCTCGATCAGCTTGAGCACGGCTGGATCGTTGGGCTTGGTCCGAGGACCGAAACGCCCGATCACCGTGCCCTGGCGATCGACGACGAACTTCTCGAAATTCCACGCGACCTTGCCGGGCCCCTTGGGCTTGGCGGTCTGCTTGGTCAGGTGCTTGTAGAACGGTGCGGCGTCTTTGCCGTTGACGTTCACCTTCGAGAACATGTCGAAGCTGACCTCGTATTTCGACTTGCAGAATTTCTTGATCTCGGCGTTCGTGCCGGGCTCCTGGTCGCCGAACTGGTTGCAGGGGAAGCCGAGTACCGAGAGGCCCGACTTGTTGTACTTGGTGTGCATGGCCTGCAACTGCAGGTACTGAGGCGTCAGGCCTCACTGGCTGGCCAGGTTGACCACCAGCATCACGCGTCCGTTGTACTTCTTCATGTCGACCGGCTTGCCGTCGATCGACTTCATCTTGAATTTCAGGATCGCGGGGGGTTCGGCCGTTTGACCGGGCACCGCCAGCATGCCGAAAAACGCCAGCCCGACGGCCAGCAGTCCAAATTGTCTCATCGGTTAGTGTCCTGCTCAGAGGGAGAATTGCCTGTTCCGACTTTCGGCAAGCTACTTCACGGCGAACCGAATCGCAACTGCAGCCACGATTTGACAGTGCGGCTCGCCGCGGGGACGATGCGGACCAGTTGGTTCCAATCAACAGGTCCGATCCGGAGTTCCTTGATGTCCGAAGTGCCCGTGACAAGAACCGATCGTCGGAGATTTCTGCTGGGGGGGCTGGTGGGGTTGGCGACGGCGGCGTCGTCAGGGCCGGGCCGGCTTCCGGCAGCCCCGGTACGGCGAGGGAACTCGCGGATCTGGCAGCCGATCGTTGACCTGCACTTCCAGGACGACAGCGGGGTGGCCCAGTGGTGGGTGCCCGAACTGGTGCTGCTGGGCAACACCGATGTCTCGCTGAGGGCGGAGGGAACCGTGGCGTGGCAGAGTCAGGGGGCGACGCGTTCGTTCGATCACGTCAATCCCGACGGGATGACCCGGATCGCCACGAAGGTCACGCCGATCGAAACCGGCTGGGTGGCGTCGATGACGATCGAAAACCGGTCGAAGAAGGACTGGCCCAACGTGGTCACTCCGGTCTGCCTGTTGCTGAGGGCGGCTCCGGGGTTTGCCGATACCGACTGGTCGCGGACCGTCTACCGCAGCGGCGGGGAGTTCCTGCCCTACAAGGGACGCTCGACGCCGTCGGGACTGCCGGTGTTCCGCATGAGCCTGGTCAAGGGACGGCGGCAACTCGAGCGGACGCCGCGTCACGTCCGCAAGTGGGGGTTCACCCGGCGGATCAGCGACGACGGCATTATCGGGGTCGTCAGCAAGGACGGCGAATCGGTGATCACGACCAGCTGGACCCAGGTCCACCACCTGCAGGCCAACCAGCAGGCGACGTTCGCCTGCATCCACGGCAACCCCTGGCTGGGCGACATCCCGGCCGGGGAATCCCGGACGGTCCACGGGTGCGTGGTGTTGACGGCCGGTTCGCCGGACGCGGCCTGGAAGAACACCCGGGCGGTGCTGGCGTCGCTGAAGAAGTGACCTTCGACAGTCGCGGCGGCTCAGAACAACTCGAGCACCGGTTGCCCGTCGGAGATCCGCACCGGCCGGCCGGTTTCGTCGGGCACCGCGGCTTCGGGTTTCAGGCCGAAGGCGTGCAGGATCGTGGCCTGGAAGTCGTAGACGCTGACCGGCAGGTCGCGGACGTAGGCGGCCAGGTTGTCGCTGGCACCGTGGATCCGGCCGCCCTGGATGCCGCCCCCGGCCAGCACGGACGAATAGCACGCCCCCCAGTGGTCGCGGCCGGTGTTCTTGTTGATCGTGGGCGTGCGGCCGAACTCGCCGATCACCGTCACCAGGGTGTCCTCGAGCAGGCCACGCTCTTGGAGATCCGCCAGCAACGTCGAGAAGGCGGCGTCGAACGACGGCAGGCAGTACTTGTGACTGAGCATGTCCTTGCCACGATTGATGCCACCGCAGACCGGTTCCTTCTTGTCGGTGCCATGGTTGTCCCACAGGTTGAACTGGCAACCGTCGGGTCCGTAATAGGTCCAGAAGACGTTGACCATCCGTACGTCGCGTTCGACCAGTCGACGGGCCAGCAGGAAGCTCTGTCCGTACTCGTTCATCCCGTATCGCTCGCGCAACGCCATCGACTCGCCGGTGACGTCAAACGCCTCGCGGAAGGCCTTCGACGTCAGCATCTCGATCGCCTTGTCGTACTGCTGCTGGTAGGCCAGCACCGCCCCGTCGACACCCACCCGTCGCGGGCCGACCCGCTCGAGCAGCGAGCGGCGGGCGTCGAGCCGCTCGATCGTCATCTGTTCGCCGTGCAGTTCCAGGTTCTTCAGCGTGAACTCGTTCCGCTCCAGCGACCCGGTCTTCTCGGTCCCCAGGCTCAGCGGTTCGAACCGCGGGCCCAGGAACCCGGCCCGCTGGCCCTTGTAGAAACGCGTGCCGGTGGTGAAGTGACGCGGCACCACGACCCACGGCGGCAGGCTTCCCGAGGGGCCCAGCAACTTGTGCAGGATGGCGCCGACGGCCGGATGGTCATCGGGCGACACTGGGTAGGGCTTGTTCCGCTGGGTGCCCAGGCGGCTGGCCAGCAATGTGCGAAAGATGCCGGTGTCGTGAGACTGGGTGCCGACGTTCATCGAGCGGATGATCGCCAGCTTGTCGGCGTGCGGAGCCACCTTCGGCAGCAGGGCACCGAAGCGGGTGCCCGGGACACCGGTCGCGATGTCACCGAACTGGCCCCGGATATGAGCCGGTGCGTCGGGCTTGGGATCCCACATGTCCAGCTGCGAGGGGCCGCCGCACAGGAAGATGTAGATCGACCGCTTGGCCGTTGCCGGGTGACGCGTGGCGTCGATCACCTGGGGCGACGTGTTGGCCGCCGAGAGGATCTGGGGCAGTGTCATCCCCAGGCCGCCGACGGTGCCCAGGCGAAGCGCGTCACGGCGAGTGAATTCGCCGCGACCCGGGACGTGCATGGGCATCAGGTTGAGCATCGTCGGTCTCACCACTTTCGAAGATGACAGTATAACGGCATCCTCACACCATCGGAAACAGCGGCAACCCGATCACCGCGACTGGCCCGTGTGCAGGCCGTGGCGGGCAGTTCCGACGGTGGGCCAAGGCGTGTTGCAGGCCGAGCCTGTTTCAAGACCATCCCCCCGATACAGACAGTCTCGGGTGACCAAAATCCTGTATCATGGCGGTCGCGATCCGGCGTGGAATCTCTGGGGATGACGCACACGTGATGAATCGACACCTGGGTCTTCTGCTGATGTTGCTCACCGGGTTGCCGGTGAGCGGGAGACTGGTTGCCGATGAACCCGTGGCCTCCTCGTTCCCCAGGACACGGGTCTCCGACGACGAACGGGGCCACTGGTCGTTCCGGCCGTTGCGTCCGGGGCGAGTGCCGGCGATCGGAAAGTCCGAATGGTGCCGCAACCCGGTCGATCGGTTCATCCTGGCGCGGCTTGACGAAAACGGACTGGTTCCGTCTGCCCGGGCCTCGCGACGGGTGCTGATCCGTCGCGCCCATTTTTCCCTGCTGGGCGTGCCGCCGTCTCCCGAGGCGGTCGACCGTTTTGAGAACGACCTGTCGCCGTCGGCCTGGAGCGACCTGGTTGACCGGATGCTCGCCTCGCCGCACTACGGTCAGCGGTGGGCACGGCACTGGATGGACGTGGCCCGGTTTGCCGAGAGCGGGGGGTTCGAGCACGACGACGATCGTCCGACGGCATTCCACTATCGAGATTTCCTGGTCGCGGCCTTCAACGGCGACATGCCCTTCGATCGCTTCGCCGCCTGGCAGCTCGCCGGCGACGAACTGGCTCCGAAGGACCCGCTGGCCCTGATGGCAACCGGTTTCCTGGGAGCCGGGGTGTTCCCCAGCCAGTTGACCGAAGCCGAGTTCGAGTCGTCCCGTTACGATGAACTCGACGACATGGTCACCACCACCGGGGTCGCCTTCCTGGGGCTTTCGATCGGCTGCGCACGGTGTCATGACCACAAGTACGACCCGATCCCCTCGCAGGACTATTACCGCCTGGTCTCGGCCTTTACGACCACGATTCGTGGCGAGGTGACCACTCGAGCTCCGTGGCACGCCGCCGATCAGAAGGTGCTGGTCACCAGCGAGGGCCTCGCCAAGCTCAAGCACCATGCCGACAGCCGCGGGTTTCCTCACTTCTACAAGCAGACGTTCTTCCTGGCCCGTGGCGACGTCCACCAGAAACACGGCGCCGCCGATGCGGGGTATCTCCAGGTGCTGATCCGACCCGGCACCAGCACCTCGCGTTGGCAGGTGAAGCCTCCGGCGGGCTGGAAACGGACCTCGTTTCGTCGCGCGTCGCTGGCTCGATGGATGACCGACACCGACAGCGGGGCGGGGCACCTGGTGGCACGGGTCATCGTCAATCGCCTGTGGCACCATCATTTCGGTCGTGGCCTGGTCGCCACTCCCAACGACTTCGGGACTCAGGGCGAGGACCCCACCCATCCGAGACTGCTTGATTGGCTGGCCCGGCGGTTGCTCGACAGCGGCTGGCGTCTGAAACCGATTCATCGCCTGCTGCTGACCAGCAACGTCTATTGCCAGGACGGTCGCGGCGATGACAGCCGCCGCGACCGGGATCTCGAGAACCGGTTCTGGTGGCATCGACCGCGACGGCGGCTCGAAGCCGAGGCGATCCGGGACGCATTGTTGAGTGTCTCGGGACGACTCGATCCGGGCATGTACGGCCCGGGAACTCTCGACGAGAACTCCCCGCGTCGCAGCGTCTACCTGAAGGTCAAGCGGAGCCGGTTGGCGCCGACGATGATGTTGTTCGACTGGCCCGAACACCTGGTCAGCATCGGTCGCCGCGCCAACACGACCACCGCCACCCAGGCCCTGGCCTTCATGAACAGTCCGTCCGGTCGCGGGTACGCCGAGAGCCTGGCCGATCGGTTGCCGGCCGATTCCGGCCGGGCGATCACCCGTGCCTGGCAATTGGCGTTGGGGCGGATGCCGCGATCCGATGAACAGGCGGCGGTTGCGGTGTTTCTCGAGCGACAGGAACGGATCTATCGGGGGGTGGGACGGCCCGGCCCGGCCCGCACCGCGCGGGTCGACCTGTGCCAGGCGCTGCTGGGGATGAACGAGTTCATTTATGTTGACTGAGGCCACCGGCCGTCCGGCCGATGGACGCGAGGAGCACCCGATGGAACCTGTCACCGACGACCCTCAGGCGGCCCCACTGCTGTCGCGTCGCCATATCCTGGCGAGGGCCGGAGCCGGTTTCGGCTTGGTCGGGCTCTCGGGCCTCCTCCATTCCGAGGGCCTGCTGGGCCGCGCGGCGCCGGCGGCGACCGGCCTGGGCCGACGCGGCCTGGCCCCGCTGGCTCCGCAGCAGACTCACTTTCCCGGTCGCGCCCGGCAGGTGATCTGGATCTTCGTCAACGGAGGCCCCAGCCAGGTCGACACCTGGGACTTCAAGCCCGGCCTGGTCCGGCGTGACGGGATGTCGATCAAGACGTTCGACCCCAAGTTCGACAACACCACCGGGTTCTTCCGGAACTCGGTCGGAAACCTGATGGCGTCGCCGTTCTCCTTCCACGCCCGGGGAGAATGTGGCAAGCGGATCTCATCGATCTTCCCGCACCTGGGAAATCACGTCGACCGGATGGCGTTCGTGCATTCGGTCCACACCGAGTCGAACAACCACTCGCCGGCTCTGTTCATGATGAACTGCGGCATGCCGCGGATGGGGCTGCCGTGCATGGGTTCGTGGGTCACCTACGGGCTGGGCAGCAGCAGCCAGGATTTGCCCGCGTTCGTGGTGATGAGTGATCCGAAGGGCAGGGGATTGCCCAAGGGGCACGCGGCCAACTGGAGTGCCGGGTTCCTGCCGGGCGTGTTCCAGGGGACGCACCTGCGTCCGCAGGGCGCCCCGATCGACAACCTCAAACGCCCCCGGCCGATGACCGATCTCTCGCAACGCAACCAGTTGAACCTGCTGAGGCAACTCAACACGCTCGGCGACGGGCCGTCGGCCGGCGGCGAGTTGGCGTCGAGGATCCAGAGTTTCGAGCTGGCCTATCGAATGCAGTCAGCGGCTCCCGAGGCGTTGGCGATCGAGACCGAGACGAAACAGGTGCAGGGACTGTACGGCATCGGCGACAAGCGGTGCGATCACTTCGCCCGTCAGTGCCTGGTGGCCAGGCGGTTGGTCGAGCGGGGCGTGAGATTCGTACAGCTGTATTCCGGTGGGAACGAAAACCAGAGGAGCTGGGACGGTCACAGCGACATCCGGGGAAATCACTCGCAGTTCGCCGGTGAGACCGATCGGCCGGTGGCCGGACTGCTGGCGGACCTGGCTCAGCGAGGCCTGCTCGACGAGACGCTGGTGGTGTGGTGTGGCGAGTTCGGTCGGTTGCCCGTGGCCCAGACGGGCAAGAAGCCCGGCCGCGATCACAACCCGCACTGCCTGACGGCGTGGATGGCCGGCGGCGGGATCCGGGGTGGATCGACATACGGGGCCTCGGATGACATCGGATTCCGGGCCGCCGAGAACCGGGTGCACATCAACGACCTGCACGCCACGATCCTGCACCTGCTGGGACTGGATCACGAACTGCTGACCTACAGCTACAACGGCCGTGACTTCCGGTTGACCGATGTGGCGGGTCGAGTGATCCGCGACGTGATCGCCTAGGTTCAGATCAACTCGGCGATCGGCCGGCCGCTGGGCAGCAGCGGAATGGGCCGTCCGGCGTTGTTGATCGTCTCGCCGCTCAGGTCGATTCCCAGGTGGCGGTACATCGTCGCCAGTACGTCGGTGGGATGGATCGGCCGTTCGGAGGGCATTTCGCCCTTCGAGTTGGAGGCACCGATCACCTGGCCCACCTTCAGGCCGCCACCGGCCACCAGGATGCTCATCAAGGCTCCCCAGTGGTCGCGACCACCGGTCTTGTTGACCCGTGGTGTTCGCCCGAATTCGCCCCAGACGACCAGCAGCACCTTCTTGTCGATTCCGCGCTGGTAGATGTCGGTGATCAGGGCGCTGACCATCTGGTCCAGAGGCGGACCGTGGTGCTCCATGCCGCGGGAGGGGCCGTCCGAGCCATCGGCGGGCCGCTTGTCGTCAACGATGTTGAGGTGCCAGTCCCAGCAGAGGGAATCCGGAGCGGTGTTGATCGTGACGAAGGTCACTCCCGATTCGACCAGCCGACGGGCCAGCAACGCCATCTGCCCCCAGCGATGCGGACCATACAGCTTGCGGACGTGATCCGGTTCTCGGGACAGGTCGAACGCCGCACGGGCCCGGCCACTGGTGACCATGTCCAGTGCGGCGACGGTGAACTTGTCGATGCCTTCCATCTGTCGGCTGGCATCCGCGTTGCGGGCGAAGCGATCGAGTCGTTGCAGCAGGCTGCGGCGGTCGCCGACGCGGTCGATCGTCAGGTCATCGGCCAACGTCAGGTTCGACGTCGCCTCGGCCACCTTCTCGGGCTTGAACCCGTCGCGGTAGGGGTCCTGCAACACGGTGAACGGTGCGTGCTGGATTCCCAGGTAACCGGTGCCCATCACCGCCCCGATCACCGGGTTGCGAGTCTGTTCGTGCGAGAGCAGGACATAGGGGGGCAACCCGGGGTCGTTGGCACCGCGGAAGTGGCTGACGATCGATCCCGAGGAGGGATGAGTCGGCGGGCTGATGTTGCCCGGGTAGCCGGTCGAAAGCCAGTGGGCGGCGACGTAGTGGCCGTTGGTGGTGTGGGTGATCGAGCGGATCAAGGCGGCCCGGTCGATGACCTGGGCGGTTCGCGGCAGCTTCTCACAGAACGAGATGCCGGCGTGCCTGGTCGGAATCACTCCGTAGGGACCGCGGTACTCGGCCGGAGCCTCGGGCTTGGGGTCGTATGTCTCGAACTGGCTGTGGCCGCCGCCGAGCCAGATCTGGATCACCGCGGTGTCCGACGAGGGCCGCTTGCCGGACGCCGCCGATGCCGCCTGCAATCTCAACAACTCGGGCATCGCCAGTCCGGCCGTGCCGGCCGAGAGCGTCCCTTCAAGAAACCGTCGTCGAGTCTGGTGGGTCATTTGTTCGGAGTGTCCATCCGTGGAGCACTTGGATCCAAGGTGGCTTGCGCGACTTTGAGTCTACAGTGTTCCATCGGGTGTGGTAAAGGTGGAACGTGAGTCCGGAGAATCGCGGTATCGGTGATACGTTGCGGATTCCGATTCTGGAGGGCCGGTGGGCCTGATGACGTTGCCTGCGAGCCGTCGACGAGTGAGAATCTCGGGCAATCGAGCCGTACAACCGACGTGAATTGAGGCGAGCGCCATGGCGACAGCAGACGGGACTCGGGTGAAGGTCGCGGTGGTCGGACTTGGCCGCTTCGGGCGGCTGCATTCTCTGACGGTCGCCGGCCTGGCCGAGGCCGAATTGGTCGGGGTGGTGGCACGACGGTCCGAAAGCGTTGAGGCGTTGCAGGCGGAGTTGCCCGAAGTGCCCGGCTGGATCGATCTCGAGACGGCGATCTCCGAATGCCAGGCCGAGGCGTGGGTGGTGGCTTCGACGACGGCCTCGCACGTTGCGATCACCCGGCGATTGCTCGAGGCGGGCAAGACGGTGTTGCTGGAGAAGCCGATCTCGGAGGACCTGGCGGGGGCGCTATCGCTGGAGCCACTCGTCGCAGAGGGTTCGGCCAACTTGATGATCGGCCACATCCTGCTGTTCAACAGCGAATTCCGGCAGATCCGCGACGAGGCGTCTGTCCGCGGCCGGATCGCTCACATCGACTGCGTGCGTCACCGGCCGGCGTCGATCGTCAAGGACTTTGCCGGCGAGAATCCACTGCACGCGGCGATGGTTCACGACCTGTACATGGTGCAGGTGTTGGTCGACCGGGCCGAGCCGGACCGTGTGTCGTGCCAGTATCACCGCACGATTGACGGTGAGATCGACCTGGCGCTGGCGCAACTGCAGTGGGAAAACGGGCCACTGGTGTCGCTCTCGGCGTCCTACCTCACGCCCGAAGGCATGCCCCCCCGGGGTATCGACCGGATGGAGGTCTTTGGTGAAGGCTGGGCAGCGCGGGCGGATGCCAATCCGCGGCCGCTGGAGGTCTGGGGCGAGCGGGCCGAATGGCCGATGGCTCTCGAAATTCGTACTGATCCCGAGGGAGCCACGGGGATGCTGGCCGAAGAACTACGCTGTCTCTGCCGGGTGGCCCGCGGCGAGCAGGCGGTTCCGATGGGAGCCACCTTCGCCGATGCCATCCAAGTGCAGCAGTGGATGGACCGGCTGACAGTTGCAGCGGGTCCGTCCCAGTGACAGGACCCAGCTTGCCGCCGCATCAACCGGATCACTCAGGCCGCCGTTCAGACCAAGCGGACGTTTTCGGCGCGCGGACCCTTCGGGCCCGTTCCGATTTCGTACGAAACCTGCTGTCCCTCCTGCAGGTCGTCGTACTGTACTTCCGCCAGCGACGATATGTGGAAGAACACGTCGGTGCCAGAGCCGTCCTCGATAAACCCGAATCCCTTGTCAGTGAGCCTCTTGATAGTGCCTTCTGGCATCAGTGTCGTCCAATTCTCAAGAAAACAGTCGGTCATCCTTT
>CAUZRQ010000112.1:0-18036 GCA_963582065.1 Planctomycetota bacterium | reverse complement strand
TGGGAACCACGTTCGTCTTCAAGGCGTCACCGACGAAGTACATCGAGCTGGGCCGCAATTCGCTCGGCAACGAGATCTTCTCGACACCGTCGATCTGCGGCGGCCGTGTCTATGTCCGGGTGGCCCACCTCTCGGCCGGTCAGCGTCGCGAGGTGCTCTACTGTATCGGCGACAAGACGACCGCCTCGCGGCGCTAGCCGGCACCGCCGGTTGGCTCGACCAACGGCACCGACAGGTAGACACCGAACTCGCCGACGAAGTCGATCGCAATGCAGGCGTGAACCCGACCCTGCTTGTCGTCGAAAATGACCCGCTGGCCCAGCGGGTACAGCGGCTGGTGCCAGGTGCCGGGGTGCAGGTTGATCCCGTGGCGGCCGTCGCAGTGGAAGGCCCGGAAATCTTCCGGCGTGACATCGTCGCCGGCCGGGGCCAACAACGCCACAAACGGTCCGCCGTCGCGGGGAAAGAAGACCTGGCTGCCGTCGGGGTGGTAATTGGCTTCGCTGACCAGTACCCGTGACGGGTCCTCAGGCGTGGTCTCGCTCGAGGCCGTTCCGGGATCGTCGAACCAGCCGGTGACGTAATAGCCATCGACGGCGTGGTTGCGGCCCAGCACCAGTTGCCCCTCGCGATAGACCTCGAACTCGCCGCTGGTCACTCCGCCCTCGTTGCCGGTTCCCGCCACGACCGGCCGCCAACCCGGTTGCGGCCACGTCACGATCTCGACCTCGGACGCCTCGAACGACTCCTCCAGGCTCGCCAGGCCATCGAGTGTCTCTGCCGTCGCGGTGACCAGAGGAACGTCGAATACCGAGACGCCGGGTTCCCGGAGCGAACGGATCCGTTCGACCGGGGAGGTCAATGAGGGGGTACGTGAGTCCATGAGGTGGTTTCCGGGGTTCAGGTCACCCTAGCAGGGCATCAATTTCCCGTGACAAACGGTCGAAGGCGTCCCGGGTCAGCTTGACGAACGCGTCCTCCTCGGCCGGCGTGGTGGCCGGTGCCGATCTGTCGAGCACCCGGATGGCCCGTTGGTCGTCCTTTTTCTTCGATTTCTCGATGCTCTCAGCCATCGTCCGCTCGCTGGCTCGCAACTCTTCCAACATCCCGGGGATGTCGCCCCGACCGTCCAGGATCTGCTGTGCCAGCATCCAGTCGGGGTCGTCGGTGTTCTCCTTCAGGCAGGCGGCCGCCTGCGGACCGTTGGCGGCCACTCCGGATGTCTCGAGCCGTTGTTTGAGGCGGCCGAGAGCATACCAGTTGATGAAGAACCGATAGGTCTCGATTGCGTCTTCCAGGCTGCTGCGGGTCATCACGTTCTTGCCCAGTCCGGTGATTTCGTCGCCGGAATAGACCGACTGTTGCGGCGCCGCCTCCAGTCGCTCGACCGCCACCTGCATCAACCGGATCGTCTTTTCCGAAAACGCGTTGAAGTCCAGTTTGTCGTGACAGGCCTGGTTCCGCTGCCTGTGTTTCTCGTCATTCCGCCGGACCTGGTAGAGACTGTGACGCAGCACCCAGGCCGGGGAGATTTCGTTGAGAGCCGGTGACGTGCTCTCGAAGATCTCCGAGGGGGTGTTGATCAACGAGAAGGGAAACTCGACGCGTTGCGGCAGCGTGGTGACTCCGGCGGCGATCATCGTGTGGGGTGCGGCGGTGAAGTTCGAGGGGAACTTCACCAGGCTCCCCAGTCCGAAGAACAGGCCCTCGCCACAGTGGATGGCCTGGTCGGCGGCCCGGCCGGTGTGGTTGGAACCGACCTGGGCCCCCGAGGCGATGTTGCCGCGACCGGTCGGCCAGGTGGTGGCGATCACCAGCGACCGGTGATGGGCGGCGACACACGGGCCCAGCAGCGACGCGGTGACTTCTCCCTGTCCGATGCGAGAATTGGCTCCCACGAACGACTCACGGATCAACGCGTTGTGTTCAATCGTGACGTGTTCGCCGATCACCGAGTCCTGCACGATCGCCTGGGTGGTGATCGCGGCTCCCCATTGAACGATCGATCCATACAGGCAGGCCGCGTCGGTGATCCACGTGGGCTGTTCTTCGTCGGAGATCACGCAGCTGTTCTCGACGATCGTGGCTCCCCGCAACGCGGCGGCACGCCCGATGTAGGATCCGACGATCCGTCCCGAGTCGTGGATCACCGCCCCCTCGTCAACAATCGTCCAGGTGCCGGTGGATTCGACGACGTACTGTTCCAGCAGGCTCTCGTAGTCGACCCGAAAATCCTCGTCGTCGATTTGTTCGAGCAGTTCGGCCAGCATCGTCGAGGTCAGTTCGGCGAAGACACCCAGCCGTTCGCGGCAGGCTTCGACACCCGGTGGCAGGGCCAGGTCGCAGCCGTAGAGTGTTTCGGTTCCCCCGGTGAGACTGTCGGTCTGGACGACGGTCGCGTGCGGAGCGACCAGGGTTCCCGAAACCAGGCCGACCCGGTGGATCAGCACCTCGTCGCCGATCTCGCAGTCCCTGAGTGTCGAGTCGTAGAGGCCGGTGGGCAGGGCCACTCCGGAGTCGTACTCGGCCGGGGTGCCGCTGAACGCTCCGAGCACGACTCGGCCCAGGAACCGGTTGCCCGAGATGTGATCTGTCGTGAAGCCGGGACCGACTTCGACCAGCGACCAGTCGTCGGACCGGTTGCCCTGCACCGACAATCGCTCGATCTCGTCCTCGGTCAGTCGACGAGTGGCGACGCCCAGGACCAGGCTGACCCCCTCCTCGGCCCAGGCGTGGATTGAAGCGAGGGTGTTGAGCAAATCGGATTGTTCCATCGCCAGCCGGATCGATTCGAGCAGGCGATGGGAGGTGTTAGGTGTCATGTTCCCGCAGCATTTGTCTCGGCCGACTGCCGACCTGTTTTCCTTCATCACGTTATAATCACCCACCGAGTTGGCTGCACCGGGGAAAGCGATGCAAGACGGTTGGACAGGTCCGAGACATTGGCTGGTTGTGCTGGGGGTGGCCCTTGTCGGGGCCATCGCAGTCACCGCAGCCACCGCAGCCGAACGACGGTTGCCCCAGGCCGATGACGAGTACCAGCCGGGACTGGTCGGTGCCTACACCGCTGCCGGAACGACGGTCGAGCGGATCGACCCGGACATCGCCTTCGACTGGCAGGGGGCCTCTCCGGATCCCCGCCTGCCGGCGGGCCCGTTCCGGGTCCGCTGGAGTGGAAGCCTGCTGGTGCGGCAACCCGGCCGCTATCGCTGGCATGCATTTCTCAGCGGGACGATCCAGGTCAGCGTCGGCGGCCGCGAGGTGCTGACGGCCAGGTCGGCCAGGCCGGGGTGGACGAGCGGTGGCGAGATCGAGTTGGCGTTCGGTGAGAAGCCGTTGGAGATCGCCTACTCACGGACCGGGGCGGCCGGTCGCGTGATGCTGTTCTGGTCGTCGCAGCATTTCCCTCTCGAACCTCTCCCGGGCCACCTGGTGTTCCTGCCTCGGTCCCGAGCGGACCTGTCGCGGGTTGAACTCGGTCGCCGGTTGGCCCGATCCCACCGGTGCAATCGCTGCCACGTGCGGAAGCACGATCCCGCGGCTCCTGCGGCTCCCGACCTGGCAACCGTCGCCGTCGGCACCGCGGTCCGATCGCTGGTCGAGCAGATCTTCGACCCGGCCAGGTCGAATCCGCGCGGCCGCATGCCACACACGGGGATGAGCCGGGACGAGGCGAAGGCAATCGTCGGCTGGCTGAGGTCGAATCGCAGCAAGGTGAAATTGCTTGCGCTGCCGAAGTCGAAGCCGCAGGACCACGAGAAGAACCGGCTGGCCGGTCACCAGTTGCTTGTGTCGACAGGGTGCCTGGCGTGCCACAGGCTCAACACGATGGGCGGCACGTCGATCGAGTCGGGGCCGGAACTGACCCACGTCGGTCGTCGACGCTCGCCGGGCTGGCTCTGGACCTGGCTGAAAGATCCGTCGCGTCTGAATCGAGACCACCGGATGCCGGTCTTCCGTCTCAGTGACACCGAGCGGCTGCAGCTGGTAACCGCCCTGTCGGCACTGGATGGCCCGTGGCAGGAGGGAGCCATCGACAGCACTCCCGCGGAGGTCGAGCGTGGCGGCAAGCTGGTGCACTCGGCCGGCTGTGCCGGTTGCCACCGATTGCCCGGCCGGACCGACGCTGTCGTGAAGCGGCCTGTTGACCTGTCGCGGCCGCCCGGGGACTGGGCGTCGAGCTGTCTGTCAGAAACGGCCGACCGGAAGCGGGGACGGCCGGCTTTCGGCAGGCAGTTGACCGGGGACGACGAGTCGGCGATCCGGGCGTTTGTCGAATCGCGTGCCGGACGACAACTGGTTGCCGCGTCGGTCTACGACCGGGGTCGATTGGTGCTGGAACGTCGTGGCTGCCTGGCGTGTCACCAGCGGGGCACCGGCAAGGGGACTGTCGCGGTGGCCGGTGCCGTCGTGACTGCGTCCAGGGAACTCGCCGGACAGAGCCCGTCGTTGGTCCCCCCGGCGCTGTCGGCCGTCGGCGACAAGCTGCTTGATCAGGCCCTGGTGCGGTCGGTGGCCGGAGAACAGAAGACCGTGCGGATGCCGTGGCTCCGAGTCCGCATGCCGCGTTTCGTCCATTCCCGTGCCGACCTGGCGGCGGTGACCCACTACCTGGTCGCTCACGACCGCATCCCGGCTGCGGCCCCCGCCACGCCCGCCGTCCAGCCCGGCAAGGCCGACGAACAGGATCTGCTGGGCGGCCAGGACCTGGTCGGTTTCAAGGGATTCAGCTGCATCGCCTGTCACCACGTCGGCCAGTTCGCTCCCAAGAACGTCGCCCTGGCGACCCACGGATCCGACCTGCTGGGGCTCGCCGGACGGATGCGTCGCGAGTTCTTTCTGCGATGGTGTCGCGAGCCGCTGCGGATCGTGCCGGGCATGGAGATGCCCTCGTACAAGAAGCCGATGAAGTTCGTCTTCGGTGGCGACATCGAACGGCAACTGGCGGCCATGTGGGATGCCTTGAACGACAAGCGGTTCCAGCCGCCGGTCAATCCGAATGCCGTCGAGCAGTTCCTGGTGGTCAACCGTGGCGAGCCGCCACGGGTGGTCCGCGACGTGTTCACGTTGCCCGCATCGGTCGGCGGCGGATCGGTGGCCCGTTCCCTGGCGATCGGTTTTCCCAACAGCCACAACCTGTTGCTGGATCTCGACCGGGCCAACCTCGCGGAATGGACCTTCGGAGACTTCGCCAAGCAGCGGACCCAGGGAAAGAGCTGGTTCTGGGACATGGTCGGGAGGCCGGTCATCACCGGCGGAGAGCGGCGGAGTGACGTGGTGCTGGTCACCGTCGACGATGCCGGAAACCCGGTCGGAGTTCATCGGCCGTTGAGGGAACCGATCACCGCGGCACACCTGCTGGGGTATCGACAGGATGACCACGGGGCCGTGCATGTGGAGTACCGGTTGCGGTTTTTGGTCGGGACCGCGCCGCTGCAGGTCCACGTCGGTGAAATCCTGCAACCGACACCCGAATCGGAGACCGAGCAGGGCAGCAGCGGATGGGATCGGGGTGTGTCGATCAGCGTGCGGGATCCTGCCACCGGGAAGGCGGCGGCAGTGCCAGAGGGTGTCGAGTTCCGCATCGGTCGGCCGACGGCTCGGGAGTCGTTGGCCCGGGCCACGGTGACCGCCTGGCGTCACGGTACGAAACGGGCCCTCGTTCGTGACGACCGTGCGTGGGGCACCCTGCCCGAACAGGGCAAACAGCAGTTCGCTCGACTGGAAGACCGGGGCCCCGGCGGCAAAGTCGACCGCGTCGCGCGGCGGGTCCTCTTGCGGTACACCACGCACGTGGTCCCCAACCGTCTGTCATTGAAACCGAGTTCTCCCCGTCCGATCCGACCCGAACCGGTGACCAGTGTGCCCGGTTTCCAGGGCACCCGATTGCCGCTGCAAAGGACGATCATGCCCACGGCGATGACTTGGACGAAGGACGGCACTCTGGCGTTCACCTCGCTGAAGGGGCACGTGTACCTGGCTCGAGACACCGACGGCGACGGCCTCGAGGACACGCTCAGCCTGTTCGAGGAAGGGCTGGCGGCTCCGTACGGGATCATCGCCGAGGGCGACGATCTGATCGTGGCGCACAAGCCCGAGGTGGTCCGGTTGCGCGACACCAATGGTGACGGCCGGGCCGATTCCCGCCGGGTGCTGGCCAGCGGGTGGGGCTACAGCGATGACTACCACGACTGGACCTGCGGCATCGTGCGAGACGGCCGCGGCGATCTCTACGTCGGGCTCGGCAGCAACTACTCGCAGAAGAACCGCGACGAGAAGACCAGCCGCTGGAGAGGGAAGGTGTTGAGGATCTCTCGGGGAGGTCGGGTCGAGCCCGTGGGGCATGCGTTCCGATACCCCACCGGGCTGGCCATCGACGCGGCCGGACGGATCTACGTCAGCGACAACCAGGGCGTGCAGAACACGTTCAACGAGATCAACCACCTGGTACCCGGCCGCAACTACGGGGTGCCGAGTCGATTCGAGGAGAAGCACGAGTCGGCTCCGGTGAAACCGGCGATCCACGTGCCGCACCCCTGGTCGCGGAGCGTCAACGGCCTGGCGTTTCTGCCGGTTGGCTTCAGGGATCGCTCCGTCGCCGGACACGGAATCGGCTGCGAATACGACAGCCGCTTCCTGGTGCGGTTCACGATGCAGGAGGTCGGGGGCGAGATGCAGGGGGCGGTTTTCCACTTCAGTCGACCCGGAGCCGGCGTGGGTGAGAAGAACTTCGTCGGACCGCTTTCGATCGCTGTCAGTCCCAAGGGGGATATCTACATCGGCAACATCTACGACAGCGGTTGGCTGGGGGGACGCAACACGGGGACGATCACGCGACTGCGGTCGGTGGCCGGAGGTCCCAACGGGATCCGCGACCTGAAGGCGGTGCCGGGTGGATTCCGGCTGAGCTTCGCTCGCCCGGTCGACCGGGCCGCCGCCTCCAGGCTCGGCTCGTACACGGTTTCGGGATACACCCGCACCTGGAAGGGGGGCTACACCACGCCCGATTCGGGCCGACACCGGGCGAAGCTCACTGCGGCCAGGTTGTCGGCCGATGGACTCAGTGTCACGCTGTCGATCGACGGGTTGAGGGCCGGCCACGTCTACGAGGTCACGTGTGGTAAGATCGGGGGTGATGGGGCCGAGATGTGGCCGGCGACCGGGCACTACAGCTTGCACCGGATTCCGAGGAAGACGCCGTGACGCCGCCGACAAACGAAGAACTGCTGGCGTTCCTCGAAGAACAACTGCCGGCCGAGCGGATGGCCGAGATCGAGCAGGCGCTTCGCAGCGACGAGGACCTGCAGCAACGGCTGGCCGGAGCGGTCCGCCAGCACGACCCCGGAGCACACTCGGTGGGCGCCATCTGGCGGCGTCGGCGTTTGAGTTGTCCGTCGCGGAACGAGTTGGGCAGTTTCCTGCTGGGTGCCCTGGAACCGATCCGAACCGAGTACATCGAGTTCCATCTGCGGGTGGTCGGTTGTCGCTACTGCGCGGCAAACCTGTCGGACCTGGAACAGGCTGCCGGCGACCAGGCCGAAGAGGTGACCCGGCGAAGACAGAAGTTCTTCCAGAGCTCGGCCGGACACCTCGCCAACGACGAAGAGTGATCGGCCGCCACCGGACTCACTTCGTCTTCTTCTTCGCCTTGACCGCCTTGTCGGTTTTCTTCGCGGTCAGCAGTTCGTAGTGCAGCCGGCCCACCTGCCACATGTAGTGGGGCCCGAACCCGGACCGCGGGCCCCAGGTGTTGGCGACCGACTGCCGGAGGTGCTCGACGGCCTTCTTGTCCCGCTTGTGGATGGCGTGGTCGAGGCCGATGTAGAGGTGGGCGTAGAAGTACCGTTTCTCCCGCTCGGTGCCACTGATCTTGGCCGCCTTGATGTCGGCCAGGATCTTCTCGGGCTTGATCGTTTCGGAGAACAGCTTGTAGACCGAGGGGAACGGTTCGCGGTCGTCTTTCTTGTACTTCAGCAGGCCCTCGCGGGCCTTCTTCAGCCCGTAGGCCCTGGCCTGGGAAAAGAACCGCCAGATGCCGTTCTCGCGATCGACGTTGTCGAAGTTGTCGTAGATCTCGAACTGGTGAGCGGCCTTCTTGAAGTTCTTGGCGTAGAACCAGGCAATGCCGCGTCGCCAGTGCGACTTGTCGAGGCTCTTGTCCAACTCGACCATCTTCTCGTAGTCGGCCACCGACTTGTCGAACTGTCCGAGGAAGAAGAAGGTGTCGGCGCGGCGGGAATAGAATCCGACTCGGTCGGGTTGCTGCTTGATCTGTTCGCTGAGTTCGGCGACCTGTTTCTCCCAGGCACTGGTCATCATCTTGCGGGTCTCTTCCGGAAGCGGGTGCTTGGCAGGGGCCTCGGCACGCAGGGCCGGCTGTGCTGCAGCCAGCAGCGCGGCCAGCAGCAGGGTGAGGGTGGCTGTTCGAGGGCGTATCATGAGACGGCTCCGGAAAGTGTTCGTCGGCCGTGCGGCCGACGGCGGTGATCATACCGGCCGATCGAACGGGTCGCTACACTCACCGAAAGTCGGCGGCCGCGGGGTGGACGTCGAGTTGAATGGCGGAGTGTGCGAGGAGAGATCATGACGGACCTGGGTGGTCGGGTGGCTGTGGTGACCGGTGGTGGCCGCGGGATCGGTGCGGCCACCTGTCGCCGGCTCTCGGAGGCCGGGGCCAGGGTGGTGGTGGCCGAGATCGATGTCGAGTCGGGGCAGGGGGTGGCCGAGGAGATCGCCGACGGGGTGTTCATCGAGACCGATGTGACCTGCGAGGAGAGCGTCCGCGGGATGGTGTCGCGGGTGGTCGAAGAACTCGGCGGGATCGACATCCTGGTCAACAACGCTGCGGTGTTCGTGATGCGGGGCATCGATGCCAGCGACGACGAGTGGCGTCGGAGCCTGGAGGTCAACGTGCTGGGTACGGCCCGGGTGTCCCGGGCCGTGGTGCCGTTGATGCAGGCGGCCGGTCGCGGGGCAATCGTCAACCTCGGCTCGATCTCCAGTTTCCTGGCCCAACCCGAATTCGTCACCTACAACGCGTCGAAGGCCGCCATCGTCAGCATGACCCGCTGCCTGGCACTGGACATGGCCCCCCACGGCATCCGGGTCAACGCCGTCTGTCCCGGCACGGTCTGGACGCCGGTCGTGGAGCAGATGGCGCGGGACGAGGGGCTCGACCGCGAGGCGGCCGAGACACATCCGAATTTTGGCGGGGCGCACATGCTGTGCCGCCTGGCCGAGCCGCGAGAAATCGCCAACGCCGTCTGTTTTCTCGCCTCCGACGAAGCGTCGTTCATCACCGCCGAATGCCTGATGGTCGACGGTGGCTACGCGGCGAAGTGACTCAGAGGTCGGCCGGAGCGGCTGCGGTGGGCGGGACGGCCGGGTGGCTGTGCAGGTGCGGCGGTTCGACGTACCGGATCGTCCACGCCAGGGCGACTCCGGCCAGCAGGCAGGCCGAGTACTTGACGCGGTCGTGTGAGTGGAACTGGATTTCCGGCAGCAGGTCGCCCAGGGCGATGCACAGGAATACGCCGGCGGAAAAGGCCAGGGCGGCCGGGACCAGGCGGTTGGAGGACGCGTTGCTGAGCTGTGTGTCGATCAGCAGGTAAAACAGCAGGGCCGCGGCCGGGCAGACGGCGGCGTAGACCAGGTTGATCTTCCACTGGGAACTCCGGGACCAGCCGCCGGCGGCCATCAAACTGGTGATCGACATCGAGTCGAGGGGTTTGTGCAGCGCGATGGCCAGGAAGGTTCCGATCCCGGCCAGGGTCACCGGCTGGCTGCTGCCCGATGTCGCCGCCACGGCGGTGGCCAATGCCACGCCGTCTATCAGCGTGTGGATGGTCAGGCCCAGGAATACCCCTGTCCAACTCAGGGGGTGTTGCGATCCGTGATGATGAGTGTGGCTGTCATCGTGATCGTGATCGCACGCCTCCACGTCGTCGGTGCTCTCGACCGAGCCGTGCTGGTGGAAGTGCAGTGCCCGGACCAGGAAGAACATTCCCAGCAGGCCGACCATCAGGTACAGCATCGCCGCATCTATTGACCCGCCGTGCTTGACCGAGTGCGGCAGCATGTGGAAGCAGGCCACGCCCAGCATGAAACCGGCGATCAGGCTCATCAGCGCGTGCAGTCGCACGTGGGTGAAGCGGATCACTCCCGGCAACCAACCGCCCAGCAGCGAGACGATCGCGATCAGGACGGAATAGGCCAACAGGGTGAGCACGGTGGATCGCCAACTCGAACCGGTAGACGGAACCCACGAGCGAGGATCGGCTCGTCGGCGGCATCACATCGTAAGCCGTCGATTCTAGACACCGGCGGGGGCCAATCCCAAGGCACCGGCGGCGGATAGCATTCGCGCCGCATGAGACGATGACTATACTCGGCCCACGCTTCTTGCCCGATAGTGTAATGGTAGCACGAGTGACTCTGAATCACTTAGTCTAGGTTCAAATCCTAGTCGGGCAACTTTCCGGGAATTCTTCCGCCTGGAAACGGACACGCATCCCGGCGGTGGCTAGCGACCGTTCGCCCCGCCCTCGTCCTCGCCGATGCCCAGGGCCGTCGCCGCGTTTCGCCAGAAGATCCCCTCGATCTGGTCGCGCGACAGTTCAGCCGTCTCGGCGGCGAACTTCAGTGACATCAGTTGCTCGTAGACCGACAGGATCGGGCGGCCGTCACAGTGAGGGAACTGCAGCCCGGCCACGTCGGCATCAAAGTGCTGCCAGGCACGGCCCAGGGCCGCATAGTGGCCGTGGAAGAATGCCGCACCCACGCCGTCGGATCCCCAGAAAATGCGGCCGGGATCTTCCCCGGTCAGCAGTGTCACGTACGGGCGGACGTCGGTGACCGCCGATGTGTCGTAGTGAATGTTGGGCATGTCCCGTAGACGCTCGATCGCATGCTTGATCGGCCAGTAGGTGAAACTGCGCGCGCAGTGGGCCAGGATCCAGCGGACGTTGGGGTACCGACGAGTCGTGAATTCCTCCAGATCGTCGAGGTTGTGAGTGTCTGCACAGCCATCGAAGCGTGACAGGTGCATGGTGACCCACCAGCCGTGCTGGTTGGCCAGTTCGAGCTGCTCGTGAGGCAGGAACTCGTGGATGCGGCACTGGGCGATGTCGCCGGTCACCGAGTAGGTGCGGTAGGGCTTCAGGCCCACGAATTGCGGGTTCTGCATGTCTCGCTCGATGTCCTCGAGTTGACACGAGGGCGTGACCAGGCGGTTGTGTCGAATTCCGGGGACGCCGGCGATTTCCTGCCGGACCGATTCGACATGCTTCGCCACGTCGATGCCGTGGTAAGGAGTTCCCAGGATCAGGTACTGCATTCGCCGACCGGGATAGAGAACCTCGGCCCAGGAGTTGAGCGTTTCGAGCGTGTCCTGGGGCCGACCGTCTTCGGTTTCCGGTTCCGACTGGTTCGCACGCCAGTAGCAGTGGATGTGCGCATCGAGAATTCGGTCCGGGACGAAGTCAGCCAGTTCCTCGTCCCAGATCAGTTGGTCACAGTCTCGGTAGTCGAGCGTGGGTTCTGTCATGCCGGAGGTAGCTCCCTGGTTGGTGCGAACGGGACCAGTGTAGTTCGACCTCGTGGTGGTTTGCCAATTCGTCGCCGAGGTTTTCGTTTGCCCTGCAGGTGTCCGAGGGTTTCAATACCCGGTCCTGCGCCGCACACGTTCTCTTTGTCGCATTGGAGCACACGATGCCGATCGCCAACTGGAAGACCCAGTCTCACAACCTCGTTCAAAGCCTGCTGTTCGCCAATCCGCATCGGGTGATCCGCATGCTGGTCCGAAACGACGAGGGCAGGCGGCAGGAGCGAAGCGAAATTCCGGCCCCGGTGCTGCGGATCTACGAGACCGATGCTCCGCCGGAACGGATGTGCCTGCGGACGATTCAGTGCGTGCAGCACATGCTGATCCCACCGGGCCATCGGCACGTGCAGGAACTGCACATCCACCCCGATGCCGAGGAACTTGTGGTGGTGATGAGTGGCAGCGGGACGGCGATTCTCGACGGCGAGAGTTCTCCGGTCACCGCCGGCGACGTGATCTACATTCCGCCCGACACCGAGCACGAAATCCGCAATACCAGCGACGAACTGCTGGGCGTGCTGTTCCTGGCAGCGCCCGTTGGCGAGGGACTGACGCGGTTGGCCGAAGCCCAGGCGGCGGATTCGGCCGGGTGATCGGACTGTCTGACCTATGCCGCAACTGATTATCCTGACAGTCCATGCAGTTGTTCGTTCTCCAGCGCAGGGTTGCCTTTCTGGCCGTGGCCGCAGTCGTCGTGACCGGGCCGGTTCGGGCCGGAGATCGCCAGCCGCACTGGGCCTTTCAGCCGGTGCGTCGCCACGCGGTGCCCGAGGTTCCCGGACCGACGGTGATCGACCGTTTCGTGCGGGATCGCCTGGCGTCTCGGCGATTGGCTCCGTCGCGGCCGGCTCCCGATTCGGTCCAGGTACGCCGCGTGACGTTGGATCTCATCGGTTTGCTTCCGACGGCCGAGTCGGTCGAGAGCCACATGGCCGATCGTCGCCCGGATCGCTGGGAACGCCTGGTCGACCGGCTGCTCGCCTCGCCGCACTTCGGAGAACGCTGGGGCCGCCACTGGCTGGACCTGGCCCGTTACGCCGACAGCAGTGGCTACGAAGCCGACACGCCGCGACAGATCTGGCCCTACCGCGATTGGGTCATCGACGCGTGGAATGCCGATATGCCCTTCGAGCGGTTCGTCACCGAACAACTGGCCGGGGACCTGCTTCCCGGGGACGGGGTGTCGCAGAAGATCGCCACCGGCTTCCAGTGCAACGTGATCTACGATCGGGGGGTCCGTTACGAGGCGATCGTCGACCAGGTGCAGACGGTTGGCTCGGTCTTCCTCGGACTCACGCTTGGATGTGCGCAGTGTCATTCCCACAAGACCGACCCGGTCTCGCACGAGGAGTTCTACCGGCTGTACGCGTTCTTCAACGAGACGGTGATGGAGCGGTTGCCGCTGCCGGGCTTCGATCCCGGGTACCGTGACGGACTGATTGTCGCGAAGGATCCGAAGACGGGTCCGAAGACGGCCCGGCCCAGCGGTCCCGCCACGCTGGTCCTCAAGTCGGCCCCGCAACCCACACACGTCTTCGAGCAGGGTGATCCTGCTCAACCGGGTCCGAAAGTGACCACCGGGTTTCCCGCGTTTCTGCTGGTCGGTGATGTCCGGGATCCCGCGGCCCCGCCCCCCAGTCGCATCGACCTCGCTCGGTGGATTCTCTCGGACCAGAACCCCTTGTCCGACCGCGTCACGGTCAACCGGGTCTGGCAGCGGCTGTTCGGCCGAGGCCTGGTGGAGACGGAAAACGATTTCGGGGTGCAGACACCAGCCCCGCTGCATCCGCAACTGCTGGATCACCTGGCCCTGGAATTCCGCCAGCACCGGAGGCGGTTCAAGCCACTGATCCGCTCGATCGTGCTCTCGGCGACCTACCGCCAATCCAGCGATCTGCGAGCCGACTTGTCGGCCGTCGATGCGGGGAACCGTCTGCTGGGTCGGCAGCGGAGGTTGCGGCTCGAGGCCGAGGTGATCCGCGACATCAGCCTGCAGGCCGGGGGGATCTTGTCCGGGAAGATGAAGGGGCCGAGCGTATTTCCCGATCAATCGGCCGGAGTGCTCGATGCTCGGGCGACGGCCGCGAAATGGACACCGAGTCCAGGCGAGGACCGCTGGCGACGGGGCCTGTACACCTGGCACTGGCGGCTGACACCTCATCCAATGAAACCGCTTTTCGATGCTCCAGAGGGTGTGGCCTCCTGCACCCGCCGCGATCGATCCAACGTCCCCGTCCAGGCGCTGGCGCTGCTCAATGACGGTTCCTTTTATACATCCGCTCGCGGGCTGGCCGCGTGGAGCTGGCAAGGGGGGGGCGAGAACCGGGAGCGGGTCGACGCGG
This sequence comes from Planctomycetota bacterium, assembly GCA_963582065.1. Classification (GTDB taxonomy): domain Bacteria; phylum Planctomycetota; class Planctomycetia; order Planctomycetales; family Planctomycetaceae; genus UBA8437. Next base: position 4,092 of record CAUZRQ010000112.1, on the reverse strand, counting down.
TTTTCGCCAGGTGCCTGGGACGAAGGCCCTCGGAGTTCGAACGGACGGTGCTGCTGAACCTCCTGGCCCGCCAGCGAGAGACCCTGGTCGATGACATCCCGGCGTGTCGTGCCATCCTGGGGATCGACGACGGCGTCGCCGGAAACGGTCTTCCGGACCGGGCCGCGTGGGTGCTGGTCGCACGAGCGGTGCTCAATCTCGACGAGTTCATTACCCGGGAATGACGATGGCGATCGACAACACCTTTTCCGGCACCGGAGCAGCGGGCGTGTCTCGACGTGCGTTGTTCGGTGCCGGCGGCCTGTCGCTGGCCTCCCTGGCGATGTCCGACCTGGCCATCGCTGCCGACGGGCCTCGATCGGAGCGGTCGCATTTTGCTCCCCGCGCACGTTCGGTGATCTTCCTGTTCCAGGTCGGGGGGCCCAGCCAACTGGACCTGTTCGACCCCAAGCCGGAATTGAACCGGCGGGACGGCGAGGAGTTGCCCGAGAGCCTGCTGAAACAGGTCACCTTCGCCCAGATCCAGGAGAAGCGGCCGCGGTTGATGGGGTCTCCCTACCGGTTTCGGCGTCATGGCCAGAGCGGAGCGTGGGTGTCGGAGCTGGTTCCGCACATGGCCGGGATCGTCGACCGGATCACGATCGCCCGCACGCTGCGGACCGACGACACGAACCACATGTTTGCCGAACTGTTGATGAACACCGGCTGGCGTCGGTTCGGCCGACCGAGCCTGGGCAGTTGGGTGACCTACGGGCTCGGCAGCCAAACGCAAGAGATGCCGGCGTTCCTGGTGCTGGGTTCGAAGCCGCGGAGCAAGAGTGCCAACTACGGCAACGGGTTCCTGCCGTCACAGTTCCAGGGGACGGTGTTGCGCGACGCCGGTGATCCGATCCTCAACCTGGCCAATCCGCCCGGTGTCACGCCGGGTCGGCAACGGCTCTCGATCGACGCGATCAACCGGTTGAACCTCCGTCGACTCGAGGCCACCGGCGACGACGAGATCCGCGCCCGGATCGCCAGCTACGAAATGGCGTTCCGGATGCAGGCCCGGGCTCCCGAGTTGCTTTCCCTGGGCGGCGAGACCCGCGAGACCCTGGGCCTGTACGGGATCGATGACCCCGCGAAACCGTCGTTTGCGCGAAACTGCCTGCTGGCACGGCGACTGGTCGAGAAGGGAGTCCGGTTCGTGCAGGTGTTCCACGGCGACTGGGATCATCACACCGACATCGGCAAACGGTTGCCGCACGAGTGCCGTGTCACCGACCAGGGGTCGGCCGCGCTGGTGATCGACCTGGCCCGCCGCGGTCTGCTCGACGACACGCTGGTCATCTGGGGCGGTGAACTGGGGCGGACCCCCGTGGCCCAGAAGCCGATGGCGGCGGGCGGCCGCGTGGGCCGGGATCACCAGATCGAAGCGTTCACCATGTGGCTGGCCGGTGGCGGGGTACGGCCCGGGCAGGTCATCGGCGACACCAACGACCTGGGATGCCTGCCGACCGAAGACGGCTGGCACGTCTACGACCTGCAGGCGACGATCCTGCACGCGCTGGGGTTGGACCACGAGCGGTTGACGTACCGCTACGAGGGGCGTGAGTTCCGCCTGACCGACATCCACGGCGAGGTGAAACCCGAACTGTTCGGGCGGGCGTGATTCACACCTGCCAGCCGGCCCGGAACGCCGGCTTGATCAGGCCGCTGGCTCGCGGATTGCCTGTCACCGTCAGTGTCTTGTGGTCCCAGCCGAAGCCTTCGCCTCCGGCCCGGTAGGCCACGTTGCCCAGCAGGACCGCCTCGGTCAGCGGTCCCGAGTAATCGAAGTGGCAGGTGGCCGGCCCGCCCCCGCGGATCGCCGCGGTCCATTCGCGGTAGAAACCCGGCGAGTTGGCGACCTTCTTCACCGCCAGCGTGGCGCCCTTGAATTTTGCCTCCGGCAGCAGTTTGCGCTTCGAGAACCCGCACAGCAGCATGCCCTCGCTGCCGATGAACAACGTGTTGTTGCCCCCGGCGGAAAGCCCGTGTTTCCTCAGGATCTCGGGACCTTTCTGGGCGTGGTACCAGTGCAGCATCACCTCGGGGCGGTCGTCGTTGGAGGGAAACTTCATGTGAGTGGCCATCGACCTGGGAGTCGTCAGCGAGTGGACCGGCGGTCCCGAGGCCGAGACGTGGGTGGGGTAGTCGAGGTCCAGCGCCCAGAAGGGGATGTCCAGGATGTGGCAGCCCCAGTTGCCGGTTTCGCCGGTGCCGTAGTCCCACCAGAACCGCCAGCCGTAGGGGCAGTAGGTCGAGTGGTAGGGCCGCGGTGCGACCGGACCCTGCCAGAGATTCCAGTCCAGGTGTGCGGGGACCTCGGGACGGTCGGTGGGCACCTTGGACATGCCGCGGTTGCCGCCGATCCAGCTGTGGACGTCGGTGACCGTGCCGATCGCACCGGCCTGGATCAGTTCGACCACGCGGTGGACGTTGGGGATCGTGTGCCGCTGGACACCCAGTTGCGTGGCGACCTTCTGCTTGCGGGCCAGGTCGGTCATCTGCCGGACTTCCCAGATCGAGTGGGCCATCGGCTTTTCGCAGTAGAGGTGCTTGCCGAGTTGCAGGGCGGCCATCGAAGGATGGAAATGGGTGTGGTCGGGGGTGCTGATGACGACCGCATCGACCTGCTTGGCCACCGCGTCGTACATCTTGCGGAAGTCCTTGAACTTCCGGGCCTTGGGATACCGCTGATAGGCCTTGCCCGCTCGCGCGTCGTCCACGTCGCACAGCGCGACGACGTTTTCGCCCAGCCTGACCATCGACCCGAGGTTGGCCGCTCCGCGGCCACCGATCCCGATGAAGGCCACGTCGATCTTCTCGTTGGCCGCCGCGTGGGCCCGCGGGTTCCCGGTGCCCAGGAACAGGCCGGTGCCGACGGCCGCGGCCGATTTCAGCATGTCACGTCGGTTGATCGAGTGGGTCATGGACGGGGCTCCGTGAGCGGATGATCGGCGGGTGGGCGGTATGATCCGTCGGCCGGGTGTCGATGACGCTCGATGAGGTCAGAGGTCCCTGACACGACGGCCTTCGCACAGGACCTGCCGCACGCGCTGGAATTCGTCGAGGTAGGTCTGTTCGATGTCGATGCCCAGGTGGTGATAGATCGTCGCGTGCAGGTCGGCCGGGGTGACCGGCTTGTCCGCGATGTGTCCGCCGTTGCGGGTGGTCGATCCGTAGACCTGTCCGCCGCGGATTCCGCCGCCGGCCAGGATCGCGGTGAAGGCGTGGGGCCAGTGGTCGCGACCGGTCGACTTGGTGTTGTTGCTCTGGGTCACCTCGCCCATTTTCGGCGTGCGGCCGAATTCTCCGACGGCGACGACCAGTGTCGTCTCGAGCAGACCGCGCTGGTCGAGGTCGTCCAGGAAGGCCGGGAAGCTCTGGTCGAACATCGGGCACAGCAGGTTCTTGAGCTTGGGGAAGTTCTGCTGGTGCGTGTCCCAGCAGGTGTTGACCCCGTCGATCTTGGTCGGGTCGATCCAGTTGACGGTGACCAGTGGGACCCCCGCCTCGACCAGTCGCCGGGTCAGCAGCAGGCTCTGGCCGATCCGCGTGCGGCCGTAGATGTCGCGGGTCGCATCGGTTTCGCGGTCGAGGTTGAAGGCACGTCCGGCCTGTTGCTGCAGAAAATCGAATGCCCGCAGCGTGTCGCGGTGACGGCCCGCGACGTCGATGTTGCGGTTGCTGTGGATCGGGCCGGATCGTTCGAACTGCAACAGCAGATGCCGGCGTCGATCGAGCCGAGCGCTCGAGACGTCTTCGGCCAGTTCGAAACCCTTCATCCGGAAGTTGTCCTTGTTGGGGTCGCCGTCGACCAGCACCGCGTCATGGCTGCGGCCCATGCGGCCGGCCGTCTGGCCTGCAATCAGCCGGGACTGGCCGGGGAACTGCAGGTACCAGGGCAGCACGATCGAGGGGGGCAGGCCGTTGCGAGGTTGACCGAACCTCATGGCCAGCGAACTCATCGACGGCCAGTCCTCCGGGAGCGACTGGTCGGTGATCGGGGGGAACGGATAGGGGCGGCCGGTGTAGAGCTCGCTCATCGCCGGACCGTGCACGTTCATC
>CAUZRQ010000111.1:0-18160 GCA_963582065.1 Planctomycetota bacterium | reverse complement strand
GTGCTGCCTGCTCGTGGTCACCGGCCCCGTCCTGGCTGCCCCTGCCGCTACTGATCCCCGTCCAAACGTGATCCTGGTGATGGCCGACGACCAGGGTTGGGGCGACACCGGATACAACGGCCATCCGCACCTCAAGACGCCTCACCTGGACCGGATGGCGGCCGACGGCCTGGTGTTCCGTCGCTGGTACGCCGGGGCACCGGTCTGCAGCCCCACCCGAGGCAGTTGCCTGACCGGCCGGCACCCTTACCGGTACGGGATCGTGACGGCCAACCGTGGGCACCTGCCCCGACGTGAACGGACACTGGCCGAGTTGTTGAGATATCGGGGGTACCGCACCGGGCACTTCGGCAAATGGCATGTCGGCACATTGACGACCGAGATCGAGGATTCCAACCGCGGGGGTCCTCGAGGCAAGCAGCACTTCTCGCCTCCCTGGAAAAACGGATTCCAGGTCTGTTTCTCGACCGAGGCGAAAGTGCCGACCTGGGACCCGCTGCTGAAACCCAAGACGGCACGGGGCCGCCGCTGGTGGAACCCGGCCAAGGATCCCGCCGACACGGTGCCATATGGAACGCGGTACTGGAACCACCTCGGCAAGTCGATCACCGAGAACACTCGTGGTGACGATTCGCGGGTGATCATGGACCGGGCCGTGCCCTTCATCGAATCCGCCGCCCGCGACAAGTCTCCTTTCCTGGCGGTGATCTGGTTCCATGCCCCCCACCTGCCGGTCGTGGCCGGTCCGAAGCACACGGCCCTGTACGCCGACCACCCGGATTACCACCGGCACTACTACGGCTGCATCACGGCTTTGGACGAACAGGTCGGCCGACTGCGGGCCACACTGGAGAAGCTCGGCATCGCCAAGAATACGATGCTGTGGTACAGCGCCGACAACGGGCCGGAAGGCAACAACAAGGCTCCGGGGAGAACCCGGGGACTCCGCGGTCGCAAGCGGAGCCTCTACGAGGGTGGCATCCGTGTTCCGGGTATCGTGACCTGGCCGGCGGTGGTCCAGGCCGGCCAGACAACCGACAGCCCGGGAGTGACCTCCGACTACCTGCCGACCATCCTCGACGTCCTCGGCGTCCTGCCACCCCGGAAATTCACTCCCGACGGCATCAGCCTGCTCCCGGTGCTCAAGGGCCAGCGGGACCGACAGCGACCACAGCCGATTCTCTTCGAATCGGCCGGCCAGACCGCGGCGATCGACAACCGCTTCAAGCTGGTCCGTCGCTCGGCCGGCAGCGGCAAGAAGAACAAGACAGCCGGGAAGGACACGACCGAGTTGTTCGATCTGCTGGCCGACCCCCGCGAGACCACCAACGTGGCGGCCGACCATCCCCGTGTGCTCGAAGAACTCTCAGCCAAAATCAAGGCCTGGCAGGCCTCGTGCCGGGCCAGTGCTGCCAGGAACGCCGCCCGCTGAGCATCGGTCGGGTATAATCCGGACCTCCAGTTCCCCCTGTCCTGTTCAAACCACTGACTTCCCAGGTCCTCGCATGACACTCCGTTCGCTACTGCTGTTTTCTCTCGCCACCAGCAGCCTGTTCGCCGCCGAGCCCGAATGGAACCAGTTCCGCGGAGGCCTTGGTGACGGCACGTCGAAGGCGGGGGAGATCCCGACCACCTGGAGCGAAACAAAGAACGTCCGGTGGAAGACCGAGATCTGGGGCAAGGGCTGGTCATCGCCGGTGACCTGGAAGGACCGCATCTGGCTGACGACCGCCACCGAGGACGGGCACCGCCTGGCGGTGATGTGCCTGGATCGCAAGACCGGCAAGATCCTGCACGACAAGACGATCTTCGAGCACGAGAAGCCACAGTACTGCCACCCGTTCAACAGCTACGCCTCGCCCACCCCGTGGATCGAGGACGGCCGGCTGTATGTCACCTTCGGCGCCCTGGGCACCGCCTGCCTGGACTCCGAAACCTGTCGGGTGATCTGGAAGCGCGAGGACCTGGAGTGCAACCACTGGCGAGGCCCCGGTTCGAGCGTCTCGATCTACGGCAACCTGCTGTTCCTGCCCTTCGACGGACACGACCACCAGTTCGTCATGGCCTTCGACAAGCGGAACGGGAAGACCGTCTGGCGCAAGGATCGCAACGTCGACTACAAGTCGGACAACGGCGACATCAAGAAGGCCTACGCCACGGCGAGGGTGATCACCTTCAAGGGCCGCACCCAGGTGATCGTGCCCGGTGCGATGGCGACGATGGCCTACGAACCCAACAGCGGCAAGGAACTGTGGCGGGTGATCCATGGCGGGATGAACGCCTGCATCCCACCTCTGTTCAGCAACGGGAAACTCTACATCACCACCAGTTCCCCATCCAAGCTGCTGGCCGTCCGGCCCAACGGTACCGGTGATGTCACCAAGACCCACGTCGAGTGGACCGCGAGAACGGGAGTTCCGTCGAGACCGTCGCAGTTGCTCGTCGGAGACTCGATGTTCATGGTCGACGACAGTGGCGTCGTCTCCTGCATCGACACCGCCACCGGAAAGGCCCGCTGGACCAAGCGGATCGCCGGCAACTTCACCGCCTCGCCCGTCCTGGTCGGTGACCGCATCTACTGTTTCCAGCGAGAAATGGGCAAGGCGCACGTCTTTGCCGCTGACCCCGCAAAATACCGTGAACTGGCCACAAACACCCTGGACGCCGGCTGCATGGCCTCGCCAGCCGTCACCAACGGACTTTTGATCCTGCGGACCAAGACACATCTCTACGGAATTGGAAAGTGAGCGATCTCTTGGCTTTTCCCTTCAAACCCGGCGCTGTCTCGGATCGATAGATCCTGATACGATAGGGATGGTTTTCACGACAACGTTGAAGTGAGACGACGATGCTGAACGTCTACGACGGACATCGCCGCTACGGTCGCCGAGACTTCCTGAAGATCGGCAGCCTGGGCCTGGGTGGGCTGACGCTGGCCGACCTGATCGCCGGACGTGAGGCCGCGGCTGCCAGCGGGCAGGCTGTCCGCGACAAGGCTGTCGTCTTCCTGTTCATGCATGGGGGACCCTCGCAGGTCGAGACGTTCGACCCCAAGATGACGGCACCTTCTGGCATCCGCAGTGCCACCGGTGAGATCAAGACAGCAATTCCCGGAGTGACCTACGGGTCGACCTTCGAGAAACTGGCGGCCCTGGCCGACCAGACCAGCATCGTCCGTTCGTTCGTCACCGGCGACGGCCGCCACGACATCAAGCCGATCGTCGGCAAGAGCACCTTCGGCGGCAACCTCGGCTCGATCTACTCGCGGATCGTCGGCCAGAACCGCTCCGACAACGGCATGCCGACCAACGTGCTGCTGCTCCCCAAGGCGGTCGACGAAAAGGCCATGCCGGGCGTGACCTCGTTCGGCAAGTTCGACTCGACCGGCACCATCGGCTCGGCCTTCCGACCGTTCACGCCCAGCGGCGGAGGTGAACTGAAGGCGGACATGAAGCTGACACTGCCGATGGACCGCTTGACCGACCGCCGCGGACTGCTGACCCGGCTCGACAGGCTCAAGAGATCCTTCGACGACAACGGTCGCCTTGAGGGACTCGACCGGATCCGTGAACAGGCCTTCAGCACGATTCTCGGCGGAGTCGCCGGTGCGTTTGATCTGTCCAAGGAAGACCCCAGGACCGTCGCCCGTTACGACACCAGTGCGGTGGCCCCCGAAGCCGCCACCGACCCGAGATGGAACAACCGCAAGAACTACCGCGACAACGGCAACACGCTGGGCAAGCTGATGCTGCTGGCTCGGAGGCTGGTCGAGCGTGGCTGCGGGTTCATCACCGTGACAACCAACTTCGTGTGGGACATGCACGCCGACGTGAACAACGCCGACATGATCACCGGCATGAACTACATGGGCCGACCGTTCGACCGCGCGGTCTCGGCCTTCATCGAAGACATCCGCGATCGTGGCCTGGAAGACAAGGTCCTGCTGATCTGTTGTGGGGAGATGGGCCGCACCCCGAAGATCAACAAGAAGGGTGGCCGCGACCACTGGGGCAACATCGCCCCGTTGCTGCTCTCCGGCGGCGGACTCGAAATGGGACAGGTGATCGGACAGTCGACCCGCAACGTCGGCGAACCTCTGACCACCCCCTACCGCATCAACAACCTCGTCGGCACCGTCTTCAACACGCTCTTCGATATCGGCGAGCTGCGTCTCAACCAGGGCGTTCCCCGCGACATCGCCCGGGCGATGGAGAACTACCAGCCGATTCCGGGGCTGTTGTAGGGCGGAGGGGTTCGGGCGACTACGCCAGCAACGCGTCGATCACCTGCGCCTCGTCGACGCCGGTCAACCGCTGGTCCAGTCCCTGGAACGGGTAGGTCAGCCGCGTGTGATCCAGCCCCAGGCAGTGCAGGATCGTGGCGTTGAGATCGTTGACGTGAACCGGTTTCTCGACCACGTTGTAGCAGAAGTCATCCGTACGGCCGTATTCGATCCCACCACGGATTCCGCCGCCGGCCATCCACAGGCTGTAGCATCGCCCGTGGTGGTCCCGGCCGTAGTTGCCCGGTGAGACCTTGCCCTGGGCGTAGACGGTCCGGCCGAACTCGCCGCCCCAGATCACCAGGGTGTCCTCGAGCATCCCCCGCCGCTTGAGATCCTTGACCAGCGCGGCGGCCGGCTGATCGGTGTCCCGGCCCTGCCCGCGCAACGCCTTGGGCAGGCCGCCGTGCTGGTCCCAGCCACGGTGGAACAACTGGATGAACCGCACCCCCCGCTCGGCCAGCCGGCGAGCCAGCAGGCAGTTGGCGGCGAACGTCCCCGGGGTCCTCACCGCCGATCCGTACCCGTCCAACGTCGACTCGGTCTCGTCAGACACGTCGACCAGGTCGGGAACCGAGGCCTGCATGCGGAAGGCCATCTCGTACTGCGCGATCCGAGTTTCGATCTCCGGGTCACCCACCTGCCGCTGCTTCAGGCGATTCAGCCGGGCCAGCCCATCCAGCATCGCACGACGACCGGGCCGGTCGATCCCCGGTGGATCGACCAGGAACAGCACCGGATCGCGGCCTCGCCGGAACCGCACTCCCTGGTGGTCTGACGGCAGGAACCCGCTGCTCCACAACCGCGAGAACAACGGCTGGCCGCCGGGTCGGCCGGTGCCCTGGGAGATCAGGACCACGTAGGAGGGCAACTCGCGACTCTCGCTGCCCAACCCGTAACTCAACCAGCTCCCCATGCTCGGCTTGCCCAGCTGCTGCGTGCCGGTGTTCATCATCGTGATCGCCGGGTCGTGGTTGATCGCCTCGGTGTGCATCGACTTGATGACGCAGATCTCATCGGCGATCGAGCCGATGTGCGGCAGCACCTCGCTGAGATACCGTCCGCATTCCCCGTACGGCTTGAAGGTCAACGAGCTGCTGACGCAGGGAAACTTGCTCTGCTTGTGGGTCATCTCGGTCAACCGCTGGCCGTTGCGAATCGAGTCGGGCAGTTCCTTGCCGTGGTGCCTGGCCAGTTGTGGCTTGTGATCGAAGAGGTCGATGTGAGATGGACCGCCCGACTGGAACAGGTAGATGACCCGCCGGGCCCGCGGAGCAAAGTGCGGACCGGGCGTCGCAGGACCGCCACCGGCCGTCGCCGCCGTTTCGGCCTGCCCCAGGCTCGCCAGGGCCGCCGTCGCCAGGCCCCCGGCCGCCCGGCCGAACAGGGCACGACGATTGATGGCCGTCACCGGGAATTGCGGCAATTCACTCATGTCGATTACTCCCTGGTGATCGCTTCGTCGGTGTTGAGCAGAACGCTGGCCAGTGCCGTCCAGGCCGCCTGTTCGACGACATCGACCCGTTCATCGATCGGTGACTGGCCAACCGACAGCAGTTGTTTCGCCGCCTCTGGCCGGCCCCGAAAACGCGTTCTCTGATCGGCGATCAGCCGAACCAGTGTCTCGACTTCCTCCGGGCCCGGTCGTCTCGCCGTCACTGCGGTGAACAGCCACTCGACACGGGCCACATCGTCGGCGGCGTCTCTCACCGCCGCCCGCACCGCCAGGGCACGGGCCGCCTCGACGAACGTCGGGTCGTTCATCAGCACCAGCGCCATCAACGGCGTGTTGGTTCGCTGCCGTCGCGTGATGCATGTCTCGCGGGTCGGCGCGTCCAGCGCGAACAGGTTCGGAGGAGGAACCGACCGTTTCCAGTAGGTGTAGAGGCTGCGGCGATAGAGTGCGGCTCCGCTGTCCTGCACGTACGGACGATTGGAGGTTTCCTTCCAGAGCCCAGCCGGCTGATACGGCTTGACGCTGGGACCCCCGATCCGTTCGACCAGCAATCCACCGGCCGCCAGCGCCCCGTCACGGATCAGCTCGGCCGGCAACCGGAACCTGGACGCGCGAGCCAACAGGCGGTTGTGAGGATCCCTCAGCCACTGACGCCGGGTCATGCTCGAGGACTGGCGATAGGTGGCCGAGGTGACGATCAGACGCAGCAGCGCCTTGGTATCCCAGCCGCTGCGGACATATTCGCGAGCCAGCCAGTCGAGCAGTTTCGGATGGCTGGGCTGCTCACCCTGGGTCCCGAAGTCCTCGCTCGATTCCACCAACCCCCGGCCGAAGACAACCTGCCACAGGCGATTGACCGCCACACGGGATGTCAACGGGTGATCGGCGTCGACCAGCCAGCGTGCCAATCCCAAGCGATTGGCCGGAGCGTCCCGCGGCAACGGTGGCAACACCTCGGGCACCCCCGGCTCGACCGCATCGCCGTGCTGGTCGTACTGGCCCCGCACCAGCACGAACGACTGCCGGGGGGCCTTCAGGTCCTGCATCACCATCACCGTCGGACGGTTCTTGCTGTAGGCGGCCAGTTCGCTTCGTCGACGCGAGAGCCGATCGACCAGGGACCGGTACCGGGCGTCGTGCAATTCCAGGTAACCCTGCTTCAGGTCCGTCCGTTGCCCGGGTGTTCGCTTCGCCGGCGCAATCGCCAGGATCTCCGAGAGACCATCCGCACCGGCCAGGGCTTTCACCTCCACGGCTGAAAGAGCCCGGGAGTAAATCCGCACGTCATCGACGGCACCGTTCAAAACCCCGCTGGGATTCCGACGTCCCAGGTGCAGCGGCTTGTCCGTCCTGATCGTCCCGGACAACGCATCACGCGTCGAACCGACCTCCTGCTTCTGCCCGTTGAAATACAGCCTGATGCCCTCGACACGACTCGTGCCGTCGTAGGAAACAAACACGTGCGTCCACTTGTCGGTGGGCAGCTTTCCGGTCGACTTGACGTACATCGCATTGGACGGCCACGAGTGAATCAGGTGCACCTCGACGTGGCCGCCCGACAGGTACACGTCCCATCCGCGGTAGGCCGCCGAGTCGTCCATCCGCGAGACGATCGCCCCGGTGCTGGCACCCCGCACCCAGCCGCCGTAGGAAAACGAGTCGGTGCGGTCAAATCCGGCAGTGTCTCCCAGCGAGGCGTAGGTCTTGCCGGCCAGCTGCAGGCCGCCGCCCAGTTTTCCCGAGACCCATTGTGCCGGACCCACCAGGGACGCCTGCAATGATCCTCCCCCGGAAATCTCCTGTCCGGCCGCCTCGTCCAGTCGACAATGCACCGCCAGCCCGTCCGTCGGAACCGCCGGCCCCGTCTTCGGCTGTTTCGGGAGTGACTTCTCCCACCGCGCCACCAGTTGATCGGCCTCGGCAATCCGCGCGAGCCGCTGACGCTCGAGGTCCTTGATCGCCGTCGCCAGCTTCTGCTCCACGCCCTTCTGATCCAACGGCACGACCTGGATCAGCGGGTCGACATTGCCCGCCTTGTTCTCGACTCCCTTGTCAGTGACCGAATTGAAGTACGCGAAGAAGCGATAGAAGTCCTGCTGGGAGAACGGATCGTACTTGTGGTCGTGACACTGCGCGCACGCGAGGGTGAGCCCCATCCAGGCCGTGGCCGTGGTGCGAACTCGGTCGAGAACATACTCGACCCGGTACTCCTCGGAGATCCCCGAGGCGGTCACGCCGTGATTGCGGTTGAACCCCGTCGCGGTGATCTGCTGCTGGGTCGGATTCGGCAACAGGTCGCCGGCCAGTTGCTCGATGGTGAACTGGTCAAACGGCATGTTGTCGTTCAGCGACCCGATCACCCAGTCGCGCCACGGCCACATGTCGCGGTGGTAGTCCTCGTGGTACCCGTGCGTGTCGGCGTAGCGGGACACGTCCAGCCACTCGATCACCATCCGCTCGCCGAACCGGGGCGAGGCCAACAGCCGGTCCACCAGTCGGCCGTAGGCTCCCGGACGACGCTCGGCCAGGAACATCTCGACCTCCTCCACGCTCGGAGGCAAACCGAGCAAATCCAGCGACAGGCGTCGGATCAGCGTCCGCCGTCGGGCCTCGGCCGACGGCTTCCAGCCCTCCCGCTCCAATCTCGCCAGCACGAAGCGGTCGATCGCCCCGCGTGGCCACGATGTGTCATCGACCTCCGGTGGCCGACTTGCCCGCGGTGGCACGAACGACCAGTGACGATCGAACTCCACCTTCTCCTCCGCCCGGCTGAGACCACCGTGCAGCACCAGCACAGCCAGCCAGGCCAGTGACAGGCAACGTGTCGACATGGTTCGTATTCCCCGGGCTGAAACCGACATTGGCGGGAATCTAGTGCTGGAACAGGAATTCCTTGCTGTTGAGAATCGCCCACTGGATGTCTTCGTGGGCCTCCTCGCGATTCTTCGGCCGCTGCGCCACATGAGCCAGTGCTGTCTTGGTTTCCTGGTCGGTCGGCAACCGGTTGTAGGCTGCCAGGATGAGATCTTCGACGATCTGTACATCCGACCACCCCTTGGCGATCTGCAACCGGAAACGGTTCTTGGCGTGAGCCACCTTACCGTTGACCAGGCCGCCGTTGGCCAGGACCAGGAACTGGGTCAGGTTCGACCCGGTATCACGTTCGCAGTCGCAGGACGTCTCTCGCTTGGGCTTGCCGAAGACCCGCAGGAAGACCGGGGTGCCTTCGGGAGACGGCAACTGGGTGGCCCGGGTCCCCGGCGGCAGGTCGCCGTAGGTCTCGGGGACACCGGTCACCTGGCAGATCGCATCCAGGATCTGTTCGGCCGTCATCCGCCGGACCAGGGCGTGCGAGAACGAGTCGGTGTCGCGACGATTCTCTCCGGTGGCCAGAGAATCCCGCTGGTAGGTGTGGCTGGCCAGGATCAACCTCAGGACGTGGCGGCGATCGAATCCCGACCTGCGAAATTCGGCTTCCAGCCAGTCGAGCAACTCGGGGTTGGCCGGTGGATTCGAGGCCCGAAAATCGTCGGCCGGTTCGATGATGCCGCGGCCCCAGACCCAGGCCCACAACCGATTGACCTCGACCCGTGCAAACAGCGGGTTGTCCTCACCGACCAGCCAGCGAGCCAACACCACCCGTCGATCGGCCTCGCCGTCCTTGATCGGAGCCGGGCCGGTCATCGGCAACCAGGGCACCGCAGGTTGACCGCTGTTGGGGTCGTTCAATTCGCCCCGCCGGGCCACCCAGACGACCAGGTTGCCGCTCTTGTCGGGCTTGGTCCGCTGGATCCGGTTGAAGAACGCGGCGATCCCGTAGTAGTTCGCCTGCGTCCACCGCTCGTAGGGGTGGTTATGACACTTCGCGCACTGGATCCGGATCCCCAGGAAGTGCCTCGCGGTCGTCTCGGTGGCGTCGCTGGTGTCGGCAGCGGCGCGAAAGTAGTTCGCAGCCGGGTTGCCGAACGTGTCGCCCTGCGACGTCAGCAGGTCGGTGACGAACCGATCGTAGGGTCGGTTGTCCTGGATCGAGGCGACCAGCCAGCGGTGGAACTTGTCGACACCGCGGCTTCCCAGTTGTCCGCGAGTCACCCGAAACATGTCGGCCCACTTGCTGGCCCAGAACAGGGCGTGCTCATCGCTGACCAGCAACCGCTCGATCAACCGGCCACGCTTCTCCGGCCGCTTGTCGGACAAGAACGCCCGGGTGGATGCCACGGTCGGCAGCAACCCGGTGAGATCCAGCGAGACACGACGAAGGAACTGGCCGTCGGAACTGGCCGGGGACGGCGGAACCTGGAGCACCTTCAATCGGCCGTGCACCAGCTGGTCCACCTTGTTGACGGAGATGGGGTTCGGCCAGACGAAACCGGGCCGATTCTCGATCAGCGTCACGCGGGCAGCCTGCATCTTGTCGAGAAACCGGATTAGGATCCCGGCCTGGCCGGTCCCCGCGCCGGTCACCAGGCCTCGACGGTCGACGGTGGCCAGGCCCTCGTTGGAACTGCTGTAGACGGCCAGGTGAGTGATGTCGCGTGAACTGCCGTCGGAGAAATGGGCCACGACCCGCAATTGCTGCGACGTGGCCGGCGACTTCACGACACGGTCACGAGGGAACACCTCGGTGCGGACACATCGTGCGGCTCCGTCGGGGTCCGGTCGGCAGCCCTCGCCGATCCAGCCGTGGATCAACTCGTAGGCCGGATCGTCGGCCCGCAGCTGTTGCCCACCACCGTGTGTGACCTGCATCGTGGGTTTCCGCAACAGCAGGCTCTGGGAGGGATCCAGCGGATTGGTCCGACGGGCGAACTGTTCGCGAATCAGCGTCTGCACGTCCAGCGGCGGGTTGAATCCCCGCAGCGAGAGCCGAAACCCGCCCTTGCCGCTGGGCGCTCCGTGGCATCCACCGGAATTGCAGCCCTGTTTCGACAGAGCCGCCAGCAGGCCGGTCTCGAATCGCACCACCCGTGACTTCTCGAACCCGGCGACCCGAACGGGAATCCGCCGGGAATGTTCACCGGCATCAATCCGCAGGCGGGTCCGACCATCGCCAAGAGCGTTGATCCGGCTGCCCGAGACCGACGCGACACCGGTCGTCTCGACGGTGAACCTCGACAGGCTGGTCAGGTCGACAACCGACCCGTCGGATCGAACCCCTGTCACGACCACCTGCACACGGTCGTACCGGTCTCGCATGTGGATCTCGGCCGGCTGCACGTCCAGTTTTTCGAACGGACCCAGCGCCTCGATCCGCTCGGATGCCTTCTCCGCAGAAGCCACACGAACCGGCCCGGCCAGGATCACGGCGACCAGCAGCGTCGCCAAGCAGAACATCGTCGATCGGGAGTTCATCGCGTTCACCTGCCCACACTCAGAAACAACGTGCCATCCAGTTCCCGGGGCACAAACGTCATACCGCCCAGGCCGCTCCGCAGGGCATTCAGCGTGCTCGCCGAGGCCCGAACCGACTTGACCGGGGCCTTGCTCTTGGGTGCCTGGCGGGCGATGCGAATGGTTGTCAGGTGAGAAAACACGCCGCTCTTCTCGAGCCGCAGAACGCTCTTGCCCTGGGGGAACTTTACCAATCCCTCGTTGAACCAGCGTGCCGTTTTCGGATCCCAGCTTCCGGTGGTCTTGCTCATGATGCTGCTGTTGACGGCCTGGCCGTTGAGTTTCATCGCAGCCACGCGGACCTTCATCGCGGCATACTTCAACAGCACCAGGTACTCGCCCGCCTCGGGCAACTCGACGTCGTACTCGGCGTAGTTCAACCCGCCCTTTTTGTCACTGATGTAGCCCTCGAACTTGCCCAGGTCTCCTCGGTTGTATTCGAGAGACGATCGTTCGATCACGGCCACACCCTCGGCCGGGGGCTCGAGCAACCCCTGGCCGGTAATCTTCAGGCCGATCAACTCGCCGGGCTTCCGTCCCTTGGGGAGGGTGATCGTCATCGTGGTTTCGTTTTTCCCCGACGGGATCGCCTGTCCGGACAGTTCGACATCCGGCCCCAGTCCCTCGACACCCAGCTTGATCGCGCCGTCGAAGTCTCGTCTCGAAGCGATCACCTTCAAGGCCACCTTGCCACCGGGCTTCGCATGCAGCCGCTCGCTGGCAGCCGACAGACTGAACCCGCGTTCGGCGAACCGGCACTCGAGTTGATAACCAAACGACGGCCCTCCCCGGCGCTGCAATTCCTCGACAACCAACCAGGCATCCCTGTCCGAACCGGTGGTGTGCTCGAACATCGTGCGAGTCGAGACCGACGGCGGCACTTCGACCATCGTCCGCCCCTCCGCGTCCACCAGTCTCATGTACAGGCGTCCGGCGGCACCGATCGACGCGGTGTTGCCGACGACCTGCAGCTTACGGCCCTTTTTCAGTGAGACGCGGTACCAGTCGCGATCGTCCGGTTTTTCAAACCGCCCGCTGACTCGTCCACCCATCGGCAGTTTCATGGCCTGCTGCCGACTCCCGTTGGGTTCGCGTTCAACCAGCACCTCGCCGGCCACCACCTGCACCGGCAGAAGCGATCGTCCCCCGCCGGACCCGGCCGGACCACCGACCCAGGTCATTCCCACCGGTGTCGATGCCGCCAGTGTCAGCGTTCGGACAACTCGTGGCCCCAGCAGCTGCAGCTGGTTGTCTCGGCCGGTCCTCACCCGGAAGGGAAATGCCATCGCCACCGGCTCGAAGTGACCCAGCCTCAGCCGGTAGACGTAGTTGGCTCCGCCGCGGCGGCTGACATCGGTGATCGAAACCGTGTAGAGACCGGTTGCCGGGGCAACAGTCGAGATCATGGCGTCTCCGGCGAGTCCGGGTGTGTCATCGGCTGAACCCAGCGAACGGCCGTCGGGAGCGATCAAGCGGATCACCGGATCCAACGACGATCCCAGCCGTCGGGCCCAAACATCGACGGTCAGCCGCTGGTCTTTCTTCAGCCGGATCGAAAAGCGATCGGTCGAGGCCGCCTCGAGGGTCCCGTCAACCGCGACGGCCCGCGGCACCACCCGGTCGTCACCCACCCGCGTTTCGGCCAGGCCGGGCAGGGCGTCGAGCAACACGAGCCGGACGTTGGAGAGGCCCGCATCGGCGATCACCCGGATCGCGGCGCGGCCCACACTGGTCGCCGGCAGCGTGACGTCGAAAGTCGCCTGGCCGGCTCCGTCGCCGGAGCCCGCCACCCGCCTGACGGTTGCCGGAATGCTGGTCCAGAGCGAGCGGGCCGTTTCCAGGGCGGCTCCCTTGACGGTCAAACGGGTGACCGTCCCGGGCACCAGTCCACGGGGTGAGATGTCGTGGATCAGGACGGCCGAACTCTGGGCCGTGGCCGACGATCCTGTTGCGACCAGCAACAGGCCGACCCACCACGGCAGGACGGAGCCCCGACGACCGTTCATCCTCAGGCTCCCCGGAAGATCTCGGGGCGAAGCACACCCGTGCCCGCCACCGGCACCGGCCGGTCCAGGCGATCGGGAATCGTGGTGTGCGCGTCGATCCCCATCAGGTGCAGGATCGTGGCCAGGATGTCCTTGGGCGAAACCGGGTGCGACTTCACGTCGCCGGCCAACCGGTCGCTCTCGCCGATGATGTTACCCCGACCGACCCCCGCACCGGCCATCGCGATCGAGTAGACCCTCGACCAGTGGTCACGTCCGGCGTTCTTGTTGAACTTCGGCGTCCGCCCGTGCTCGCTCATCCAGACCACCAGCGTGTCGTCGAGCATGCCACGGTCTTCGAGGTCCAGGATCAGCTTCGAGAAACCCACGTCGAAACCCGGCAGCAGTCGGTCCTTGAGCCGGTAGAAGTGGTTCCAGTGCGTGTCCCAGTCGGCATTCAGGAACGCGTACTCGTCCCAGAAGACGGTCACGAACCGGCTGCCGGCCTCGACCAGCCGCCGCGCGGCCAAGCACGACTGGCCGAACAGGTTCATGCCGTACCCGTTCCGCATCGCGTCGGATTCCTGGTGGATGTCCAGCGCCTGGTGGACGTGGGTGGTGGAGAGCAACGAGAGAGCCAGTTGCTGGTAGCGGTCGAAGCTCTGCGACTCGGCGTTGCGGTCCAGCTGTCGCCGTGCCTGGCCGAAACGGGTCAGCAGGCTGTTGCGACGGTTCTGGCGTTCCAGCGTCACGCTGTCGCGACGCTTGGCCCCGGCCAGCGTGAAGCGACCGTCCGGTTTCATCCCGGCGTAGGGATCATAGACCTCGTGTTTCTTGCCCCCGGCGGGACTGATCTTGATCGACTTGCGGCTGCCCTCACCGTCGAAATCGGTCAGCACCGGGTCGTAGGCGGGTCCGAGAAATGCGGCGTACGGACCGGCCTGGACAGCCGCGGCCTTGGGTCCGCCACGCGAGTTCATCTTCCACGGCAGGGCCATGTTCCGCGGCACCCTGGGCACCGCGCCCGACTCGCGGCGGCTGGTCACGTAGTCGACCACCGAACCGATGTAGGGCCAGAGCTTGGGATCGCGAGGCCGCGACTCGAGCGCGGGTGAGTAGTCGGGAATGCCGCTGGTGACGTAGGCCGTACAGTGGACCGGGTAGGGATGAGTCATCGACCGGATCACCGTCAGGCGATCGGCGATCCGTGAGATCTTCGGCAGGTACTCGCCAACCTGGTATCCCGGCACCGACGTCGGGATCGCCTTCAACTCGCCCTGGATCTCCTCGGGAGCTCCCGGCTTGGGGTCGAAGGTCTCGTGCTGAGGCGGCGAACCGTAGGGCAGCAACAGGATGCACCGCTTGGCCCGGCCGAACGTCGAGTCGAGGGAGTTGCGATCGCCGGAGACCGGAGCCGCGTGGGCGGACCGCGAGGAAACATCCTGCAGCCGCAGCACGTCAGCCATTCCCATTCCCAGGAATCCCAGCCCACCGATGTGCAGCCAGTCGCGGCGCGAAAACCCGTCACAGAGTTGTCGGCGGTTGCCCAGAATGCGAAACATCACGGTCTCTCCGATGGAGCGTTCCAAGTGCCCCCTGTCATTTGAGCCTGTATTCTAACATTCTGTCGATGCTGGGTCTGCCGAGATCCCCACAATGTCCTTCACCGAGTCCCCAAGATGACCGACGACCAACTGCAGAAGATCACCTGGGAACTGTCGCTCGAGGATCACGACGCGTTCCAGCCGGTCGAGCCGGGCAGCAAAACGGCCGAAAACATGAGCTTCCGGCCCGTCGATCCGCCCTGCGCCGCGTTCAACTGGTTCCTGTTCCAGGCCGTTGGTGAACAACATCGCTGGGGGGGGCGGGGAGACTGGGACCAGGCGAAGTGGAACGAATTGATCGACAAACCGACGTTCGAGACCTGGGTCGGGTTCCTGGAGGGCACGCCGGTCGGCTACGCCGAACTCGAAGGGCAGGACGACGGCAGCGTGCGGGTCGTCTGCTTCGGCCTGCTGCCCCAGTTCATCGGACACGGACTGGGATCGGTGCTGCTGACCCGGACCGTGGCCCGAGCGTGGGAGATGGGGGCCAACCGGGTGTGGCTGCGGACCTGCAACCACGACCACCCGCACGCGAAACCCAACTACGAGGCGAGGGGGTTCCGGCTGATCGAGGAGACCGTCGGACCACCCAACCCCCGGCTGATCCCGGTCGTCTTCACCGGCGGCGAGGCCCTGGACGAGACGCCACCAGCTTGATCATCTTCCTGGCCATCGTGTCACCGATCAGGAAATAGGTCTCGGCGTTGCCGTTCCAGTGGTACCCCTGTCGCGACGGAGACTGCTCGGCCGGTCGAAAGAACGGCCGCGTGTCGAAGGTCGTGACGGTGGCCTTCAACCCGGGTCGGAGGGCCACGGCCGCCTGGGCCTGGACCAGCTTGACGCGACGATCCACCTTCTGCTTGATTCCGCCGAAGCCGCTGTTGGCGATCACCACCGGAAGTCCCGGTGCCTTGAGGTCGCGTCGCAGGTCGGCGATCAGGTGGACCATGTTCTGTTCGTACTCCTCGACCCACGGCATCTTCAGGCCGTCGTTCCAGCCCTGGTGCCAGCCGAAACCCGACAGCACCGCCTGGTGATCCTTCAACGCGGGAAACAGGTCGTCCTTTCCGGCCAGTACCTCGCGGACATGAGTGATCATCTTCTGGTAGAACGGTCCGACCTCACCCCCCGCACTCGGCGGACGGAAATCCCTGACCAGGCTCTTGCCACCCCAGGCCGTCTTGATGATCAACACCGGCTCGCGGAAGTGACGGCCGACGGCGTGCCCGAACTGGAATTCGGGTCCGATCGTCGTCTTGCGGGCACCGTATCCGGCCGTCAGGCCGCCGTGACGGCCGAGGTACCAGATCCAGACATCGTCCCGCACCAGCCAGCCGCCATCCTTGTCGACGGTGTGAGCGAATCGCTTGGCGGTCCGGGGAGACCGGACCAGGAATTCCAGCGACCCGGCCCCCTTGTTCTCCTTCTTCGGGTTGATCCGGATCTGTCCGGCGCCTTCCATGTTCGACTGGCCGGCCAGGATGAACACGCGGACGGTCTTTTCGGCCGCTGCGGCCAAACCGCTCGAAGCGACCTGTACGGACCAGGCCAGCCCGACCAGCAGGATGCGGGGCAGCAACCGACGGGTGTGCCCGAACAACATGATGCGAAACCTCCGAATGCGACGACACTGTTGAATCACGCTGGTCGATTCTAGCCGACGCCAACGTGACTCGCGCCGGTCCGACGCGCCCGACAATCCGCTACCAGCCGACGATCACGTCCAATGTGGCCGTGAACAGCATCCGGTCACCGTCAAACGGACGGGACTCGGTGTTGTGGTCGAGCCGCAACTCCGGACGCACCACCAACCGCTCGCCCCACCGCCAGGCCAGGCCGCCGGCCACGCTGGTGTACAGACCCGGAGACCCCGTGCGGTTGCCGTGCTCGTCGTTGAACAACTCGAGCCGGATCGCCGCGTCGAGATCCTCGCGGAGGTCCCAGTCGACGTAGCCCACACCTGAGAACCAGTGGGCGGTCCCGGCTCCGGGAAAGCCCCTCTCATAACCCCCGAGGCCCTCGAGTGTCACGGTGAGGGTCTCGGAGAGCTGCCGGGTGGCGACCAGATCGAACATGCAGGGATTGTGGACTCCGTGTTCGACGTCGAACCGTCCGTTCCCGGTGATCGCCAGGAAATCGACGGTGGTCAATCCGTCGTCGTCGGCCCAGTGCAACCCGGCAAGAAACGTCGGCGCATTGGCGTCGTGGATGAACAGGTCGCTGCCGATCACCACACCACCACGCAACGTCAGGCTGTCGCTGACAGAAAGCCTGGCCAGGCCACCGGTCTGGGTGAACGGGTTGTAGATGAAGCTGTAGGAATGGGAGACCAGCGTGTTGTCGGGGCCGGCAATGCTCTCGACTCCGAACGGGGCAAAGAACCTCCCGAGGGTCAGTTCCAGCCCCTCGCCCACGCCGTCGATCTCACGCGAGACGAAGAACTGCACCGGGTCGATGCCGTGGCGGGAATCCTGATCTTCGAAGAGACCGACCGCACGGGTGAACTGGTAGTCAGCACCGGGAAGAATCCAGTCGGAGTGCAACCGTGTGCCCCCGTCGAACTCGCGTTCCACCCGCAACCAGTTCTGCTGCAGCAGGAACTCGTTGGACAGGAAATTGAATCCCATCGGGCGGTGATCGCCGCCCGCCGTTCCGGCGGTCATCGAAACCTCGGTCCAGCCCGACAGCTCCAGGCCGAGCAACGAGTAGCCCCGTTGCTCGTCGGCGGCCGGTCGGTCGTCCGCAACCGACAGCCCGTCGAAACCGGGCAACCACCCTCCGGCCCGGACGCCACCGCACGCCAGCACCAGCACCGCCAGCCCCTGCAGCAGCCACCCACGCATCCCCGGACTCCTTCCCGATACTCCAAGACGTTCCTTCAACAGGTTTCGGACTCACCACAGGCCACTTGCAGGGTTAATCACTTCGGGCAGGCGATAGCGGCGGCCACCCGGACCGAGCCCGTGCAACCGGCACAACCGGCACAACCGGCACAACCGTTACAGTCCCACCCCGGCTTCTTGCCGTCGTCGGGCGGCTCGATGCGACAATTCTGAGCGATGTCCTGCCGGCTGCGGGCCACGGTCGGTGTCCTAGCCGGCCCGGACGGCGATCTTCTCGACGCCGTTCCACTCGTACCCCGACGGATTCCAATGAATCGAGCCGTCCAGCGGTTGCGTGCGGCCCAGCGCATCGACGGTGCGAGCCCAGAGTTCCCGCTTTCCGGCCGGCAACTTGACTGTTGCCGACCAGCGGTACCAGGCAAATCGGCTGCGGGGAATCTCCAACCGGACACGGCTCCAGGTTTGACCTCGGTCGGTCGACAACTGGACCG
Source organism: Planctomycetota bacterium (assembly GCA_963582065.1). Classification (GTDB taxonomy): domain Bacteria; phylum Planctomycetota; class Planctomycetia; order Planctomycetales; family Planctomycetaceae; genus UBA8437. Next base: position 108 of record CAUZRQ010000111.1, on the reverse strand, counting down.
AGTCAATCCGCGTGCTTCCGTCGTTGAAGGCGACACCACGAACGGCGATCGGCTTGCCGGCCGACACGGCGGCATCCGGCTGGGGCGAGAGAACCACGCACTTGGTCT
>CAUZRQ010000110.1:0-18335 GCA_963582065.1 Planctomycetota bacterium | reverse complement strand
GTCAAGATGAAGGACTCGGCCCGCGACCTGCACCTCTCTCCGGATCGCCTCCACCTGGCCACCGCGCATTACGACGGCGTGGTGCGGATCAGCCGGATGACCGACAAGGCCAACAAGGGTTAGACCCCTACTTCGCCTCCAGTTTCTTCAGCCGGTCGGCCAGGTCCTGGTTTCGCTTCCGCAGCGAGTCCAACTCGCCCCGCAGGCGATCCAATTCGGCCGAAGCGATCTTTTCCGTCTGCAGAGCCTTCAGTGCTGCCCGGGCGGCCACCCGCACGCGGCCCTCCGGATCATGCTCGGCCAGGCTCGCCACCACCTCCTCGGCCGTCTTCGCCGAAGCACCCAGCCGTCGCACCGCCTGCAATGCCGCGGCCCGGATCCGGGGCCCCGGTGCCCCGAGCAGGCCGGTCAACATCTTGACGACTTTCCCGGCCATCAACTCGGGTGTCTTGCCCCGGCTGACTCGCTCGCCCAACGCCTGGATCGCCGCCATCCGGCATCGTCGTGGCCGGTTCGTGCCAGTCCAGTCGAGCAGGATCTCGATCGCTCGCGGCTGCTTGTGTCGGGCCAACGCCCCCAGCGCGGCCATGCGAATCACCTCCCGGTGCGAGTCCCGGGCGAGAGCATCCTCGAGAGTCTTCAGGGGCAACTTGCGGATCCGGGCCAGGGATCTGAGCACCGCCGCTTCCACCTTGTAGCTCGGATCCCCGTCACTCCAGGCGGTCGCGAGCACATCGGCCACCGCCTTGTCCTCGCCGAAGGACCTCAGCGCCGTCGCCGCAGCAGCCCGGACATACGGACTGTCCTGCGTCAGGGCCGACAGCAGCGGTGGCCGGGACAGATCATCGGCAACGCGGCCGACCGCCTGTGCCGCCGCCACGCGGATCCCGTAGAACTTGTCGCCGGCCAACGTCTCGATCAACAACTTTCGGTCGGCCTCGCTGCGGCTGGCGGCGAAGTGAGCCACGGCACGCAGACGTTCGGGCACCCGCGGAGCCCGCTTCAACTGCGCCACCCACCAGCCGCGGGCTTTCTTCTCCTTGACCTCGGCCAGCAACGAGTGCTCGGGGTCGACCCGTACCAGTGTGGGTCGTGCCGCGACCGGCACGAAGGCCACCTGCCGCTTCTCGGTCACCGCCAGGTCCAGCCGCACCGGCTTGGATCGGCCGGGGACGGCAAACGTGACAGCCAGCGGAAACGAAAACGGCTCGCCGTCCTGGTCCTGGGTCACCTCGACCCGCACCTGCTTCGTGTCGGCGTCGTAGCGGCTCGAGACGGTCACCACCGGGTGCCCCGGTCTCTCGGTCCAGTCGAAGAAGAACCGTTCCAGCGAATGTCCCAGCAGGCGTTCGAACGTCCGTCGCAGGTCACCGGTCTCAGCCACCTGGTAGGCGTAAACCGTGCCGTACCGCTTCAGTGCCCGGAAGAAGGCGTCGTCGCCGACGCGGTGGCGGAGCATGTGCAGCACCCAGCCGGCCTTGGGATAGGCCCGTGAATCGAACATGCTCCGCGGCGCGGGGTAACGGCGGTCGACGATCGGCCGGGTCAGGGCCCCGCCGGACCGGCCCGAACGACTCTTGGAATACAACAGGTAATCCGCCTCGTCCCGCCCGAGCTTGTGTTCGTACCACAGCACCTCGCAGTAGGTCGCAAAGCCCTCGTTGAGCCACAGGTGACTCCAGTTGCGACACGTCACCAAATCGCCCCACCACTGGTGTCCGAGTTCGTGGGCGATCAGGCGGTCGGGCGTGCTGTCGAGCATCGCCCGCTCGTCGTGCATCACGCCGCGGTACAGCGTCGTCGCGCTGGTGTTCTCCATCCCGCCGGCGGTGAACTGTTCGACCACCACCTGGGCGTACTTCTCCCACGGGTACTCGATCCCGAACGTGTCGCTGAAGAAGTCGAGCATCTCGACGGTGCGGCCGAAGGTCCGGGCCGTATCGACTGCCGCCTCGGGCGGCACGTAGTACAGCACCGGCCGACCCCGCCACCGCTCGCGAGCCACCTCGAAGCGGCCCACCACCAGTGTCATCAGGTAGCTGACGTGCGACTTCTCCTGCTTCCAGTGAAACCGCACCTTCTGCTGCCCCGGCTGGCCCCCGGCGATCTTCTCGCGGGAGACCAGTTTCCCGTTCGAGAGGCACTCCATCCCGGCCGGCACCGTCGCGATGATCTCCGACGACTGCCGCTCGGCCGGGTGATCCTGCGAGGGGAACCAGTAGCGGTTGGAGATCGGTTCACCGTGGCTCCAGACCATCAGCGGCTGCTTGGGGGCCTTCTTGGAGGGTCCGAAGAAGTGCAGGCCGGTGGCGGGGTTGCTCACCGAGTAGTCGATCGCCAGTCGCCAGGCGTCCCGGGCCGCGGCACGAGCCGGCAGGTGCACCAGGATCTCGCGGCCCGTGTTCTCGAATTCCAGGGCCACTGGTTCGTCCTTGCCCTGCTGCCCGTGGACGGAGGTGACCTGGTGGTTCACGGCATCGAGCCGGATGGTGGTCAGTGGACGCAGGGTGACGAGTTCGAGCGTCGCGGTGCCGGCGATGCGTTTTCGCTTGAGATCGACGTCGAGCTCGAGCTTGAGGTGGCGGATGTCGACCGGGCGATCGCCGGCGGCTCGCAGCGGAGCCGGCTCGGCGACGGCCTGCGCCCGCGCGAATTGCGGCACGGTGAGCAGAAGAACGACGGACAGCAGAACGGAACGGTGTGTCATCGCGTAGGCTCCTGGATCATCAACTCCAAGCCGAGCCGCCCGGGAACTCGAACTCGTCCAACGATTCGGTCTTCATCTCGGTGCTGTACCCGGGTGCCTCCGGGGGCACGTAACAGCCGTCTCGCATCTCGAGCGGATAGACGAAATGTTCGTGGAGATGATCGGAATATTCGGCGAGCCGATTCTCCAGCGACGCACCGATGCAGATGTAGTCGATCAGCGCCAGGTGCTGGACGTGTTCGCACAACCCGACTCCTCCGGCGTGCGGGCAGACGGGGATGCCGAACTTCGCGGCCAGCAACTGCACCGCCATCACCTCGTTGACGCCGCCCAGTCGGCAGCTGTCGATCTGGCAGACACCCAGTCCGCCCGACTGCATCATCTGCTTGAAGGTGACCCGGTTCTGGAAGGCCTCGCCGCCGGCCACCTTGATCGGGTCAACGGCCCGGGCGATCGCGGCGTAGCCCAGGATGTCGTCGGGGCTGGTCGGTTCCTCGATGAACCACGGCTCGAACTCCGCCAGCGACTCCATCCAGGTGATCGCGTCGGGGACGTCCCAGACCTGGTTGGCGTCGAGCATCAGCTTGCGGTCGGGGCCGATCTCCTCGCGGACGATCCGGCAACGGCGGATGTCGTCTTCGAGCGAACGGCCGACCTTGATCTTGAAATGAGACCACCCGCGAGCGGTCATCTCCTGGCAGAGCCGCCGGAGCTTGTCGTCGGGGTAACCGAGCCATCCGGCCGAGGTGGTGTAGGTGGGGAACCCCCGCTCGAGCATCTCGTCGATCCGCTGCTGGCGGGTCGGCTCGTTCCGCTCCAGGATCTCCAGTGCCTCGTCGGGAGTCAGCGCGTCGGTGATGTAACGGAAATCGATCAACCCGACCTGCTCCTCGGGAGTCAGCCCGCAGACCAGCCGCCACACCGGCAGGCCGCGGGTCTTGCCCCACAGGTCCCAGCTGGCATTGACCACCGCCGCGGTCGCCATGTGCACGCTGCCCTTTTCGGGGCCGACCCAGCGGAGCTGGCTGTCGCCGGTCAACAGCCGCCAGTAACCGGCCATGTCGGAGGTGATCTCATCGAGCGTGAGCCCGACGACCTTCTCGGCAATCGCCTCGATCGCCAGGCAGCACAACTGGTTGCCACGACCGATCGTGAAGGCCATCCCGTGGCCGGAGTGGCCGTCGGGATGGTCGGTTTCGAGAACGACGACCGCAGCCGAGTAGTCGGGATCGGGGTTCATCGCGTCCGAGCCGTCGAGATGCTCGGAGGTCGGGAAACGGACGTCGCGAACGGTGAAACCGGTGATGCTGGTCATGAACTGCCTGGGAACCGAAAGAGCAGGGCGGGCCAAGACCCGGTCCGCAAACCGCCGCACGACGAGTCGGGCGAGAGAGAAAACAAAGTGGAGCGGAGGGGACTCGAACCCCCGACCTCTGCATTGCGAACGCAGCGCTCTCCCAACTGAGCTACCGCCCCGGGAACCCGCCCGTGGCGGGTGAGAAGCCGCCCATTCTACGGGACCAGGACTCGGAACGGCAAGCCGCGGTCCGCCGACCTCCACTGGGGCAATTGAGGCATTTTGTAGCGGTCGATTCGATCAGACAGCGAACTTGACACCCCCCCGATACCGACCCATGATTCCAAGAAGCAGGTTCCCGCGCCGTTGGTGTGTGACTGCCTCCGCCAATTCAACTCGGACATCCGCCGCAGAGACACCACGATGGTTGCCAACTGGCTCGAAAAACTGGTCGTCGATGGCTCGATCAGTCAGTCCCAACTGTCAGATGCCGAGCGGATGGCGTCGGAACTGGGAATCAAGACCGAGGAAGCTCTCGTCAAGCTCGACTACCTCACCAGCAGTGAACTGGGGGCGTTGCAGGCCGCCGAGTTCGGCTTCGACTTCATCAATCTCGATGGAGCCGAAATTCAGCCGGGAGTGGTCGAGATGGTCCCGGAAAGTGTCGCCCGGGAACACCTGGTGTTCCCGATCGCGATGGACGGCGAAAACCTGGTCGTGGCAATCGCGGACCCGATGAACTTCGAGGTGCTCGACAAGCTGCGGTTCATCCTCAACCGGGAAATCAACGTCGCCGTCTCGCCCGAGGAGGCGATCCAGGCGGCGATCAACCGGCATTACGGGCAGAGTGAAACCGAGTCGGTCGACTCGATGCTGCAGGAATTCACCGAGACCCAGATCGATTTCACGCAGACGGAGGTCACCGAGGCCGAAACGATGGCCGAGGGCGACGAGGACAGTGCGCCGATCATTCGGCTCGTCGACCTGATCATCTCCGAAGCCGTCACCATGCGGGCCAGCGATGTCCACGTCGAGCCGTTCGAGGACCGTATCCGGGTGAGATACCGGATCGACGGCGTGCTGGTGGAACGAGACAGCCCGCCCAGGCGGCTGCTGGGTGCCATCGTTTCGCGTATCAAGATCATGGCCCGAATGGACATCGCTGAAAAACGGCGACCCCAGGACGGCCGGATCAAGACACGTGGCGGCGGCAAGGACATCGACCTGCGAGTCAGCATCCTGCCGACCAACTGGGGCCAGGCGGTCGTGATGCGGATCCTCGATCGAGACAGCATCAAGGTCGGTATCCGCAACCTCGGCTTCTCCGAAGAAAACTACCGCCGGTTCCAGAACATCATCCGACGCCCCAACGGCATTTTCCTGGTCACCGGACCCACGGGAAGCGGAAAAACCACCACCCTCTACTCCGCACTCGGTGAACTCAACCGACCCGATCGCAAGATCATCACCGCCGAAGACCCGGTCGAGTACATGCTGCCGGGGATCAACCAGGTCGAGGTGCGAGCGAGCATCGGATTCACCTTCGCATCAATCATCAAGTCCATGCTCCGACAGGCACCAAATGTCATTCTTGTCGGAGAAATTCGCGATCTGGAGACCGCGGAGATGGCGATTCAGGCTTCTTTGACCGGACACTTGGTTTTCAGTACATTACATACGAACGATGCGCCCAGTTCCATTACACGTCTGGTGGATATCGGAGTGCAACCGTTTCTTGTGGCGTCGAGCCTGATGGCGGTGATGGCCCAGCGGCTGGTGCGGGTGATTTGTCCCAAGTGTGCCGAGCGGTACGATCCGGACCCGGCCGAGTTGGAGCATTTCTCCTACACAGAGGAGCAATTGTCGGAGGCGAATTTCATGCGGGGAGCCGGCTGTTCTCACTGCCAGCACACCGGATTTCGCGGTCGGAAGGCGGTTTTCGAGTTGATGACGATGAATTCGACGCTGCGAGAGATGACTTTCCGCCGCGAGCCCTCTCAGCACCTGCGGCGGCAGGCGCGGTTGCTGGGGATGAAGACGCTGGTCGAAGATGCCGCCGACAAGGTGATCGAGGGTGTCACGACCCTCTCAGAGGCCCATCGCCTGGAACGTGGTGGCCACTAAGTGATCGAAGGAGAACCGGCCGATCCCTTCTCAACGGTGATCGGTCACCGGACACGGCGTGATGATTGAAACGTTTTCTTGAGTCGTCGGAGGTGGTGGCGAACAATGAGTCGTCACCGCCGATGATGGCCGGTGAATCAGGGGAAAAGTCGATGGCGACACTTCAGATTGACAAGCTACTCGAGACAGTGGTCCGCGAGGGAATCAGCGACCTGCATCTCACGACCAAGCAGCCCCCCGTCGTACGGCTCGACGGCCGCATGGTTCAGCTGGAGACCAAGGTTCTCGACAACGACGACATGGTCGGGCTGATGAAGAGCATAACGCCGGAGCGGAACCAGCAGGAACTGCAGGAGGTGGGCGGGACAGACTTCGGGTTCGCCTTCGGCGACAAATCCCGTTTCCGCGTGGCGGTCTTCAAGCAGCGGGGCGACATCGCGATGGTGCTCCGGCAGATCCCCAACCTGTTTCTGACCTTCGAGCAGCTGGGGCTGCCCACCGGGCCGATCCAGAAGCTGCTGGAACGTCCCCGCGGGCTGTTCCTGGTCACCGGTCCGACCGGCAGCGGCAAGACGACGACGCTGGCCAGCATGATCAACCACATGAACGACACGATGGATCACCACGTGATCACGCTGGAAGATCCGATCGAGTACTACCATGAGCACAAGGGCTGCACGATCAACCAGCGGGCGATCGGGGTGGATGTCCCCTCGTTTGCCGAGGCCCTGCGGAGATCGTTGCGGATGGACCCGGACGTGATCCTGGTCGGCGAGATGCGGGACCTGGAGACGATCGAGGCTGCGATCACGGCGGCCGAGACCGGCCACGTTGTCTTCGGCACCCTGCACACCACCGGGGCCCAGGGAACGGTCAACCGGATCATCGACGCCTTCCCGGCCAACCAGCAGGATCAGATCCGCGTCCAGCTCTCCACCGCCCTGATCGGCATCCTCAGCCAGCAGCTGCTGCAGAAGGTTCCCAAGGGACGTGTGGCCGCCTACGAGCTGCTGGTCCTCACCCCGGCGATCCAGAACCTGATCCGCGAGGGCAAGACCTTCCGGATCAACTCGTCGATCCAGACCGGACGCAAGTACGGCATGCAACTGCTCGACGACCACCTCTTCCAGCTCTGGAAGAACGGGCTCTGCGAGGAAATGGAAGTGATCTTTAAGTCGAACCTGCCCGACGACCTGACGCACCGAATCAACCTCGCCAAGAAGGGTCAGATGTCCGACGAAGACGACTTCTTCGATGAAGAAGACGAGAACGACGACGACTAGGAACTCCCGCATCCGGTTTCGACCCCCTCTCTGCTGAACCGCCATGGCCACACGACGCATTGGACAGATCCTGGTCGACCTGGGCTACCTCACCGAGGACCAGCTCTGGGACGTGCTCGAAGAGCAGAAACAGTCTCCCGGCGAGGTGCTCGGGCAGGTCGCCGTGCGACTCGAACTGGTCACCGACGAGCAGGTGACCGAGGCGTTGGCCGAACAGTGGGGGATGCCGGTCGTCAATCTTCGCGAGACCACCATCCCGCCGAAGGTGCTGGAGCTGGTGCCTCAGACGATGGCCGAGATCTACAAGATCGTGCCGATCTCGCTGAAGAACGACGTCCTGACCGTCGCCATGGGCGACCCGCACAACGTCGCCGCCCTCGACGATCTCCGCAACTTCCTCGGTTTCGACGTCCGCGGCGCGGTCTCGAACATGCAGGACGTCGAGGACGGCATCTCGCAGCACTACGCCGACCGGGAGGACTCGATCGAGGACGTGCTCGACGAGTTGACCGCCGACGACGACGACTTCGACCTCCTCGCCGGCAAGCACGACATCGGCAGCGAGGACGAGTTGGTCAATTCGACTCCGATCCGCAAGCTGGTCAACATGGTGCTGCTTTTGGCGATCAAGGACCAGGCCAGCGACGTCCATTTCGAGCCGTTCGAGGACGAGTTCAAGATCCGCGTCCGTTCCGACGGGGTGCTCTACGAGATGGTCCCCCCGCCCCGCCACCTGGCCAACGCGGTCACCACCCGGATCAAGGTGATGGCCGAACTGGACATCGCCGAGAGGCGACTGCCGCAGGACGGGCGGATCGAGCTCAACGTGGGCGGCAACCCGGTCGACCTGCGGGTCAGTGTCCTGCCGACGATGTTCGGCGAATGTATCGTCTGCCGGATACTCGACCGCACCGTGGTCTCGCTCGACCTCAACAAGATCGGCATGGACCCCCACATCCTGGCCCGCTTCCGCACGATGATCAAGCGGCCCAACGGGATCTGTCTGGTCACAGGACCCACCGGCAGCGGCAAGACCACCACGCTCTACAGCGCCCTGTCGGAACTCAACGACATCGAAACCAAGATCATCACGACCGAGGATCCGGTCGAGTACGACATCGACGGACTGGTGCAGGTGCCGGTCAACCCCGACATCCAGGTGACCTTCGCCAACGTGCTGCGGGCGATCCTGCGGCACGACCCCGACCAGATCCTGGTCGGCGAGATCCGGGACTACGAAACGGCCGAGATCGCCGTGCAGAGCGCCCTGACCGGTCACCTGGTCTTCAGCACCCTCCACACCAACGACGCCCCATCGAGCATCACCCGGCTCCGCGACATGGGGATCCCACCGTTTTTGATCACCGCCACGGTCGAATGCATCCTGGCCCAGCGGCTGGTGCGGCGGATCTGTACCGAGTGCCGGACCGAGTTCGAGCCTTCCGACGAACTGCTGATGGAACTGCAGCTGCCCATCGACCAGGCCCGGGAGTACAAGTTCTACTACGGCAAGGGATGCACCCGCTGCAACAACGGCGGCTACAAGGGCCGGGTCGGAATCTACGAGCTGCTCGACATCACCGACGAAATCCGCGACATGATCACCAGTGACGCTTCCACCGACGAAATCCGCAACCTGGCCCGCACCCAGGGAATGACCACCCTGCGGGAAGCCGGGCTGAAATTGATCTTCGACGGGATCACGACGATCGATGAGATCGTCCGCGAAACCGTGCTCGAGGACGTGGACTAGGACCGAAAGATGCCCAACTACAAATACGAGGCGATGGACCACAGCGGGGCCGAAGTCACCGGGACGATCGACGCCGAGTCCGAAGCCGAAGCCCAGCAGCTGATCCGCGATCAGGACCTGTTCGTTACGAAGATCACCGAGGAAGGGCGGAAGAAGAAGAAGAAGGACAAGGACGGCAAGAAGCCGGCCGCACGCCGAAAAAAGGGCGGCGGATTCTCGATCGGCCGGGTCGGCGCCAAGCAGTTGTGCACCTTCACCCGGCAACTCTCCACGCTCCAGGACGCGGGGCTCCCGATCCTCCGCAGCCTCATGATTCTCGAAGGACAATGCAAGCCCGGCCCCCTGAAGCACTCGCTCAGCGGAGTGATCGAGGACATCGAGGGCGGCAATACGCTCTCCGAAGCCATGGCCAAGCACCCCAAGGCTTTCGACGACCTCTACGTCAACATGGTCAAGGCAGGCGAGGCCGGCGGTGCCCTGGAAGTGATTCTCCAGCGGCTCGCCGAGTTCAAAGAGCGTGCCCAGAGCCTGAAGCGGAAGGTCATGGGAGCGATGATCTATCCGATCGCTGTGATCAGCGTCGCGATCATCATCGTCTCGGGCATCATGATTTTCATCATCCCGAAGTTCAAGAAGATCTTCGAAGGCTTCGACGTCACCCTGCCCGACATCACCATATTGCTGCTCAACTTCAGCGACTGGTTCGCCACCTACTGGTGGGTCCTGGTGATCTCGCCCGTCGCGTTCGTACTGACGATCAAGCTGATCAAGAAGAACCAGACCGGTGCGTTCATCATCGACTGGATAGCGCTGAAGATCCCGTTAATGGGCAACATCCTCCAGAAATCGACCGTCGCGCGAACAATGCGCACACTGGGCACGTTAATCGCTTCGGGGGTCCCGATCCTCGAAGCACTGACCATCGCCCGCGACACCGCGGGCAACTCGGTCTTCAAGCGGGCCTTCGACAACATCCACGCGTCGATCCGCGAGGGCGAGGCGATCGCGGTCCCGTTGCGCGAGGCACGGATCGTCGACGACATCGTGGTCAACATGGTGGACGTCGGCGAGGAGACCGGAGCGCTGGACACGATGATGTACAAGGTGGCCGAGGTCTACGACGAGGAGGTGGCCGTGGCTGTCGACGGTCTGATCAGCATGCTCGAACCGATCATGGTCGTCGTGCTGGGGTTGATCGTCGGCTTCATCGTCATCGCCCTGTTCATGCCCCTGGTCAAGCTGCTCAACGAGCTTTCCTGAGCGGGCCACCGGAGATTGCACAAGATGCGTCGCCATCCACGAAAACAGAACCACGCCGGTCGCGGCTTCACCCTGGTCGAGGTCATGGTGGTCGTCGTGATCATCGGAATGCTGGCCGCGATCCTCGTCCCGGTCCTGGGCGGGATCATCCGGCGGACCAACGAGGCGGCCGTCAAGGTCGAGATCAACTCGATGGAAAACGCCATCGCCGACTTCAAGTCGAAGTTCGGCTGTGATCCGCCCGACCACGTGCACCTGTTCGAAACCGCTGCGGGATGGGCCAGCCATCCCGAATCCCGCGCCAAGATCAACCGGATCTGGCCCCGGTTCCGGTTTGACCTGCCGAGAGATCTCAACCGCGACGGCAACACCAACGGCGGCCCTTTCCACCTCTCCGGGGCCGAATGCCTGGTCTTCTTCCTGGGCGGAATCCCCAAGGGCAATACCACCGTGGGCTTCTTCCTGACGGGGTTCTCGAAGGACCCCTCGAATCCCTTCAGGCCCGTCGGCACCAACGTCGACGAGAGTCGCGACGGCCCGTTCTTTGAGTTCAACCCGAACCGTCTCGTCGACGTCGAGATCGTTCCCGACGGGTTCCCCGAGTTCATCGACACCCTGAACAACCAGACCGCTCCCTACCTCTACCTCAGCAGCAACGGCGGTCGCGGTTACGACCCCGAGGCGGGCTGGGTTTATCACCACAACGTCGGACTGGCCAACGGCTTCTGGAACCGGAATCTCCCCTACCGCCAGAGTGTCAATGGCCCCCGCTGGAACGCCAAGTCATTCCAGATCATCTCTCCGGGATTCGGACCGCACGAGAGAATTCTCGCCGACGGAACCATCACCAGCGAGTTCTGTCCCTACGGTGTCACCGATGTCTACGACCCGGAAAAAGTCGACCTTCTCTCGGCCAACGACGCCGACAACATCACCAATTTCTCGTCCGGGGGTCGGATGAGGCCGTGACGTCATCGCGGGCAGGTACGACCTTCCCCACAGCAGGAACTCTCCTGCGGGCCACTCGGACAGCCACCCCAATCGTCTAACCAACCGGCCTACGGTCCCGAAAAACAATGACCGCATCACCCCCCTCAACAGCCCCGACCTCGCCCCCGAATTCCGCTCGCCCACGGCGGGACGGGTTCACGCTGATCGAGATCCTGATGGTGATCCTGGTGATCGCCATCCTGGCCTCGTTGATCATGGCCGTCATCGGCAACTCGTTGAACTCGGCCAGGGCCGCCGCCACACGGGCCACGCTCACCAAGGTCCACCGCCTGCTGGAAGAGCGTCGGCAGGCGATCACGCGGAGCGACCTGCGAAGGGAAGTGCGAGTTGTCAGGGCCAGCATGTCCAACGTGCCCGGTCTGTACACCAACGACGTGGCCAAGATCGTGGCGCTCAAGGAGGTCATGAGAGTCCAGCTCCCCCAGCGGATCGATGACCTCAGGGGGGCCGATCGTCTGTTCGGCACCGCGGATGATTCTCCGGTGCTGAAGAAACTGCAGCAGCTCACGGGAGAGGACAAGAACAACAACGGCAATCTGGATCCCGGCGAAGACCTCAACAACAACAACCTGTTGGACATGCCCTTTTCGACCAATCCGCCCACGTTCCCGCCCACTCACGACGCAACAACCACCAGCTCCGAACTGCTCTACGTGGCATTGACCATGGGCACCGAACTGGGCAGTGGAAGCAGCGCCATCGAATTCAGCAGCAGCGAAGCGGTCGACACCGACGGCGATGGGTTGATGGAACTGGTCGACGGCTGGGCGCGTCCGCTGAGGTTCTACAGATGGCCGACAAGCCTGGTCCTGGCGACACCCAATTCCACCGCCGACACACGCCCGGTCGAACTGCTCATCGGCGGCGGAAACGCGCAGCTGTGGAACAGCGATCCCGACGACCCTCTCGGTCGTTTCCGGCTGTGGATGATCGGCCCCAATGTCAGCAACCATCCCAAGGTGCTCAACTGGTTCCACTCACCGGCCACCTACCACATCCCGCTGGTCGTCTCCGCGGGCCAGGACGGTCAACTCGGGCTCGAGGAACCGATCGACCTGGGCCGGCACGGCGTCTGGGCTCGGCTCTACGACGAAGACGAAGACGGCGACGGCCAGCTGGACTCGGGCGAGGACCGCAACAGCAACGGCATTTTGGACAACCTGATCCAGAACTCCACCCTGCGAATTGTCCTCGCCGACAACATCACCAATCGCAACATCTCCATCGGCGGCAACTGACCCTCATCCGCTGACCATTCCCAACGACCACGACAGGCCGACACGATGACCACATCGCGGCAAGACGACCGACGGCGACAGGACCGGAACCCGGGTTCCCGGTCCGCGTTCACGCTGGTCGAGATGCTGGTGGTGATCACGATCATGCTGGTGATGATGGGCGTGACCGTGGCGGTCATCAACGTGTCGGTCGATGGAGAGCGGGTTCGTTCCGGGGCCAGCCAGATCCAGAGTTACCTGGCCGGGGCCCGTGACCGGGCCGCCTTTGCCGGCCGCCCCTGTGGCATCCGGCTCTTCCTGGATCCACTCGGCAGCGAAGACCTCAACAAGAATTCGCAGCTGGACAACGGCGAGGACGCCAACGGCAACAACCTGCTGGACCTCGGTTACTTCGTCACCAGCATGGTCTACATCCAGGTCCCCGATGATTGGCAGCAGGGGTCCTTCACCGTGACCGTCCACCCGTCGGATGCCTCCAGCTCGCTGCTGATCGAGGACCTGAAGCCCAACGGAACTCTCGACCCGGGCGAGGATTCCAACGGCGACGGCAATCTGGATCCCGGCGAGGACCAGCCCTCCACCACCACCGACTGGCGGTCGATCGACCTCCTGTTGAACACCAACCTGCTCCGCAAGCCGCGGATCATGATCCAGGGCCACTGGTACACCGTGTGGGCCAAGGGAGACTGGACCTACCAGACCAATGGACCCGTCCACCGCTACCTGGCCATTCGTCCCCGCTTCCGGGGTTCGATGGCCGAGGACTTCAACAACAGCGGGGTGTTGGACCAGAGCGAGGACATCAACGGCAACGGCCAGTTGGACCAGGGCACGCGGGTCGGCGAGGGAGATTACCGCCTGCGACTGCAACCGGCGGTGATGCCCGGCCAGGAACCGGTGCTGCTGCCGGCCGGCGTGGCGATCGACCTGGACCAGTGTCGGCGACGGCACGACGCGGCATTTGCCGAGACCCTGCCGAAATCCTGGTTCCCGGCCAACACCTACCTGCCGGCTCTCGACATCCTGTTCTCCCCCAACGGGACGGTCGTCGGTCCGGAAGCCTCCGAGGGGGTGATTCACCTGCTGGTCAACGACATCACCGATGCCACTCAGAAACTCTTCCCGATCGACCTGCCCGGCATCACCCTCAAGAACCAGTCCGACAAGCTGGTGGTCACGCTGTTCACCAGGACCGGATACGTCACCACCAGCGAAATCCTCTCTCTCACCGACTACCTGAACACCAAGAACCAGTTCTATTACGCCGAGCGGGGAGAAACCGAATGACCATGCGTCTTCTGACTGCCACGCCCGAAAACCGCACCGGCTCCACGCTGACCGAGGTGCTGATGTCGATGATGATCCTCTCCATCGGCGTGCTCTCGCTGGCAGCGATGTTCCCGATCGGCATCCTGAGTTCGGTCCGGGCCACTCAGCTGACCCACGCGGTCACGCTGAGGAACAACGTCGCCAGCCGGATCGACCTGGACCCGGGACTCATTCTCGATCCCGACAGAAACCACAACGAATTCAACGGCACGGGTTTCGACTACATCGTCGACCCCATCGGAAGCGTCAGGCTCGCCGATGCCAACAGCGACGGCTACATCAATCCGCAAAACGAGTGGGTTCGACCCTTTGGCTGGTTTGACCAGAACGGTGACGGCCAGGCGACCCAGAACGAGTACGTCTGCCAACGGTATCACTCCGGGTACAACACGAGCGTCTCGGCCGAGGTCCTCGCCTCGTTGCCGGACTCGTGGACGGAATTGGCAGCGGGACCGCCCCAGGTCGCCGGGTTCCCCGACCGGCACAGGGTCAACATCGACCCGGCAACCGACCTGACGGCTGTCGGAGGCATCGCATTGACGAACCTGTCGCAGGGTCCCCAGGTGCCGCTGCGAATCATGCTCGTCGATCCGCGGGACGGTCAATCGCACACCAGCCCGATCAACCAGGTGTCCGGGCAGACGATCAAGTGGAACCGCCAGATGCCGATGACGCCGGCCAAGGCCATGCAACAGATCAACGAGATCCGGGTGCAGCAGCAGGAACTGAAGTACACCTGCCTGCTGACCGTCCGTCGAGAAAACAGCGGGGCCGCGGCGGTCGATGTCGTCGTGTTCCTGAGGCGGTCGTTCATCCTCGACGACGAAAGATCCGTGGGCTCCACGACGGGATTCCTGCCGGGCAGCCAGACCATCCGGGTGACCATCCCGGTGAATTCCCCCGTCACCTACCGAACCGGCGGGTACATCCTGGATGCCACCAACCTGCGCTGGTACCAGATCGCGGCGGTCACCGAGCTGTCGGCCACCGAGCGCGAGTTCACTCTCCAGCAGACGATCGTCGAGTTCGCGCTGCCCACCAACAATCCGAACGGACCGAACGGCCGGGGCGCCATCCTGATGCCCCACGTGGTCCAGGTCTTCCACCTGGGGGATCTGTGATGCACACGACGACAAGCCCGTCCGTCACGGCGACCACGTCGAGGCACGCGGCCGGTTTCACGCTGGTCGAGATGCTCGTCTCGGTGACGCTGGTGCTGATGATGATGATGATGTTTGCCCAGGTCTTCGAGATCGCAGCGGGCATCCACGTCAAGGTCCGCGGAGTCACCCGGAACGACCAGCGGACCCGGATCCTGACTCGCACCCTGCGTTCCGACCTCGACAAGCGGACCATGAGGTACGCCACGCCGTTTCGCTACGCAGAACACCTGGCGACCAACCTGACCGACCGCGATCTCGACAATCGTCAGGGCTATTTCTCCGTCTCGGAAAACAACCCCCAGAACGACCTGGACGACGTGCTGCAGTTCACCGCACGCACGTCGATTTCCCTGCAGAACGTCGATTCCACGCGATTCCCGGGAGCGTCCAACAACCTGGCCAACATGGGCGAGGATGCCAACAACAACAATCAACTGGACCCGGGCGAGGACATCAACGGCAACGGCCAGCTGGATGCGGGACTCAGCGGGGCAGGATTCAACCAACCCGACTGGGATGACGGTGTTTACGACAACGTCTCGGAATCGATTGCCGCAGAGATCTCCTACTTCCTCCGAAACGGCACCCTGCATCGACGCGTGTTGCTTCTGCGACAACCGGCCTACGGTGGTGACCAGCCGACCAATACTGCGGGTTACCCGATCGTGCCCGCTTACGCCAACCTGGAACGACCGTTCTGGAACGACTTCGACTTTTCGGCACACTTCGATGCCAGCCTGGGCGTCCTGCGTTTTCACGGCCTGGACTCGCTGGACAACTCGGGGTCGCTGGCCGACTACCCCCTCGGATACCGCCGTCACCGGTTCGGTCACAGCCACGTGACGGGAATCCCTCGCGAGTTCACCCCCGACGGCCAGTTCATCGGCCGGTTCACGCACGAGGAAACATCGCACCCCGCCTTCACCTACCCCCGGATCGTCGACCAGCAGAATCCAAGCCCGATGGACGGCAACTCGTTCGGCCAGAGTCCTCAACTCGGCACCGACGGCGTCCTCAACCGTTTCCGCAACGGCCCCCGTCGCGCCGAAGATGTCCTGATGACCAACGTTCACTCCTTTGACATCAAGGTGCTGCGTGACGCAAAAGCTCCCTGGAACCGGCCCGAACCCTACGACGTGACTTTTGACACCGGGCATCCCCGCGAGAACGCCGGCCTCGGGCTGATCACCCTGCCGAGAAACTGGATGCCGGGAACGGTCTATCCCAGCGAGGACGTCAACGGCAACGATGTGCTGGATTCCGGTGAGGACCAGAACAACAACGGGCTGCTCGACTACACCTACGTGCGTTCCGTCGAACGCCTCCGCCACCTGAGTCTCTGGTACCGGGTCGTCCAACCCGGCACCAGCGGCCAGATCGAACCCAACTGGCCCGACAATGCCGGCCAGCGGGTGGTCGACGGTTCGATCATCTGGGAGGCCGCCCACGACCCGTTCCAGGCACTGGCCATCCAGGTGACCGTCCGTTTTCTCGATCCGCACAGCGGGCACATGCGGCAGGCCACCTTCCTGCATTCCCTGGTCAACTGATCCAGCAACCCATGCCAAACCGACACCAGCACGACAAGTGATCATCCGCCCCGGGCCGGGCTCGTATCCGGAGCTACCCACAATGAGACGCCTCCTCGATTCTCGCTGCACGGCGAATCCCCGTCGCGGTTCGACCTTCGTTGTCGTCCTGGCGCTGCTGGCCATGTTGTCGATCATCGGGCTGGCATTCGTCACGTTCACCGGGGCCGAGAAGGAGAGTGCCGAGTACTTCGTGGCAACCAGCAACCGCCGGGTGGCTCCTCAGATCAACACCGAAGACACGCTGGATTTCGGCATCCACCAGCTCGTGCTGGGGGCCCGCCGGGACCAGTACAACAGTGCCCTGTGGGGCGGGCGGCACTCGCTGCTGGCCGGCATGTACGGCAACGACCTGAGCCCGCACTCCGGGGAGGGCATTCACGTCGGCATCAACTCCAACACCGGCGAGTTCTTCGTCGACCAGGACTTCGACGGCCAGCCCGATCCCCTGGACCAGGACTTCGACGGCCAGCCCGACCCGCAATTCACCTCCGACCGACGGCTGGAGATCAACGACTCGCCGGTGATCCAGCCCAACCCAACCGTTCGCCTTGTCCGGCTGATGCCTCAACCCGATGCCGGTTACTCCTACCCCGACATCAACAACGTATTCCTGGCGTGGCGGGGGTACACGCTGAACTCGACGAACAACCGGCAGGCATTCACCGTCCTGCCGTCATTCCATCGACCCGGGTTGCTGCGGAATTCCTCCAACAGCAGCCCCACTCTCGAACAGGGAGCGTCGATCGGACAGCCGTTGAGGAACTGGGAGGTTGACCAGCGATCGCGAGCGAAGGTGCTCCGACCACATCCGTATCATCGACACGTTTTCGCCAACGGTTCCCCCAGCGCGTTTTCCCGCTTCGTCACGGACAAGATCACCGCCGACGCCCTGGGACTCGACGGGCCGTTTCCCTGGGGCACCGAGGACGTCAACAACAACCACCTGTTGGACCTCGGCGAGGACACCAACGGAAACAACCGGCTGGACGAGGAAGGCCACTTCGGCGTCTGGACGATGACCACCAATCAGAATCAACCGGGCAATTCCGGCCTGCGGACCGGACAGTGGCTCCGCTCGTCCAACGGTTTCTATGTCGGTGGAACCATCAACAACAACGGGAACCTGCTCCAGCAGGCCTTTGTCCCCCACTACGCCTTCGACGCGGATGCCGACGGGGACGGGATCAAGGAAGCCGTCTGGCTGGACCTGGACCACCCGGTCCGCGTGCTCGCCGACGGCCGCAAGGTGATCCCGCTGTTCGCCTTCACCGTGCTGGACGCCGACGGACTGGTCAATCTCAACACCGCCGGCAACGTGTCCAATCGGCACGACCCGAACCGGAACCCCGCCGGCCGGGTTGTCGGAACCACGCCGTTTGGCGGCACCGAGGACTTCAACGGCAACGGGGACCTGGACCAGGGAGAGGACACCGGCAGCCCCGGCAACCAGTTGCTCGACACCCAGCTGATCTCCCGCTCCAACCTGGGTCTCTCTCCCTCGGAAGTCAATCCGCAATGGGTGCTCAACGCGCACCCCACCTTCGATCGGCCACCGGGCCAGTTGCCGGTGGAACTGTT
>CAUZRQ010000109.1:0-18356 GCA_963582065.1 Planctomycetota bacterium | reverse complement strand
CCTACGCCGGCGGTTATGGCCTGACCGGGCTGATCCTGGCCGGGCTGTTCGCGGCGGCCATGAGCAGTCTCGACAGCGGGATCAACAGCATGACCGCAACCCTGGTGACCGACTGGTTCCACGGCCGCGAGCTGGGTACCTCGATCAACCGCTGGCTGACCGCTGGCTTCGGGCTGAGTGTGACTCTGATCGCCTGCCTGCTGGCATTGATCAACTCGCCGGTCTTCAAGATCCTGCTCTCGATCGCCGGAGCCACGCTGGGTCTGCTGCTGGCGATACTGATGCTGGGGATGCTCATCCGCCGGGTCAACACCACCGGCGTGCTCGCCGGTGCGATCTCCGGGATGTGTGTCTTCTTCCTGATCCGCTTCGGCCTGCCGTTGCTGGACGAAGAGACGCTCGCGTCGCTGGGACCCGTGGCCGACCTGAAGTCCAACACCTGGTGGGACGGCCTGCTGACCACCGTACCGGCGGTCGTCGTCGGCATCGCAGCCAGTTTCCTGGCCCCACCGCCGCGGCCCGAGCAGCTCGAGGGGCTGTTGCTGGCCGGTGCGGCTACCGCAAAGCCACGCTAGCGACTGTCCCCCAGGAACCACCGCATCAGTTCGCCACCTCGATCGAAGACCAGCGACGACCTGCCCGCGGTCACTTCGTCGTAGTGCTCATGCTCGTCGGAGGGCAACCCGGTTCCGCAGGCGGCGATCGGCACATGGCCGCGGGCATGTGTCCTGGTCCTCAGCAGCGTCGGGTGATCGGGCGAGACGAGGATCCTGTGATCTCCCAATTCGGCCAGCCGCGCCTGGATCGGCCCGACGATGCTCTCGTCGATCCGCTCCAACGCCCTGATCTTCGACTCGACATCCCCTTCGTGTGACGCCTGGTCTGTCGCCTCCACATGCACGACCACCAGGTCGTGTTCGGCCAGCGCGTCGATCGCGGCCCGCCCCTTGGCCGCGTAGTCGGTGTCCAGGTACCCGGTGGCTCCCTCGACCTCGATCACCCTCCATCCCAGCAGTCTCCCGATCCCACGGACCAGGTCCACCGCGGTCACCACCGCACCGCGCAAACCGAATCTCTCGTGGAAGAGCTCAAGACGGGTTCGACGGCCGAGCCCCCAGAGCCAGACCTGGGTCACCTGCGAAACCACATCGGCGGCGGCGATCAACTCGCGGCTGCGATCCATCAACTCCGTCAACACGTCGGCACCCGGTCCCCTCGGCAGATGACCGGAAACCGGCTGGCCGGTCACGTCATGTGGGGGCGTCAAGTCGGTCTCATCGGAGAACGGCGGAACGTCGCCGCCGGAAGCCGGCCGGTGGATCAGCAGGTTGCGGTAACTCACCCCGGCATGGAACTGCCAACTTGATCCGTCGCCGATCCCCTGTTGCAGACAATCGATCAACCGTCCGGCGGCTTTGTTGTCGACCTGTCCGGCGGTGAAACTCTGCATGCAACCATCGACAATCGTCACCAGGTTGCAGCGGATCGCCCAGTCGTTCTCGCCCAATTCGATCCCCACCGCAGCCGCCTCGATCGGGGCCCGTCCGGTGTGGTGCAGCAGGGGGTCATAGCCCATCAGGCTCATCATCCCCACGTCACTGCCGCTGGGCAGAGTCGCCGGAACGTGGTTGGCTCGGCCGATGACTCCCCGCCGCACGATCTCGTCCATCGCCGGCGTGCGGGCAGCCTGCAAAGGTGTCAGCCCGTCAACAGCGGCTTGCGGCTCGTCGGCAGCACCGTCAGGGATGATCAGGACGTATTTCATGAACCCATGACCGAGTGACCGAAGAGTCCGTCGGCGATTGCCCCGAGTCGTCCGAAGGCCCGTGATCGAGCTCGTTGGTCAGTGACTTGTCGGTCGTTTGTGTATCACCGTTCCGCCAAAAAACCAAGGGGGACAGCGACTTGCGCTGTCCCCCTTGGTTTGAATGCGGAGAGGGAGGGATTCGAACCCTCGGTACCCGTGAAGGTACACCGGTTTTCGAGACCGGCACATTCGGCCACTCTGTCACCTCTCCCTGGTCCCGTCTGCGATGTCACCACCACCGTCTGGCCGCGGCAATCATAGTCCGGGCGGTTCTTTTGCGCCAAGGGGCGCCGATGGCCCCAGACGCGAGCTGATCCACGCCTCATCGACGAACCGCTTCCACAGCCATCTCAGGGTCGTCTCGGCCCGCCGGAAGGCCATTTCCTTCTGCTCAGCTGTCGCCAAGGACTCCGTGGGAAACGCAACCCCGCCCGGCCCCAGCCTTCCGCCCCCCTCGAGCCTGGCCAGGTCCTGGTTGACCCGTGCCTCGACACGAACCGCCCAGACCAACCCGTAGGTCTGGGAAAAGTCGTCCCACGCCCGAGCCAGCCGCTGGCCAACGTCATCCTCGGCATCACTCTGCCGTTTCGCCTGCGGCCGACTCACCAGCCACACCGCCGCGGCGACGACCAGGCAGCCGGTCAATCGCACCCCCTCGGTCCACTGTCCCGGGGGCACCGAACCGGTCAACGGCCACAGCAGCGCCAGCACGCCGCCGGCTCCGCAGAGCACCACGGCACCGCGGCGGGTCATCACGTAGTTGCCGATTCCCAGCAGGAGGACGACCAGCCAGCCAACCAGTTCGGGCCAATCCAATCGCACGGGTTCCAACAGAGGTCGCCCGACGAAACCACCGAGCCGGGCGGCCACCGCGACCCCGGTCACCGGCCATTCGAGCACCAGCAGCAGCGGAACCATCACGAATCCGCCCCAGGCACCTGACCCCGGCCGCCGCGCACCCAGGACGGCCACCGCCGGGGCCACCCACAGCACGCACGCGGCGTACCACAGGTGGTCGATGGCACCCGGTGAAACCCCATCGACCAGGCCGGCCGATGCTGCGACCAGCGACACGGTCAACGCGGCAATGCCCCATCGCCAGGCCGCCCGCAACGAAGTCCCGGCCACGGCCTTTCGGCCTTGCCACCAACACCACGTGGCGACCGCCAGCACTGTGATCATCACGACTTGCATAACCGAACTCGAACACCAGCCTGCACAACCGACCCCGTACCCGTCATTTCCCGAACAGCCGACACACACCCACCGTGTAGCTGATACGACCGCCACGGCCATCCTCGACTACAAGACTAGCGGCCCTGGACGTGGGATTCATCGGGAGGAACTCTCCCGACATGACGAAAACACATTCTGTGACGCCCAGCCACATGGTTCGGGCCGAGGCGGGGTGACTCGAAGACGAACCCCGAATGACTACACCTCACACGTGTCACGAAACCAAGACGACACCGAAGGAGATCTTCCGATGAAGTGGACAACTGTGATCGCTACTGTCGCCGCCCTGTCCGTTGGCACCCAGACCGCCGATGCCGGTCTGTTGGACTTCCTCCGCCTGAACCGCACTAACAAGTGCGAGGTCAAGACGTCCAAGCCCAAGTGCGCCAAGCCCGCCGCGCCCAAGTGCGCCAAGCCCGCCGCTCCCAAGGCTCCCAAGGCTCCCAAGGCGCCGAAGTGTGCCAAGCCGGCCGCGCCCAAGTGCGCCAAGCCCGCCGCGCCCAAGGCTCCCAAGGCGCCGAAGTGTGCCAAGCCCGCTGCTCCGAAGTGTGCCAAGCCGGCCGCTCCGAAGACAGCCACCAAGGGTTGCGAGTACGAGAAGAAGACGACGCTGCTGCCCCGGATCCGCCTCCCGCAGATCCGTCGCATCAGCCTCTTCAACAACTAACAAACGCACCTCGCGTTTGAGTTGAACGCTCTGAGAACACGCCCGGGTCGATCCACCAGGATCACCCGGGCGTGCTTCGTTTAACGGGGCGGTTCCCCCTGCTACAATCACCGGCAGTCCCTGTCGAGCGACACGAACATGCCCCCACCACAGGTCACCAACGACTTTGTCGAGTTGCTCGAGAAGAGTCGACTGCTGACTCACGACCAGATTGCCGACGCCATCGGTCAACTCGATCTGCCCGAAGACGCCTCGCCGGTCGACGTGGCCACCGCGCTGGTCCAATCCGGTCGGCTGACACGCTTCCAGGCCGATCGCCTGCTCGAAGGCCGACACCGTGGCTTCTTCATCGATCACTACCGCTGCGACCACATCCTCGGCACAGGCGGCATGGGCTGGTTGTATCTCGCCGTCGATGTCGAAAGCGGCAACCCCGTCGCCGTAAAAATGCTTCCCAAGCGGCTCGAGGGCGACTCGGGCATGGTCGCGCGTTTCGAACTCGAGGCCAAGGCCGGCCTGCTGCTGAACCACCCCAACATCGTGCGAACTTACGAGTACCAGCAGACCGAGGGAGTCTACGGCGACGTGTTCTACGTCGTGATGGAGATCGTCGAGGGACTCAGTCTCGAGGAACTCATCGTCCGCAACGGTCCGCTGCCCTGGCCGGCCGCCTGCGACACGATCCGACAGGCCGCCGCAGGGCTCCAGCACGCCCACAACCACGGCACGATCCACCGGGATATCAAGCCGGCCAACCTGCTGATCGATACCACCGGACACGTCAAGATCGCCGACTTCGGACTCTCGAAGATCGAGTCCGAAGCCGAAGACGAATTCTCTCTGCAGATGATCTTCGGCCACGATTGCCTGGGCACCGCCGACTACATCGCCCCGGAACAGACTCTCGACAGCAACGCCATCGACGGCCGCGCCGACATCTACAGTCTCGGCTGCACGTTCTACGCCACGCTCACCGGCAAGCTGCCCTTCCCACTCAAGTCGACCAAGCAGAAACTCGAAGCCCAAAGAACCCGCAAGCCCCGACCGGTGACAAGCCTCGTGGAGGATCTGCCGGCGGAAGTGCCCGCGATTCTCGAGAAGATGATCTCCAAGCGTCCGGAAACCCGATTCCAGGAAGCCCAGGACATCTGCCTGGCACTCTCGCCGTTCTCGGAACGCTGTCGACCCGAATTCTCGTTCGACAAGGTGCTCATCCAGAGAGCCCAGATTGCCCGCAAGAAAATCGCCGCCAAGCAGGCCCACCGCACCGGTGGCTCGTCGGTCGTCCTTGGCCACTCGGGTACAGCCCAGTCGGCGATCGAAACGTCGATCCGTGAGCGGAAGAAACCGGACGAGTAGGGTCGACGGGAGTCGGTGAGGTACGCCCCGCGGGGCAACCCCGTCACTTTCGATCGACCCGCCGCCGGGCTTCGACCAGTCGCCGCCGCCACGCGGCAGTGCCGGGTGCCAGGTCCAACGCCGTTTCGAACGCCGCCACGGCCTCGACCACTCGCCCGTCGGCGAGCAGCAACTCGCCCAGTTCTCCGTGGCCATCGGGCAGGTCGGGACGAAATCGGACCGCCTGCCGGAAACACCGTTCGGCCTCCTCTGCCTTCTTCATGCCCCGCAGCACACGCCCCCGCCACAACCACGCCTCGGCGAAGTCCGGCTTCCGCTCGATCGCCGCCTGCAAATTCGTGAGCGCCGACCGGAATTCACCGAGTTCCCCCAGCATCAACCCCAGCACCAGCCTCAACTCGGCGGACTCGGGAAAATCGACCGCCGCCCGTTCGAGCACGCCACGGGCACGCGCCGCCTGGCCCGACCCTCCCAGGGCCCGGGCCAGTTGCAGTGGAAAGCGAACCCGGCCGGGATGCTCGCCGATCACTTTCTCCAGGTACTCGACCGCCCGCTGGGTCTGCCCCTCTTCGAGCATCGTCTGGGCTCGCACCCCGATCCAGTTCGGGTCCCGCCGCAACATCAACACCTCGGCCACGTAGGGATCGTCGCTGGTCTCGACCTGGGGAATCATCTCGAGTCGCCGTCGCACACGCTCGGCCTCGTCACGCTTCCCTTGCCGGAACAAGATTCTCGCCAGCAGTTCCTGGATCATCCGGTTCTCGGGCTCGATCTCCTCGGCCTTCAGACATAGGGCTTCCGCACCGGACATTTCGCCCGCATCCGCTCTCAGCCGGGCCAACCCCAACATGGCACGCGCGTTGAACGGTTCCAGTGAACTGGCCTGCTGGAACAGCACGTCGGCCTCGGAACCCCGTCCGGAGGCCGCCAGCAGTTCGGCCAAGGGCAAGCGGGGCAACGCCCGCCCGGGAGCCAATTCGAGCGCCCGTCGCATACACGACTCGGCCTCCACCGGATCCACGTTCTCCAGGCTGACCCCCAACAGGTAAGGCCAACGGAACTCCTGCGGATCCAACTCCTGAGCTCGACGAAACGCCCGATCCGACGGCTGGTCGTACCCGTGAGCCCGCAGCAGCATCGCCAGTTCCCCCCACGCGTCGCCCGATTCGGGCTCGACATCGACCCGTCCGCGGGCCGCTTCGATCGCCCCCCGGACGTCCGCCGACGCCCCCGAGAAGTCGATCTCAAGCAAGGCCTTCGGCTCTTCCTCCTGCCAAGCCCGCCAGGCCGTGAAGAGAGCCACGGCCAGCACGGTCGCCGCGGCCAGGACCGTGGCCGGGCCGCCTGTGCGACGGACGGACACCTCTGCCGATCCGGTTTCGGGAACGTCAGCCCCGGCCACATCCGGAGTCGTCTCGGTCATTTCTTCGGCTCCTGCCCGGCACCCTTAGACACCGTCACGATCCGATCGGCAGCTCCACCCGAAAAGACCTCGTGCGTCCCATCGGGCCAGTCGACTTCGATCGATGCCACCCGGTCGACATCTGCCAACCCGAAGTGCACCCGCGGGTCGCTCGACGACAGGTAGCTGCTGGCCGGCTGAACCAGCCGCAAACGGGTCGTGCCCCCGGCGACCACCGTCACCCGGGCACCCAGGGCCATCCGTCCCCCCTGGTCGGGCAACACGGCCCGGACGATCAGCCAGTGACGGTCACCGCCTGCCTGGTTGCGGTAGATCCGCACGGGACCGGCGGTGTTGCCGATCACCACGTCGAGATCACCGTCGTTGTCGATATCACCGGTGGCCAGCCCGCGTGACACCTCGACTCGACTCAGCAACGGGTCATTGCGATTCTCGCACTGCGAAAAGTGGCCTGCCCCGTCGTTGAGGAACACGTGGTTGCGTTCGGCGTAGATCTTCCAGAATTCCGGCACCGATTCGTCCGGCCGGCTCTCGATGGTGCGAGTCACCCGCCTGACACGACCGTTGGCGACCAGCAGGTCGAGGTCGCCGTCGTTGTCGAGGTCGAGGAACTGGGTGCCGAAGCCGGTGAAGCCCAGGCTGGGCATGCCCAATCCGGCCTGGTGACTCGATTCCCGGAACCCGCTTTCGTCGATGCCCAGGTACAGCGCGTTGGTCTCGCCCTCGAGATGGGTCAACAACAGGTCGATGCGACCGTTGCCGTCGACGTCACCGCAGGCGATTCCCATGCTCGCCTGTGGACGTCCCTGGGCACTCAGTGCGCCACCGCGAAAGAACGCCTCCTCGCGGAATGTGCCGTCGCCGGAATTGATCCAGAGAAAATTGGCGGCGTGATCATTGGCGACGTAGATGTCGGGCCAACCGTCGTCGTCAAAATCGGCGCAAACCACCCCGAGGCCGGGGCCGCCCTGCCGCGAGATTCCGGCGGTGGCACTGACGTCGACAAAACGCGGACCCGGTGACTGGTCGTCGCCGGCCGAGTCACCGCCGAGATTCCGAAAGAGACGGTCCGGCTGTCCGTCAAAGACATGGGGACCACAGTAGTCCGGCCGACCACTGTTGTCCGGGCACTTCGTGTCAGCCAGGTAGTCGACGTAGTTGGTCACGTACAGGTCCAGCCAACCGTCCCGGTCGAAATCGACCAGGACCACCGAGGTGGTCCAGGCGGAGTTGTCGATTCCCGCCGCAACGGTGATGTCGGCAAAGGTGCCGTCGCGGTTGTTCAGGTACAGACGGTCGGGGCCAAGGTTGCTCAGGTACAGGTCGGGATACCCGTCGTTGTTGATGTCACCCACGGCCACCCCCATTCCGTATCCGGTATCGGCCAACCCGCTGGTCCCCGACACATCCTCGAAATGACCGTCCTCGTTCTGTCGGTACAACCGGTTGGTGACATCCGCATCAACGGCGGGCTGGCCGCGGCCATCGAGTTCCCCGCTGTTGACCAGGTAGAGATCGAGGTCTCCATCGCGGTCGAAGTCGAACAACGCCACTCCAGGAGGGACCATCTCGGGCATGAAGTACCGACCGGTGCGACCGGCATCGTGGGAGAAGTCCACGCCCAGGTCGCGGTTGGCGTCCTCGAACAGAACCGGCTTCGTCGGCCGGTTCCCCGCGCCCGCCGAGTAGCCCGGTGGGCCGTCGTCACCGCATCCGGTCACCAACAGCAGGCCGGCCAGCAGGGCCAACCGGGCGGATCGGACAAAGAACATCGAAGGACGTTCGGAAGAGGTCATCCCGGCAGTCTACCAGCCCCGTTGTGCCGACCGGACGGGAAAACCGGCAGGTCCCCCGGCCGTCGCTCAACCCGCGGCGCCGCTTGAGGCCAGTTCGTCGAAGTGGCTTCCGCATTCGCGGAGGTGATCCATGATGGCGCCGAAGTCACCGCCGTGGGCCAGCAACCGGGCGCCTTGGTCGAACAGTGGCCCCATCAATTCGGTCGCCGCCGGCCGGCCCCAAGCCTTGCCGTTGGCCGCCGCTGCCGCCGCCACACGCTCGGTTGCGCTCTCGACGGTCATGTCGGTCGAATCGTCCAATGCCAACCGCATCCCCAGGTCACCGGGCCCGATGAACAACCCATCGACTCCCTCCAATGCTGCGATCTCTTCGACGTTCTCCACCGCCTCTCTGGTCTCGATCTGAACCACTAGCACCGTCTGCTCGTTCGCCTCCTGGACGTACTCGAGGTGCTCGGGAAGCGAAAAGTCACAGTCGAGCCCGGCTGCGTCGATGCCGCGATTGCCGATCGGCGGAAACTTGACCGACTGCACCAGTTCATGAGCCTTCTCGACAGTCGAAACGTGAGGGACCATCAACCCCGAGGCGCCGTCCTCGAGGAAGCGGTACAGCCGGGTCTTCTCGGTCGTGGGAACTCGCAACAGACAGTCGATGTCGTAGAGACGAAACAGGGGCAGAATGGCCTGGATCTCGCGGTCGGTCCAACAGCGATGCTCGAAGTCCAGCCAGATGCAATCGAACCCAAATTCGGCCGCGTGGCGGACGAAGGCGGGGACGAAGTGCCCCAGGCAACAGATCCTCACGGCCTCGTCGTTGACCAAACGGGCCCGCATGCGGCTGCGTCTCATGATCGTCCTCGGAGAATCGAATCGGACTGGTCGGTGATCGATCGCCAGACGCTACCGGCTGGCCGGACCACATGCAAACCTGCCACCGCGCGGCCCGGGGGTTCGTCGGCGAGAGAACACGTTGCACGAGTCCCGTTTTTGTGTCATCGTGGAGTCGGACGGGCCGGACGTGATTCGACTGAGCTCGTAAGACAGGGGACAGGTGGGATGAATCTAAAACGCGGACGCTCGTCGTCGGTGCTGTTCTCGGTTGCCGTGCATGTCGCGGTGATGATGATCCTGGCCGTTCTGACTCGCCCACTGGTGCTCGGCGAAATACCAGCGATCCTCGAAACGATCATGGAGAACGAGGAACGTGATCGGGAGGAGTTCGAGAAGGAACTCGACGACTCGGAGACGATTGCCGAGACGATGAACTTCACCGCCGGCAGCGTACAATCGACGCAGGTCGGTGGCTCGAACGCCCCACTGGCGCAGCAGACCAAGATCGAACTCGACCAGGTCGTCAAGGACCTCGACGTCGAGATCAGGCTGGCCGACACCAGCCTTCCCGGACTGGACCAGTTGGGCGAGGATCTCGGCGAGGCCGAGGTCACCGGCGAAGTGGGAGCCTTGGTCGCAGGCTACGGGGCAGCCCTGGACCGACTGACCCAGGAACTGTTGCGACTGATGCGGACCGAAAAGGTTCTCGCGGTCTGGATGTTCGACGAATCGGCGAGCATGAAGGACGATCAGGAGGACCTGAAGGGGCGACTGCACCGTGTCTACGAGGAGTTGAAACTGGTCCAGGAAGACGCCGAGAAGCTCAACAAGCGACGCCGCGTGTCATCCACGGACAGCGACATCCTGCTGACGGCAGTGACCAGTTTCGGAGCCGGCTTCCACGTCCACACTCCCAAGCCGACCTCGGACCCCCGCCAGATCATGCAGGCGATCGACCGCATCCCGATCGATCGCACCGGCCGGGAGAACATGTGCACGGCGATCCAGGCCGTGATGAAGAAGTACGGCAAGATGGCCCGCAGCCGCAAGGTGGCGGTGATCGTCGTCAGTGACGAGTCGGGTGATGACGGTGACCCGTACCTGCCCCCGGCCGCCGACCAGCTCGAAAATGCCCTGGCGGTGCTCAAGACGCACAGGAGCCCGATCTACGTCCTGGGACGGGAGTCGGTCTTCGGCAACTTCTACGCCTATGTCCGCTGGAAGCACCCGCAGACCGGCCACATCCACCGCCTGCCGATTCGTCGCGGCCCCGAGGCCCCCTCGGCCGAACAACTGCTCTACGACGGATTCCGGCGTCGGTTCGATTCTCACATGAGCGGGTTTGGCCCCTACGAACAGGTCCGCCTGGCCCGTGACTCCGGTGGCATCTTCTTCCAGTTGCCGCACGAGGAAGAGAACCTCAACGACTTCAAGAAGAAACAGTTCGCGGCGTTGACGATGCGAGAGTACCTGCCGAACCTCGAGGCGAGACGCGTCTACATCGGTAACGTCTCCACGAGCAAGTTCCGGATGGCGATCCGCGAAGCGATCGCGTTGTTGAACCCGTTCAGTCCCCAGAACAAGGGGATCGAAGTTCCCGAGATCGAGCACTTTTCCGTCGACCCGGTCCGGTCGACCACCAACGTGCTCAAACGCCTGCAGCAGATCTCGAAGGTCCTGCAGTTGATGGCCCTGGCCCATCAGAAGCTCGATGCGGTCCGGCCACTCCGTGACGCCGAACCGTCACTGCGGTGGCGGGCCAACTACGACCTGATGGCCGCCCAGATGATGGCCTACCGGGTACGTCTGTTCGAATACGGCATCGCGCTGGGGCAGTTCGGCAAGAACATGCCCAAGCTGGTCCCCCGCAAGAACCCGCCTCACAACCGCTGGGAAATTCGCCACGGGTCCAACAAGCTCCTGATGCCCGACGCACAGCAGGAGAAGGCACTGGGGATCACCGCGGACCAGCTGCGGAGTTATCACCGCGAAGCACTGCAGCAGTTGTCCTCGGTGCAGGAGACACACGAAGGCACACCATGGGCGATGCGGGCCGAATGGGAAGAGGGGCGTCGTTTCGGAGCGACGTTCCGCAGTTGGTACCAGGCCCCGCCCAAGCCTCGCCCTGCCGGCAAGCCCTCGCCCAAGCCCATTCCGCCACCGAAGCTGTAGCTGCTCAGGCCACCACCGGCAGCACGTAGGGCCCCTTGGGGATCACGGCGATCTGTGCCTCGGGGCCGTAGTCCTCCAACGCAGCGGCCACCGCGTCCTCGACCGACTCGGCCGACTCGACGAACAGTTCGCCCAGCCGCTCGGCCGTCAGTCCGTCGCTGACAAATGTGACCTTCGCCTTGCGCAGCACCTTGGCCAACTCCTCGAGTTGCCACTGGTCCATCACGAAGTAGTCCTTGCCCAGGATCCGTTCCATGAACACCTCCAGGCTCGGGTTCTCTTCGAACAGGCTCTCGAACTCCGGGCTGCCGACTCCCTCGGAGAGGCTGGCGGCGATGATGATGCGTCCGCCCTCCTTGACGATCGGCAGTGCCCCGGTCAGGCCCTTGACGGCCTGGTAGAAGGTGGTGTCGAGCGGATAACCGGCCGAACTGGTCACGACCACGTCGCACGCTTCGTGCACCTCGGCGGTCACCACTCCGCGAATCAGTTCGACCCCTTCCTGGAACGCCCCGATCATGTCACCGGCCACCACACCGGTCACCTGCCGCTGCTCATCCAGTGTCACGTTGACGATGAAGTCACAACCGGCCATCTGGCCGATCGCCGTGTTCTCCTCGTGCACCGGGTTCCCGTCCAGGATCCCGCAATCGGCCTTCGGGTGTTCAATGAAGTCCGGCCCGTGCCAGACCTTGACCGTCTCCAGTGCGGCCAGCCCCGGACAGATCAGCTTGCGACCACCCGAGAAGCCGGCCATCAGGTGCGGCTCGATCAGACCGGTGGTGATCTTCAGGTCGGCCTCGACATATCGGCTGTCGATCCAGGCCGGTACACCACGAGGTGACTCGCCCAGAAAAGTGTGCTCGTCGCGGACCGTCCCGTGGTGGTTCTCCACACGATAGTTGGCCGCAATCTCGGCTCCCACCAACTCGACCAGTTCGTCCCCCTCGTTGGGCCGGTGCATCCCGGTGGCAATCAGGACCAGGATCTGCTCACGCGGGATGCCCGCCTGTTCCAACGTCGGCAACAGGCACTCGAGAATCACCTGGTTGGGAACCGGACGGGTGATGTCACAGATGGCGATGCAGGCCGAACTGCGGCCGCGGGCCAGGTCGGAGAGTGGCCGGGTGCCGGTCGGGTTGGAGACTTTTTCGGCGACCGCGGCAACGGGATCTGACAGGGGAGCCAGCGGCTTAATGGCCAACGGGCCGACAATGTTGCCGTCGGGCAACTCGACTTCGAGACCGGTCTTGCCGTAGTCGAGAGTGACTCGCATGGTGAGAAAGCTCGCCGAAGATGGTGTTCCCTGGTGCGACTACGATAACGGATTTCGGTGCCGATCACTCCCCATGCAGCGTCAGCACCAGTCGACGACCACCCGCGTGATTCCGATGCTCGACCAGGTAGATTCCCTGCCAGGTCCCCAGGGCCAATCGCCCACCGGCCACCGGGATCGAGAGCGAACATCCCAGCAACGAATTCTTCACGTGGGCCGGCATGTCGTCGGGCCCCTCGAGCGTATGCCGGTAGGGGAATTCCTCGGGAGCGATCGCATTGATCGACGCCTCAAGGTCCCTGGGTACGTCGGGATCGGCATTCTCGTTGATCGACAGCGACGCGGAGGTGTGCTGGATGAACACGTGCAGCACGCCGCAATCGGTCTCGGCCAACCCGGGTAATGCCGCAACCACTTCACCGGTCACCAGGTGCCAGCCACGCGACAGGGGCGGCAACTGCACGTGGTGCTGCGTCCAGGTCATCGGCCCACGGCCCCCGTCTGCCCCCGCCATCTCAGGTAGTGGTCGGCCAACACGATGGCCACCATCGCCTCGGCCATCGGCACGAACCGGGGCAGCAGACACGGATCGTGACGGCCGCGGGTCTGAACGGTGGTCGCCTCGCCGGCGGACGTGACCGTCTGCTGTTCCTTCGGCAGGCTGCTGGTCGGCTTGACCGCCGCCCGCAGCACCAGCGGCTGTCCGGTGGTGATGCCGCCGAGCATCCCGCCATGGCGATTGCTGGCGGTGGTGATGTCTCCCGTTTCGGGGTCGGTGGTGAACAGGTCGTTGTGCTCGCTGCCCCGCATCGAGGCACACCCGAACCCGATCCCGTATTCGACGCCCAGCACGGCCGGCAGGCTCAGCAACGCCTTGCCCAGGTCGGCCTTGATCTTGTCGAAGACCGGCTCCCCCAACCCGGCTGGAACTCCCGTCGCCACGACCTCGGCCACACCACCCACCGAATCGCCCTCCTTGCGGACCGACTCGATCAGCGACACCATCCGCCCGGCCGCCTCGTGGTCCGGACAACGCACGAGGTTCGGCTCGCCGTCGGCCAGGGTCTCGACCATCGCCGGATCGACCGCCGCCGGATCGGAGATCTCGGCGTGGATGTCTCCCACCTGCACCACGTAGCCGCACACCACCCCGCCGAACGATTCGGCCAACAACGTCTTGGCCACCACTCCGGCGGCCACCCGGACCGAGGTTTCCCGCGCGCTCGACCGGCCACCACCCCGGTAATCGCGGAAACCGTACTTGGCGTCGAAGCTGTAGTCGGCGTGACCGGGACGGTACTTGTCCTTGATGTCGTCGTAGTCGCTGCTGCGGTGGTCGGAATTGCGGATCAGGATCGCCAGGCTGGTGCCGGTGGTGCGTCCTTCGAAGACACCCGAGAGGATCTCGGGGTCGTCGGGTTCTTTTCTCTGGGAGACGATATGACTCTGACCCGGACGCCGCCGTGCCAGGTCGACGCGCAGGTCGTCGACGTCAAGCGGCAGCCCCGGCGGGACCCCGTCGATTACCACGACGTTGCCCGGCCCGTGGCTCTCGCCAGCAGTCGTCACGCGGAATGCCTGTCCGAAAGAATTCCCGGCCATTCAGCGATTGTAGTCCACGGCCATGGTCATCGGGCAGGGCCCGGTGACCTAGGTCGCGGCACGTCCCGATCCGGACAACGGAAGCTCCAACAACCGGTACAACCGGTTCAGCCGCTTCACCTCGTTGGCCTGTTTCTTCGGATCCAGTCCGCGGCGATAGACCTCCAGCGGCGACCAGCTCTTTTTCGTCGCACAACTCCTCAACACCGCCATCAACGGATCGGAGTCCCCATCGACCACATCGACCAGTTTCAACAACACCCCGAGACGGCTTGCCGGCTTCAGCTTGGCCAGCAGGACCGCGGATTGTTCGCGAGCCTCCAGGCTCCGACACTCCATCCCGAACCCCAGCGGAAAGGCCGCGCTCGCCGCGAATTGCCAGACCACCGTTCCCGCACCCGTGATCTTCCCGTTGGTCTCCACCACCTGGCCGGGCAGTCTCAACGACGCATCAAACTGGCGACTGGTACCGAAGAGAGTCATTCCAAACAGGGGGCGATAGACCCCCCAGATCCGCGTGGCCAACCGGCCGGTTCGGGCATCGAAGGCCTTTTCTGACCCAAATCGCTTCTTGACCACCGCCTGCCAGGCCGGCGGAGCACTCTCCTGGTTCACGAAAGCCACGATCTCGGCGATCGCCTCCTCTCCAATCGGCTTGCCCGACGAATCGCGGACGTGTTGCTTCAGCAGCCGGCGGACGAACGGAACGAAGAACTTCTCGCCCGCATCCTTGGGCCACTCCTGCAACAACTGCCCGTTGGGGCCGGTGATCTTCAAACCGTAACGCGCCAGGATGACGATCACCTTGGCCTGCATCTGGCTGTCATCGTAGCCGCGACGTTGGATCGCCACCTGCAGGTCATAGTCGAGCAGGTCGGCGACGAATGCCGTCACATTGGTGCGGGACCACTTCTCCAGGGACGAAAAGTCGTACGTCTTCCCGAATTGGTGCTCGAGCGTCGCAGCCGCCATGTCGATGCCCAGCTTGACCAGTTCGTCACGAGCACGGCGTCGATCGTCGAGTTCGACGACATCGGTCAGAGTCTCACGCCACGTGTGCTCGACAACCAGGCCCAAGTCACGGCGGTGGTAGCGGCGATCCAGTTTCCCCTGCCGATCCAGGCCTTCGGCCGGCAACACGAAGTGCTCGGGAATGTCAGCCGCTCGGGCAAACCGGCCCCAGGCAGAAAAATGTGCCTTGTCCTTGTTGGTGGCATTGACGACCAGCGGCTTCATCCGGCGAATCGCCGTCCGCCCGGTCGGCTTGTCGACAATCCGGGTCTTCAGCCAGCCGTCGTGCTTCGTGACGGCCTCCGAAACACTCGTCACCGGCTGACAGATGGCCCGCTCGATTGTCCCATCGCTCCGCACCCGCGTCTCGATCTTAAACGCGTCCGGCTCGCACCCACCGGTGACACCGATGAGCAGAGCGAGGAGGACAATTTTGCGGCCGCTGGAGCACATCACATGATCTTGAACGACGGGGCCGGAGCAAGCAACGTGGTACTCAACCGGGTAATGAAGTTCGGCAGTACTTGACGATCGGAGACCGTGTCAGAACAATCGCCCTCCGATACTGGCGATTAGACTCGAGATCCGACCACAGGATTCCGTGATGTTCCAGCAACTCGAAGCCGCTCCGCCCGATGCCATTCTCGGGCTCAACGAGGCCTTCGCCCGCGACACGACGACGGGCAAGATCAACCTCACCACCGGCGTCTACAAGGACGCCAGCGGATCCACTCCGGTGCTCGAATGTGTCAAGGAGGCCGAGCGGCGGCTGGTCGAGACCGAAGCGTCAAAGGGCTACCTGGGCATCGACGGGATGAAGGACTTCAGCGACGCTTCTCGCGGACTGCTGTTCGGTGCGGACCACGAGATCACCGGTTCGGGACGGGCAACGACCGTCCAGGCACCGGGTGGAACCGGAGCGCTGCGGGTCGCGGCGGAGTTCCTCGCGACAGCATTTCCCGAGGCCACGATCTGGTGCAGCCGGCCCACATGGCCCAATCACCCCAACATCTTCCGCGCGGCCGGACTCGCAATCTCTGAATACGGCTACTACGACGAAGCGACCCGAGGGCTCGACGCCCAGGCCATGCTCGACTCCCTGGCCCAGGTCCCCGCCGGCGACATCGTCTGCCTGCACGCCTGTTGTCACAATCCGACGGGGGTCGACCCCTCGATTGAACAGTGGGGGCAGATCGCCGAGATCGTGGCCGACCGTGGGCTGTTGCCACTGGTCGACTTCGCCTACCAGGGCTTCGGAGACGGTCTCGAGTCGGATACCGCCGGGCTCAGAGCCCTGGCTCGGCCGGGCTGCCAAATGCTGGTAGCCAGCAGTTTTTCGAAGAACTTCGGGCTCTATCGTGAACGTGTCGGGGCGCTCACCGTGGTGACCGGCGACAGCGACACCGCGTCGGTCGTACTCAGCCACCTCAAGCAAACCATCCGTGGCAACTACTCGAACCCCCCGGCCCACGGGGCCGGCATCGTGACGACGATCCTCGGCGACGCAGAACTTCGAGCCGGGTGGGAGGCGGAGTTGGCCGAGATGCGAAGCCGAATCAACGACATGCGGCAGGCGTTGGCCAACGGCCTGTCGGCCGCCGCCCCGGACCACGACTTCAGTTCGGTCATCCGCCAGCGAGGCATGTTCAGCTTCTCGGGGCTCTCACCCGAACAGGTGGATCGACTCAAGGACGAATTCGGCATCTACATGGTCCGCAACGGCCGCATCAACGTTGCCGGGGTCACCGCCGACAACGTCGGAAAACTCTGCGAATCGATCGCCGCGGTCCTCTAGAGCCTGCCGGCGATTCAGACGGCCGTTGCTTCGACCTCACAAAACCCCGACAATGGGCTCGGACGCTCCGGCTCTTTCCGCGGATTCTCTGCATGTCGTACCGCAGTCTCGCCTCCCGAATCCGTCGACCAGCGACCGTAGGCGTCGCGCTGGCGGTGCTGGCTGTCGGCGGGGGTGCCGACATGCAGCCGATCCGGTCCGGCCGCAGCATCGGCCAGCCCGTCCCGTCGTTCTACGTGCGGGCGGTGACCGGCCCGCTGAGAAACAAGTCGGTCTGCTACGTCTGCCGCAACGGATCGCGGCCGTGCGTGATGGTGCTGTTCCGAGACACCGAGCCGGCACTGGGCAAACTGCTCAAGGCAATCGACAAGGTCGTCGATCGGAACCGAGCCGAGGGGCTCAGGAGTTTCGGGGTGCTGATTTCTTCCGATCCGGGCCGGGCGATTTCCCCGTTGCAGACGATGGCTTTCAACCAGAAGGTCAGCCTGCCGCTGTCGGTGGCCACCAACGTGGTCGGTTCGCCCAGTTGCCAGAACATCCACAAGCAGGCCATGGTGACGGTGGTGTTGTACCGTCGCATGAAAGTGGTGAACCGATTCGGTTTCCGATCGAAGGAACTCGACGACGACGGCACCCGCCGCGTGCTGGCCGGCATCAAGCGGCTGTTGGAAGAGTCGTGAAACTGACATGACCGGCTCGTCGATCGCCCCCACTGACCCCACTCCAGCGCGAGAGCCCCGCCGCGCATCGCTGGGAGCGCTGTTCCTGACGGTCTTCGTCGACCTGGTCGGTTTCTCGATCATCTTCCCGTTGTTTCCCGACATGCTCGAGCACTACGTCGAGGCCGACGGGACCGAGAGCCTGATCGGGAAGTTGGCGGCGTGGCTCGGCGAATTCGTCAGCCATCCGGATGCTGACAAGCAGCGGCTCTACACCACCGCACTGTTCGGCGGCATCCTCGGTTCGATCTACTCAACGCTGCAGTTCGTCTTCGCCCCGTTGTGGGGCCGGATGTCCGACCGCACCGGTCGCCGCCCCATCCTGCTGATTTCCATCTCCGGCCTGGCACTGGCCTACCTGGTCTGGGTCTTCTCAGGCAGCTTTGTCCTGCTGGTTCTCTCACGTGTTGTCGCCGGCATCATGGGCGGGAACATCTCGGTGGCCACCGCGGCGGTGGCCGACATCACCGAAGAAAAGGACCGTGCCAAGGGAATGGGGATGATCGGGGCGGCCTTCGGTTTGGGCTTCATTCTCGGCCCCGCCATCGGCGCGCTTCTCTCCAGCATCGATCTCACCGGTGCCGGTGGGCTGCCTGGGCTCAACCCCTATTCGGCGCCCGCCTTGGCCGCGATGGGTCTGTCGATCTGGAACCTGGTCTGGG
>CAUZRQ010000108.1:0-18484 GCA_963582065.1 Planctomycetota bacterium | reverse complement strand
CAGGATGCCCGACTTCGTCAGTCCCGCCTCGGTGTCCAGCCTGAGATCCGCCTTGCGGGCCTGCTTGTCCGGACCGTGGCAGGCGAAACAGAACTCCGAGAGAATCGGGCGGACGTCGCGGTTGAAGTCGACTTCGTCATCGGCACGAACGCCCACCCCGATGCCCAGACACCACGACAGAACACTCAGCACAACGACCGCTCGTCGCCGGTTCATCATCGCCTCGACCACGTTTTCACAAGGACCGCTTCCGCAGTCGACATTGTACCAGCGTGGTCCGTCGAAGCGACTTTCAGGCGAACAACCCGTCGATGACCTGCCCCTCGGCGATCTTCGTCGGCCTGGGCAGCCGCGGGAAGTAGGTCGTTTCCGGATCGATCCCCAGGGCATGGTAGATCGAGGCACCGAAGTCGACCGGCGTCCAGGGCCGGGTCACCGGGGCGGAACCGTTGGGATCGGTCGCACCGATCACCACGCCGCCCTTCACACCCGCTCCGGCCAACAGCACGTTGCCGGCCCGGGGATAGTGGTCACGGCCGGCGGTCTTGTTGATCTTCGGCGTGCGGCCGAACTCACCCATCGCCACCACCAGCGTCGAGTCCAGGAGCCCGCGTTCTTCAAGATCGGTCAGCAGCGACGTCAAAGACATGTCCAACTGGGGCAGGTTGCCCGGCCCCTTGTACTCGTGCCACGTCTCGTTCTTGCCGACTGCGGTCGGCCGCGATCCGAACGACATCATCGAATCGAACAACCAGCCATGGTTGTCCCACGTGCCGTTGGTCACTCCCTTGCCGAACAGCCCCCCCTGCACCGCGTGGTTGACCGTCACGAACCGGGCACCGGCTTCAATCATCCGGCGGGCCAGCAGCACTCGCTGGCCGTAGATGTTCATGCCGTACCGTTGGCGCACCGCCAGGGATTCCTCGTCGAGCTTCGCCGCCTTCTGGATCGCACCACTGGTCAGGGTAGTCACAGCCTCCTCGAACAGGTTGTCGTGGACCGAGAGCGTGTTGCTGGCCGAGGCGGCCAGTCGGCCGAGGTTGTCGACCTGGTCGAGCAGGCTTCGACGCGTCTCGAACCGTCCCCTGGGCAGTCGCAGGCCCTCGATCTTGAAGTCCTTCTCGCTGGGATCACCGTCGACATTGAAGGCGGCGTAGGCGGGACCGAGGTACCCGGGCGGCGTCGTGTAGCGTGCCGCGACGGGAACGCCGACGTAGGAGGGGAAACCGGGTTGACGGGTTCCCAGCACCGCACTGGCAATGCACCCGAAATTCGGGAAGTACTGCTGGTTGCGAGACCGGGGCAGTACACCGCTCATGGCGTGCTTGGAGGCATCACCATGACTGCCACTGGCACCCTTCCATGACCGGACGACGGCCACCTTGTCCATCATCCGGGCCAGCAACGGCATCTTCTCGGTGATGAACGTGCCGGGGACGTTGGTCGATTGAGGGCTCCAGAGACCGCGGATGCCGACGGGCGCATTGGGCTTGGGATCCCAGGACTCGAAATGGCTGATGCCACCGGCCAGGAACAGGAAGATGCACGAGTAATCGCGTCGAGCGGGATCGACCTGACCGGATCGGGCAGCGGCCAGGTAGCCGGGCAACGAAAGCCCGAACAGTCCGGTGCCCAGTTGCAGTGCGGCCCGGCGAGTCAGTTGATCAACCGCCGCCAGGTCCATCCCGCTTTGCCGGTTCATCACAATCCGCTCCATAAGATCAACCATCGCCAATGCGACCAGACTAACCTCTCGACCCGATCACAGACAACCGGAATTGGAACACGCCGGTTCGTCGATGACCGACGTTGCTGATAGGATGGCGACTCTGCTGTTGTTCATCGACCGCCACAGGTTCGACACACCCCACCAAACCACGGTTTTTCCTCGAGGCTCCTCATGCCGTCCGCAAAACCTCGCCAAGGTCTGTCGCTGGTCTCCCTGCTGGCCGTGTTGATCTGTGCCACGTCGAATGCCCGGGCTGACGGTCCCTACCCGGCTCACAAGGTCGTCGGCAACATCTACTACGTCGGCTCGAACGACCTGGCCATCTACCTGGTCGCCACCCCCAAGGGACACATGCTGATCAACACCGGTTTCGACGAGACCGTACCGTTGATCCGGGCTTCGGTCCGCTCGCTGGGATTCAAGATGACCGACATCAAGATCATCCTGGCCAGCCACGCTCACTCGGACCACGTCGCCGGCCACGCCCGTGCGAGGGAGATCAGTGGAGCGAAGGTCTACGTGATGACCGGTGACGAGAAGGTGATCGCCGGAGGTGGCAAGGGACAGTACCTCTACACCGACAGCCGCTGGCGGCCGTGCCCGGTCGACAAGGTGCTCAAAGACGGCGAGAAGGTCACGCTGGGCGGCACCACCCTGGTGGCCCGCCACACACCCGGTCACACGCCCGGCTGCACCACCTGGACGGCCAAGGTCACCGACGGCAAGAGCAAGAAGCTGGTCGTCGTCGTCGGCAGCCCCAACGTCAATCCCGGCTACCAATTGGTCAACAACAAGGTCTATCCCAAGATCGCCAAGGACTTCGCCCGAACCTTCAAGGTGCTCAACTCGCTCAAGTGCGACTACTTCCTCGGAGCCCACGGCAACTACTACGGCATGCACGCCAAGTACCCGAAGCTGAAGGGAGCCAAGGTCAGTCCGTTCATCGATCCGGCCGGGTACCGCGACTACATCGAACTGAAGGAAAAGGCCTTCCGCGACAAGCTGGCCGCTCAGAAGTAGGCCTCGTCCTGATTGCCTGCCGATCGCCCCAGCGAACGAGAATGCGATTTCGAGCGACCACCGCTTCCCTTATACTGCCGATAGCAATCACAGGAACGTGTTGTCGATCACAGTGAGAACCGGTTCATGAACGTCCACCGAGAAAGCTCTGCCGCCTGCCCCGGCCCGTTGGGTCGGCGTGAGTTCATGCAGGTGGGCGCCCTGGCACTGGGTGGACTGACTCTGCCGCAGGTTCTGGCCGCCCGTGCCGCGTCGGGCAACCACTCGAAGCGCACCTCGGTGATCATGCTCTACCAGCACGGCGGGGCCTCTCAACTGGAGACCTACGACCTCAAGCCCGACGCCCCCACGGCCACCCGCAGCCAGTTCAACCCGATCGCCACCAATGTTCCCGGCCTGGACATCTGCGAGCACTTCCCGCTGCAGGCCAAGATCGCCGACAAGTTCTCGATCGTGCGTTCGCTGCATCACGAGATGAGCAGTCACACCGATGGCGGAATCACCGTGCTGACCGGCAAGGCCCCCCTGGTGGCCGATCCGACGTCGCAATCCAAAAGCGCCCACCCCGACTTCGGTTCGGTGGCCAGCAGGTCGCTGGGTCCGGGCCCCAACGTGATGCCACCCTACGTGGCGATCCCGCAGAAACCCTACATGACCCGGCCGACCTATCTCGGCCTGCACCACGGTGCTTTCGAGGTCGGTGATCCCAGCAGCAAGGGATTCCGGGCACCTCACGCCGGAATCGCCGCCGGCAAGGACGGCAAGCGACTCGGCGACCGCAAGACCCTGATCGATCAACTCGACCGCATCCGCCGCACCGAGGACCTGAGGGGCAACCTGGCCGGGGTCGACCAGTTCCGTGAACTGGCCTTCGAGATGCTGACCAGCCCCGAATCGGCACGGGCCTTCAACCTGGCCGAAGAGCCCGATGCGCTGCGAGACCGTTACGGCCGCCACCTCTGGGGCCAGGCCTGCCTGCTGGCCCGTCGCCTGGCCCAGGCCGGAACCTCGGTGATCAACATCTACTTCAACACGCCCAAGACCGGCAAGGAATTCACCAACTGGGACGATCACCCCGGCAACGCCATGCGAGAAGGACACTTCGCCAAGTACATGAAGATCCGCCTGCCCTACATGGACCAGGCCCTGGCGACCCTGATCGAGGACATCCACGCCCGGGACCTGCAGCGCCAGATCCTGGTCGTGGTCGTCGGCGAATTCGGCCGGACCCCGGTGATGCGGTACGGAGTGCCCAACCGGTCCTACGGCCGGGACCACTGGCCGCAGGCCTATTCGGCGCTGGTCGCCGGCGGCGAACTCAACATGGGCCAGGTCGTCGGTGCGACCAACAGAAAATCCGAATACCCCACCGAACGTCCCTGCACGCCCCAGGACCTGCTGGCAACGATCTATCACCACCTCGGCATCGACCACTCGCAGACGTTCGATGATTTCCGGGGGCGGCCGGTCCACATCCTGAGCAAAGCGAAACCGATCGCCGAGTTGATCTGATTCCCCCGCAGGTCGAGACCGTGAACGGCATCCCTGGCTCTCGGCTCGGAATCCTCGGCGTCCTCGCCGCCTGCCAGGCACTGTGGATCACCGCGGCCGCGGCCGCTCCTCCGGCATCGCCTTTCGTCGTCGGTTTCGAGCGTTTCGCTCGCCGCGGCAACCTGGTCCAGGCCGAGGCCGGTCGACTGTTGCTGGGCGAACTCGGTTGCACCTCCTGCCACGCCCCGGGAACCGCCGGACCACAACCCAAGCCGGGCCCGCGGCTGGAGGGAGCCGGCCGTCGACTGCAGGCGAAATGGCTGTCTCGCTTCCTGTCCGACCCTGTCGGCACCCAGCCCGGCACCACGATGCCCGACGTGCTGCACGGTGTCCCCGGCAAGCAGAAAGCCCAGGTGATCCGCGGGCTGGTGGCCTTCCTGGCATCGCTCCGCGAAGAATTTCCCGAATTGAAGTCGACCGCGACGCGACCGGTTGCCCCCCGCTTTCACGACAAGGGAGATCCGGCCCGCGGGCGGAGGCTGTTTCACCAGGTCGGCTGTGTGGCCTGCCACCAACCCGATGCCACTTACAAGGCCCGCCCCCAGCCCACCTCCGAACTCGAGAAACTGCTGGCTCAACTCGACCCCGACGAACTCAAGGAACTCGGCCTGGATGCTGCCGCCCGTCCGTTCCCTTCGGTTCCTCACGGTGATCTGGCCAACAAGTACACCCGCGAGGGGCTGGCTCACTTCCTGGTCAACCCGGAAACCATGCGACCCGGCGGCCGCATGCCGTCACTGAAACTGATCCCCGACGAAGCGGCCGACCTGGTCGCATTCCTGCACGAGAACGCATCGGCCCGGTCGTTGACCACCCCCGGGAACGATCCGGAACTGGTCGCCGCGGGCCGCCGGCTGTTCATCCGGTTCCGGTGCCGGGCCTGCCACACGGCCGCTCGCGGCCTGCAAGCCGACCCGGCCCTCAAGCCACCTCCCGCACTGTCCCAACTCGACCTCTCGACCGCCGATTCGTGCCTGGCCGATGCCCTCGATCACCAACCCCGATATCGTCTCGACAAGCAACAGACCCAATCCGTCTCGGCAGCCCTCGCCGCGAAGCCGACCCCGCTCACCCCCGCACTGTCGCTGAAACGGACGGTGCTGAAACTCAACTGCCTGGCCTGCCACTCTCGGGACAAGTCCGGCGGCCTGGGCCCCAAGCGGCGCGGCTATTTCGAAACGGCCGGGCATGTCGACCTGGGTGACGAGGGTCGACTGCCACCGTCGTTGGACGGCGTCGGTGGCAAGCTGAAGACGGCCTGGCTGGCCAAGGTGTTGGCCGGCACCGGTGACGTGCGGCCCCACCTGCAGATCCGCATGCCGGTGTTTCCCGTTGCAGAGGTCCTGGAACTGCCCCGCCGGTTGGCCGCCATCGACTCGGGTTCCGACACGCCGGCCGCGAAGATCTTCGCGGCACCCGGCATTTCTGCCAAGAACCTGGCCGCCGCCGGCAGAACTCTCATCGACCGCGGCTGCGTGCAATGTCACCCGGTGCGAGGCGAGCGTCTGCCCGGGGTGGTGGGAATCGACCTCGAAGGCACCGCCGCCCGGATCCGCCCCGAGTGGCTGAAACGGTTTCTGCTCGATCCCGCGTCGCAGAAGCCCCGCACCCGGATGCCGACCTTCTTCCCTAAGGGCAAGACCAACAGCCCCGACATTCTCCAAGGGCGTGTCGATCGACAACTGTCCGCCTTCCACACCTACCTGGCCGACATCGGTCGACAACCTCTGCCCGAGAAGATCACCAGGAACAAGGTGGACAACTACGAACTGGTCCCCGGCACGCGACCGCTGGTCCTGAGGACTTTCATGCAGCGGGTCGGACGCCACGCGATCGCGGTCGGTTTCCCCTCCGGTCCTCACTACGCCTTCGATGCGCGGGGCGGTCGAGTGGTCGAGGCCTGGCGGGGTCGGTTCCTGGATGCCCATGCCACCTGGTTCAACCGCTTCATCCCCCCCGCCGCCCCGCTGGGCCGGGACCTGGTCACGCTTCCGGCAGGGCTGACCGTCAATCGACTGGCCGACAGCGACTCGCCCTGGCCCGACGCTCTCGATCCGGTCACCGGCTACCGGTTCGGCGGCTACCGGCTGGACAAATCCCGCGTGCCGACGTTGCTGTACACCGTCGGCACCCTGAGAGTCGAAGACCGAATCGAACCGTCGACCCAAAGGGGACTGAAACGAACGCTGAGAATCACCACCAGGCCGGACCGACCCGCCGCCTGGATCCGGGCCCACACCGGAAAATCGCTCAAGAACCGCGAAGCCGGCGTGTACACCGACGAGAACGGATTGACGGTTTCGGTTTCGGCGAAACCAGGTCGCCCCGGCAAACTGGTCCGACTGGGTGGCCTGACCGAATGGCGGATCCCGATCATGGTCACCGGCCCGGTCACCGTGGAGATCGACTACCGATGGTAACGGTGAACCGAACCCTCCGAAGTGCCCGGTGGTCGACGGTGATTTTGGCGATCGTGGCGGCAGGCACCGCAGCCCCCATCGCTTCGGCCAACGACGAATCGGACTACTACCGCCTGGTGACGATCCTTTCGTCCAAGGCCCCGACTGGGTCCCGGGCCAAGTTCTGGAAGCCGCCACCCCGTGACCTGGTGCTGGAAGTCAGCGGGATGGCGCCGGTGGGCAGGAAACGGCTGGCGGTGAGCATCCGCAAGGGAGAGGTCTGGTTCCTGGACGGGGTCTATGACGATCCTCCGAAGAACGTCACATACAAGAGATTCGCCGAGGCGCTGCACGAGCCGCTCGGACTGTTGAAGCAGGGGAAGTCGTACCTGACCGCCCAGCGAACCGAGCTGACCCGGATGACCGACACCGACGGCGACGACGTGGCCGACGAGTACATCTGCGTCAACAACGCCTGGGGGGTGACGGGCAACTACCACGAATACGCCTTCGGCCCCAAGCTGGACCGAAACGGCAACCTCTGGATGACGC
Source organism: Planctomycetota bacterium (assembly GCA_963582065.1). Classification (GTDB taxonomy): domain Bacteria; phylum Planctomycetota; class Planctomycetia; order Planctomycetales; family Planctomycetaceae; genus UBA8437. The sequence goes on along the minus strand of CAUZRQ010000108.1, from coordinate 11,233 downwards.
TCAACATCGGCATGGGCTTCCAGGGCAACCAGCGATCACTGATGGTCAGCAACAAGTCTCTCGGCGTGGCCCAGGCCCGCTGGCGTGGCTGGGGCGTGAAGGTCACTCCGCAGGGCAAGCTCGTCCCCGTGTGTGCGGGCATGCGATCGCCCAGCGGGCTGGGCTCCAACCGGGCCGGCGACATGTTCTACACCGACCAGCAGGGCAACTGGGTCGGCACCAACTCGCTGCACCACATGCGGTCCGGAGCGTTCTTTCATCACCCCGAGGCCCTGGCCTCGATGGATCTTCCCGGCTCACCGGTCAAGGGAATCAAGGCGATCCCCGGCGGTGTGCCGTTGCCCGAGGCGGTCAAGCGTCTCAAGCACCTGAAACCGCCGGCCGTCTGGTTCCCGTACAAGAAGGTCGGCCAGTCGGCCACCGACATCGTGCTCGACGACAGCCGCGGCCGCTTCGGCCCCTTCGACGGCCAGTTGTTCATCGGGGAATTCACACTCGCCTCGATCAGCCGCGTGTTCCTGGAAAAGGTCGGCGGCGAGTACCAGGGCGCGTGCTTCCCGTTCCGCGAAGGCCTGGCCTCGGCGGTCATTCGGCTGTCCCAGGGCCACGACGGCAGCCTGTTTGCGGGCTTGAGCAACCGCGGCTGGAGCAGCCTGGGAACCGCCTCCTACGGACTGCAACGGTTGGTATGGACCGGAAAGACACCGTTCGAGATGAAGGAAATCCGGGCCCGTCCCGACGGATTCGAACTTGTGATGACACGCCCGGTCGACCCCGAATCCGCACGACGGCTCTCCTCGTATGCCGTCAACAGCTACACCTACACCTACCACTCGACCTACGGCAGCGACGAGATCCTGAAACGGAACCTGGCGATCCGCTCGATCGAGGTCGGTGAAGACGGGTTGCGGATCCGGTTGAGAATCGATGGTCTGCGCGAGATGTACGTCCACGAACTGCACGCCCCGGGACTGCGCAGCCGGGACGGACAGCCGCTACTGCATCCGAGCGGTTATTACACGCTCAACCGGATCCCCGCCAGGTGACGCATCACTTCCGGGACCTGCTGCGACCGGTCACCCGTCCGGTCCGATCGTAGGTCGTCGTCCGACCGTTTTGCGTTCGGCTCGAACCGGTTTTTCGACCGCCGCGGTCGTAATAGTTGGTCCGGTTGCCAACGGTCCGACTGGACCCCGTCTTCCGGCCACTGCGACCGTAATAGGATGTCCTGTTGCCGGAGGTGACGCTGCTGGCCACCTTGCGGCCACTGCGATCCGAGACCGTCGACCTGTTGCTCCGAGTGCGACGCGTGAAAGTCGTTCGACCGCTGCGGTCGGTGTACCGGGTGCGGTTGCCCGTCGCCCGACTTCGGCCGACCGTCCTGCCCGACCGATCGTAGTACGTCGTTCGCGACGTCGACTTCGCCGTGGATCCGCGATTCCAGTACACGGGAGACGCTGCACCGGCGACTTCGGCCGACACCATCACGCACACCGCAGCCAGGACGCCAAAATTCTTCATGCTCCGCATCGCTTCTCTCCTTGGTCACCAGTGACATGCACACGATCAACGAAGCAGCAATTCTCGTTCCATTCCGGTCCGACACCGACGTCAGCGAAACAAACCACCTCGGGCGGACAACCCGATGCCGTCATTCGACAGACAGTTGTCATCGAACTGACCACGTGGGGAGCACTCGAACCGGTGGCCATCCCTCACCGGACCACGATGCCATCCGCAGCGACATGTTCACCTGAGAGGCGTGTTAGGATGGAGCCATGTCCACCCGCCCCGTCACCCGCCCGTCCACCTCGCGACGCCTCTCGTCCACGCTGACCACATCGATCGGCCTCGTGATGTTCTGTGGCGTCCCGGAGCCGGGGGCCCAGTCACCCGACCCGGACGCAGCGTTGCTCGACCGGCGATACGACCAGGTCACGGTGTTGATGGCGCACAACGCCATGTCCAACCGCGCCGAGGGCTGGCTGTTCCCGAATCAGAACTTCGGGCTGACTCGTCAGTTGAAAGACGGTGTCCGTGGCCTGATGCTCGATGTCCACCTCGTCGGCGGCCACCCCCACCTGGTGCACAGCAAGTCGTTCCTGGGCAAGAGACCGCTGGTTGACGGCCTGAAGGAGATCGGGAAGTTCCTCAAGAAGACGCCACACGCGATCATCACGATCATCTTCGAGTCCTACGTCGACGGACAACTGATTCGCAAGGCGTTCCAGGACGCCGAACTCCTCGACTCACTCCATCGTCAGCGACGAGACGCTCCGTGGCCCACCCTCCGCGAGATGATCGCCGCCAAGCGTCGGCTGGTCGTCATGACCGACCGTGACGGCGGCAAGTGGCCCGGCTACCACGACGTCTGGAAGCACTGCTGGGAGACCCATTTCTCGGTGAAGCGTGTCGAGGATTTCGGGTTTCGCCGCAACCGCGGCCAGGCCGCCAACCGCCTGCTGATCCTCAATCACTTCCTGACTCGACCGACGGCCAGCGTCGCATTGGCCCGACAGGCCAACACGAGGACCGTGCTGCAACCTCGCGTGGAAACCTGTCAAAAGCGGACCGGGCACCGACCACATTTCGTCGTGGTCGACTTCTACGATGTGGGCGACGCCGGAACAATCGTCGACGCATTCAACCGACACGAACCCACCGACGCCGACCGCAAGTGAGACCGGGACTCGCTGGATCCCGCCGGTTCCGCGATCAACGCCCGGCTGCCCGTTCGAGACAGTACAGCGTCTCGACCCGTTTCCCGTCGACCATGTCGGCGACACGGAAGAAGATCTGTCCGCCACAGATCGTCGCCGAGGCAAACACGATCGTGCCCAACTGGTTGACGGCGATCTCGTCGAATCCCTTCGGTGTCGCACGATAGAGCCAGGTCTTGCCCAGTTCGTTGGTCAGGTAGATCGTGTCGTCGACCAGCGTCGGCGAGGCACTGATCGGGGCCTTCAGCCGGTGCCTCCAGACTTCCTGACCGGTGCGGGTCTCCCAGCACAGGGCGATCCCGGTGTCGTTGATTCCGTAAACATGGCCTTCGTGAACCAACAACGACTGCTCGTGGATCCGGTGGTTGTTCTTCCAGGCGATCTTGCCCGACCCGTCGGCCTTGATGCCCGCGGTGCTCCCGGACGGAAACCCGCCGGCCGCAAACACCATGTCCCCTTCCCAGACCGGGGTGCCGGAGGTCTGCATCGCGATGGCCGGTGCGTCCCAGAGCAGCTTGCCGTTGGTCGGATCGTAGCTGGCCACCATGTCGAGGCCCCCGATCAACAACTGGTCGCGTGCCGCCACGTGCCCCACCACCGGTGACGCGTAGTTGGTCTTGCCGACGCGACTGGTGCCCCAGACTCGCTTGCCGGTGTCGCGATCGAGAGCCAGCAGAGTTCCGCCACCCTCGCAGTCGACGGCGATGATGACCGTGTTGCCGTAGATCACCGGAGAAGCGGCGTATCCGTTGGGGTACTTCTTTTCGATGAACGGTGCCGCAGTGGTCTTCCAGATCACCTTGCCGTCCAGGTCCATGGCGGTGGCCTGCACGGCGGCGTTGTTACTGAACAGCACGAACAACCGCCCGCGATCACACGCGATGGTGCTCGTCGCGTAGGTGTTCTTGGAGTTGATCTTCTCCTGGAAATTGCCGCGATTGAGTTCCTTGTTCCAGAGCGGGTCGCCGGTAGCGCGGTCGTAACACACGACAGACTGCGACTTGGCCGTTTCGTCGGCCGTCTGCAGGAACACCCGTTTTCCGACGACGATCGGTGTCGAGTGCCCGCGGCCCGGCACTGCCGCCTTCCACGCCACGTTCTTCGTGTCGCTCCAGCGTGTGGGGGGCTTCTGTCCCGATTCGGCCACACCGTTGAAGTTCGGGCCACGCCACCACGGCCAGTCACCCTTGGCCGCCTTGGGCACCTGCGCCAGGACCGGCTCGGTGACAACCAGCAGGCCAACCACGGCCACCAGCCCGACCACAACATGGAACAAACACATCTCGATCCGCCGCATCGCCCCGCTCCCTTCTACCTCAGCCAGTACGAATACAGGTCCGCGCTGGTCATTTCGAACCGCAACTGTACCGACTTGGCCTTCGGCGTTCCGGATCCGATCCACTCGACCACCACGTCGGTGCGATCCCCCGAGACGACCGTCGACCGCGCGAAGCCACTGATCGGTCGCCCGTTTTCATCGAGCACTCCGACCCGCACCTCCCCTTCGGAGGCATCGACGTTGAGGTGCAGCCGCCGACCGGCCGGCCAGCCAAACGGCCGGGTGACGACCGTTGCCGGCTTCTCGCCGGCCCGCATCGACACGAACCCGTCTCGACGCAACGTCGCCACCCCGATCGACGACTCACCGTACTCGGGACGTTCGCGGCGGCTGGGTCGTGGCTCCTCGTGATCCAGCGACAGGCCCGAGTAGTAGATGTAGATCGTGTCGTCCTTGACCTGCAGCGGCTGCGACGCGGTGAAGATGCAACCGCCATCCCATGTCCCCTTCTTGCCGTTGGGAATCAACGTCCGTCGATTCCCGGCTCGCTGCCAGTGAATCCCGTCGCGGCTGCTGGCCAGTTGCACGTCCAGCCGGTTACTCGAATTCTCCCAGAACAACCAGGGCAGCCCGATGTATGTCCCTTCGTAGATCGTCGTGCCCATGCCGTAGAACTGGGGACGCCCACCGCGGGACCTGGTGTCGGTCGCATCAGCAGCAAAGACCAGCTGCGACGGGCTCCAGTGGATGAAGTCGCGACTCTCGGACCGTGCGATCCTGCGACCGCCGGCACCGAAGCGGCCGTAGGCCACGAAGACCTTGCGGAACGGATCCCACATGGCCTGGTGACCGGTGTCGCTGGCCTGTGGAATGACCGGGTTGCCCGGATGGTTGGTCCAGTTCTTGCCGTCGGACGAGAAGCTGACCGACATCGCACTGATCTCCACGGCGACGGGGATCCTGTGCGGGCTGCGCACCGAATGTTCCCAGTAGAAGGCCTTGTACCTCCGCTTCGGGTCGGGATCGCGAGGGTCATGAACCACGCCGACCCCCTCGGCGTTTTCACGTGAGAACCGGCAGAGATTGTTGTGGCGGGATCCGTTGAAGCTGACCAGGCCCAGATCGGGCAGCGTCCAGTTCAGCCCGTCACGGCTCTCGGCATAGGCGAGCATCTGGAAATTGGGGATCCGTGGTTTTCCGTCAAGCGTGATCGCGGCCTCGTCGGGAAAACGGGCCCCGGCCAGGTACCACATCTTGAAGATCTTCTCTTCGGGGATGTACAGCACCGTTCCGTACAACTGTGCACGGAACTGCTGCCACGGCCTCTGGTGATGGCGGATCACCGGGTTGCGGGCGTACTTGACCGGCTGGTGCAGGACCTTCTCGATTCCACGAGATTGGGCAACCATCACGTCGTCAAGAAACAGTTCGCGGTATCCCATCGCGATCCGCTGCACCGCCGTGCGGGTTCCCGGACTGAGGACACGTCGTCCCCCCCGATTCATGTCCCAGGTAACGTGCGAGATCGTGTGAGTTCCGCTACGGAATTCGAACCCGATCGAAACGTCCTTGCCGACAACCCGGGGTTCTCCGAGCAACTTCGCGATCAGCTTGCCGTTGATCGACAGTTCGAAACGGAAGTTGTTGACCTCCTGGGTCACCCACCGCAGCACGTAGCGGTTCGGTTGTCTCGCATCAAAGCCGGGCAATGGCGAGAGATCAACATGGCTGGCGGCGACATCGGGTCCCATTCCACCACGGACACCCACCAGCAACAGGTCGGGGCGGTTGAGGCGGTGAATCGGATGCAACCGCAACCGCCGCCCCTGGGTATGAATCGAGAGTCCGTCGGCGCGGTGGTTGTCTCGGCAGTCGGTGCCCCATTCAAATCGCACCTCGTTCTTCTGTCCGTCGGTCTGTTGGTAGTCTCCGACCACCAACCTGCGGCAGAAGCTCTTCGGTTCACGGACCACCCAGTGTCCATCTTCGATCGACTCCCGAGCCGTCCCGCTGTCCTTCTTCCATGGTGGGTTCGACTCACCCGGCAGCCGCCGCCCGGTCAACTCGCCAACCGACCCCGTCTCGGCGGCCGACAGACCTGGCGTCGAGGCCCACATCCCGAACAACGCCAGGGATGCGGCGACGGCCACCAGGTCGGCAAAGGCACGTGCTTGGTTTTTGGCTCGCGGCGTCCTATCGTCGGTGAGCATCACGCGGCTGTCCGTTCTGCAGAGTCCCGGGTGGGCGGACCGTTCCGCCACAGGCTACACCGACTCGATTACCCGGAACAACGGACCGCCCCCCGACCATCGAAGATCTCCCCGCCCCCGCCTCTGATCGCCCAGAGTTCGAGAGCACCTCATGTCCAACCGCACGATCCTGACAGCCGCGACACTGTTGCTCGTCGGGATGATGGGGAATCCGTCCTGGGGAGCCAAGGTGGGCCAGGCCCCGTCGATTCCCGGAGCAACCGCCCACGTCTACAAGACCGTCGGCAGCATCCAGCTGAAGCTCTACGTCTATCAGCCCCAGCGGAAGGACCGCTCCCGGAAGCGGCCGGCGGCCGTGTTCTTTTTTGGCGGCAGTTGGAACGGGGGAACTCCTCGCCAATTCCAGGAACACGCCTCCTATCTCGCCTCGCGCGGCATGGTCGGCATCGTCGCCGACTATCGCGTCAAAAGCCGACAGGGGACGTCACCGTTCGAATGTGTCGCAGACGGCAAGTCGGCCATCCGGTGGTTGCGCGAAAACGCCGACCGACTGAAGATTGATCCCCTGCGACTGGCGGCCGGGGGAGGGTCCGCCGGTGGTCACGTCGCCGCGGCGACCGCGACGGTGCCGGGACTCGACGCCAAGGCCGACAACCTGGAGATCAGCTGCCGGCCCAATGCCCTGCTGCTGTTCAACCCGGTCTACGACAACGGACCGGACGGCTTCGGACATTCTCGGGTCAAAGACCGGTTCCGCGAGATCTCACCGATCCACAATATCCGCAAGGGCATGCCGCCGGCGATTGTCTTCCTGGGAACCAAGGACAGCCTGGTGCCGGTCAAGACGGCCCGGGCTTTTCGGAAGAAAATGCAGGGGGTCGGCAGCCGCAGCGAGTTGTTCCTGTACGAGAACCAGCCACACGGGTTCTTCAACCGCCGTCACAGCCCCAGGCACTTTCTGGCGACCGTCACCGAGATGGACCGATTTCTCGCATCGCTGGGCTACATCCAGGGACCGCCGACCATCAGTCTCGATAAGACCAAGTAACCGCCCCGTCCCCTCCCGGTGCACGGGGCGGGACCAAGACCGGAACCGATGTCCCTGCTCAGCCTGCGTGGCCTCCAGTTTACCTACGGAGGTGAACCGCTGATCGACGGAGTCGATCTGGAGATCGACCGGGGTGAGCGGATCGGCTTGCTGGGACGCAACGGCACCGGCAAGTCGACGCTGATGAAGCTGATCGCCGGCGAGATCGACGCCGACAACGGCGAGGTGCTGCGGGATGAGAACACCACCGTCGCCCGCCTGGACCAGGACGTCCCGGCAGGTTCCGGTCTCTCGGTGCGGGAGATGATCGAAGAGGCCGCCACCGCCACCGCTGCCGGGACGGGTGTCGAGGACTGGCAGCAGGAACAGGCCGTCAACCGGGTACTCTCGCGAATGTCCCTGGATGACACCGCCTCCTTCGGTTCGCTGTCCTCGGGCATGAAGCGTCGCGTGCTGCTGGCCCGGTCGCTGGTTCACGACCCCGACCTGCTTCTGCTCGACGAACCGACCAACCATCTCGACATCGAGTCCATCACCTGGCTCGAGCGGTTTCTCAGTGTCTACGACGGCACGTTATTGTTCGTGACCCACGACCGGGTGTTCCTGCAGGCGCTGGCGACACGGATCATCGAGATCGACCGTGGCCAACTCTACGACTGGCCCTGTGACTACCCGACGTTCCTGAAACGGCGGCAGGCCCTGCTCGATGCTGAGGAGAAGCAGAACACCGAATTCGATCGCAAGCTGGCCGAGGAGGAACGCTGGATTCGGACGGGGATCAAGGCCCGGCGGACCCGGAACGAAGGTCGCGTCCGGGCACTGAAACGAATGCGGGACGAGCACCACAACCGCCGGAAGCAGATCGGCGACATCCGGATGCGGGCGGCCGTCGCCGAGAAGTCGGGACGACTGGTGATCGAGGCCACCGGGGTCGAATTCCACTACGACACCTCCGACGGTCCGCACCCGGTCGTCGAAGACCTCTCGTTGCTGGTCTCACGAGGAGACCGCATCGGAATCATCGGCCCCAACGGATCCGGCAAGACCACGCTGCTGAAACTGCTGCTTGGCCAGTTGCAACCCACGGCCGGCTCGATCCGACACGGCACGCGGCTGGAGGTGATCTATTTCGATCAACTGCGTGAACAGATCGAGGAAGACAAGACCGTGGTCGAAAACGTCGGCGAAGGCAGAGAGACCCTGACGATCGACGGCAAACCACGCAACATCTACGGCTACCTGCAGGAGTTCCTGTTCACACCCGAACGGGCCCGTCGCCCCGCCCGGCATCTCTCGGGCGGTGAACGCAACCGCCTGATGCTGGCGAGAATCCTCAAGCGGCCCTCCAACATCATGGTGCTCGACGAGCCGACCAACGATCTCGACGCCGAATCGCTGGAACTGCTCGAGGAACTCATCTCCAAATACCAGGGCACGCTGCTGCTGGTCAGCCACGACCGGGCGTTCCTCAACAACCTGGTCACCAGCACGCTGGTCTTCGAGAGTGAGGGAAGGCTCAAGGAATACGCCGGCGGCTACGACGACTACATCCGCCAGCAGAAGCATGATGAGCCGGCCGAGGTCCCCGTCGAGACCAAGCCCGTCGCGGCAGACTCGAAGAGGCCCCGGACGCTGAGTTTCGGTGAACAGCAAAGGGCAGACGAGCTGTTCCTGAAGATCGAAGAACTCGAAACCGAACAGCAGGAACTCAACCGGACAATGTCCGATCCGGAGTTCTTCAAGGGAGACGGCGAGGAGATTGCCCGGGCATCAGGCCGGCTGAAGGAGATCGTCGAGCAGTTGCCCGAGCGACTTGCCGAGTGGGAAGAGCTCGAATCGCGCCGCTGAAACCGGCTCAGTCCTCGATCGGCTCGGGATCCGCCGACAATCGAGCCGCCAGTTCCTGCGACAGACCCGTCGCCTCGGCCTCGAAAGCCTGGTCGACATGCGAGAGCTTGCGACAGCCGATCAGCACCGAGGTGACCCCGTCCTGGGCGATCACCCACGACAGCGCCAGGTCGACCAGAGACCGCCCCGTTTCGGCGGCCGCGTCGTCCAACCGCCCCAGCGCCGCCCATCCCGCATCGTGGAAGTAGATCGGCTGGTGCCCGGGCATCACATCGAAGCGGGTTCCGGCCGGGATGTCCTGGCCGACCCGGTACTTGCCGGTCAGAAACCCGGCACCCAGGGGACTGTAGCCGAGAACCCCCACCTGCTGGTCACGGCACAACGGCAACAGGTCGGCCTCGATCTCACGCTGCACCAGGTTGTAGGGCGGCTGCACCGATTCCAGTCGCGGCCCCCCTTCGGAAGCCGAACGAACCAGGGCGTGGGCCATCTGCCACGCTCCCCAGTTGCTGCAACCGATGTGCTTGACCTTGCCCTGCTCCACCAGCGTGTCGAGGGCCGCCAGGGTCTCGTCCACGGGGGTCGAATCGTCAAAGACATGCAGCTGGAAAAGGTCGATGACGTCGACTCCCAACCGCTGCAGGCTCTCTTCGGCCGAACCGATCACCCGTTCGCGGGTCAACGTGCCCGAGACCTTCGTCGCTAACACGACCCGGTCACGTACTCCCCGGTCGGCGATCCACTCGCCCACGACCCGTTCTGACTCTCCGGCAGCATAGGCCTCGGCGGTGTCCAGCAGGTTGATGCCCCGCTCGATCGCGTGGTCGAGCACTTCGAAGGACGTCGCCTTGTCGATCTCCCGACCAAATGTCACGCAGCCCAGCCCGATCGAGCTGACTTCCAGTCCAGTCTGTCCCAGCGGTCGATATTCCACGGTGTTCTCCTTCAAGGGGACTCACGTTGTACCAAATCCTTCACGTTCTCTCGCGGCCGCCCGGCGCCGATGTCACCCCACGACCGGTCGATCGAAAACGTGTCCGACCCGAAACCTGCGGCCCCGGGGGGGCCGCAGCTGACCATTTCGCACCGGGCGAGAAATGGCCGATTCGAGCCGGCGCAGGGTGCCGGACGAATGCGACCGGCAGAGGATCCGATGTAGACTCTCGCTGACCTGTTCCAGGGAGATACCCCATGCCCGCGATTCGCCTTGTCGCCTCGATCGTCCTTCTACTGATTTCCGCGGCCATTCGGCTGTATGCCGCCGATCCTCCCCGCCCGGTCACCGTCGACGTCGACACGACCCGCCGGGTCGTGATCAACGGCGTCGACCGCGTCCAGGACGGCCTGTTTGGAGTCGACGGGGCCAGCGGGGGGAACTTCGACGAACAGCGGGCCGCCAACATGCACACCGCCTCGGGATCCTCGGCGGGTCTCGCCGAGGTGGCCGAAGACCCGAACCGTCCGGGCCAGATCGACCGCAAGAGACTCGAAGCGATGTTGGCCAAGGCCAAGCCCGAGAAACCGTCACTGCGAATCGACAACGAACTGCACTGCCTGCAGGGCGGCCCGGGCTGGCAAACCGGTCCCCGGGTTCGTAACGGCTACGTGATTCCCCACGACCTGGAGGTGTACGGCCAGTGGGCCGAGGCCCTGGTGCGACACCGTCTGAAGACGGCTCCCCGCACCGAGCATTATTTTCAGTTCTTCGGCGAGATCAGCCTGCTGGGGTACTGGAACGTCCCCGAGTCCATTCAGGATCCGCGGCGTGAAAGCAGCAACCGTGGTGGACGCCGGGCCGCGCAACGGTTGATCGACGTGATCAAGGCCGCCGACAAGGCCATCCGGGCCGGCGGCCACGACGTGCGACTGGGAACCCCGGGCCTGACCAACGCACTGCAGTGGTCCAACTGGAGATCGTGGAGATCCTGGTGGGTGCCGATGATCGACCAACTGGGTGACAAGGTGAGTTTCTACGGCGTGCACTGGTACGACATGACACCCGACATGCTGGCCATCGAAGCGGGCATCGTGCAGGCCGCCCAGCACAATCGCTGGAAGACGCGACTGCCACTGTGCATCCAGGAAAGCGACTACACGCAGGGCGGAATGGATGACCCTCGCAACGGAC
>CAUZRQ010000107.1:0-18562 GCA_963582065.1 Planctomycetota bacterium | reverse complement strand
CTCTCGATCGGCCGCGGGTCTTCGCCGACCAGCGCGCCGGCCAGGTTCTTGATCACCTCGCTGACGCCCAGGCCGCCGAACGACTCGTTGTACTCGCTCCAGCCGACCAGTCCCTCGTCGGTGCTGATCTTCAGGAAGTCGAAGTTGCGGAAGCCGGCGTCGGCGTGCAGGCACTCAAGCCCGGTGATCTTCATCGCAGCGGTCCCGGTCGGCTACCAGTTCATCAGGTGAGGTTTCTGGGCTTCCCAGCCCTCGTCAGACGGAAACACCGTCTCCATCTCGATCTTGGCCAGGTCCTCCTCGAACCAGTCCTCGACCGTCGCCCACCACTTCTGGAAGTGCGGAGTCGCCCGGTGTTTCTCGAGCGAGTCGACATTCAGGTAGACCTCGTAGAGGTAGTACCGGCCCGGGACCGCGGGGTCCCTGAGAATGTCGAAGCGAAAGCACTCGGGCTCGTCGCGGGTCGATCCCTGCGCGTCGCCGAGGCTGACTTCCTCGAACTCTGCGATCTTGTCCTGTTGGACGTTGAGTGTCACGAAGATGGCGTACATGTCGGATCCAGGAAAACGGGAACGGGAGAGGGCTAGGAGATGCCGGCTGCCGACCTGAAGGCCGCGGCCCCGGCGTCGATCCAGGGCCCGACCGACGTCATCACGAAGCGGACGCCCATGTCGGTGAAGTGGCCGACGTTGTCGTTGAAGGTCAGTGTGCCGGCCACGCGGCCGCTCTCGACGATCTTCTTCACCGCGCCCTCGCGGGTGGCCACGACCTCGGGGTGATCCAGTTGTCCGATCAGGTTCATCGACGAGGCCAGGTCGCTGGGGGCGACGAAGAACACGTCGATGTGATCGACCTCGAGGATCTCGTCGAGGTTGTTGACCGCCACGATGTCCTCGATCAACACGATGAACAACGTCTGGTCGTTGGCCTCGTCAAAGTAGTTCTCGACCCCGTAGCCCTGCCGGCTGGTGAACAGCCCGCGTTGACCGATCGGAGAGAACTTGCCGCCGGCGACCACGTTTTCGGCCTCGGCTTTCGTGTTGACGTGCGGAACGACGATGCCCTGCACGCCGCGGTCCAGCGCCCGGTAGATGATCGCCTGTTCGTTCTGGTTGATCCGCATGATCGACGTCATGCCCCACAGATCGCTGGCGCGGGTCAGGTCGCCGATGTCACGAAAGTCGACCGGTCCGTGCTCGCCCTCGAGCCACACGGCATCGAAGCCGACGGGTCCGATGCGGTCGATGTCCTCGGGATCGGTCAGTCCCGACACGCAGCAGACGGTCTCGCCGGCGGCGAGCTTCTGTTTGACTCGATTGGGTCTCAGGGCCACGGAGTGCTCCTCGGGATGTGAGTCTCGGTTGGATGTCTCTGGTTGCTTGACTTGAGCGTCAATAAGAACAGAGTGATCCTTCGGATTCAAAGTCAGCAGGGAATCGACCAATGGTCACCGCCGGCTGGACAACACGCCTCGATCGAATTCGTGACGCGTGCCGCAGCGGGAGCGACTGGCTGTTGACGCACGTCAACGACAACGGCTCGCTGGGGCCGGTTCGGGATCGGTTGTTCTATTACCGAGTGCCGTGGGCGCTGGCCCTGGTGGGCGAGTTGCCCGCCGCGGCGGCGTGTCTCGACTGGGTCGACCGGAACATGATCAGCCCGGCGGGCGAGTTCGAGGGGGTCAGTCCGCGAGGACTGTTCGACGAGCGGTATGGGTCCTATCCGTTGTCCTGCCTGCTCTTCGGAGCCCAGTTGGTCGGTCGGACTGACCTGTCCCGCCGCGGGAGTCTACGGTTGCTCGAGTGGCAGGATTCCAGCACCGGCGGATTCTTCGCGACATGGGACGATCGGACACCGCGGTGTGAGCAGGAACTCTTCCCCGCCTGCCAGGGGGCGATGACGCTGCTGGCGATCGGTCGGGTCGAGGAGGCGGTGCGGGCCGGAGAGTGGATCGTCCGGCTCTGGGACCAGCAGCCGCAGCTGCAAGAGCGGCTGTTCCATGTCTCGCGGGGCGACGGACAACTGGTGACCGAGTTTCCTGACGGGCAGGCCGAAATGTATGTCACCGAAAAATCCCGGCCCTGGCAGCATCACTTCAACGGCGGAATCTCCGCGGCGGCGCTGGTTCAGCTGTTCCAGGTCACCGGCGAACCGCGCTGGCTGGAGGCGGCACGGATCTGCCAGGCCTTCTCGATGACGACAGACGAGTGCCAGTTCGAGTCGATGCAGACCTGCAAGTCCGGGTGGGGCTCGGGACTGTTGTGGGTCACCACCCGCGATCCGGCCTATCGGGACTGGACGCTGCGGATGGGTGAGTGGTTCTGCGAGCACCAGTTGGCCGACGGGCACTGGGAGAACACCAGGCATTGGACCCCCGATCCGACCGAGGCGGACAATATCGAGATCACCGCCGAGTTCGTGATGCACATGGCCAATCTGCTGTGTTGCCTGGGAGTCGAAGAGATCAGGGGAGCGGACACATGAGCATTCGGCTGGACCAGATCGTCAACATGCCCGCCTTCTCGCCCTACTATGCGAACCCACCGGCACGGTACCGGAACGTGAAGTTCCAGTTCGTCGATTTCCGTGCCGACGTCTCGGCCGTCGGCCGCGTGTTGCCCGAATGTTTCGAACCGGGTGAGGACGGGTACTGCGTCGCCATCGGATTGACGGTGCCCTGGTCGGACAACTACGGCCCGTTCGAGGAGAGCGTGCTGGTGGTCGGTTGTCGGTTCGAGGGGCAACCCGGGTTCTTTGCGCCGATCGCGTTCCTCAATTCGACCAACAGCATTCCGGCCGGTCGCGAGATCTACGGCACGCCGAAGGTCTCGGCGGACATCACCGTCTCGATGGACGATCAGCAGATGGTGACCGACACGCGACGTGGCGGCACGTCGATCTTCAGCATCCGCACGACGATGCAGCAGGAAGCGACCGATGACGACTTTCCCGATCTCTCGCCCTCGTGGCGACTGAAGGTCATCCCGCGTGCCGACGGGCCGGGTGCCGATGTCTGCCAGTTGATCGACGGGGCGCCGGTCATGCAGGATGTCACCGTGCACGCTCGCCGCAAGGGCGAGGGAGTGGTCGAGTTCCATCCGGACTCGACTTACGACCTCTCGGATTTCACTCCCCGTGAGTACCTGGGGGCACGCTTCCTCGAGATGGACTACGCCGAGGGCTACGGGCGGATCGTGCGGGATTTCCTGCGCGAGGCCGGGGGGGAGTGACCGGTTGTCTCATCCCCAGATTTCCTTCAGCCATCCGTCGATCGTCTCGAGCACCTTCTCGTAGCGGGCATCTCCGGGCCTGGCCCAATCAAAGTGCGCCATGTCGGGGATCACGACCGAGCGGGCGGAATCGCCGATCGCTGCCGCCAGCGATTCGGATTCGGCCGGTTGCACCAGCCGGTCGTTCTCTCCATGGATCAACAACACCGGTCGCGGAGCGACCCCCGGGGCTGACACCTCGGGAGCGTAGCCCAGCAGCGCGTCGGCGGTCTCCAGTGACAGACGGCAGGCCAGCCCGGGGAACTCGGCGTAGAGCTGGTCGAGAAAGGTCCTGGAGTCCGGGTCGGGCTGGATGATCTCCCAGGCATCGACGATCTCGCCGTCACGGCCACGGGCACGGGCCAGGCGGTCGGCGTCGACCCGGTCCTGGAATGCCGTCCAGGCGTCTTCGTCTCGCGACGCCTGCAGCAGGCGTCGCAGGTCACCGGCCGCCGAGACCGTGGCGACGGCGGCGATGCGGGGATCGACTGCGGCGGCGGTCACCGCGTGCGAGCCGCCCAGGCTGATCCCCAGCAGAGCGATCCGCGAGGCATCGACCTCGTCTCGTCCGGACAGGAACGACACCGCCGCCCGGATGTCCTCGACCTGGTCCGGAGGCCTGACGGCTTCGACCGGATCACCGCTGCGACCGAAGCCCCGGTAATCGAAGATCAGGCAGGCCCGGCCGGACTGGGCCAGTTGCCTGGCCATCTCGGGGACCAGCAGGTCCTGGGTGTAGGTGTAGCCCAGGCAGAGGATCACTCCGGGCAGGCCCGGCTCCTCGACCGTGACGGGGTTGTCGGACTCGAAGAGCTGTTCGGGAAGATAGAGCCGACCCTCGAGCCGGGTTCCACGGCAGAAGAACGCGACCAGGGAGACGGGCCCGGCCGGAGTGGACGCCTCTTCGATCGCCGCCTGCACATCCTCGATCACGACCAGGCCGTCGGGTCCCGAAGCCGTGATCGAGCCCAGGTCGACGTCGTGCTCACGGGCCAGTCGCTTGGCCGCCGGCGATGCGGGCACTCGACCGCCGCGCCTGCGGGCTGCGGTCGGTGCTGCGGTCGGTGCGGGCTCGGATGACGCTGCCGCGGTTTCCGTTTCCGGCACGGCTGCGGCTGCGGCTGCGGCGGCCGCGGCGGCCGCGATCATCTCCTCGGGCACCTCCTCGCCCTCGTCGGCAATCACCGCGATCGGCGTGGTGATCGGAACCGTCTCGCCGGCGGTGACCAAAATTCGAGCGAGGATTCCCGAGGCGGGAGATTCGACCAGTTGAATCGCCTTGTCCGATTCGATCTCGACGATCTCCTCACCCGCCTCGACCCGATCACCTTCGGCCTTCAGCCATGACCCGACGGTCCCTTCCTGCATCGTCATGCCCCACTTGGGCATCGGGATCAGAGTGGCCATGGGTCGGATCCTTTTGGAAGGGTCAGTCGCGAGACCGTCTAGGCATTATGAAGCTGCCTGAGTCGGCGGCAAGCTCGAGGGTCCTTTCGACATCGACCATCGTGGGGCCATGCTCGTTGATCCGGACGGCGAGGTCCTCGTCGTTGCCGATGGTCGTTTCGCGTTCACCGTCGAGGGCGAGCGTTCCGGAGCGAAAGGTGATCGAGACGGTCTCGCCGGGTTCGAGCCAGCGGACGTTGCGGACCGCCACCGGCACGACCAGCCCCGGAGCGATCGGTGCCAGCACCTCCTGGCCGCCCGGGCCGATCTCCAGCGACAGCCCGCAGCGGTCGCCGCCGGGGGGCGGCGGCAGGCTGCCGCCGATGGCCGAGAGGCCCAGCACACCCGGTTGGGCCATCGACAGAACCAGTTGGTGGATGTGTTCGATGTCCCAGATCGCCCGGGCCCCGGGAACCGGGATGTCGCAGACCGCGACATCGACCAGCGCCATGTCGATCGGCTGGCCGTCACGCAGGACGTCCAGCCGCGGTGTTTGCCGGCAGGCGTTCTGCAACGGCACCCGCACGTCGGCCACCAGTGCCGCAGCCATTCCCGCCAGGGTGCCCTCGTTTTGCCTGGGCCAGACGTTGTTGGTGCCGGTGGAGATCGGGACCAGGGGCACGTCACCGGATCCCTTGGCGACCATGCGGTGCGTGCCGTCGCCACCCAGGACGATGATGGTCGCGGCGCCCCTGTCGGCCAGTTCCCGTGCGGCTGCCAGCGAGTCCTCGGCCAGGCCGCGGCAGGATGTGTCGAGCACGCCGACGGGGAAGGGGAGCTCGAGTCCGTCGAGGGCGCGGCGGCGGATACCGGCCATCTCGGGCATCACCTCGACCGAGGTGGCCACGGCATCGGCCGTCGCCGCGATGCCCCGCAGCACGCGGCGGACGATGTTCGCCTTGTGCTGGTTGTCGATCCCGTCGGCATCGACAACCAGCCGGCGGATGTCCTTGCCCGAGGAGGGGTTGGCGATGATGCCGATCAGCGGCATGAGACCGGGACCAGTGGCTCGGGACCGTAAAAACCCAACGACGCCTTCAGAGCCGCGCGGGGGCTCAGGTGATGGCCCGGACCGCCTCGACGATCGCTTCGGGCTTGGGCACGTAGTAGTCCTCCAGCGGCGGGCTGAAGGGGACCGGTGTGTGGGGGGCGGTGATCATCTGGACCGGGGCATCCAGGTATCCGAGTGCCCGGCTGGCGGCCA
This sequence comes from Planctomycetota bacterium, assembly GCA_963582065.1. Classification (GTDB taxonomy): domain Bacteria; phylum Planctomycetota; class Planctomycetia; order Planctomycetales; family Planctomycetaceae; genus UBA8437. The sequence goes on along the minus strand of CAUZRQ010000107.1, from coordinate 12,643 downwards.
GCGCGGCCACGTCGCTGGCCATGCCGCACCTGGGATTGTCCTCGTCGACGACCACCAGTCGTCCGGTCTTCTCGATCGATGCGATGATCGCGTCCTCGTCCCAGGGCGAGAGGCACCTGAGGTCGACGACGTCCGCCTCGATTCCGTCTTTCGCCAGGCGATCGGCCGCTTCCAGGCTGATCGAGACCATGCGACTGATGGCGACGATGGTCACGTCGGCACCCTCGCGTGGGTGGCCGGCCGGTCCCAGTGGCACCGTGTAGCCCTCTTCGGGGACCGGACCGGTGGTGTCGTAGAGCACCTTGTTCTCGCAGAAGATCACCGGGTCGTCATCGCGGATGGCCGAGATCAACAGGCCCTTGGCGTCGTAGGGAGTGGCCGGGGCGACGACCTTCAGGCCGGGGAAGTGAACGAAGGTCGAGTAGGTGGCGTCGGAGTGTTGTGCGGCGGCCCGGAAGCCGGCTCCGATGGTGGTCCGGATCACCAGCGGGATTTTCGCCTTGCCGCCGAACATGTACCGCATCTTGGCGGCCTGGTTGACGATCTGGTCGAGCGTGACGCCCATGAACCCGATGAACATCAATTCGACGACCGGCCGCATCCCCGTCGCCGCTGCGCCGACGCCGGCCCCGATGAAGGCGCTCTCGGTGATCGGAGTGTCCCGGACCCGTTCGGGGCCGAACTCGTTGATCAATCCCTCGGTGACCTTCAACACGCCGCCCCAGGCATCGAGCATCTCGGGGTCGTCACGGCCGGGGGCCCCGGCGATGTCCTCGCCCATGATGAACACCGATTCGTCGCGACGCATCTCCTGCCGCAATGCCTCGTTGATCGCTGCGCGGTAGGTCAGTTCACGTTCGGCCACGGTGAGAGTCCCGGTTGAGTGTCGTGGGTGGGGTCTAGTAGGCGACGTAGACGTCGTCGAGGCATTCGATTGGCTCGGGCAGCGGGGCCGATTCGGCAAACTCCACCGCATCGACGATGGTCGCCTCGGCTTCGCGGTCGATTGTGTCGAGTTCTTCGGCTTCGAGGAGTTCACCTTCGAGGACGACCGAGCGGAACCGTTCCAGGCAGTCCCGCTCACGATAGTGAGCTTCCTCGTCGCGGGTGCGGTACTTGATCTCGTCGCCTTCGAAGTGCCCGAAGTAGCGGTAGGTCTGGCACTCCAGGAGAGTGGGTCCGTCGCCGTCACGGGCACGCCGGAAGGCCTCGCCGGCCGCCTCGTAGACGGCGAACACGTCCTGGCCGTCGACGACGATGCCGGGCATGCCGTAGGCGGTGCCGCGTCCGGCAATGTCGGGGCCGCCGATCGAGTAGTCGGTCGAAGTGGTTTCGGCGTAGCGGTTGTTCTCGCAGATGAACACCACCGGCAGTTTCCAGACGGCCGCCAGGTTCAGGGATTCCGCGGTGGTGCCCTGGTTGGCGCCGCCGTCGCCGAAGAAGCAGGCGGTAGCCTGGCGTGAGCCGCGGATGCGACCCGAGAGCCCGGCCCCGCAGGCCAGCGGCGGACCGCCGCCGACGATGCCGTTGGCACCGAGCATGCCGCGATCGACGTCGGCGATGTGCATCGAACCGCCCTTGCCCTTGCAGCAGCCGGTTGCCTTGCCACGGATCTCGGCCATCATCCCGTTGATGTCCACGCCCTTGGCAATGCAGTGGCCGTGGCCGCGGTGGGTGCTGGTGATGAAGTCGTCGTCGTCGAGGTGGGCGCAGACCCCGACGGCGATCGCCTCCTCGCCGGCGTAGAGATGTACGAAGCCGGGGATCAGGCCGGCGGCGAAGTCCTCGTGCAGCCGGTTCTCGAATGCACGGATCTGTCGCATCCGTCGGTAGATCCAAAGCAGCTTGTCGCGATCGAGGTCCACGGTGGCGGCTCCCGGAAGGCCTTCGGAGCAGGAAACTCAGGCCTGTTTGTACGCCCGGCGGGTCGTACACTCAAGCGCGGCGGCGTTTGAGGTCGGGGGGGGGGTGCCGTCCCGGGTTACCCAATCACTTCCCAGACGGGCTGTCCGCCGTGGGCGATATGGATCGGTCGTCCCTGCAGGTCGTTGACCGTCAGCGTGGGGTCGACACCCAGCTGCTGGTAGATCGTCGCGGCCATGTCGCCGGCGGAGACGGGACGGTCGACGGGGTAGGCGGCCTGCTTGTCGGTTTTTCCCAGCACCAGCCCCCGCCTGGTGCCGCCGCCGGCCAGCACGACGAAACCGCACTGCGGCCAGTGATCGCGGCCGGCCTTGGCGTTGACCCGTGGCGTGCGACCCATCTCGCCCATCAGCACGACCAGCGTCGTGTCGAGCAGTCCTCGTTGTTCGAGGTCGTCGACCAGGGCGGTGAACATCTGGTCGAGGACCGGCAGGTGGTGCCGGCACATGTTGAAGTTGTTGGCGTGCAGGTCCCAGTGATTCCCGCTGTCGGCCTCCTCCCAGTTGACGCTGATGAACGTCGATCCGGCCTCGACCAGGCGTCGGGCGACCAGACAACTGTTGGCCCAGACGGTGTTGCCGTAGCGGGCACGGGTTGCCGGGGATTCCTTCGAGAGGTCGAAGGCGGCGCGGGTGCGGGACGAGGTCAACAGGCGGAAGACCTGTTGCTGGAATTCCGAGAGGCTGTCGGCGGCGCGGCTGCGGTCGATGCGACGAAGTTGGTCATCGAACTGTGCCAGCAGGCTGCGGCGGCGGTCGAGCCGGTTGGCGGTCACCGCAGGCAGTTCCTCCAGCGAGGGCAGCACCGGTTCACCTAGGGCCGGCACCGGCTTGTAGAACTCACCCTTGCCCTGGAACTTCCGGTCCCAGACGGTGATCAGCGGGTCGTAACTGGTGCCCAGGTACCCCCCGTAGGGACCGGCTCGCCGCAGACCCTGCGAGAATCCCGGTGAGGCGGGCATGATCACGTAGGGCGGAACGTCGTTGCGGCCGAGGCCGAAGTGGCGGGCGACCGACATCATGCTGGGGTGATCCGACTTCTTGGCGAAGTAGTTCTCGCGATCGCTGCCCCCGTCGAAGCCGGTCAGGACGTTGTAGGGGTTGTGGCTGTTGTACTTGTGCGAGTAGGTGCGGATCAGCGTCAGCCGGTCCATCATCGACGAGGTCAGCGGCAGCAGTTCGCAGACCTGCAATCCGGGAACTCGGCTGGCGATCGGGGTGAACTCGCCCCGGATGTTCTTGGGAGCCGCGGGCTTGAGATCGAAGGTGTCCTGGTGAGGGGGGCCGCCGAAGAGGTTGATCAGGATGACCGACCTGGCCTTGCCCTCGAAGGTGGCCGTGCCGCCGTGGCCCTGCTGCGAGGCGGCGTGGAGCAGCGTCGGCAGCGAGACGCCCGAGAACAGGCTCAGGCCACCGACACGGAGAGCTTCGCGACGGGTCACGCCGTCACAGGCCCTGCCGCCACGTCCCAGTACCCGCAGCATGTTCGCTTCTCCCGGCGACGTGCTCCAACCCTGTTCGATTCATCGGGTCGAACCGATGCCTGACGCCAGTAGTACCACATCGAACGAGGGGGTGACAACTGGATCCTAGTTGCTCGGAGTGAAGCGGGCGCCGACTGAATTCGTTTTGTGGGGCAGGTCTCATGTTCAATGAAATCTCGATCCACGCTCCCTGTTGATGGCAACCAACCATGAGCATTCGATCGCACGTGAAGAGAGTTGTTGAACAGACCGACACGCGGGCAGGCCGCTTCTTTGACATCGGCGTGATGGAGTTGATCGTCATCACGTTGATGGCCTTTGCAGTCGATACCCTGCCGAAACTGTCACCGGCCTGGAAGCGGGTCCTGTGGTGGATCGAAATGGCGAGCGTGATCGTCTTCAGGCTGGAATACGTCACCCGGTTGGCAGTCGCCGACTCGCGTTGGCGGTTTGTGACGAGTTTCCTCGGGACCATCGATTCCCCACTTGCCGACCGGTCTCGGGGATTGACCACATGGCCTGTATGGGCCTGCTGGTGGAGGTCGATGTTCCCCGTGGTCGAATCGGTCAGCTCAACAGTCCGGTCGACGGTCCAATTCCTCCCGGATCCGCTCTCGGTTTCTCGGACCGTTCTCCCACAGGTAGTGACATCCGTCTCGCCGTGAAGACCGTCGTGGAACTTCAGCACAGTGCCGCCTGGAACCGGAGTCTCCGATTCGCAGTCGGGTTTTTCCGGTTGCACCGGCTGGGTGACATGGGCTCGGTATTGAGTCCGAAAGTGCGGGAAAACCGGTGACCGGCGGTGGGGATGAATGGTCTGCGGTTAGAATCGGCCGTTAGATTCGGGAGACGATTTGAGGCAGGGCGATGTTGCGAAACAAGATCGAAGGGTTGTTGTCATGGCTGCGTCGTGTCATCACTCAGCCGTTCGATGAACTCGATCGCTGGCAGCGGGCCGTCCGGTTCAGCTACGAACTGGGTCTCGTCGGGGCCCGGCAGCTCAGGAACGACCGTGCCCAGCACATGGCCGGTTCGCTTTCGTTCCGCACCCTGTTCAGCCTGCTGCCGGTGCTGGTGGTGGCCACGTTGATGGTCAAGGGCATGATCGGCATGGACCGGTTCATGGTGATGGCCGAGGAGATGCTCGCCTCGATCGGTCTCGACAACATCCGGGTCATTCCCGCTTCCGAACCGGGCCAGCGGTCCCAGACACTCAGTGTCTGGCTCAAGGAGTTGTTCGGCCAGGCGGCCGAAGTCGACCTGGCGGCGGTGCACTGGATCGGCATCGCCCTGACGATCTACGCCTCGCTGTCGCTGATGGTCACGATCGAGAACTGCCTGAACGTGATCGTGCGGGCGCCGGTCGGCCGAAGCTGGGGCCGTCGCGTGCCGCTGTACTGGTTCGTGCTGACGGTCAGTCCGCTGGCCGTGGTCGTGTGGTACTTCATCAACAGTCAATTCGATATGTGGATCGCAACGGTCGAGGCCTGGCAGTGGTTGGCCCACGTGTTCTGGTTGGGCTGGAACCTGTTCTTTGCCTGGCTGCTGCTGCTGGCCGTCTACATGCTGATTCCCAACACGCAGCCCAACATCAGGCCCGCCGCTGCGGGCGCGGCGGTTGCGGCGTGCCTGCTGGTGATGGGCCTGCGTGGCCTGGGGGCCTACCTGAACTACGGTTTCATGGTCGGACAGCTCTACGGGTCGCTGGGCCTGATTCCGCTGTTCATGATCTGGGTCTACCTGATGTGGCTGTCGGTCCTGTTCGGCCTCGAGGTGGCTGCCATCCTGCAGGCTCTGCCGGGACGGCAGCTCGAGGAACTCGAACGGGAACGCAAGACCGAGTCCCTTGTCGATCCGGCGGCGGTCGTGGCCGTGATGGAGGTGATCGGACGGCGGTTTGTCGAAGGTCAGCCGACGACGCTGATCAAGGTCTGCGAAATGACAGGTCTGCCCGAGTTGACCACCTCGAAGATGTTCTCCGGCCTGGTCCTCGAGAACCTTCTCCATCGCCTCGACGGACCCACCGACACCGTCACCCTGGCCAGGCCCCCCGACCTGATCACCGGAGTCGAACTGCTGGAGGTCGCCTTCCGACTTGTTGACTTGCGGCAACCCAGCGAGGGCTCCAAGCTGCTCGATCGACTCAGGCAGGCACAGCGAGACCTCGTGAAGACCAAGTCGCTGGCCGGTTTGCTCGAGGAAACGTAATGGACGCCGCGGTGTCCGAGCCGATTCGCCTGCTCAGCGGGGCTGGTGATGGTGCCGCACCGACGTTTGATCGCATCGAGGAACTCCTGGCCGAAGCCGAGCGGTCGGTTGAGATCTTCATGTTCGTGTGGAGGAACGACGAGATCGGCAACCGCCTGGGCCGGGCCGTGCTGGCGGCCGCCCAACGTGGAGTCCGGATCCGGATCAAGAAGGATGTTGCGGCGGTGATGTACGAGCGGATCGAGATGAACCGCAAGTCGTTCTTCCATCTCCCGCTGCCGACACTTCGCCGCTGGAAGTACCGGGTCTTCGGCCTGACGTTTCCCGACACGTATGTCGAGGACGGTTTTGACGACGAACTCGGAGCGGCCGTGATGGCTCACCCGAACGTCGAGATCGAGTGGGTCAACCACACGCACACCAAGTACTACATTTTCGATGAACGCGTGATGCTGACCGGGAGCATCAACATCGAGGACCGGCATCGCGGGTACCGGGACTACATGTTCGAGATCGTCGGCGAGGAGCACGTGCGGCGTTTTCGCGAGCGTGATGCGGGGAGCGTCGAACTGGATCCGGTACGTGAGATCGACTTTCTGCTCAATCGCATCACGTCCGATGGCCACGAGTTCGAGATCAAGCCTCGGATGATCGAAGCACTCGACGGTGCCGACGAATCGGTCTACATCGAGATGGCCTACATCGGCGATCCGGACATCAGCCAGGCAATCGTCGACGCGGCTGCCCGTGGTGTCGAGGTCACGATGCTCTTCTCCCGCAAAGCCAACATCGGTGACGACATCAACTGGCGTGCTCTGCATGGCATCTGTCGCCGGGCACCGGTGCAGGTGGTGATCACCGACAAGATGATCCACTCGAAACTGGTGCTCGTTGACGGCCGCCAGGTTATCGCCGGTTCGGCCAACTTCTCGGTCTTCTCGATGAGAAAAGCCATCGAACTGGACGTGGTCATCCGTGGATTGCCCGGATTCCTCGAATCGGTGCAGGCCGAATCACGACGGCGGATCGCCGAAAGTCATCCGGTTGATTCGCCCGGCGGGCTCAAGCCCTACAACCGGTTGCTGGCTGGATTGCAGCAGTTGCACCAGTGGTTGACCTAGGCCGGCACCGCAGTTCACAAGGTGATTCCTGCTCCGAAGCCGATCGTCCTGGGCACTTCCAGGCAACCGTCGACATAGGCCGGCGGATTGTCCAGCACGTCCTCGGCGTACAGCCCCGGTCCCACCAGGTCGCTGGCCAGCGTCAGTCCCCGGATCGATGCGGCCAACTGCACCTGCGCCAGCGTTCCCGGTCCCATCTCGACGGTGCTCCCCAGCAGCAGCCCCACTCCGGCCGTTTCGGCCATCTGGGCGATCTGGCGTGCCGGGAAGATGCCCCCGCATCCGGTGGTGGCGATGTTGAACACGTCGAGCGATTCGTGGCGGATGTACTCGAGCGCGTCGCAGGGAGTGACCACGTGTTCGATCAGTCGCACGTCGACCTCGCGGCGGACCGAGGCGATCTCGGCCGGGTCCCGGCCCCCGACGGGCGTTTCGACACCATCCAGGTCGAAGCGAGCCAGGCGTCCGATGTTGGTCACCGCCTGGTCTCGATCCCAGCCGCCGTTGGGGTCGATCTTGATGCTGGCTCCCGGCCCGGCCGTCTCTCTCATGACCGCCAGCCGCTGTTCATCGAGATCGATGTCGACACCCACCTTGAGCTTGAACGCCGTGAACCCCTCGGCACACTTCTCGGCAATTTCGTCCCGAAGCAACTGCAGGTCGTCACGGATGAAGGCCACCCACGAGATCAGGACCCGCTCGCGCCACTCTCCACCCAGCAGCCGGCACACCGGAGTGTTGGTGGCGTGGCTGACCAGGTCGTAGCAGACCATGTCGAGTCCGGCGCGGGTCAGCCGATTCAGCGACGATCCGCCGATCCCCTCGGGATCGGGAAACGCCTCCGCCCACTCGGCGTGGTGCCGGGCGATGTCGACCGGATCGCGATCGACCAGCGCCGCGGCCACCCGCTCTCTCCAGGCATCCACCTCGGGCACCTCGTCCGGTTCGATGTCCGAGATCTCGCCCCAGCCGGTGTGCCCGGTGTCGGTCGTGGCCCGGATGAACAGGAACGGCGAGGCCTCGACCACCTCGCGGGCTCCCCCGCCTTCCTGGGCGATCTGGGTGGCGTAACGGCGGCGTACGTCGAAGGGGACCAGGCCGACATCCGTGATATTCACCGGTCATCACCGTTCTTCGGGGTCGGCATCGGGGCCTTGACCCGGGTCCGCCAGTCGGCCAGCAGGGCGAGAAGCCGCTTTGCGACGTCCGGCTCGGTCTCCAGCAGGTTCCGCTTCTCGCCGATGTCCTTCCCGGTGTGATACAGCTCCCGGCGACCGTCCTCGAAGAACTCGATCAACTTCCAGTCGCCCTGGCGAATGGCCCCTGCGGGGGTGGTCCGCCAAGCTCCGCGTCGGGCGTAGGCCTGAAGGTAGCCGGGGAAGTGCCAGAACAGCGTCCGCTGCGGGAGGCTCCCGCCCTCGAACAACGTCCTGATACTGACACCGTCGCGGGGCTGGTCGGCCGGCATCGAGGTGCCGGCGATCTCGGCCAGCGTCGGGTAGAAGTCGACGCTGATGACCGGTGTCGGGCAGGTCGAGGCGGGCTTGGTGTGGCCGGGCCAGCGAACGATCATCGGCACGCGGATGCCACCTTCATAGAGCATTCCCTTGCCGCCTTTCAGCGGGGCGTTGTCGGTGACGCCGTTGGGAAGCTGCTTGTCGGCCGATCGGTATCCGCCCAGTCCTCCGTTGTCGGAGGTGAAGATGACCAGCGTCTGATCGGTGACTTTCATTTCGTCGAGAGCGGCCAGCACCCGCCCGACGCCCGCGTCCATCGTTTCGACCATCGCGGCGTACTTCGGGTTCCTGTGCCGCCCGGCCGTTGGGCGCTGGACGTACTCGGCGGCCAGCTTCGGCTTGGCCTGGATCGGAGTGTGCACGGCGTAGAAAGGCAGGTAGAGAAAGAACGGCTTGGCCGGCGACTGCCGGACATGTTGTCGGATCACGTTGGCCGCCTCGGTGCTCAGCCGGTCGGTCAGGTGTTCTCCTTTGGGCCCGTCTGTCAGTTGAGGGTTCTTGTAGGGTGAGAAGTAGCCGCCGCGGGGGGAACCGGTCCGGTTGCCGCCGAAGTTGATGTCGAAGCCCTGCTGCCGCGGGCCGGCCGTCGGCGGAGATCCCAGGTGCCACTTGCCGAAATGGGAGTTGGTGTACCCGGCGACCCGGAGCGTTTCGGCCAGCGTGACGATTTTTGAGTCCAGGACCGTCTTGTTGGGGGCGGGGACCAGGCGTCGGAGCTCGGCCAGGCCGCGGAACCCGTTGCCGACGGTGTAGATACCGTGCCGCGGCGAATACTGGCCACTCATCAAACACGCCCGGGTTGGGGCACAGTTGGGGCCGCAGGTGTAGGTCGATGTGAACCGCATGCCGTCGCGGGCCAGGCGGTCCAGGTGAGGCGTTCGGTAGTAGCCGCTGCCGAAGCAGGCCAGGTCGGTCCAGCCCAGGTCGTCGGCAACGATCAATACGATGTGGGGCGGAGCGGATCGTGCTCGGGGAGCCGACACGGCCAGCAGGAGCAGCAACAGCGGCAGCCGAAGCGGCGGGAACATGGTCATCATGGGGCCGGGCTCACTTCTCGATCTTCAGCAGATCGATTCCACGTCGATCCTTGCGGATTCTCAGCCTCAGGCCCCAGACGGCCGTCTTCTGCTGTTTGCCGCGGGGGTCGTAGTACACGATGTAGATCGACCCGTCGGCCAGTTCGGTCCCGATGGCGTAGACATAGACCGACCCGTCGACGGGGAACCCGCGGTCGCGGGCCGGGGCGGTCCAGGTGTGGCCGTGGTCGTTGCTGAAGATGATCTGCAGCCCGCCGGTGCTGCCGTAGCCGTAGAGGCAGACGATGGTGCCGTCCTTGAGTGTCAGCAGGCAGGGGGCGACCATCTTGATCCCCGTGGGAATCGGCTTGCTCCAGCTGCGGCCGTCGTTGGCCGAGAAGGCCAGTTCTCCGTTGGGGCGGGCGACCATCACGATCTGGCCGTTGGCCGCCCGGGTGATGGCCGGCTCGTCGAGTACGCCGGTGGTGCCCTTCAGCCGCGAGGCGAACTGCCAGCTCTTGCCCTTGTCGTCGCTGCGATAGACCCCCAGTTGTTCGGGGCCGGTCCAGGTGTCCTTGCCGTAGGTGCTCAGCAGGAGGCTCCCGCCGGGCAGAATCACCGGCTTGCCGCACATGCGGTCGTAGTAACCGAACGGCGAGGGCATGAAGACCGGCTTGGACCAGTTGCGGCCGCCGTCGGTCGAGCGGATCGAGGCGACACGGCTGTTCTTGTTCCGCCCCGCCGGCGGCTTGTCGTAGCCGTACCAGTTGTCGATGACGAAGAAGACGCACACCAGGGTGCCGTCGTCGAGTTCGACGATCACCGGGTGACGGTCGTCGCCAGGCGAATCGACCAGCGTGACCGGGCGGGACCAGGTGCGGCCGTTGTCTTTCGAGCGGCACCAGAGTCCCCGGCCACCGGTCGGCGCGTCGATCTTCTCGGGGAAGCCGCTCCGGATGTACTGCTTGAGCAGCGGGGGCTTGACGTCGATCGGGGTGGGGAACGACACGTGCCAGTATCCGGCCGAAAACGAACAGAGCAGGTCACCATTTCGGAGCTGGATGACCGATTCCCAGCCGACGAATCCCGTGCAGCCGGGGTAGGTCGGGTGCTCGTTGACGTCCGGGCCGGTGATCATCCGCCGCAGCTTGCGGTAATCACCGGTCGAGGCATTCTTGACCACGCGGACGGCGAATACGGGTTCGGCCGGGTGCGCGGTCGGGGAGACGATCGTGCCGGCCATCCAGCAGAAGGCCAGCAACAGCAGACGGGTCAGGGAAGGCATGGTCGGCGTGTTCCGGATCGGCCTGGTAGGTCTGTCAAATCGGGATCATCCGTTGGACCGGGCTGAGCCCGTGTCCGAGCGAGCGGTGGACCCCGCGGGTGGCTTGGGGGCCTCGGAGGCGATGAAGCCCTTCAATACGAATCCGCAGACGACACTGATGCCGACCAGGGCCAGGAAGGGCAGTGGGATCCACTGCTTTTCGAGTCCACTCACCAGGTTGACACCGAAGATGGCGCTGAGTGTCGCCATGGGGAAGAAGAAGGCGGCGAGGATGTTGAGACGGTGGGCCGAGACGGCCATCTGGTAACCCGCGGTGGCCTGGGCTTCGGCCTGCAGCGCGGTGGTGTAGCCGAGGGTGTTCTGGGCATCCTGGTAGGCCAGTTCGGCCATGCGTTCGATCTGGTAGGCCCGGTCGCGGCAGACGAGAATCTCCTCGCTTCCGGCGAGCAGTTCGCGGGCGTGTTGCAGGGCGGCGTGCTGGTTGCGGCTGGCCCGGACCAACGGCGACAGGGCGGTGATGTCAGCGTGCAGTTCGCCGGCATTCTCGTCGGCGGGGTCCCGCTCGTCGATCTCGGCAACGATCTGCTCGTACTCGGCCAGGTGGGCATCGAGCGAGTGGCATGGTTTGCCGGTCGCGGCGGCCGACCACGTTCCATCGGGGCTCCGCCAGAAGAAGCGGCCACCGCGTGCGGCGTGGTCGTCGGAGGGCGGGCCGTGCAGCACCAGCAGCAGGTGCCCCTCGTGAACCATCGCACGTTGTCGCCCGGACGTGAGGCCCAGTCGATCGCGGAAGACCTGCGGGATGTCCCAGGATGCCGGGAGCAGTGAGCGATCGGTGGACATGGCTGTCTCCAGGGATCAGGTCGCAGATCCGTCGACGTGACTGCGGACGTGGGCGGCGACGTTGTTGAAGCACTGGATCATCAGGGTCACGTCGACGCCGTAGCAGATCCAGTCCAATCCGTAGTCGGCCCACTGGGCGACCGATTCGGGTGACGAGCCGATCGAGACACCGGTGGCCACGCCGGCTGCCCTGGCCCGTTCGACCACGTGCTTGACCGCTTCCTCGACCGCCGGGTGGCCCGGTTGGCCACGGTGGCCCAGCGACGCCGAGAGGTCCATCGGGCCGAAAGCCAGGCTGGTCAGGCCCTCGACCGCCACGATTTCATCGATGTTCTCGACCGCATCGGCCTGCTCGATCTGGACCACGACGATGATGTTCTCATCGGCGTCGTCGCAGAACTCGACCGCGTTCCTGCGGCCGTAATCCAGCGGTCGCAACGGGCCGAATCCTCGTTCGCCGGCCGGCGGGTACCGGCAGGCGGAGACCGCGCGGCGGACGTCTTCGGCGGTGCGGATCATCGGAAAGATCACCCCGTCGGCGCCCAGGTCGAGCACAGGCTTGACCAGCACCGGGTCGTTCCACGGCACGCGGACCAACGCTGCGGTGTCGGTTCCCTTCAGGGCCATCATCATCGTCTTGATGCTGTCCAGCGGAAGCGAGGAGTGCTCGGTGTCGATCCACAACAGGTCGGTGTCGGGTCCCAGCGCCTCGGCCGCCTGGGCGTCGGAGAGGCTGATGCAGGTGCCCAAGCACAGTCGGCCACTGCGGATCTTCTCGATGAATGGATGCATCGTCGAAATGGCTCCGGGGGAGATTCGCGAAACCGACAGCATACTCAACACGCACCGCACGTGTCAGTCAGTCGCCTCGGCCCGTGCGAGTCGGTACGATGCCCGGGTCACCCACAACACGATGACAGTCACAGGAGCACAATCAGTCATGCGGTCGATCGGATTGCCTGTCCTCCAGGTCCTTTTCATCAGCCTGATCGTCACGTCGACGACGGTCGCAGCCGAACCGGCCAGCGGCAAGATCGGTCCCCACGACTGGCCCTGGTGGCGCGGACCGACACGGGACGGTATCGCCGGTGATTCGGCAGCCCCGGTCAAGTGGTCGGCCAGCGACAACATCGTCTGGAAAACGAGCGTGCCCGGTCGAGGCCATTCGTCCCCGACCGTCATCGGGTCCCTGGTCGTGATGCAGACGGCCGACGAGAAGGCCAAGACGCAGTCGGTCATCGCGTTCG
>CAUZRQ010000106.1:0-18699 GCA_963582065.1 Planctomycetota bacterium | reverse complement strand
GCCCGGAGAGACCGCTTTCGATATTGAACGTGTCGACTCCGGTACCGCCGGTCAGGTTCGGCATGTCCACGAACGGGACCCCGTTGAGGGTGCCGGCGTTCAGGGCGTTGATGATCCAGGTATTGGCGGTGTTCGGGCCGGTCAGCGTGCTGTCGACCCCGTCTTTGCCCAAGAGCAAGTCGATGTTGTCGAAGTTACCAATTGGATCCGGACCCGGACCAGCGGAAGTCAATCCCTTCAGCCCGTGATCGGTTCCGACATCGCTGATCGTGATATCCACCGCGGTGGTGTAGGAGCTGAGGTCGAGTTCGTCGGGACCCTCGGTGGTCCCACCGCCGTCGACATCGCCGGAGATCCTAATGCCGTCAGCGAACTTGAACTGGTCGGAACCGGCACCACCGGTGAGGTTCTCGACGCTGAAGAAACCACTGGTCTTGGTGGCGAGTGTTCCCTCGTCATCAGAGGCGGGAACGTCGAAGACGTTTCCGTCGTCATCGCCGATGAGCGTATCGGAATCGCCGTCGCCGTTGACCGAACCGGGAATTGATCCGTTGTTCGTGAAGATAAAGGTGTCATCGCCGTCCCCACCGAAGAGCGTGGCAGCGACCGCGATACCCTCGATCGTGAACGTGTCGTCGCCATCGTTGCCGTTGACGTCCGTATCGATGTTGGCACCGTCCTGGAGGACGATCGCGTCGTCACCATTGTTTCCGTCGACCGATCCGACCACCGTGCCGCTGATCGTGATCGTGTCGTTCTGCTCGTCACCGGTGACGCCACCGCTGGCCAACCCCAGGATCGTGATCACGTCGTCCATCGCCCCACCGCTGATGGCCAAACCGACCGAGCCGGTCGATTCGACGGTGATCGTGTCAGCTCCGTTCGAAGCATCGATCAGGCCAGTGAGATCGTCCTGGATCTCGAACGTGTCGTCACCACCCCCTCCGTAGAGGTCCTCGATGCCGTAGAACCGCATGGTCTTGACCGCAAACAGACTTTCATGAAGAACGCCTTCATTCGGTGCATCGACGACGAACCTGTTGCCGATGTCATCGGCCGAGAGCTGATCCGAATTTCTGCCCGAGGGGTTCTGTCCCTCGCCTCTGATCGTTCCGAAGAGCCGGCCGCTATTCTCGAACGTGAAGTCATCATCGCCGTCTCCACCCTGCAGCGATTCGATGCCCGACCATCCGTCGGTGGTCTTGGTCGGCAACAATCCCGAGTTCTCGCCTGTGATCGTGAAGGCGTTGTTGTTGTCATCGCCGATCAGCGTGTCGCTGTCACCACCCCCGCGTACCTCCCCGCCGATTGATCCGTCGTCAGTGAAATCAACGGTATCGGCTCCGGCACCACCGTCGATGTCCCCGTTGAGCAGGTTGTCGACCGTGAACGTGTCCTCACCGCTGCCGCCTTGCAGGTTCTCGATATTGACAAACCCGTCGAAGGCCTTCGGCGTCTCGGCCAGGTCGTCAAGCTTCAAGGTTCCTGAGTCGATGCCGTCGACCGTGAAGATGTTCCCCTGATCGTCGCCGATCAGCGTGTCGATACCGCCGATTCCGTCGACCGTTCCGCCAAGCGAGCCGGTGTTCTGGAATGTGAACACATCGATTCTCTTGGCACCGACGACGTTCTGGATTTGCGTGAAGGTCCCCCCGACCGTGTTTGTCGAGCTTCCATGCAATGTCCCCGCATCGGTCCCGGTAATCGTCCAGTCGTTGCTGCGCTCGAAACCCCCTCGTGGTGGTAACGGATAAGTGAACACCACGGCAGGAGTCAGGCCGTTAGTTTCGACCGTGATATCGCTGGTGATGTCGATGCAGCCAAGGTCGTTGATGAATTCGAAAAGCAAGGGGCTGGTTTCGATAAGGTTCATCGGCCCGCCGGTAACCCTGATGTTGCCGGCGCCGATGTTCGGCAAGTTTTCCAAGTGCTGCTCAATCGCCGCGTTATCTTCATTCGGCCCGATCGTCACCGTAATTCGATTGATTCCACCGAGGTCGAATTGGAGCGTGTAGTCCCCGCCGGTCGGGATGTCGTCCCCATCGATCTGCTGAACTTCATTGATTCCGCAATCGCCCACCAGCGTGTTTTCCCCGGCACCACCGTCGATGTTGCCCTTGATCCGGACCGTCCGATTCAGCGGTCTTGGTGCGGGAGTCGTCGCGTTGAGGACAATGGCCGAATCAAACGTGAACGTGTCCGTTCCGTCTCCTCCGGTCAGGTTCTCGAACGCTTCGAACCAAAGCGTCTTCAAATTACTCACGTAGTTCCCCGCATCGGGGAATTCCACGGGAGTCACCAGTGTCGTGTCGGTCTCATCGTTATTCCGGTCGACCGTCCAGATGCCCGTTGCGTTCGTCCCGGTCAACGTGTCGGTGCCGGCACCACCGGCGATTGAATCGATGTCCATGAATGACCAGGAAGTCAGGCCACCGGTCGTGATCGGGTTGGGAGACCCGGCCGTGGTGCCCTGGAATCCGTCACTTTCACCCACATCGGTCAGCGTCACACTGATGTCTGTCAGGTAGTTCTGGAGGTCGAGTACGTCTTTTCCATCGTTCCCGTCAATCGACCCCTCGACGCGACCAGCGTTCACGTATTCGAACAGGTCGACGTCCGAGCCTCCCCGAAGATGCTCGATCCCCTTGTAGTCGAGCCAATTGCCATCCGTGGCCAATGATTGTGCCGTCGGCATGTAGGTGCTGGGTTCCGTGAGTGTCTCGATCGTCCAGGTCGCCGGGACGTGCACATCGGGCGTCACATGGTCGGCATCGATGCTCCCGGTCAGCGCGTCGTTGACATTCATGCCGCCGGTGATCACGTCGATGTTCTTGAACAACGCGAGCGGTCGGGGGTTTACCCCGATGATCGGCATATTGCCGTTGAAGCCGGTCGTCGCCCTCAAATCGGGATCGAGGCCGGGATCGGGAAAGTCCATACTGTGGGTGAGTTCGAACTCCAACACTGTCGAGTAGACCGTGAAGTCGAGTTCGTTGTCGGTACCGCTTTCGCTGTCGCCGCCATCGACCTCGCCGCCGAGTTCGGCTCCGTCGACAAACGTGAACTTGTCCGCCTTGTTCCCGCCGATCAGGCTCTCGATCTCGGTGAAGTCAAAACTCCCGTTGACGTCGCCGGCGTTGTCGGCGGTGATGTTCCAGTTGTTATCAAAGTTGACCAAACCTCTGAGTGTGTCAATGCTGTCGTTGCCGGTGATGGGGTCGACGCCGTTGCCCCCCGTGATAGTCGCCTCGGCACTGCCACCGGTCCAGTCCTTCAGGTCGAACAGGTTGTTGAAGTCATTGCCCGTGAGGTCCCCGCCCTGGCCGGTGAGATCGACCAACTCGATCTCTCCCCGGCCACCCGACATCGCCAGGCTGTCGCTCGCCAGCGTGAGGTCAACCGCGCCGGCGCCTGCCGGGAGCGTCGCCTTGATCAAATCGGTCCCGGGACCGCCGTCAAACTTGATGCCGTCGACCCCGGCGGTAAAGAAATCGTATCGCTCCGCATTGATATCCAACACGTCCTGACCAACACCGGTATAGATCTCCAGCGCGCTCAGACTCCCCCAATTCGAATTGTGAAAAGGCTCGCCGATGATCGTGATGAGGTCGTTCTCGCCTGTGAGGCCGTCGTTGATTCCGGTGTGAATCTCGATCTTTGTTGCTTCGTTGATTTGGACCGCATTGTGACCAAGCACTAACTCTACGCCGTCGTGCAGGACCCGAAGCGTCGGCGTTCCGCCGCCGGCCACACCGATCAGCATGCCCTCACCAGGGCAGGAGAAGTTGGTTGTCACTGCGATCTCATCCGCGCCGTCGCCACCGACCGTCTCGATCCTCAGCGTCCCCGTAAGCGCACACGCATCCAGGGTAGTCAACAGGGTGCGGTCTTCGAGCGTTTCGACCTGTGCCAACGTCGGCTGCCTGCGTTGTTGGGAGACCAATCGACGGGTGGTCTTCCGACGCCGAGCGTGGCTACAGAGCGTGTCGAGCCAATGAGTGAATCGCATTGCTTGGCCGTTCAGTTCAGGGGGTGATGAAATTTCACGAAACGAGAGCGCGCGCGGGTCAGTTGCCGTGGTCCATCGCTGCGGCGACAGGCCCAACCCAACCACACGACTTATATCGACGTGTTTTGATCAGAAAATGCCAAAATATCAGTATTGTTAATCTGAGTAGTCAGTGTCAAGTACGAAGAATAAGAAGGATGCAGGGAGTTTGACCTCGCGGCGGACCGCCCTGACGATGGCACCGCAGCCACCGTTGATTGGTGGAAACCGGCGGCGGATTGTTCCACTTCCCGATAGAGGGTCGGGTCTCAACGGCAGGGCGACATCCTGCAAAACGGAGCGAACGGAAGTTTTCAAGCCCAACGGTATCCACAGGGACAACCGTGGCCCAAAAGTTCCAAGGCACTATGCCGTCGGCGGCGGAAACCGTCAAGGTGCATCTTTCGAATGACCCCAAGGGCATCTTCCAGTCGGCCTGGGGCGTCAAGTGTCATGTTTTGGCCGTGGTGAAGCCAGGCGGTGCCCGGGCCCGACCGACGTGGCAAAACGTCTCCGCGGCGACAGGTTACTCGATCAGGTCGTGGCAGCAATTACCGGGGTCGCACGGGGGCCGGATCGCTTTCCCAGGAGCTGGAACCCTTTCCCACTTCGCATCCTGGAATCGTCGAAGACCTCTATGAAAATCCAGGCCCGCGTCGTGTTCGAATTGACCCGTGTTGAATCCATGCGATAGGCTGGGCTTTTCTGCACCGCCCTACTGTCATCAGTCCCACCGCTCATGCTCCGCATCCTGGGCCCCGGCCGATCGCTCGCTTCACCCGGTCACGGTAGCGTGAACCGTCGGGAAATGATGCGGATCGGCGGGCTGGGCCTGGCCGGTTCTCTGCTCGATTCGCCAGCCACCTCGGCCGCCGGGTCCGAAAAACCCGCCTCGACCTTCGGTCGCGCCAAAAACTGCATCCTCTTATACATCTACGGAGCCTGGAGCCAGCTTGACACGCTCGATCCCAAGCCGGAGGCTCCCGAGGAGATCCGGGGCGAATTCGGGACAATCGGTACGAAACTGCCGGGCGTGCGGATCAACGACCTGCTTCCGATGACGGCCGGGGTACTGGATCGCTGCACGGTCATCCGCTCGATGTCGCACCCCTGGCCATTGCACAACGCGGCCTACACGCTGACCGGAAACCTCGAGACGACCAATCTCGAGGGCCGACAGCGGCATCCGGATCACTGGCCGTTCTTCGGCGGTGTGCTGGACTATTTGGACGAGCGAACCAACCGCGATCGCCGATCGTTCCGGCCTCCGGTCAGCGTCGGTTTGCCCTGGGTCCAGAGCACCCGTTCGGGCCCGAACAAGCGAGCCGGCACTTTCGGCGGCTTCCTTGGCGCTTCCTACGACCCGGTCTGGGGTGAATTCCGTGGCGAGATGCCCCAGGGGGATCCCTACCTGGAGATCACACCCGAGGGCCGTTTCTCGTTCAGCGAGCGTCACGTCCCGGGCCTGACACTCGATATCCTCAACCGCCGCCGCTCGTTGCTGGGGCAACTCGAAGACCAGGCCCGCTGGATCGATGGTGCCTCGTCGGTCCGGAGTTACCAGCGGACACGAGACCGGGCCTTTTCGGTCGCCGCCTCCGACAAGCTGAAGCGTGGTCTGGACATCCAGGCCGAACCCGCCCGGGTCCGCCAGCGCTACGGCATGAATCTGTTCGGCCAATCCTGCCTGTCGGCCCGGCGGCTGATCGAAAACGACGTGAAGCTGGTCACGGTGATCTGGGACGAGTGGGAACGGTCCGACGAGAGCTGGGACACTCACCACGACCATCATCCGCGGATGCGAAAGCTGCTGCTGCCCGGTTTCGACCGAGCC
Organism: Planctomycetota bacterium; assembly: GCA_963582065.1. Lineage (GTDB taxonomy): Bacteria > Planctomycetota > Planctomycetia > Planctomycetales > Planctomycetaceae > UBA8437. Next base: position 12,817 of record CAUZRQ010000106.1, on the reverse strand, counting down.
TACTCGGCCCTGATCCGCGACCTCGAGCAGCGGGGCATGCTGGATGAGACCCTGGTGCTGTGTCTCAGCGAGCACGGCCGCACCCCGAAGTTCTACGACACCAACAAGGGTCCGGGCCGCGGACACTGGTCGGAGGTCTACAGCCAATTGTTCGCCGGTGCGGGGATCCGGCCGGGGACCCTGATCGGTGCCTCCGACGAGATCGCCGCCTTCCCGACCCAGCGGCCGATTTCGCCCAAGGACATCCTGGCCACGGCCTACCACCTGCTGGGAATCGACCACGAGCAGCAGCTTGCCGACCGACAGGGACGGCCCTGGCCGCTGGTGCATGGCGGCCACGTGGTGCCGGAGTTGATCGGCTAGGACCGGCCGGAGCGGGCCATCCAACAGGCCAAAGACCCGCGGGATCCATATTGCGGCTGAGGAGGTTCGCTGCGCCGAGATCATCGAGAACTTCTTGGATGGACTCACCGCTGCCGCGAAACAAGTTCGCCGACTGGTTGTCGACGGTTGGTCCAATTGCCCGGCCAGATCCGCTTGCCCTCGCGTACGCATGCGCGCGGCCGCGTCTCTTGAGAGATGGAGGGCGACGGCATTTCGCTGACGCCCATTCTGGCTCTTTTCAAGGAGACGCGACATGTCACGCAAGCAACTCACCTGGCACCGGCTCGATAACGGTCAACTCGAGCGGGCCATCATCCTGGACTTTGAGAGTTTCCAGGTCGGGCCGACGGTGTTGGCCGGTGTTCTGGCCGACGGGCAATTCGGGCAGGTGGTGTTTGACCGTCGGCTCGACCTGTCCGCGAGAGCCAAGGGGCTCGATGTGGCCGACCTGGCCAGCTGGTCCAGCCTGCTTGTCCGGCGGGCGATCGATCAGGACCGGCTGATCGTGGCCTTCAGTTCGACAGAATCCGACGTGCTGGTCGACATCGGCGTTGAGGTACCAGGCTTGCGATTCGTGAATGCCAAGATGGTGGCTGACGAATGGCGTAAGCGGTGCCGGCCCACCATCCGCAAACAGGTGGCTCAGCTGAGGCGGAAACTCAGGGTCTCTCGGAGTCCCAAGCAACGGGAGCGTTACTGGGCCAAGGAAGGGAACCGCTTGATCGACTATGCCGCCAACGTCGGCATCAAGCGTCCCCACATGTATCGCCATCGAGGAGTGACCAGGAGACTCAACGACGTCATGGGTCAATTGCAACGGCGTGGAGCTTACGGGCGGCTCACTCGCACAGCGAAGGCAAAGTGGGCGAACGTCCTGCGGCACAACGAGTTCGATGTCGTGGGGCTGTCCGAGATGCTCGGAATCATGCTCCGCGAGTTGAAGTCGCACGCATAGCGGCCGCTCCTCGCCGCGGTTCACGCTACTGCTCACGCCAATTCAGAAAGGCGCATTCATGTCCGTCCTGATCGAAGCGATTAGTGTTGTGGTCCCGGTTCCTGTTCTCAAGCAAAAGATGCCCGGTGGATTCCCGGGGTACATCCGGGGGTGCCCGAACCAGACATTTTGTCACGATGGAAATCTCACCCGGGTGGGTTTCATGCACTCGGATGACGTCGAGCGATTCGTTGCCCGCCTGGAACGATCCGGACTGCGGCGTAACGCCGACGGAGAGGCGGCCGACATCGCGGTCGTCGACCAGTTGACCGGATGCGAGCTGCCCTGTCGCTGGCTCAAGCTCGGCTGTCACGTCGAGGGTTTCCAGTTCGCCGCACGCGTCGATGACGATTGTCTCGACGTGGCCATCCCCAACGGCTGGGAATTCGAAGGATCGATCAGCCAGTCTCCGAGTTGGACACCACTGGCCGATGAAGCGTCGCTTCCGTTGGTCGAAACCCGTGGCCAGATGGAGGTGCGGCTGAATCTGGCGACCGGTCAACAGGTCTTTGTGGGACGGACGAGTTCGCCCAGCAAGAAACCTGCCGGGCGTCCGAAGCCTCGCGGTCGCATGGGCAGGCAGTTGGCCCGTGTTCTCAAGTTCTTCGAGCACCGAAATCCGGGTGGGAATTCCCGGTCGAGTTCTTCTGCGAATTGACCGGCGTGGAATCCATGAGATGGGCCCGGCAGTCTCGACTTCACCCTCGTGCTCTGTCTCAGCGAGCACGGCCCGACGCCGAAGGACATCCAGGCAACGGCCTGTCACCTGCTCGGCATCGACCACCAACAGGAGATCGCCGATCGCCAGGGGCGTTATTGGCCGCTGGTGCATGGTGGACAGGTCGTGCCCGAGTTGATTGGCTAGGGCGGCGTCGTACTACGCCCGTTGTCCTGGTCCTGCCGGAAGCCGCACCGATGCGGATCACCAAGATCGAGTCGATCATCCTGCAACACGACATGCAGGAAGAACTCGGCTTTGCCCAGGGCTACTACGACCGGCGAACGGCTCACCTGGTCAAGGTCCACACCGACGAGGGCCTGACCGGCATCGGCGAGATCTTCGGAGCCGGTGATTTCGCTTTCGCCAACCAGGGCATCCTCAAGCACGTCCTCGCTCCGCAGCTCATCGGCCGCAATCCGCTCGACATCAACGTCATCTGGCACGACCTCTACAACTCGGTCCGCGACCACGGGCAAAAGGGCATGCCCATCTGCTGTCTCTCGGGTGTCGACATCGCCCTGTGGGACATCCTCGGCAAGGCCACCTCGCAGCCCCTCTACCAGTTGCTCGGCGGCAAGGCCCGCGACGACGTCCTCGCCTACGGCTACGGGATGATGTTCCGCAGGCGAGACGACCTGGCGGAGGTCTTCGAGGAGGAGGTCGGGCGGATCGTCGAGCGGGGATTCACCGCGGCCAAGATGAAGATCGGCCTCGGAGTCGAACGTGACATCGAGCTGGCCGAGGCGGTACGGCGTGGAGCCGGAGACGGCTTCAAGTTGATGGCCGACGCCAACCACGCCTACACCGTCGGCGAGGCCATTCAGTTGGGACTGCGGCTGCGGGACCTGGGCTTCTACTGGTTCGAAGAGCCGGTGATGCCCGAGGACTACGACGGGTACCGCATGGTCCGCGACGCTCTGCCGGGCATCCACATCGCCGGAGGCGAGGCCGAGTGGACTCGTTTTGGACACCGCGAACTGCTCTGTCGACGCTCGGTCGACATCCTGCAACCGGAAGTCGCTGCGACCGGTGGGATCAGCGAGTTCATGAAGATCCTGTCGATGGCCCACGCCTTCGGCACCCCCGTGATCCCACACGTCTGGGGTTCGGACGTGTTGATCGCCGTCGACATGCACCTGGTCTCTGTCCTTCCCGATCTCCCCGGGGGCCTGGTGCAGTTCGAACCGATGCTCGAATACGACACGACGCCCAACCTGTTCCACGAACAGTTGTTGACCGAACCGCTGGGAGTCTTCCAGCAGGTCCGCGAAAACAACGGCCGCGTTCGCCCTCCCGAAGGGCCGGGCATCGGTATTGCCTTGAACGAGGATTTCGTGACGAAGTATCGTGTTGGCTGATACGAACCCCGATGCGGTGGCCAGGAAGTCCCCGATTCTCACCAGGAACATGCCAGGCATGCGAATTCAACAACTCGTCTTTCTCGTCCCGTTGTTTATTGCCGCCGCCGCCGCGAACTCGATCGCCGCAGGGAAAGTGGTCAAGGACATCGAGTTCGCCAACGTCGACGGGAAGAGCCTGAAACTGGACCTACACCTGCCCGAGACACCGAGAGGATCTCGGCTGGTTGTCTGGATTCACGGCGGCGGCTGGCGGGCCGGGTCGAAGAACCGCTGCCCCCTGTCGTGGCTGTCCGGCCATGGCTACACCGTTGCGAGTATCTCGTATCGCTTTACGGACGTCGCCAGGTTTCCGGCCCAGTTGCACGACTGCAAGGCCGCCATCCGTTGGCTGCGGGCCCATGCCCCGGACCATGGTTACCGGGCGGATCGGATCGCAGTTACCGGTTCCAGCGCCGGAGGCCACCTGGCAGCCCTGCTGGGAACGACCGGTGGAAACGACAAGCTCGAGGGAAAGGTGGGCGAACATCTCGACCAGTCTTCACGCGTGCAGGCGGTGGTGGATTTTTACGGTGCGACCGACTTCGTGCTCAGGAGCAGGACGCAGCCGTCACGCGCCAACAAGGAAGGGTCGGTCGTGTACAACCTGCTGGGAGGTGGGGCCGACAAGAAAGTCGAACTGGCCAGGCAGGCCTCGGCGGTCTACCACGTGACCACCGATGACCCCCCGCTGCTGATCTTCCACGGTGACATGGACAGGACGGTGCTGCTGGACCAGTCCCAGGCCATCGAGCGAGCCTACAGGAAAGCCGGCCGGTCGGTCGAACTGCATGTCCTGGCCGGATCGAAACATGGGGGAGCCGAGTTCTTCACGGGCCGTAACGGAGAACACGTGTTCGATTTCCTGCAGCTCCATCTCGACCAGGTCGTCGCTGGCAAGCGGTCGGCCCGGAAGTTCTTCGACCCCAAGCCCCGACGATACACCCTCTCGGCACGAGCCAGCACGATCGATTCGCGTGCCAGGGAGCACCCCGAGATCGACTTCGTCTTCACCGCCGGCGACAAGGTGCAGGACCTGCAGCAGGCGATCGTCGACACGCGGGTCGCTCCGCGGGGCAAGCTGGTCATCTGGCTGATGCGACACAACCCCGGCCTCTTCGATCGGCTCTCGGGCTACGGCCTGCACGCGATCCAGGTCCACTACGCCAACCGCTGGTTCGGCAAGATCTGCCGCGAGAAGCCGGTGGGAGAGATGTGTCGAGGAGATGCGAGGCTCGAGGCGGCCACGGGCGAAGACCACAGCTCTCAACTCTCGATCCCTAAACCCGACGGCATGATGGAGCGATCACGGCAGTTCGTAATCTGGCTCAACAGGAAGCACCCCCAGGGTCGTTGGGGCCAGTTCCTGACCACCGACGGCAGTGACCTGCGGTGGGAGCACGTGATCATGGCCGGGATTTCTCATGGCTCGACCACGGCCGCCCGCTTTGCCGTGCACAAAAAGGTCAGCCGGGTGGTGATGTTCTCGGGACCCCGTGACCAGTTGCAAACCTGGCAGAAGCTCCGCTCGGCCACTCCCAGCAACCGCTACTTCGGATTCACCCACGTGCTGGACACCGGCTGGAGCGGCGATCACTACTGCCGTTCGTGGGAACTGCTGGGCCTGCACAGGCACGGGGCGATCGTCGACGTGGACAAGGCCGCTGCGCCGTTCGGCAATTCCCGACGGCTGATCAGCACCTTCGATGTCGGCGGCAACACACGCCGGGCTCACGTGGCAGTCGTCCCGGGCGGCAGTGCCCGCCGCGACGCACAGGGCAAGTCCCTCCACGAAGCCACCTGGAAGTACCTCTTCACGCACCCGGTCGAGAAAACCGGGAAGGCGGTTGCCGAGGACAAGAACTGCAACAAGGACCAACGGCGGAAGTGACGCCGTGCGGGGGGTTAGATCAGCCCCCTGATCGGCTGTCCGGTTCCCAGCATCGGGATCGGTCGGCCGGCCGGGTCGTCGAACGAGGTTTCTCGCTCGATACCCAGCACGTGGAAGACGGTGGCCATCAGTTGCTGGGGATCCACCTTGCCCCCGGCAGGCACCTCGGCCTTCGGTGAACTCCTGCCGATGACCTGGCCCATGTTCAGGCCACCACCGGCCAGGGCCAGCGTGCTCAACGGACCCCAGTGATCGCGACCGGCGTTCTTGTTGATCCGCGGCGTGCGGCCGAACTCGCCGGAGATGACCAGCAGGATGTTCTTGTCGAGGCCACGCTGGTGGATGTCGGAGACGAACGCCGAAACGGCGCGGTCGACCTGCGGCCCACGGCTGTTCATCCCGCCTGCCACGTTGCCGTGCATATCCCAGCCCTGCAGCGAAACGGCCACGAATCCGCAACCGACCTCGCAGAGGCGACGGGCCGTCAACAGCGATTGGCCCAGTCCGCCGCCGTACTTGTCGACGGTCCTCGGGTCTTCCTGCTTCATGTCGAAGGCCTGCGTGGCCTTGCCCAGGATCAGGCTGAAGGCCTGGTTGTTCATGCCGTCGATTCCGTCCATCACGCCGTTGGCATCGACGTCCCGCCGGATCTTGTCGAGACCCTTCAGCAGCGAACGACGGTCTTCCAACCGCGACACCTGGGTCGTCAGGTTCATGTTCTCGCGCGACGGACCGCTGGGGGTGAACGGACTGTACGCCTTACCCAGCCAGGCGGAACCGGGAATGACCGGGGCATCGGTGTTGAACCCGATATTTCCCATCTTCACGTAGGTCGGCATTCCGGTGAGTGGGTGATTGGGACCCCGCACGCGGGATGTGATGGACCCCAACGATGGACGGTTGCGAGGGGCATAACCGGTGTTCACCCAAAAGGCACCCGTGTTGTGGCTGCTGCTGGGAACCACGAACGACCGGACGAAGGTCATCCTGTCGGCCTGCTCGGCCATGCCCGTGAAGTGACCACCCAGGGTCACGCCCGGCAGCTTCGTCTTCACTTCGCCCGAGACGCTGCGGTATTCCTTCGGAGCGGTCATCTTCGGGTCGAAGGTCTCGATGTGAGTCGGACCACCGTTGAGCCACAGCCACACCACCGAGGTGTCACGACTGAGCTCGGAGGGGCCGGCAGCCCGGGCGGACATCAGGTTCGAGAGCGTCAGTCCTCCGAAACCCAGACCACCCACCTGCAACGCGCTGCGGCGCGTGATGCCGGCACAGTTGGTTGCCTTTTCACCAAACAGGACCTTCAACATGGATCAACTCTCCCGGGGGAATCCGAGTCAAGGACAAGAAAGAGTATCACATCAATACTTCTCGATGCAAAATTCTAGGCGTGTTGCGTGGCACCTGCAATGTCGAGTCACCTCATCTGGCCGCTGCGACTACCTCAACGGCCGCTTTCACGCCATGATTATTTATCGACCAATTGGACCACTTCAGGCCGGACAGTTTTCATGACAGGAACAACCAGGTGTCTTGCTGCCGTGTTGCTGGTCGCCGGGTTAGGCTCTGCCACCCGGGCCGCTCAGCCGAACATCCTCTTCATTTTTACCGACGACCAGGCTCCCTGGGCCCTGGGTGCTTCGGGCAACCGCCTGGCCAAGACGCCTCACATGGACCGCATCGCCCGCGAAGGGGCCTACCTGCCCAACGCCTACACGGTGACACCCGTCTGCAGTCCGTCGCGGGCGTCGCTGATGACCAGTCGTTACGGCACCGAGGTGGGGATCACCGACTGGATCCATCCGCGTCGCGAGGCCCAGCTGGGGCTGGATCCCAAGCTGCCGGTCTGGCCACGCCAGTTGCACAAGGCCGGCTACCACACCGGCCTGGTCGGCAAGTGGCACCTCGGTCGCCAGGACAGGCAACACCCCACCAGGTACGGCTTCGATCACTTCATGGGTCACCGCGAGGGTGGCTGGAGCCCGGTCAATCCGACGCTGGAGAAGGACGGCACGAACCGCAAGTTCGAAGGCCTGACGGCCGACGTGCTGGCCGATGAGGCGTTGGGGTTCATTCGCTCACACGTGAAGTCCCGAGGCGAGAGCCCCTTCCTGCTCTGCTGGCACACTCGCGCCCCCCACGCCCGCTGGTTGCCCGTGGCGCCCGAGGACATGGCCCCGTACAAGGGCGTGGACGTCCCGATCCCCAACCCGGACTTCCCGAATCTGGATGTGGCGCGGGTCAAACGGATGACCCGCGAGTACCTGGCGAGCGTGCGGAGCGTCGATCGCAACGTGGGCCGGATGCTGAAGGTGCTTGACGAACTGAAACTCGCCCGGACCACGATCGTGATCTTCAGTTCCGATCACGGCTACAACATGGGTCACAACGGCATCTGGCATAAGGGCAACGGCCACTGGGTGCTGAAGCCGCCGCCGGCGGCCAGGCCGAACATCCCCCGCGGCCAGCGGCCCAACATGTACGACAACTCGATCAAGGTGCCCACGATGATCCGCTGGCCGGGGGTGATCAAGCCGGGCACCGTCGTCACCCAGACTGTCTCGAACCTCGACTGGTTCCCGACAATCCTGGCCATGGCCGGCGTGAAGACCCAGCCGTCATGGAAACTGCGTGGCCGCGACTTCACCCTGTTGCTGAAGGGCCGGAAACCGACCGACTGGGACAACACCTACTACGCCCAGTACAGCACCCACCACCAGTCGCACACTCACATGCGAATGATCTCGACCGGTCAATGGAAGCTCATCCGCGATTTCCTGAACCCCTCGCGCGACGAGTTGTACCACCTCGAGCAGGACCCGGCCGAAGCGAACAACCTGGTCGGCTCGAAGGACCCCAAGGTCCGCTCCGTGCTCGGCGATCTGCACCGGCGGCTGGTTGCCCGGATGAAGACGACCGGAGACCAGGTCCACGAGCCGCGGTAAACTGTTCGGGTGAGTCCCGGATGGCCCGTAGCCCACAGCACGGCATTCTCCAGAGACTGACACAGCCGGCCCGGCTCAGCGGCGGCCCACGACGGGAACCGCAACCGGTGGTTGCACCGGGCCGTCGTACCGCGACAATGGGTTTTGACCTATGCCCCTCACCCGCCTGATCTCAGCCCTGCTGGTACTGCTGGTCGTTGTGGCTCCGGCCCAATCGGCGGCGGCCCCCAAGCCGTCGGCCAAGGAACTCGAGTTCTTTGAACGACGGGTCCGGCCGCTGCTGGTCCGCCGCTGTTACACGTGCCATTCGGCGAAGTCGAAACCCCTCAAGGGTGGCCTGCGACTCGACCGGTCCTCGGCGATCCGCCGCGGAGGCGACTCGGGAGTCGTCGTCGCGGCCGGACGACCCGACTCGAGCCTGTTGATCGAGGCGGTGCGTTACACCAACGCCGACCTGAAGATGCCTCCCAAGAGCAAGCTGCCCGCCTCGGAGATTGCCGTGCTGGTCGAGTGGGTCCGTCGCGGTGCGGCATTGCCCCCCGACCGTCCACTCGACACACCCACCGCCCCCGCAGATCTCGAGGCAGCCCGCGAGTTCTGGTCGTTCCAGCCACTGAAGCGTCACGATCCGCCCACGCCCGCAATTCGCGCGGCCTGGCCGCGACGCCGGCTCGATCACTTCGTACTCGGACGTCTCGCACAGCAAAAGCTCTCTCCTTCGCACCAGGCCACCCGTCGCACGCTGATCCGCCGCCTGAGCTTCGATCTGCTGGGTCTGCCACCGACAGCGGAGGGGGTTGAGCGGTTCATCGACGATCAGCGGCCCGACGCGTACGACCGCCTGGTCGATCGCCTGCTGGCCAGCCCTCACTACGGTGAACACTGGGCCCGGGCCTGGCTGGACCTGGCCCGCTATTCCGACACCACCGCCAGTTGGCTCAAGACGACCGCCCAGGCGTGGCGGTACCGTGATTGGGTGGTCGAAGCGCTGAACGCCGATCTGCCATTCGACGAGTTCGTCCGCCGGCAACTGGCCGCCGACCATCTCAACGAGCTGCCCATAGAACAGCGCCGCGCGCTGGGGTTCCTGGGACTTTCGCCCACCTACTGGAAAGAACCGCGGCTGTCTCCGAGGTTGATCAAGGTCGTGGTGGCCGAGGAGTGGGAGGAGCGGATCGACACCATCGGCCGCACCTTCCTGGGGCTCACGCTGGCGTGCGCAAGATGCCATGACCACAAGTTCGACCCCATCACCCAGGCCGACTACTACGCCCTGGCCGGCGTGCTGGCCAGCACACGACTCTTCGACCAACCCCTGTTGCCGGCCGATCGAGCCCGGGTGGTGCGGAACGCCGATCGACGGATCAGCAAGCTCGAACGATCCGTCACGCAGGTCACTCTCCGCATCCCCGCTCCCAAGGACAAGCAGCAGCAGATCGCTCGTCTCAGGGCACAGATCGAAGAGATCAAGAAGTCGACCCCCGACTTCGCCGCCCCGCGAGCACACTCGCTGGAAGACGCCAGCCTGTTCGTGCTGGCTGACGGCCAGGACATGACACGGCTGGAATACCGCCTCGGGGAGGTCCGCGACCTGGCGATTCATCGGCGGGGCAACCCCAACAGCCCTGGTCCGGTCGTGCCCCGACGATTCCTCGAAGTGCTCTCCCCGGGCAAGACCCGACCGTTCCGCAACGGCAGTGGCCGACTCGAACTCGCCGACGCATTGGTCGATCCCCGGCAGGGGGGATCACTGGCGGCTCGGGTGATTGTCAACCGCATCTGGCGTCAGCACTTTGGCCGCGGCCTGGTCACCACCCCCTCGAACTTCGGACTCCAGGGCGAACTCCCCTCGCACCCCCACCTGCTCGACGATCTGGCGGCCCGCTTCATCGACAACGGCTGGTCATTGAAATGGCTGCATAAGGACATGGTGCTCTCGGCCACCTACCGCCAGGCCAGTCGATCCGATGGCCCGGGCCGGGCCATCGATCCGGACAACCGCTGGCTGTGGAGGATGAATCGGCGGCGGCTGTCGATCGAGGCGTGGCGAGACGCGATGCTCTGTGCCAGCGGAGAGCTCGACACGGCCCTGGGCGGCCCGGCCAGGAAGGTCGAGGATCCCAAGCACCGTCGACGAACGCTGTACTCGAGAATCGACCGCCGCGAACTCGACACCATGCTCATGCTCTACGACTTCCCCATCCCCTCGGGCCACAGCCCCAAGCGGATCCGCACCATCACCCCGCTGCAACAGCTCTTCGTTCTCAACAGCCCCTTCATCGCCAGAAACTCGACCCTGACCGCGGGCCGGATCCCCGTCGCTGCTCAGCCCCGCGACGCCGTCGATCGTATGCACCGGCTGCTGTTTGATCGAAAGGCCGACGCGGTCGAGATCCAGACGGCGGTCGAGTTCCTGGAGGCGGCCGGCCCGCAGGGATGGCCTCAATACGTCCAGGTCCTGCTGGGCAGCAACGAGTTCGTATTTATTGACTGACACGCCATGACCCCACTCTCACGACGACAGATGATTGCCCGCATGGGTGGTGGCCTGGGCGCGGTGGCGATGGCCGGCGCGATCAATGCGGCCGAGGGTCCGCACTTTGCGCCCCGCGCTCGCCGCGTGATCCAGCTGTTCATGAATGGCGGCCCCTTCCAGGGCGACCTGTTCGACCCCAAGCCGCTGCTGCACAAGTTCGCCGGTCAGCGTCCCGAGGCGGTCCGGCTGAGGACCGAACGGCAGACCGCCGGCTTGATGCCCTCGCCGTTCCGCTTCCGACGCCATGGCCACAGCGGGCTGGAGATCAGCGAGTTGCTGCCGCATCTCTCGCGACATGCCGACCGGCTGTGCGTGATCCGCAGCCTGCACACCGACAACCCCAACCACGGACCCGCCCTGCTGCAGATCAACAACGGGACCATCTCGCCGACGGTTCCCAGCATGGGCAGTTGGCTCAGTTACGGGCTGGGCACCGAGAACGAGAACCTGCCCGGGTACGTGGTGCTGTGCCCGGGCCGACCGGTCAGATTCTCGGTGCTGTGGACCAGCGCCTTCCTGCCCGCCGAGCACCAGGGCACCTACATCAACCACAAGTCGCTCGACCCGAAGCAGATGATCCCCTACCTCCGCAACGCCAACCTCGATCGGGCCACGCAGTCGCGGCAACTGGAGCTGATGCGGCGGGTGAACCGGCGGCACCTGGAGCGTCGAGACGGAGACCCGCTGCTGGCGGCGCGGCTGAAGTCGATGGAAACCGCCTTCCGGATGCAGTTCGCCGCGACCGATGCTTTCGACCTGGCACGTGAAAGCAAGTCGGTCCGCGAGGCGTACGGGACCCGTGAATTCGGCAACGGCTGCCTGCTGGCACGGCGGCTGGTCGAGCGGGGTGTACGGTTTGTTCAGGTCTACTATGGCAACGGGCAACCCTGGGACACTCACCACGGGCACAACGCTCGGGCGGTGAGTCTCTGTCGAGACATCGACCGCCCGATCGCTGCGCTGCTGGACGACCTGGCCCACTCGGGGCTGCTCGAGGACACGCTGGTCGTGTGGGGCGGCGAATTCGGTCGCACGCCAACGACGGATCTCTCGGAAGGGAAAGGGACCGACGGGCGAGACCACAACCACTATGGCTTCACGATGTGGTTGGCCGGCGGCGGGATGAAGGGAGGCATGGCCCACGGGGCCACCGACGACTTTGGCTTCCAGGCCGTCACCGACACGGTCCACGTGCACGACCTGCACGCCACGATCCTGCACCAGATGGGTCTGGATCACGAGCGGTTGACCTATCGCTACGCCGGCCGCGACTTCCGGCTGACCGACGTGCACGGCAACGTCATCCACGAACTGCTCGCCTAGACGTCAGCTCTCAAGCGCGATCGCCTGGTACTCGCCCTCGCAGGCACACCCGCCGCAGATGTGCATGGTCCGCTCGCCCAGCACCTGCACCATCGCTGCGATCGTGCTGCCGCGCAGGTGCTCGGGCTCGTCGGGCCCGCCGTGTGCACAGATCGAGCGGGGGTAGGAGCTGTGGTCGGCGGTCATCGCCTTCAGCGACTCGCGATCCAGGTCGTCTCGCTGCAGGAACCGCCTCAGCGCGGTGTAGCGTGCGATCGAGCTGCCGATGGCCGTCGATCGGATCACCTGTCGGGGCTGCAGCCACTCGGAGAGGTAGTGGTTGGTGTGCCCGTAGGGCTTACCGTCGGGATACAGCAGCGCGAACGCCTCGGCGGTCGTCTCGACACTGACCACGTGCCCGGCGTCGTCGGCGACCAGGTAGTGAGACCCCCCGGCACGGGTCCCCGCGGTGGGGGCCGCGACGGCGTCGGCCAGGTTCGATGCCGCCAGCACCTGCCGCACGATCACCGCGTGCAACTTGCCCGGCTGGCAGTCGTTGCTCGAGAGGTAGTTGATGTTGATGCCCAGGCCGTGCTCGTTGAGACCCGCCAGTCCGACCATGCCGGCCAGCGAATAGACCAGCTGAG
>CAUZRQ010000105.1:0-19080 GCA_963582065.1 Planctomycetota bacterium | reverse complement strand
GCCGGGTCATCAGCGTCATGATCCAGGACCATTTCGTCGTCCCGAAGGTCGAAGGCGTGACCGGCAACCACCACAACCTGTCGCACCACGGCCAGGATACCGCCAAGATCGCCGAGTTGCAGAAGATCGAGACCGGCATCGTGAACTGCTTCGGCAGCCTGTTGGGCCAGATGAAGGACAAGACGGAAGTGGGTTCCACGCTGCTCGACAACACGTCCATCCTCTTCGGCAGCAACCTCGGCAACGCCAACGCACACCACGCCCGCAACCTGCCGATCTTCCTGGCCGGCGGCGGGTTCAAACACGGCCAGTACATCGCCCACGACATCAAGAAAAACACTCCGCTGTGCAATCTGTTCGTTACGATGCTCAACAATGCGGGACTCGAGACCGAGTCCTTCGGCCAAAGCCGAGGATCGCTGAGCTGGTGACCGACCTGAGATCATCAGGCAACCGGTTGATTCTCTGCGGCGGAAAGCACCGCTCCTGTATTGCCGGCGAATGAGCACATGGCTCGACACTACATCGCTTTCGATATCGAGACGGCCAAGATCATCGACGGCCCGGTGGGTGACTTGAAATCACACCGACCGTTGGGCATCACCTGCGCCGCGACACTCTCGAGCAACGAAGACGAACCGCGGACGTGGCACGGCAAGACAGGGGAGGGGACGCCGTCACCCCGGATGAGCGCCGAGGAGGTGAGCGAACTGGTCCGGTTCCTGGTGGACGCCGGTTCCGACGGTGCCACCATCCTGACCTGGAACGGCCTGGGCTTCGACTTCGACATCCTGGCCGAGGAGTCGGGGATGCCCGAGGAGTGCAAGCAGCTGGCCCGCGACCACGTGGACATGATGTTCCACGTCTTCTGTCAACTGGGCTATCCCATCGGGCTGGGCAAGGCCGCCGAGGGAATGGGGCTGCCGGGCAAGTCGTCCAACGAAGCCCAGAAGCTGGCGCCCGACATGTGGGCCGACGGGCGTTATGACGAGATCCTCGAATACGTGGCCCAGGACGTCCGCGCCACGCTCGCGATCGGGCAGGCGTGCGAGGAACGAGGTGAGATCTGCTGGATCACTCGCAAGGGCTACCCATCGTGCAAGCCGTTGCCCGATGGCTGGCTGTCGGTCACCAAGGCACTGGCACTGCCCGAACCGGACACGTCGTGGATGGACGACCCGATGAAGCGGACCGGCTTCACCGACTGGCTGTGACCCGCCGGTCCCAGGCGGCATACAGGTCGGCCAGTTCCCGGACTCGCTCGGGGTGCTTCCTTGCCAGGTTGTTCATCTCGGTCCGATCGGCCTGGACGTCGTAGAGTTCCCACAGCTGGTCGAGGTCGGCCGGTGGCTTGAGAAGGATCCGGCCCTTCCGCCCGGCTCGCCACGGGTTGTACTGGTAGGTGTGGTCCGGCGAGACCAGCTTCCAGCGTCCCCGGCGAACCGCCCGCCACAACGCCCGCTGGTTCCAGTACAGCGTCCGCGGCTGGTCCCCGCCCGGCTTCCCCGAGAGGATCGGCAGCAGGCTGCGACCCTCCGGCGGCGGGATCTTCTGCCTGCCGACCGTTTTCGGATAGGTCGCACCGGCGATGTCCACGCAGGTGGCCATGATGTCGATGACATGTCCGAGCCGATCGGTGATCCGGCCACCGGTCCTGATCACCCGCGGCCAGCGTGCGATCAACGGGGTCGAGATTCCCCCCTCGTGGTTCCATCGCTTGAAGTGCCGGAACGGCGTGTTGCTGAGATTGGCCCACGGCAGATCCACGGTCCGGTAACTCTCGACCGGACCGGGTGGAATCTCCGGCGTGCTGGTGCGGTCCTCGTCGCTGGGGCCGTTGTCCGAGAAGAACAACACCAGCGTGTTCTCCTCCTGCCCGGTCTTGCGAAGCCGCTCGAGCAGCCGCCCGATGTTGCGATCCATCCGATCGACCATCGCGGCATAGACGGCCATCTTCAGGTCCCAGGCGTGCTTGTCATCGATGTCATCCCACGCGGGTGCGTGCCGGTTGCGGGGCGGGAGCTCCAGGTTCGCATCGACCAGGCCCAGCCGTTTCATCCGCTCCAGCCGCTTCTTCCTCAGCTCGTCCCAGCCGGACAGGAACTTGCCCCGGTACCGGGCGATGTCCTCCGGCGGCGCGTGCAACGGGTAATGCGGCACGGTGTAGGCCACGTACAGGAAGAATGGCTGGTCACGCCTGTCGGCCTCGCCGAGGAACCGGAGAGCCGAATCGGTGAACGCGTCGGTGGTGTAGAAACCCCGGGTGGGCGTGTACGGCTTGACGACCCGATCGGCGACGGCGAACGGCTGGTTGTCACCGACAAACTTCTTTCCCGGCTCGGGTTCGCCGGGACGTCGTGCCCCGGGATTGAACTGGTTGCAGCACCCGGTCAGCAATCCAAAGTACTTCTGGAAACCCCGTTGCCTGGGGTCGCCGGCCAGGTGCCACTTGCCGGCCATCAACGTCCGGTACCCGGCCGCCCGCAACACCTCGGCGGATGTCACGCACCGCTGGAGCTTGGTGAGACCGACCTGGCGGGGGTAGAGGCCCGTGAGCAGTGACGCCCGCGTGCCGGTGCAGATCGCGTTGTTGTAGAACTGCGTGAATCGCAGCCCCTGGCGGGCCAGCCGGTCGAGGTTGGGAGTGGCGATCTCGCCCCCGTAGCAGCCCAGGTCCGAGTACCCCAGGTCGTCGGCGACGATCAGCAGGATGTTGGGTCGCTCGGCGGCCGACAGAGACATCCCCGGCAGCAACAGGCAGGCCACGGCCAGCAGGATCCGACGGCCGCCAGGTCTCCCGCGCATCGATCACTCTCCGGGTTCACTCAAAACCGGTCCGGGCAGATGTGCCACAGACAGACTTCCCACCATCCGCCAGTTCAACCAGCCATTCAAGCCACTTCGATGAACCCGACGAGTCCGATAAGAAGAACGTCCTCGTGAGATTTCTCTGCTTCCTTCCAATCGGATTTTTCGTTCTGTTGGTCCTGGGTCATTTGGTTCGGTTGTTGATCTTCCTGGTGGAACTCCTTTCTTGACGGAAGGATATATTCCCGTCCGCTTCATCTCCGAATTGACCATCATTCGGCCTGTGCGATAGGCTGGAGTCCTTCCACGGACCTAGCGTTCACGAATTCATGCTCAGAATCCTCGGCACCGGACGTTCACTGGCTCACCACGGTCGTGGTGGACTGGATCGTCGCGAGATGCTTCGTGTGGGCGGATTGGGCCTGGCCGGGTCACTGGCCGGCGGCTCGATTCTGCCGGCTGCGAAACCCGTTCCGACGGCCGGACTCGAATCGACGTTCGGCCGTGCCAAGAACTGCATCCTGCTCTACATCTACGGTGCCTGGAGCCAGCTCGACACGCTCGATCCGAAACCGGACGCTCCGGAAGAGATCCGCGGCGAATTCGGAACGATCGCGTCGAAGCTCTCCGGCGTGCGGGTCAACGAGCTGCTGCCGATGACCGCCGAGGTGCTGGATCGCTGCACGGTGATCCGGTCGATGTCACATCCCTGGCCGCTCCACAACGCCGCCTACACGCTGACCGGGAACCTCGAGACAACCAATCTCGAGGGCCGCCAGCGTCACCCGGACCACTGGCCGTTCTTCGGCGGCGTGCTGGATTTCCTGGACGAGCGAGCCAACCGGCAGAACCGCGGCTTCCGGCCGCCGGTCAGTGTCGGGCTGCCGTGGGTGCAGAGCACCCGCTCGGGTCCGAACAAGCGAGCCGGCACGTTCGGGGGATTCCTGGGCGCGTCCTACGACCCGGTGTGGGGAGAATTCCGCGGCGAGATGCCCCAGGGTGACCCGTACCTGGAAATCACTCCCGAGGGCCGGTTTTCCTTCAGCGAACGCCACGTCCCCGGCCTGACGCTCGACATTCTCAACCGCCGCCGGTCGTTGCTGGGCCAGCTCGAGGACCAGGCCCGCTGGATCGACACCGCCTCATCGGTCCAGAGTTACCAGCGGACCCGTGAGCGGGCATTCTCGGTGGCCGCTTCCGACAAGCTGCGACGTGGGCTGGATATCCAGAGCGAACCCGCCGGTGTCCGCGAGCGTTACGGCATGAACCTCTTCGGCCAGTCGTGCCTGTCGGCCCGACGGCTGATCGAGAACGACGTGAAACTGGTCACGGTGATCTGGGACGAGTGGGAGCGGTCCGACGAGAGCTGGGACACGCACCACGATCATCACCCGCGGATGAGAAAGCTGCTGCTGCCCGGATTCGACCGGGCCTACTCGGCACTGATCCGCGACCTCGAACAACGGGGCATGCTCGACGACACGCTGGTGCTGTGTCTCAGCGAGCACGGACGCACGCCGAAGTTCTACAACACCAACAAGGGACCCGGCCGCGGTCACTGGTCGGAGGTCTACAGCCAGTTGTTTGCCGGCGCCGGCATCAGGCCCGGCACCCTGATCGGAGCCTCCGACGAGATCGCCGCCTACCCGACCGAACGGCCCATCTCGCCCAAGGACATCCTGGCCACGGCCTACCACCTGCTGGGGATCGACCACGAGCAGAAGATCGCCGACCGGCAGGGGCGGCCCTGGCCGCTGGTCCACGGTGGACACGTGGTCCCCGAGTTGATTGGCTGAGACGGCGCCGCCAGCACGCCGACCACGCGAACGGACCAGTCCCGATGCGCATCACCGAGATCGAATCGATCATCCTGCAGCACGAGATGCAGGAAGAACTCGGCTTCGCCCAGGGCTACTACGACAAGCGGACCGCTCACCTGGTGCTCGTGCACACCGACGAGGGACTGACGGGAATCGGCGAGATCTTCGGAGCCGGCGACTTCGCCTTCGCCAACCAGGCCATCCTCAGGCACGTGATCGCCCCGCGGCTGATCGGCCGCAACCCGCTGGACATCAACGTCATCTGGCACGACGTCTACAACTCCGTCCGCGACCACGGCCAGAAGGGGATGCCCATCTGCTGTCTTTCGGGCGTCGACATCGCCCTGTGGGACATCCTCGGCAAGGCCACCGCCCTGCCGCTGTACCAGTTGCTCGGCGGCAAGGCCCGTGACGACTTCGTCGCCTACGGCTACGGGATGATGTTCCGCAAGCGGGACGACCTGCCGGCGGTCTTCGAAGAGGAAGTGGCCGCGATCGTCGAGAGAGGATTCACCGCATCAAAGATGAAACTCGGCCTGGGAGTCGAACGGGACATCGAACTGGCCGCTGCGGTGCGGCGCGGAGCCGGTGACGGCTTCAAGCTGATGGCCGACACCAACCACGCCTACACCGTCGGCGAGGCCATTCAACTGGGACTGGCGCTTGTGGACCTGGACTACTACTGGTTCGAAGAGCCGGTGATGCCCGAGGACTACGACGGGTACCGCCAGGTCCGCGACGCGCTGCCGGGCATCCAGATCGCCGGGGGCGAGGCCGAATGGACCCGTTTTGGACACCGTGAACTGCTCTGTCGACGCTCGGTCGACATTCTTCAGCCGGAAGTCGCCGCGACCGGCGGGATCAGCGAGTTCATCAAGATCGTGGCGATGGCCCACGCCTTCGGCACCCCGGTGATCCCGCACGTGTGGGGTTCGGACGTACTGATCGCCGTCGACATGCACCTGGTGTCGACTCTCCCCGATCTCCCCGGTGGGCTGAAACAGTTCGAACCGATGCTCGAATACGACACGACGCCCAACCTGTTCCACGAACATTTGTTGACCGAGCCATTGGGAGTGTTCGAACAGGTCCGGGACAACGGCGGTCGCGTCCGCCCTCCCGAAGGACCCGGCATCGGCATTGCCTTGAACGAGGATTTCGTGGCGAAGTATCGTGTTGCCTGATACGAATCCGAAGTAGTGGCCAAGACGTCCCCGATTCTCGACAGGAACTCACCAGGCATGCACGTTCGACAACTTGCCTTTATCGTCCCGTTGCTCCTGGCCTGTTCCGCGGCGGACTCGGTTGCCGCAGGAAAAGTGGTCAAGGACCTCGAGTTCGCCAGCATCAACGGGCAGAGCCTGAAACTGGACCTGCACCTGCCGGAGACACCGAAGGGATCCCGGCTGGTTGTCTGGATTCACGGAGGTGGCTGGCGAACCGGGTCGAAGAACCGCTGCCGCCTGTCCTGGCTGTCGAATTACGGCTACACCGTCGCCAGCATTTCCTATCGCCTCTCCAACGTCGCCAAGTTCCCGGCCCAGTTGCACGACTGCAAGGCCGCCGTCCGCTGGCTGCGGGCCCATGCCAAGGATCATGGTTACCTGGCGGATCGGATCGCCGTGTCCGGTTCCAGCGCGGGAGGCCACCTGGCGACGCTGTTGGGAACGACCGGCGGAAACAGCAAGCTCGAAGGGACCGTGGGAGGACATCTCGACCAGTCTTCACGAGTGCAGGCGGTGGTCGACTATTACGGTCCGACCGACTTCGTGCTCAGAAGCAGGACGCAGCCGTCACGGGCCAACAAGAAGGGGTCGGTCGTCTACAACCTGCTGGGCGGTGGCGCCGACCAGAAAGTCGAACTGGCCAGGCAGGCCTCCGCGGCGTACCACGTGACCGCGGATGATCCCCCGCTGCTGATCTTCCACGGTGACATGGACAGGACGGTCCTGCTGGACCAGTCCCAGTCCATCGAGCGGGCCTACAGGAAGGCCGGCCGGCCGGTCCAGCTTCATGTCCTGGCAGGTTCGGGACACGGAGGAACCGAGTTCTTCACGGATCGGAACGGAAAACGAACCTTCGACTTCCTGCAGTTGCACCTGAAGCACATGGTGGTGGCGACGTCCCTGAAATACTCCGACCCCAAGCCCCGGCGATACAAGCTCTGGGAACGGGCCAGCAGAATCGACCCGCAAGCCAAGGAGCACCCCGAGATCGACTTCGTGTTTTCGGCCGGCGGCCAGGTCAAGGACCGGCAACACGCCATCGTCGACACGCGGGTCAGCCCGCGTGGCAAGCTGGTGATCTGGCTGATGAGTCACAATTCACGCCTGTTCGACCGTCTTTCCAGCTACGGACTGCATGCGATCCAGGTCCACTACGCCAACCGGTGGTTCGGCAAGATCTGCCGCGAGAACCCGGTGGGAAACATGTGCCGTGGTGACGCGAGGCTCGAGGCGGCCACCGGCGAGGACCACAGCCCGGACCTCTCGATCCCCAAGCCCGACGGGATGATGGAGCGGTCCCGCCAGTTCGTGACCTGGTTGGCCAAGAAGAATCCGCAGGCCAAGTGGAGCCACTTCCTGACGTCCGACGGCAGTGACCTGAGATGGGACGACGTGATCGTGGCCGGCATCTCGCACGGATCGACCACCGCAGCACGGTTCGCGGTGCACAAGAAGGTCAGCCGCGTGGTGATGTTTTCCGGGCCACGCGACCAGTACCAGACCTGGCAGAAACTGCCCTCGGCCACTCCCACCAACCGCTTCTTCGGGTTCACTCACGTCCTGGACACCGGCTGGTCGGGCGACCACTACTGCCGATCGTGGGAACTGCTGGGACTGCACAGGCACGGGGCGATCGTCGACGTCGACAAGGCCGCCTCACCGTTCAGCTTTTCCCGCCGGCTGGTCAGCACCTTCGACGTCGGCGGCAACACCAGCCGGGCGCATGTCGCCGTCGTTCCCGGAGGCAGTGCCCGACGCGACGACTCGGGAACATACCTCCACGAGGCCGCCTGGAAATACCTGTTCACGCACCCGGTCGCAATCACCGGGACGGGCGTCTCGCAGGACAAGAACTGCAACAAGAACCTGCGGCAGAAATGAACCGGGCCCGCCGCCGGGCTAGATCAGTCCCTTGATCGGCTGGCCGGTTCCCAGCATCGGGATCGGACGGCCGGCCGGATCGTCAAACGATGTCTCGCGTTCGATGCCCAGCACGTGGAAGACGGTCGCCATCAGTTCCTGCGGCCCCACCTTGCCACCGGCCGGCACCTCGGCCTTCGGCGACGACTTGCCGACCACCTGGCCCATGTTCAACCCGCCCCCGGCCAGCGCCAGCGTGCTCAACGGACCCCAGTGATCACGTCCGGCGTTCTTGTTGATCCGCGGCGTGCGACCGAACTCGCCCGAGATGACCAGCAGGATGTTCTTGTCGAGACCACGCTGGTGAATGTCCGAGACGAACGCCGACACCGCACGGTCCACCTGCGGACCACGGCCGTTCATCCCGCCCGCCACGTTTCCGTGCATGTCCCAGCCCTGCAACGAAACCGCCACGAATCCGCACCCGACCTCGCACAGGCGACGGGCCGTCAACAGCGACTGGCCCAGTCCCCCGCCGTACTTGTCGACCACCTTCGGGTCTTCCCGCTTCATGTCGAAGGCCTGCGTGGCCTTGCCCAGGATCAGGCTGAACGCCTGGTGGTTCATTCCGTCGATCCCGTCCATCACGCCCTTGGCGTCAACATCGCGTTGGATCTTGTCGAGACCCTTCAGCAACGAACGCCGGTCTTCCAGCCGAGACACCTGGGTTGTCAGGGTCATGTTCTCGCGTGACGGGCCACTCGGAGTGAACGGGCCGAAGGCCTTACCCAGCCACGCGGAACCGGGAATGATCGGGGCATCGGTGTTGAACCCGATATTGCCCATTTTCACGTAAGTCGGCATGCCTGTCTGCGGGTGATTGGGACCCCGCACGCGCGATGTGATGGACCCCAACGACGGGCGGTTGCGGGGGCCGTAGCCGGTGTTCACCCAAAAGGCACCCGTGTTGTGGCTGCTGCTGGGAACCACGAACGACCGCACGAAGGTCATCCTGTCGGCCTGCTCGGCCATGCCCTTGAAGTGACCGCCCAGGGTCACACCGGGCAGCTTTGTCTTCACTTCGCCCGAAACGCTGCGGTATTCCTTCGGAGCGGTCATCTTCGGATCGAAGGTCTCGATGTGAGTCGGACCGCCGTTGAGCCACAACCAGACCACCGAGGTGTCGCGCGTGACTCCGGCCGGTTTGGCAGCCCGTGCGGACATCAGGTTCGACAGAGTCAGTCCACCGAAACCCAGTCCACCGACCTGCAACGCGCTACGACGCGTGATACCAGCGCAGTTGGTCGACTTCTCACCGAATAGAACCTTCAACATGGATCAACTCCCGTGACAGATTTCCGTTCCGAAAGCGAAACCGCTAACGCATCAACCGCTCTCGATACTAAGTTTTATCCCGCTCGCGGGGCCGCCGCAATGGCAACACTTTCCCGTCATCGATCCGCCATCGCAAA
Organism: Planctomycetota bacterium; assembly: GCA_963582065.1. Classification (GTDB taxonomy): domain Bacteria; phylum Planctomycetota; class Planctomycetia; order Planctomycetales; family Planctomycetaceae; genus UBA8437. Next base: position 9,894 of record CAUZRQ010000105.1, on the reverse strand, counting down.
ATCCGCAAGCATCGTGATGCCGGCGGCTTCGGCCCGAATTGTCTCCGATTCAGCTACAATCGGCGTCCCCCCCCATTTTCTATCGACCATTTGCACCGTACAAAACCGGACGGAATCCATGAAGAGGTGGCTTGTTGCCCTGTTGCTGATCGGTTGGCTGGTCTCACCTGTCCAGGCCCGGAAACCGAACATCCTGTTCATCTTCACCGATGACCAGGCCCCGTGGGCACTGGGAGCCTCGGGCAACCGCCTGGCCAAGACCCCACACATGGACCGTATCGCCCGCGAGGGAGCCTATCTGCCCAACGCCTACACGGTCACACCCGTCTGCAGCCCGTCACGGGCAGCATTGATGACCAGCCGATACGGTACGGAAGTGGGGATCACCGACTGGATTCACCCGCGTCGCGAAGCCAGGCTGGGGCTGGATCCCAAGCTGCCGGTCTGGCCCCGCGAATTGAAGAAGGCGGGTTATCACACCGCGCTGGTCGGCAAGTGGCACCTGGGTCGACAGGACAACCAGCATCCCACCCGCTACGGCTTCGACCACTTCATGGGCCACCGCCAGGGCGGCTGGAGTCCGGTCAACCCCACGCTCGAGAAAGACGGCACGAACCGGAAGTTCGAAGGCCTGACGGCCGACGTGCTGGCCAACGAAGCGTTGGCCTACGTCCGAGCCAACAGGTCCCACCCGTTCCTACTCTGCTGGCACACCCGGGCACCTCATGCCCGCTGGCTGCCGGTGGCCGAGGAGGACATGGCACCGTACAAGGGTGTGGACGTCCCGATCCCCAACCCCGACTACCCCAAACTGGACGTGCCCCGGGTCAAGCGGATGACTCGCGAGTACCTGGCGAGCGTGCGGAGCGTCGATCGCAACGTGGGCCGGATGCTCAAGGCGCTCGACGATCTCAAGCTTGCCGACCACACGATCGTGATCTTCAGTTCCGACCACGGCTACAACATGGGCCACAACGGCATCTGGCATAAGGGCAACGGCCACTGGGTGCTGAAACCGCCGCCGCCGGCCACCGACAACGTCCCCCGGGGCCAGCGCCCCAACATGTACGACAATTCGATCAAGGTCCCGACGATGATCCGCTGGCCCGGCGTGATCCGGCCGGGCACCGTCGTGAAGCAGACCGTCTCGAACCTCGACTGGTTCCCGACGATCCTGGCGATGGCGGGCGTGCCGACCCAGGCGTCGTGGCACCTGCGAGGCCGCGACTTCACGCCACTGCTGAAGGGCCGGAAACCGGCCGACTGGGACAACACCTACTACGCCGAATACAGCACCCACCACCAGTCACGCACTCACATGCGGATGATCTCGACAGGCCAGTGGAAACTCATCCGCGATTTTCTGAACCCGACACGTGACGAGCTGTATCACCTGGCCAAGGATCCCGACGAGGCAACCAACCTGATCAGCTCGAAAGACCCCGCGGTCCAGTCGGTCGTCACCGACCTGCACATGCGGCTGGTCACCCGGATGAAGATCATCGGAGACAAGACTCACCGGCCCCGCTGAATTCACCAGGTTGCCCCCTTCCATGCAATGCCCAGAGTGCCAGGCCGACTGCCCCGACGCGTCGAGTTTCTGCGCCGCCTGTGGAGCCACGCTGCCGATCCTGGCCGGCCGACGGTTGCTCGTTCTCGATGACCTGGCCAGGAGTTGAACGGCACAGCGGCAGCTCAACGCGTTCCCGGGTCGGTTTTCGCGTAGTGCGAGACCGCGGGATCGAAAACGTTGCGGAGTTTCGAGTCGAAGGCGGATTCGGCGATCCGCGTGCTGGGACTCAGCTTCTCGCCATGGAGCCTCCAGCGAACGACCACGATGTTGCGGTACCAGGCGCCGAAGCACGTCACCAGCGACTCGTCACGCAACAGCACCGTCCCGGTCCGTTGCCCACTGGCCCGCCAGGCCTCCTTCAAGGACGCGTCCCCCTTCCATGTCGCCAGCAGGTAGCGGTGGTCCAGGTCCCAAGTCCTGCCGTGGTCGCGGCTGACGACCGCCTCGATGCCGAACCGGGCCAGCCCGTCGGCGTCGGGCGTGTACCCCTTGCGGACAACGTAGGTCAGGACGATGTGCCCGCTGGGCATCGTCACCAGGCTCGACATGTGTCGACCCCAGGCGTACAGGTAGCTCATCTTCGACCACGTCTGCCCGTTGTCTTCCGATCGCGAGACTCCCAGCCCGCTCCAGTGATCGATCTTTCCGGCCACGAATCGCTCGAGGTTGGTCCGACAGGCGGCCAGCAAGTGGCCGTTGCCCGCCCGGTGCAGCACGATCTCACCGGTCAGGCCCCACTCGGGCACGTGCCGACAGCGGCTCCAGGTCCGTCCCTGGTCGTCACTGTGCCGCACCAGGCAGGCCTTGCCGGGGGCCTTGCCCGTTCCCCACAACCTGGTCACCCGTCCGGACGCATCCCGATCGACCAGGAACTGAGAATCCTCGTAGAACGGCTTGTCTCCCCGGTACCCCGGTGCCGCCACCGACCCGGTCCACGTGGCACCATGATCGCGGCTGAACAGGTACTTCTTGCTAGGGCCGGTCACCTGCGATTGTGAGACCAGCACCAGCTGGCCGTCGGAAAGCCGCGAGAGACCGACCGACCACGTGTCGGACACCTGCTGCGGACGAGTCCACGTGTTCCCGCCGTCGTCACTGGCAGTGACTCCCGATCTGTTCGCCGGCCGGGTGCCCCAGTTGACCAGCATCATCAGCCGGTTCTTCCTGGGCAGATGAACCAGGTACGGGTAGTGGACGGCACCGAGTTTCCAGGCACGCGAGACGATCTGGATCCGGGCGGGCGACTTGATCCGCCGGGCGGACCCGTTGAGTTGTTCAACCACGTGCGGTTCCCACCCAGCCACAACCGGTCGGGCCGGAAAAGATCCCGGGCAAATCACCGCCGCCAGCAACCCAAGCATCCAGGTGGGACGATTCATGTCTTGGCCGTGCGGGAAAATCGGATCGAAACTCGGTCACGCAGGAAAACACTGTAACCACTCACGCCGGGTTTGTGCCCCCACCGAGCGACTGCTCTACTAGACGGACCGTTGAGGAATTGGGATCCCCGGCGGTCGGTATCCCCATCCCCCGTCTCAGAGACACTCGAGGAGTTCCCCATGCGTTGGACACGAATCCTCTTCAGCGCCGTGTTGTGCGGCGTGCTGGTGACACCGGTGCCCGCCGCCGACGACGCCAAGGCCGCCAAGGCCGCCAAGCCGGCCGTCGACGTCACCGAGATCCGCGAGGTTCTTGAAGACGACACCGCATTGAACGCGTTCTTCGGCAGGGTTTTCAATGTGATCGGGCAGACCATAGACACGGATGCCAACGCTGCCGAAAAGCTGATCGACGCGCTCGAAGCCGAGATCAAGAAGGCCAAGCCCAAGAATCCCAAGAGCCAGAACCTGATCCCGCGGGCGACCCGGGCGATCACCGTCTACCGTGACCGGGTCGTGTTGTCCCGGATCAAGATCGAGACTCTGCAGGCGTCGTTGAAGAAGAACGCCGACCAGTCAAAGACGATCCGGCAATTCAGCCAGAAGGCCACCCAGGAAATTTCGGGACTGGCCCGCAGCAACCCGGACCAGGCCGAGAAGAAACAGAAGGCCGCCCTCATCTTCCTCGACGGACTCGCTCTCGATGAATCCGCCGCCGCCGCACTCAAGGCTGTCACAGCGGCCAAGGCCTCGCTGAAGCGGTTCGACAAGACGATCGCCTCGACCCGGAAGCTCATTGCTCTCAACGGCCAGGCCATCGCTCCGCTGCAGGTCGAATCGTGGGTCAACGGCACACCGCTGACCGATGAAGACCTCAAGGGCAAGGTCGTCGTGCTCGACTTCTGGGCCGTCTGGTGCGGGCCGTGCATCCGCACTTTCCCGCACCTGATCAAGTGGCAGGCGAAATACGACAAGAAGGACTTCCTGCTGATCGGCCTGACCCGCTACTACAAGCGGTACAACTTCAACGACAAGACCGGACGACTCTCCAGGGGCCAGACGCCGCAGACTGCCGAGGCGGAGCAGGCGATGGTCCAGCAGTTTGCCGACTTCCACAAGCTGAAGCACCGCCTGGCGATCCAGCCCAACGGTTCGACGCTCTCCAAGTACTACGGCGTCACCGGTATTCCCCATGTCACCGTCATCGACAAGAAGGGGAAGATCCGCATGACACGGGTCGGCAGTGGTCCGTCCAATGCGAAGGCGATCCAGGAACTTGTCGAGAAGCTGATCAAGGAATAGGCGGCGGCCCCGACCCGGAGGAGCCGTCCGATGACGGTCGACAAGTCCATTGCCACCGGCTTGGTCACGGCTTCGCTCCTGGTACTGGGTGCGCCCGCCTCACCGACTCGTTCGGCTGAACCCTCGCCACCGGCCAATCCGGCAGTTCGGGATCTTCAGTTCTACGAGCGGCGGGTGCGACCGTTGCTGGCCCGCCGGTGCTACAAGTGCCACTCGCGACGGTCGAAGCCCGTCGAGGGGGGCCTGCGGCTGGATCGGACCGCCGCGATCCGTCGCGGGGGCGATTCCGGACCGGTGTTGATCCCGAAGAAGCCGCGACAGAGCAGGCTGATCGAGGCGATCGAGTACCGGAACGCCGACTTGCAGATGCCACCCAAGGCCAAGCTGCCGGCATCGGAAATCGCGATCCTCCGCGAGTGGGTGCGTCGCGGCGCCCCGTTGCCCAAAGACCGACCTCTCGGGACCTCCGAAAAGTCCGCCGACCGCGAGTCCGCCCGGGACTTCTGGTCCTTCCGACCCGCTCGCCGGCAGAGTCTCCCGCCGTCTTCGCGATCGACCGGCTGGCCGCGGCGCCGCATCGATCACTTCATCCGCTCCCGACTTGACCAACACGGGCTGGCTCCCTCACCCGAAGCCGATCGTCGGACGTTGATCCGTCGCTTCAGCTTCGATCTCACCGGACTGCCGCCGACCCCGGCACAGGTCGAGACCTTCGTCGCTGACCGAAATCCCGATGCCTGCGACCGGCTGGTCGAACAACTGCTGGCCAGCTCTCACTACGGTGAACACTGGGCCCGGCTGTGGCTGGACCTCGCCCGGTACTCGGACACGACTGCCAGTTGGCTCAAGACCACCGCCCAGGCGTGGCGATTCCGGGACTGGGTGGTCGAGGCGATCAACGACGACCTGCCCTTCGACGAGTTCATCCGACGCCAACTGGCCGCTGACCAGGTCGACGGGCTGCCGATCGACCAGCGGCGTGCCCTGGGCTTCCTGGGTCTTTCCCCGACTTACTGGAAGGAACCGCGGCTGGCCCCCGACCTGATCCGGCGGGTCGTCGCCGAGGAATGGGAGGAGCGGATCGACACCATCGGCCGCACCTTCCTGGGGCTGACGCTTGCCTGCGCAAGGTGTCACGACCACAAGTTCGACCCGGTCAGCCAGGCCGACTACTACGCGCTGGCCGGCGTACTGGCCAGTTCACGGTTGTTCGACCAGCCGCTGTTGCCGCCCGATCGCGCCCGGGTCGTCCGCCAAGCCGATCGCCAGATCGAAGATCTCGAACGACGCATCACGCAGGTGACACTCCGGATCCCACCACCGGCCGACAAGCAACAGCAGATCAGGAAACTGAAAGCACGCATCGAGCGGATCAAGCAGACGACTCCCGACTACAACGCTCCACGGGCCCATTCGCTGGAAGACGCCAGCCTGTTCGTGCTGGCCGACGGCCAGGACATGACCCGCCTGGAATACCGGCCAGGACAGGCCCGCGACCTGGCCATCCACCGTCGCGGCAATCCCTCGACCCTCGGACCGGTCGTGCCCCGCCGGTTCCTCGAAGTTCTTTCACCCGGGAAGATCCAGCCCTTCCGCAAGGGCAGTGGACGACTCGAACTGGCCGACGCCCTGGTTGATCCCCGCCAGGGCGGATCGCTGACGGCTCGTGTCATCGTCAACCGCATCTGGCGAGGCCACTTCGGACGCGGAGTGGTCACCACCCCGTCGAACTTCGGCCTCCAGGGCGACTCGCCGTCACACCCCCGGCTGCTCGACGACCTCGCGGCCCGGTTCATCGACAACGGCTGGTCCCTGAAGTGGCTGCACCGCGAACTGGTGCTCTCGGCCACCTACCGCCAGTCCAGCTTGGCCAGCCCGCCGGGCGAGGCGGTCGACCCGGACAACCGCTGGCTGTCGAGAATGAACCGACGCCGGCTCTCGATCGAGTCGTGGCGGGACGCGATGCTGACGGCCAGCGGAGAACTCGATACCGCCCTCGGCGGTGTCGCCATCCCGGTCGACAGCCCCAGGCACCGACGCCGCACGCTCTACTCGAAAATCCAGCGCCGCGAACTCGACACCATGCTCCGGCTCTTCGACTTCCCGGCCCCGACCGGACACAGTCCCAAGCGGGTCCGCACCATCACGCCGCTGCAACAGTTGTTCGTGCTCAACGGCCCCTTCGTCATCAGGCAGGCCGGCCTGCTGGCCAGCCGCGTGCCACTGGATCCCGATTTCGCAGCAGCCATCGATCGCCTGCACCGCATGCTGTTCGGACGGGGGGCCGATCGAGACGAGACACTGACGGCCGTCGAATTCCTGGCCGAGGCCGGCCCCGGCGGCTGGCAGCAGTACATCCAGGTCCTGCTGGGCAGCAACGAGTTCGTTTTCGTCGACTGAACCGCCATGAACCCACTCTCACGACGACAGATGATCAACCGCATGGGCGGTGGCCTGGGAGCCGTTGCCCTGGCCGGAGCGCTCCGCGGATCCGAACCGCCTCATTTCAGGCCCCGTGCACGCCGCGTGATCCAGTTGTTCATGAACGGTGGCCCGTACCAGGCCGACCTGTTCGACCCCAAGCCGCTGCTGGCCAAGTACGCGGGCCAGCGGCCCGAAGCCGTCAGGCTGAGAACCGAACGGCAGACGTCCGGCCTGATGCCCTCGCCGTTCCGCTACCGTCGACACGGTGAAAGCGGGCTGGAGATCAGCGAACTGCTGCCTCACCTGTCGCAGCACGCCGATCGCCTGTGCGTGATCCGCAGCCTGCACACCGACAATCCCAACCACGGCCCGGCCCTGCTGCAGATGAACAACGGCACGATCTCGCCGACGGTGCCGAGCATGGGGAGCTGGCTGAGCTACGGACTGGGGACCGAGAACGAGAACCTGCCGGGTTACGTGGTGCTGTGCCCGGGGCGGCCGGTGAGGTTCTCGGTGCTTTGGTCCAGCGCGTTTTTGCCGGCCGAGCACCAGGGCACCTACATCAACCACAAGTCACTCGACCCCAAGCAGATGATCCCCTACCTCCGCAACGCCGACCTCGACCGGCCCACCCAGGCGCGGCAGCTGGAGCTGATGCGGAAGGTGAACCGTCGCCACCTGGACCGCCGCCGGTCCGACCCGTTGCTGGCGGCGCGGCTGAAGTCGATGGAGACGGCGTTCCGGATGCAGTTCGCCGCAACCGAAGCATTCGACCTGTCACGGGAATCGAAGACGGTCCGGCAGGCCTACGGTACGCGAGAATTCGGCAACGGCTGCCTGCTGGCCAGGCGACTGGTCGAACGAGGCGTCCGGTTCGTCCAGGTCTACTACGGCAACGGACAGCCGTGGGACACTCACCACGGACACAACAGCCGCTCGGCCAGCCTCTGCCGCGACATCGACCGGCCGATCGCGGCGCTGCTGGACGACCTGGCCCGATCCGGGCTGCTCGAGGAGACGCTGGTCGTCTGGGGCGGCGAGTTCGGCCGGACGCCGACGACCGATCTTTCCGAGGGCAAGGGGACCGACGGCCGCGACCACAACCACTACGGCTTCACGATGTGGCTGGCCGGGGGCGGCGTGAAGGGCGGGCAGGCCCACGGGGCCACCGACGACTTCGGGTTCAAGGCCGTCACCGACAAGGTCCACATCCACGACCTGCACGCGACGATCCTGAACCGAATGGGGCTGGACCACGAACGCTTGACCTACCGCTACGCCGGTCGCGACTTCCGGCTGACCGACGTCCACGGCAACGTGGTGCACCAACTGCTCCAGTAACCGTCAGCCCTCCAGCGCGATCGTCTGGTACTCGCCCTCGCAGGCACAGCCACCGCAGATGTGCATGCTCCGCTCGCCCAGCACCTGCACCATCGCGGCAATCGTGCTGCCGCGGAGATGTTCGGGCTCGTCGGGCCCGCCGTGGGCACAGATCGAGCGGGGGTAGGAACTGTGGTCGGCCGTCATCGCTTTCAGCGACTCGCGGTCCAGGTCGTCCCGCTGCAGGAAACGCCGCAGGGCCGTGTAGCGGGCAATCGAGCTGCCGATGGCCGTCGAACGGATCACCTGCCGAGGCTGCAGCCACTCGGCGAGGTAGTGGTTGGTGTGCCCGTAGGGCTTCCCGTCGGGATACAGCAACGCGAATTGCTCGGCGGTGGTCTCGACACTGACCACGTGCCCGGCATCGTCGGCGACCAGGTAGTGAGACCCGCCGGCACGGGTCCCCGCGGTGGGAGCCGCAACGGCGTCGGCCAGGTTCGACGCCGCCAGCACCTGCCGCACGATCACCGCATGCAACTTGCCCGGCTGACAGTCCTTGCTCGAAAGGTAGTTGATGTTGATGCCCAGGCCGTGCTCGTTGAGCCCCGCCAGGCCGACCATGCCGGCCAGCGAATAGACCAGCTGGGCCGGGCCGTCGTCGGGTTGAATCCTCAGCAGGATGTTGAATCGACGCCGGAAGGCCGAGAGGTCGTAGGTCTGCCCGAGCAGCGTCTGGCCGGTGCCGGCCTCGTGAGGCACCACGAAACAGGTGCAGCCGACCAGTTGCTGCACGCAGTCGATCCAGCGGAAGTTGCCGAGGTCCAGCAGCGAATTGACCTGGAAGAGGTGTTCGAAGGAGACATCGGCCCCACGAGCGATCCCCTGCATCTCCTCGACCAGCTCCGGAGCCGCCTGCTGGTTGGCTTCGATCCACGGCTGCCACGTCGCGTCGAGGCTCTCGGCGTCCATCGGCACCGCGGTGTTCTCGAAGATCCAGTCGCGGTGGACGGCGACGTGTTCCTGCACCAGGTCTCGAAACCTCTCGCCGTGGGCCTCGCCGATGGCCGAGGGGGTGCCCGAGACGTTCAACAGCGGGATCGATGTGTCGCTCATACCCTGTTTCTACTCGGGTACGGCCACCCGATGCCACCTACGCCGCCTGTGCGGTATCTTGATCGTTGTCGGACGGCTCACCAAACTGAACTGCCTGTTTCCGGATCTCGGTACGACGAGGCGACTCCCATGCGCCAGACCCTGATGATCGCCGCCGTGCTGACAGCCACCTGGACCGCTCCAGCAACTGCTGCCCAGCGGCCCAACATCGTGATGATCATGGCTGACGATCTGGGCTTTGCCGACCTGGGCTGTTATGGCAGCGAGATCGCCACTCCACGGCTCGACCGACTGGCAGGCCGCGGGCTGAGATTCACTCAATTCTACAACACTGCCAAGTGCCACTCGTCCCGGGTCTCGCTGTTGACCGGCCTGTACTGCGACCAGGCGGGCGGCGCGAAGCTGAGTCGTGGGACCACGATCGCCGAAGCACTGAGGCAGGCGGGGTACTTCACGGCGATGGTCGGCAAGTGGCACCTGAGCGGCCAGCCAACCGATTTCGGGTTCCACCGCTACTGGGGCCATCTCTCGGGAGCCACCAACTTCTTTACCGGCGACGGGACCTTCCGGCTCAACGGACAGACGTGGCCGGTCCCCAAAACGCTGGGCGGCCGCCCCTTCTACACGACCCACGCCATCGGCGACTTCGCCCTGAGGTTCCTCGACGAAGCGACCGACAGCAAGCAGCCCTTCCTGCTCTACGTGGCCTTCAACGCACCGCACTACCCGTTGCAGGCTCCCGAAGTGGACGTCAGGAAGTACGACGGTCGCTACGACATCGGC